>JAQUWL010000033.1 GCA_028692875.1 Sulfurospirillaceae bacterium
CCACCGATACTTCCAGCCCCGACAATAGCACAAGAGAGAATTTTTTGCATACGTATCCTATCTTCATTTTGTAAGAATAAAGCAAAATCTATGCCACTTAAGTTTAACAAGAATAGATGCCAGTCTTTGGGCAAAAACTTATGATTTTGACATTTTTATAGAAAAATGTTGACAAAAGAATATATTTTATAGTATAAAAAATAAGCTTTTTTAAAGTTTTATGCTATAATTTTTCACTATATTTACTTTATAGAGTAAAATTTAAGAAAAAAATGAGTAAACAATGAAAAATACACCTGTAATCCTTGATACACATAAAAAGCTTGGAAAAATTATTCAAGCGAAACGAAAAGAGTTAGGTCTTGATATTGCCGATATGTGCGATTATAGTGAAGTCTCTCCTTCTATTATTTCTAAAATAGAAAACGGAAAAGGTAATCCGACCATTGCAACGCTTGAAAAAATTTTAAATGTTTTAGGTTTGGAGCTTCGTATCGAAACAAAAGAGACAAGGATTTAATAAATGCAAGAAGGAAATGTTTTAAGAAACAAAAAGCAAGTAGGTGTTATTCGTCGAAATGATGATGGAGTCTATTTTTTTCAGTACGATGAGCGTTATCTGGCTGACACAGCGAGCAAGCCAATTAGTGTCAGACTTCCTTTGCAAAAAGAGGCTTTTCGCTCAAAGTATCTTTTCTCATTTTTTTATCAGCTTTTGGCGGAAGGTTCGTTAAAAGAGTTGCAATGCAAGGAACATAAAATCGATTCAGATGATGACTTTTCAAGACTTCTTAAAACAGCTAAAAATGACACGATAGGCTCCATTACGATTGAGGAGATAGTATGATATGCCTAGGATGCTTGCAAGAAAAAAAACTCAAAAATGGTTATTGTGCAAAATGCACCTTGGCGCTTTTTGATGGAAAAACACCCAAGCCATTAAACTTTGATAAAACACAATTCTATCGTACAAGATCAGAGCTTGCAAAGCGTATGTCAATTTCTGGGGTACAAGACAAACTCTCTTTAGCATTTAATGACACGAATGAACTGGTTCCAGTCTCAAAAAATGGTCATTATATTTTAAAGCCAGTACCTACTAACCCTCAAAGTGCTGTTCAAAATGTAGAAGATATGGTGGCTAATGAACATCTGAGTATGCGTATTTCTAAAGATGTTTTTGGCATTGATACAGCCGAATCAGGTCTTATTCGATTTAGTGACGGTGAGCTTGCATACATTACCAAGCGATTTGATTATGCGCCAAGTGGTGAAAAATATGACCAAGAAGACTTTGCTTCTGTTTTGGATGTAACATCTGCGAAGGATGGGGATGATTATAAATACGCTGCAAAAACGTATATGGATTGTGCCAATGCTATTCGAAATTTTGTACCAACATATATCCCAACGCTTGAAGATTTTTTTAAAAGAGTTGTTTTAAATTATCTTATTTGTAACGGCGATGCCCATTTGAAAAATTTTTCGCTTTATCGCAAAAGTGATGCGCTTCAGTTAACGCCCAATTATGACATTGTGAACACACGGTTGCATTTGCCTAACGAAGCCTTAGATACAGGATTGTATTTTTTTGAAGAGAATACAAAAGCATTTGATGCCATTGGTTTTTATTCTTACCGTGACTTTAAATATATGAGTGAGCTTTTAAACATGAAAGAGTCGCGTTTCGATAAAGTTGTAAAGTTGTGTGAAGGTTCAGAAAAAAAAATAATTTCGTTAGTAGAACACTCTTTTTTATCAGAAGAAGGGAAAAAATATTACGTTGAATCGTATCAGGAAAGACTCAATAAACGTTTTTTATATGCACCGATGATTTAGAAATTCTTCAAAATCCATGCCGAAATCCTGAGGGTTTTCATTTAAGGTCTGAAAGCTTGAGATATCGAAGTTTTCAAAACTTTTGAGTTGATTTGATTTTGGTAATGGAACGGCACATTCTCGCTTATTTGAGGGGATATAGGAGATGACTTTTTTGCCGAGCAGATATGCCGTATAAAGAGCGATGGTGTCGATGCCGATGATGAGTTTAGCCTTTGCGATGTCTTCCAAAAGAGTGGCTTTGCTAAACTCTACGGTGTTGTCAATGGCTTCGTAAGTTTCACGGCTGTCGGATGGGTGAAGGCGAATAATGATTTTTCCACACCCAAAAATATCTTTACATGTAAGGATATTTTCAAACACTTTTTTTTCGTTAAATCCCCAAAAGTTAGCATCTCCAAAAGAGGCAAGGGCTACTTTGGCAGTGGGCTCACTTAAAAAAAGCAAGGTGTCATCTTCTGTCGTCGCCTTGAACGCTTTTAGTTGTGCAAGAAGGGCGTAATTTTTGATGGCGATAACATTTGGAAGTCCCAACTCTTTGGCTTTTTTTTCACTGACTGTATCGTGCGCTACAATAAAAGAGGGAAGATTGTTTTTCCAATCCGTTGAGGGATAGCCAAAACGTTCGCGGTAATTTGTCCAATGGTCTAAAAAAGCCATACTGACAAGCTCGTGCGCGTTGGTATACGCTAAGAAATGATATTCCAAGTGGTTTTGCCACCCTGTACCATAGGCGATTAAAGAGGGTGAAAAGGCGCAAAGTTTGGCTTCAATATCTTCTTTTGTTGGCTCTATTTTACAGACATAGGCTTCAAGATTTTTTGTTTCAGCTAGCCTAAAACAAGGCGAATCATTCAGACAAAAAACACAAAATTCTCCTACATGTAAAGAAGCTTTGAGAAGCTCCAAAAGGATTTCTGCTCCTCCAGCATCGTGAGCAAATATGGCGATTTTTTTCACTCAACATCTTCCATGCTAAGTCTATCGCCAAAGCTAAAATTAACCCTAGCCTTTTTTCCTAAAATCTCGTCCAAATATTTTGGATGAAGTCCATATCCGGGGCGAACAGAGCGTATGTTTTCATGAGTGAAAATCTCACCTTTTTTTATATCTTTTGCGACATAAAGGCTCCTAGAAAACTGCCTTCCTTTTATATCTTTTTCGTAAAAACTATATGTTGGTTTGCCTAAAAGTTTTTCAGCTTCTCGTACGGCATTGACCATTTGCGAGAACTCTTCAACATCAAGTGAAAAAGAGGCATCCGCACCGCCGATGGATTTATCCAAAATAAAATGTTTTTCAATCACTTTTGCTCCAAGAGCTACCGCTACAACAGGAGCTGTGATGCCTAAAGTATGGTCTGAAAATCCAGCAAGTACGCCAAATCGCTCACGCAAATCCAAAATCGTTTTTAGATTTGCATCTTCAAGTAGTGCAGGGTATGATGAGGTGCATTTAAGGAGTATTATGTCGTGGTTTCCTTCGTTTTTGCAAAGGCTTACCACATCTTTCATCTCTTGCAAAGTAGCGATGCCTGTGGAGATGATGATGGGTTTTTGCTTTGAAGCGATGTATCGCACAAGTTCATAATCTGTCACTTCAAAACTCGCAACTTTGTAAGCAGGCGGGTCAAATTGCTCCAAAAAATCCACCGCACTTTTATCAAAAGGAGTGGAAAAACAGAGCAATCCCTCTTCTTTGGCGACCTCAAAAAGCTCTTTGTGCCACTCCCAAGGAGTGTAGGCTTCTTTATAAAGTTCGTAAAAAGTTTTGCTATCCCAAAGCGTTCCACCTTTAACTATAAAGTCTTCTTTATCGCAGTTGAGTGTCAAAGTATCGGCGGTATAAGTTTGAAGTTTTATAGCGTCCGCTCCCGCTTTTTTGGCAGCCCTTATAGTCTCTTTTGCGATATCCAAGCTATTGCCGTGGTTAGCGGAAAGCTCCGCAATAATGAGTGTTTTTGTACCATTTAAATCAAAATGACCGATTTTCATCTCTTAGCTCCATGCAAATAACTTCTTTGCCTTTGACACTTTTTTGACCCGTCACATGAAAGCCAAATTTTTCATATAATGCTTTGGCTTTTTCATTGGTCGCAAAGACTTCGGCTTGAAGAGTTTGAACTTTTAAAACATAAAAAGCATAATCCACAATAGTTTGTAATAAAATCGACCCAATTCCTTTTTGTGTGAGGTTTGGGTTGGAATAAAGCCCCAAAGTGGCTGAATGCTTTGAAATATCGTTAAAATCAACCACTCCGATATTTTCATCCTCTTTTTGTACTAAAAAATAGCGCCTATCTTCTCTTTTTTTCAAACTCTCAATAAAGTTAAAATGCTCCTCTTTGCCAATCTCTTTTTCATTGTACATGTAGGCTCTGACGTCTTCGTGGTTTCGCCACTTTAAAATCATCACTTTTTGAGATTCAGTGAGCGTTGTAAAGTCACATAAATGTGTGTTCATATTTTCCTTACATGTCATCATTTAAATAATCCTCTTTAGCGACCACCTTATAGCTAGGAATTTTATCTCCTATGAGTGGCAAGGATTTTGTGATAAGCTCGGCTTTTATCTTCTCTTGTGCAATGTTATTTTGCCATTTGCACTCTATAAAAGCGATATTTTCTTCATCAAATGCTACGATGTCTATCTCTTCTTTGTTGCTCCACCATCGTCCGATTTTTAGAGGAGTAAAATCAAGGTATTTTTGCGGATGATGGCGTATATCTTCTTGTACATAGTCTTCAAAGGCAAAAGAGACAAATCTATCGTTGAAGTTGTGTTGTATTTCGCTCAATACGGCATCGGTTTGATTGATCTCTAAAAAGTTGTAATTTTTATAGACATAGAAAAACCAAAAGGCTAGAAAATGATCTTTAAATTTATAGCGTCCATTTTTGCTTTTGAGTGGATTTGTCTCGGTAATGGGCGTCTCTTTGATAAGTATGTCCAACTCTATTAGTTTTGAGAGGTATCTTGTCAGATGCGTTACGGGAACCTGCAATTTTGAGGCGATGTTGCCTATCTTGGTTTCCCCTTTTGAGATGGTCTCTAGTATTGAAAAATAGGTGGTTAAGTCATTGAGCTCTTGATTGAGTAGAAAATACCCCTCGGAATAAAGAAGGCTGTTTTTATTTAAAATGTTGTCTTGGATATTTTCATAAAATGTTTTTTGGCTATCGTACGTCTCTAGGTACTTTGCGATAGTGCCAAATGAAGCAAACACTCTCATTTGATCTTCAAGGGTTAAGTTTGGAACAAAATCTTTGATATAGGTAAATTGCAACTGTTTAAGATGTATGCTAGTCGTTCTTCTGCCATAAAGTGGAGCACTGTAGTTTAAAACTTCAGCGTGCATCATCGAAATAACAGAACCACAAAGGATGAGATGGATATTTTTTGATTTGAAAGAGGTATCCCAGATTGCTTGAAGTCTGCTGGAAATACTTTTGTCTAACTTTGCTAGATTTTGGTACTCATCAATCACAAAGACAAGCTTTTGTCTGAAATCGTACTCCTCAAGCAGGGCAAAAAGCTGTTCAATGCTTGTTAGAGACATCTCTTTTAGATAGGGTTTGTTGATGAGTTTTAGAACTTGAGATTTAAGGTTTTCAAGTTGTATAAGGATATTTGCTTCTGTTGCATAAAAAAAAATACATGGTTTGTTTTTGATAAATTCTTGAATAAGAGCCGTTTTCCCAACCCTTCTTCTGCCATATATGACAGTAAAAGAGGAGGTTTCTTTTTTATAGTCATCTTCAAGCGTTTTAAGTTCATCTGTTCTATTGTAAAACATTATAAACTCCTGCATTATGTTTTAAAACATAATCATACCACTCTTCAAAGTCTTTGTAAACTTTGAAGCCATTTTTTTTAAGATACTGATACATATCATCTTGATTTTGCGCAACTTTAATGGCAATAAAAGGCGCTTCCATAAACAATACTTCATGTACCATCACACTAGGGGTTACAATAGCGAGGCGGCTTTGGTGTAGGAGTTTTGCGACCTCCTGAGAGTTTACATGTAAAGAGATATTTGTATTTTCTTTGACAAACGCTTCAAGCTCTTCAAGATGTGCATTTGCGGTAGTGGTGAGAACGCTTACATGTAAGGATATTGGCAAGGTTTTCAATATAGCAAGTGTCGTGTTGGTTGGGTCAGTTCCGCCCATCGCCACCAAAACATCGTATATTTTTTTACGCTTTTGTTTTTTTTCTTCTTTAAATTCATCTCGTATCAAAGGCTCTCCACATCTAAGAACACACTCTTTTGGCACTAAATTTTCATAGCGTTTTTTGTTCGCAGAGATGTTATGATTGAGCAAGATATCGCAATGATGTTTTTCGTAAGTATCATCAAAGCTTAGGATTTTTACTCCTGTTTCCTCTTTGACTTTTTGCTCAAAAGAAGCGTCTATGCCGTAATGGTCGATAACAAGCATCTCTACATGTAAAGATTTTATCAGCTCTATCAGCTCTTTTGGCTCGTTTGAAAATAGTATGTGAACAGGATATGGAATGCGGTTATTGATATTGCCCTCTAAGTTTTGACACGCAAAGAGTACTTCGCCTTCGCACTCTTTCGCAAAGACTATATCCCGCATAATATGCCCAAGACCGATAGTGCTTGAACTGTCAGAGCGAATTAGGGTTTTCATGAAAGTGCAAGGGCTTTAAGCATAAATTCTGCTCGCATCCAGTCTTCCATCGTGTCGATGTCTTGTACCAAATGGCGAGGAAGTAAAACCGCAGTAGAGTGGGGTGCAAAGATGATTTTGCCCTCTAGCCATGCCTGAGGAAGTCCCCAATAAAATTGTCCCGCATCGTGGTAAGCCTCTTCGAGGTCTTGCGAACGCACCGCAAAATTTTCAGGCGAAAACATCTCAACTCTATCATCTTTGGTGAGTTTTATAGCTCTTTGGATGGGAAAAGGAAAACTAGTCGCAGAAAAGCAGTACTCGGCTTTACATGTAAGTAGTTTTGCGTAGGCTTCTTGAATATAATGTGCTTGCACAAAAGGCGCAGTAGCGTAGATGCAACACACCGCTTCAACCTCGCTCACATCTTCCACACTAGCCGTAATGGCATGGGCGATAACAGGGATGGTCGCAGTGTGGTCATCGCTTAATTCAGGTGGACGCATAAAAGGCACTTCCGCCCCGTAGCTTCGAGCAATACGAGCTATCTCTTCATCATCGGTACTGACCACGATTTTATCAAAAAGTCCACTTTTGAGAGCTGCTTCGATGCTATACGCAATCATGGGTTTGCCACAAAATTCTTTAATATTTTTACGAGGGATGCGTTTACTGCCACCTCGTGCCGGGATAATGCAAAGTCTCATAATGTGCATCCTTTGATAGTCGCTAACGTTTCTAGTAAGGTATCAGCAACATGCACAGCGTCTTCCATACTCATACCTTGATGGCACGGAATAGAGAGTTCTGCACGGTAAAAATCTTCAGCTGTAGGAAGTCGTTGCTCGCCAAAGTGCTCTTTGTAGTAGCTAAATTGATACACAGGTTTATAGTGCACTTGCACACCCAAGCCCTTTACATGTAAGGCTTTGAAAATCTCCTCTTTAGAACACCATAGCGTTCTATCAAGCAAGATGGGATAAAGATGACGTGCACTTTTTTTGTTTTTCTCGATAGGAATGGTAAAAAAATAAGGATTATTTGCAAACCTTTCATCGTAGTATTTTGCAATCTCATTGCGTTTTTGGATAAAGTTGTCGAGTCTTCCCAGTTGCGAAAGCCCCATTGCACATGCCACGTCACTAAGACGATAATTTTCTCCAAGCACTACCATGTCGGAGTTCCAAAGCTCTTTTTTTACTATTCCGTGACTTCGCAAAAGTTTGGCTTTTTCGTAAAAATCACTGTTATTTGTCGCAATGGCTCCACCTTCAAAGGTCGTGATAGGCTTGATGGCGTGAAAACTAAATATGGTCATATCGGCAGTTTGTCCCACTTTGACACCATCAAGTTCACCTCCCAAAGCGTGGCTCGCATCTTCGATAAGAAAAAGTTTATGCTTGTCACAAAGCGCTTTTATGGCTTTTATAGGCAAAGGATTGCCACCAAAATCAACAGGGGCAATCGCCTTTGTTTGAGGAGTAATAAGTGCTTCAATCTTTCGCTCATCAATATTTCCATCAAATTTTATATCACAAAAAATAGGCTTTGCACCGCATTGAACGGCGGTGTTGGAGGTGGCGGCAAAGGTGAGTGGCGTGGTAATAATCTCATCGCCAACTCCAAGTCCGATGATTTGGTAGGCTACATGTAAAGCCGAAGTTGCAGAGTTCATCACGCAAACATACTTTACGCCAAGATATCGTGCTAACGCTTCTTCAAACTCATTTACAAGCTTTCCGCCTGTTAAAAAATCCCCCTTAAGGGCTTCAACAACGGCGTCTATGTCTTCTTGCTCTATAAGTTGTCTGCTATAAGCTATCATGCCTCTATCATCTCCATCAAGCCTTTGGCATCAAGCCACTGTGCGTTGGTCTCTGAACTGTACTCAAAGCCCATTTTTACAGGTTTTCCAACCTCTTTAAGAGCGTTACATGTAAAGTCATTTTGTTGTGTAAAAATAATGCTCGGCTGGATTACAAAGTGGTCATCAAACTCCAAAGTTAAGTGGCTATCATCTTTTGGAACCATCACTTCGTGCATCTTCTCGCCTGGGCGAATGCCGATAACTTTTACGCCCAAATTAGGAGCCATGCTTTTAGCCAAATCGACCATCTTCATTGAAGGGATTTTTGGGATAAATATCTCGCCACCTTTCATTCTGGCAAAGTTTTTAAGCACGAAATTAACCCCTTGCTCAAGCGTTATCCAAAACCTAGTCATATCAAGCTCAGTTATGGGCAACTCTTTAACTCCACTTGCGATGAGCTTTTTAAACAACGGAACAACTGAGCCACGACTTCCTACAACATTGCCGTATCGTACAACGCTAAACTCCGTACGCCGTGCTCCTCGAATGTTGTTAGCGGAGACAAAGAGTTTATCGCTTGCAAGTTTCGTTGCGCCATAAAGATTTATCGGATTTGCGGCTTTGTCAGTGGAGAGGGCTATGACTTTTTCGACACCACATTCCAAGCACGCATCTATGACGTTTTGTGCACCGTAGATATTTGTTTTGATACACTCCATCGGGTTGTATTCTGCGATAGGAACGTGTTTTAATGCGGCTGCGTGGATGACATAATTTACTCCGTACATTGCATTTTTGAGTCGCTCAACATCTCTCACATCGCCGATAAAAAAACGCATACATGGGTCGTTAAACTGTTGTGCCATCTCGTACTGTTTTAGCTCATCTCTTGAATAGATGATGATTTTGTTTGGTTTATAATTTTTTAAAAGAATTTCTGTGTATTTTTTGCCAAAACTGCCTGTTCCGCCCGTGATAAGTATGTTTTTTCCGTTAAACACGATAAGCCTTTGTGCGTATTTTAGCCTTTTAAAGCAATTTTAATTCCCACTTTTTTAATGCTATAATGTGTACAAAAATCTATACTTCTTGTAAAACATAATTCATTCACTAAGGCTTCACACGATGTGTCCCCAAATTTTGTTCCAAAATTTGACCCATCGGTTGCAGAGTCGTTCATGAATTTGCTTTGCAAGAAGTCTACCGTAGGAAACAGATGCCACGCATCAACAACACTGCTTTTTATGAAAATGCCATCAAGCGATATGGATTGAGTGCAAAAGGGCTAAATTGGAACTCTCAAGCATCTCAACAGGTTCGCTTTGAGGTTCTTTATAAGCTTTTATACGAAGAAATTCCTACATGTAGCGTTGTTGATGCAGGGTGTGGATTTGGGGATTTTTATCTTTTTTTAAAAGATAGAGGATGTTCGCCTCAAAGTTACGTTGGGTACGATATTTTAGATAAGATGGTGCAAGTAGCTAGAAAAAAAACAAAACAACCCTGTTTTCAAAAAAATATCCTTAAAGACCCCTTGCAAAGTGCTGATTATTACGTTGCGAGCGGTTCGATGAATATCCTAAATCGCTTTGAGACGTTTTTGTTTATCCGTCGCTGTTATGAGGCTTCAAAAAAAGGCTTTGTGTTCAATCTTCTAAAAGGCAAGGACGAGGGCGAAGATTTTAACCCTTTTATGCCCTGCGAGATAGAAGAGGCGGTGGCGGATTTTGGGTGCGAAGTGCTTGTGGAAGAGGGCTATATGGAGGGGGATTTTACGGTGTTTTTAAAAAGGAAAAGCGATGATTAGAGTGATAATTATTCTCGTCGGTGCCTATTTGTTGGTTTTGAGTGCGTTGCATTTATATCAAGAGAAGATTATTTTTAACTCTTCTGCTATCGAGATTTTGCCTGAGGTTGAGGGTAAAAATATCGAACATATAACCCTTGAGTGCGAGGATGGGGCGGTTTTGGATGGCGTATATAAAAAAGCAACGATTGATAACGCTTATTTGTTGATTTATTTTGGTGGCAATGCCGATGATGCGACACGTTTTGTGCTACATGTAGAGGGTATTGAAAACTACGATATGGTAGCTTTCAACTATCGAGGATATGTGCGAAGTACTGGAAAGCCGAGCGAAAAGGCACTTTTTGAGGATGCTTTGAAGATTTACGACACATACGCAAAAGGCAAAAAAGTAGTTTTAGTTGGGCGAAGTTTGGGCACTGGCGTGGCAACTTTTGTCGCCTCAAAACGCCAGACACAAGGGCTTGTGCTTATCACGCCGTATGACTCCATTGCTTCGGTGGCACAAAGAAAATATCCTATATTTCCGATTGCCTCTATGATAAAACATAAGTTTGAAACGATACGTTATATCGGCGATGTTCACGCAAAAATAGCTGTTATTGAGGTGGAAAATGATAAAACCATCCCAGTATATCATCTAAAAAAATTGCTTGAAAAGATGCCAAAAGAGCCTTTACATGTAAAGCTTGCAAACACAACTCACGGCAGAGTGCTTGAGCATGCGGACTTTGAAGACGAGATGAAAAAAATATTAGGAAAAATCAGTGAATAAATTATATGTCAAACATTCAGTCGGAGCAAAACTTAGACGCTTCAGTCCGTGGATTTACGCCAATGAGATAGACTCTTCAAAAGAGGAGTTTGGCAGTGGCGAAGTGGTCGCTGTTTTTTCTAAAAAAGATGGTTTTTTGGGTACGGCGTATGTCAATCCAAAGTGTGCTATTTTTGGAAGAATGCTCTGCTTTGGCAAAGAGGAGATCGGCAAAAAGTTTTTTCACAACCGTATCAAAAGGGCGATTTTGAAACGTCAAAGTTTGCTTCAAAAAACAAATGCGGTTCGGCTTATTCACTCTGAGGCGGATTTTTTGCCAGGGCTTATCGTAGATTGTTACGGCGACTCACTTTGTGTGCAAATCAACACCGCAGGTATGGAAAATTTTAGAGAGTTGATTTTAAATACCCTAAAGCATCTTTTAAATCCATCGTGGATAGTCGAAAAATCCGATGAAAACTCCAGGGCTATAGAGGGGCTTGAGAGCAACAATGGCACATTGTTTGGCGAAGCAAATAGGTCTTTTGTGTTGGAAGAAAATGGTTTAAATTTTTTGGTAGATATCGAAGATGCCCAAAAAACAGGTTTTTACTTAGACCAGCGAAGAAATCGTGCCATATGTGCAAGTTACATCAAGACAGAAGATAGGGTTTTGGACTTGTGTTGCAACGCAGGTGGATTTGGTATCTACGCACTCAAATCTGGAGCTAAAGAGTGCGTGTTTGTCGATGTTTCACAGTCGGCGATAGAGCAAGCAAAGGCAAATTTGCAGAGCAATAATCTTGTCAGCGAATCTTTACATGTAGGAGATGTTTTTACTTTTTTAAAAGAGCAAAAATACAAAAATAGATTTGATTTTGTTGTTATTGATCCACCATCATTTGCCAAAACAAAAGAGCAGTCCATCGGCGCAAAACGTGGCTTTAAACACCTTTTGATGGAGTCTGCAAGAGCAGTAAAAGATGGCGGTTTGGTAGCTTTGTTTTCGTGCTCATTTCATGTTGGCAAAAAAGAGCTTTTGGAGATTGCTATGGAAGTCTCTCACGACCTCAAAATCCAATTTGTCCTCGAAGAAGAGATGATGCAAGATAGCGACCACCCCTGTTTGATAAATGCGAGTGCTTCGTTTTATTTGAATGGGTTGTTGTTGAGGGTGGAGAAGTAGAATAGTTAATTGTTATTTTCACAAAGAAGGAGAAAATATGACAAAGCAAGATTTGGCAACCGAGTTAAAAAAAATGTATACAAGTGCATCTCAAGGTGATAAAACGACAATGATAAGATTGCTTGGGATTAAATATGCACAGCAATTAAAAGAATGTGAAGCCTCCATGACTGAAATTGCTGAGTTATCAGAAGTTGGTGCTTCTTATCACGCAGAGATTAGCAAAGGAATAAGACTTGCTAAATATGTTAAATTAAAATAATGCAAGGGATAAAAGGTTGCACTGCCTAAAACCTTTTACATGTAAAGCTATTTTATTTATTGAAACATAAATATTTTAAGAGGTATATAATTTTTTTTATCCGCTTCTTGAAGTGCCATAATGTAGTTTTTTCTAAGTTCATCAGTGGTTAAGTCAACTTGATGCATTCCCCAAAAAGGTAACTCTTTGCCTGTTTTTAAAAGCCAAAGTTCGGTGATGAGTCTAGACCATCTGCCGTTGCCGTTAAGAAAAGGATGGATAAAAACAAGTGTATGATGAAGTTTCGTAGCGGTATCTTGATAGTCCCAATCTTTTTCCCAGTATTTCAAATCATCGCATAATTGATAGAGTTTATTTCGGATTTGGGTGGCTTCTACGCCGATGGAAGTCCCAATTGTTCTTAATTCTCCAGCCCAGCTCCACACTTCGCCAAACATTTTTTTATGAATTTTTTGAAATGCAGGTAAATCAAAAGTTAATTTTTTAAGTTTTTTTTGATCAAGGGTATAGGCAAGATAGGCTTGATGGATATTTAAACTCTCTGCATCGTCAAGTTCACTTCTTGTTGTGAGTTTAAGTTTCAATCCTGAAATATCTTCAAGTGGCGTTTCTCCATATTTGTTAAACGCTATCATTGCCATACTTTATTATTTGGAAGCGTAGAGAGTTTTTTGATAGTTTCTTGTAACATCATTTTTTGTACTTTTGAGCTTGGGGTTTGTGCTTCTAGCCTTGATGTATGGATGATGCGAGAGATAAGTTCATGTGCTTTTTTTTCGATTTCTTTTTGACGCATTGCTGATGCACTTATCTTTGGTTTAAAATCATCATCAAGTTCTAGCATATAAACTATCTTTTCTATTTTTCCTATAGAAACATCATCGCCCTTAAATACTCTTTTAACCGTTGCTACACCAATATTTGAGCGTTTGGCAATCGCATCGTAAGTGATACAGAGTTCTTCTTTTCGCTCTTTAAGCTTGAGGATGATTTTATCTCTTAACATAACAATTCCTTGTATCATATTTGATACTTTTATTTTTAGAATTGTAACATAAATTTCTTTTATTTTTGAAATTATGTGGTTATTGATTCAGTTTAAAGTTTAGTTCGTCCTTGAAGAAGACACGATGTAAGGCAGCGACCCCATCCATACCTTGTCAATATTTTATTTTTTGCATGATGTACAATGTATAAGTTCAGAAACATATGGCACTCTTTAGAGGAGCAATAAAGAGTGCGAGATGCAAATAGATTATTTGTTTAATGGGATAAAAGGGTATGCACAATTAAAAAGATTTAGCTATCTTTTTGAG
>JAQUWL010000012.1 GCA_028692875.1 Sulfurospirillaceae bacterium
CATCTACATGTTGAACGAAGAGCTTGATTTTAGGGGGCTTGAGATAAAACCTATCAACCTCAAGCAGAAGTTTTTTATGAAAGCACTTCTAAGCAATATGTACGATATCCATGTTATAGATGCGAGGGCTGGAAGCGGAAAGACGTTGATGGCGTTTGTGGCAGCGATGCGTTTGGTTACAAAAGGCAGTTACGAAAAGATAGTCTATGTGCGAAACTCCATCGAGAGTGTGGACAAGGGAGCTGACGTGGGGTATCTCTCTGGCAATGATGAAAAATTTCGTATCTACAATATGGCACTTTACGATACGCTAGAATTTATCGCCAAAAAGAAGATGAAAAAAAGAGAAAGTTCCCAAGAGCCACAAATGGCTGTTGATAAGAAGGTTCAAGAGTTGATGGCAAAGTACAATATCGAAAAACTTTGGCCAGGCGAAGCTCGTGGGCGTACACTCTCAAATGCCATCGTTATTTTGGATGAGTGGCAAAATAGCTCCAACAATACAACGCAGTTGATACTCTCAAGGCTTGACAACAACTGCAAAGCCATCGTTATAGGCTCAAACCGTCAAATCGACAACATGTACCTTAACCGCTTCAACAACGGATTGACTTCACTTTTGAAGCAGACAAAAAAAGAGCAGACGCATATCTCCCTTTTTGCTATCGAGCTTGACAAGTCGGTACGTGGCAAATTTTCACATTTTGCGGATGAAATCTTTGGAGATGTTGGAAAATCAATCTAATTAGCAAAGCATAACCGCCTGTACATGTAAAGATGGTTATGTTATTGTTGGTTTTTTTTGATCGGAAAAGAGATAACAAAAGTTGAATTTTCTTCAGAGCTTGAGACCTTAATGGTTCCATAAAAATGGCTCTCAATAATAACTTTGCTCATATAAAGACCCAACCCAGAACCGCCCGTTTCGCTTTTTGTTGTAAAGTATGGCTCAAAAATATTTTTCAAAATTTCATTTTTTATGCCACCAGCGTTATCCTCAATCTCAATATAGGCACTATCTTCTTTTTGGTAGACATGAATAGAAATAGATGGATGAGGCGTTTTATTTTGGATAAAAGCATCTTTAGCGTTTTGAAGGATATTGATGATGACTTGCATTAGTTCACTAGGATATATAAGCAAATTTTCAACTTTGCTATAAGCCTTAAAGATGGTGATATTGTGACTTTCCAATGTTTTACCAATCAGTCCAAGTGCCTGTTCAACGACTCCAGACAGCTCTTCGGTAAGGTATTTCTCTTTGTTTGGTTTTAAAAAATCCCTAAAATCATCAATAGTGCGAGATAGATAAAAGATCTGTTCACAAATCTCTTTTTGAAGGTCATCGGCAATCTTTTTATCAAAAGTTCCAAGCTCAATATCGACTTTTATGTTATTTGCAAGCATGGATAAAACCGCAAGTGGTTGTTTCCACTGATGGGCTATCATACTCAACATCTCTCCCATAATCGCATTTCGAGATTGAGCTAGGAGCATTTGTTCTTTTTCTCTTAATTCGGTTATCTTTAGGCTTAGAAGATATTTGAAAAACAAAACAGAACAGATAAGACCCATTATGATGAGTGCCATAATCCCTAGACCCCATTTTGCCCAAGATGGCAATATTTCCTTGTCTTTACTCTCTAGCCATCTTTTCTTAATATCGTAGTATATTGAGGATTGGTTTTGTTTGTATGTTTTTAAGTGTGTGTCTATGGTGTTTATCAAGGAGGGATTGGTGTTTTTTGGAAAAGCAAATTTAAGCATAGCCGGAGTTAAAAAAACATTTGTCTTTTTAATGGTGGGCGTTTTTTCGTAGAGTTCGCCATAAAAATTATTTACAAGGGCAACATCTGCTTTTTTGGTAATAAGTAGCTTGAATGCTTCATCAAAAGTGTCAACTTCTATAAACAGTGGTTTGATATCAAAGGCGATAGCCTGTTCTTTGAGTGAGATATATTGAAAACTCTCTTTTAGGACGGCTATTTTTTTGCGATGTAAATCAAGTATGGAAAGAATATTAGCTTCAGGCGTTGCATAAATAATAGACCAGCTTGAGACTACAGCCTCTTCATTGAAGTCAAAACGATTAGCCCTATCTTTGGAGTAAGCAACATCTGGCATTATGTCGATTTCACCTTTTTCAAGTTTTTCAAGGCACTGTTCCCAAGAACAAGGTGCGTACGAAAGTGTTAAATTCGCATCTTTGGCGATAGCACTTAAAAGCTCAATGAAAAAGCCAGATGGATTGTTCTGCTCATCTAAAAAAATTTTAGGAGCATTGTCGTATATGCCTACCTTGAGAGTCTGTTGTCCCATAAGCAAGGATGACAAAAGCATCAAAAGCCAAACGCTTAACAAACGCATTTTTTAAGACCCTTTTTTCCAAAATCGTGTTACCAATGATAGCAAAATTTGACTAAAAGCACACAAAAGGTAAAGTTTTTATATGAAAAAATAGTAAAAGGGAGTTTTAATGAGGTGGTGGCTGGAGACGGAATTGAACCGCCGACACGGAGATTTTCAGTCTCCTGCTCTACCAACTGAGCTATCCAGCCACGCATTTTAAGAGTTGAAAGTATACCTTAAAAACTTTAATACTAGCTTAGTGCAAGCTCTTTAAAACGATTGCCACGGTGGGCGTAAGAGCTAAACTGGTCTAGACTTGCAGCTGCGGGAGAGAGAAGAGCTACAGTTTTTAGTGTATGCTTTTTGTGAATTTGCTCCATCGCTTTTTCTAAAGTATTACAGCGATTTGTTTTAATGCCATATTGTTGCCCTAGGTCGCACAGTTTGCTGGTGTTCGAGCCAATAGCAAATATCTCTACATGTAAAGACTTCATCTCTTCAAAAAGCTCATCCAAAGGCACGCCTTTATCGTCTCCGCCTAAAATGATTAGAATGTCTTCTTTGGAGTAGCGTTTCAATGCTTGCACCGTGGCATCGACATTTGTTCCTTTTGAGTCATCCACCCAAAGTCTGCCTTTCTCATCTTTAAACTCTTCTATTTTGTGAGCATCTGTTTTGAAGGAGTTTATTTTTTCATAATCAATTTTGTCAAAAAGTATTTTTGATACACTTAATGCAAGCGTTGCATCAAGCAAGAAGGGGTTTTTAAAGTTTACTTTTTCAAGCTCAACTCCCAGCTTTTGTGCCAAATCAACTTCATTATCGTAACCTATAACATATGCAAGAGTTTCGCACTTTGCGTATTTGTTCGGCAAGATAGCTATACTACCCTCTCTCATACGGCTTAAAACATCTAGCTTTGCCTCTTCGTAAGCTTCCATGCTTCCATGCCAGCTGATATGGTCTGGCTTGATTGGCAAAAGCAGATAAATTTGAGGATAGGCTCTTTGTGTGTAATGAAGAGTAAAAGAGCTTGTTTCAAGTATCCAAATGGGAGCTTTTTGGCTCAAATCCGCCAAAGGAGTTCCGATGTTTCCTCCAGCAACTGCACCTTTTAAGCCCAAAAGATGTTCGCACATCTGAGTCGTAGTTGTTTTGCCGTTAGTGCCACTTATCCAAACACAAAGAGGTGTTTTGTCAAAGAAAAAATCATACTCGCTTATAAGATTATTTGCTTCCTTGACGATAGGATGTGTTGTTGGAAAGCCAGGACTTGGGATTTGAAGTGTGCTTTTTGATGAGTCGAACATTGACGGAGGCATAAGCGTATTTCCAAATTCGTCATACAATACATCTGTAAATTTATCGTCAAATATTTGACAATTTCCAATTTTTTGGGCGATTGCCTTTGTTGTTTTTCCGTATCCAAATAGCGAAATCATCGTATTTTCAACGCAGTTAGTGCTAGAAGATTTGAAAGAAGTGCCATTATCCAAAATCTGACGATGATTTTGTTTTCTGCCCATCCTTTGACCTCAAAGTGGTGATGAATTGGAGCCATCAAAAAAATACGTTTTTTGCGTGTTTTGTAACTTCCGACTTGCAAGATAACTGAGAACGTCTCCAAAACAAAAACAAAGCCTATAAGTATCAGCAAAATTTCATTTTTTGATATAACTGCCATGTAGCCTATAAATGCACCAATACTTAGACTTCCGCTATCGCCCATAAAGATTTCAGCAGGGTAGCAGTTGTACCACAAAAAAGCCACCAAAGAGCCTATAACTGCGGATGCTACGACTACAACCTCGCCACTTCCGCCGATTTTTGGCAAAAGCAAATAACCACTAAGTACGACGTTGCCACTGATATAGACAAACACACCAAGCGTCAAGATGGAAAATATAGAAGGCACAGTTGCAAGGCCATCTAGTCCATCTGTAAGATTGACTGCGTTACTTGATGAGATGATGACAAGAGTCCAAAAAACGAGTGCCAAAAGATGCATATCAAAAAGGGGATGTTTGTAAAAAGGAAGAAAAAGTTTGCCATCTAAATTAGCATAAAAATATAAAATCAAAGCAACAGCAAATCCAGCGAGCGACTGAAGAAAAATCTTTGATTTTGGGCTAAGTCCTGCTTGATTGTTTTGTCCTAGTATTTTTGCCATATCATCTTTTAGACCAATTAGTCCAAAAAGCACTATACAAGCCATAGCAGATAGCGAAAACGCATTGTCTAGTCTGGCAGACAGGAGTATTGCCAAAAGTGCAGAACACAGAAAAATCAATCCACCCATGGTTGGTGTTTTTGACTTTTTTTTATGACCATCGGGTGCGAGTGAGTATATGGGTTGATTGGCATTTTTGTTTTTTGCCCATTTTATAAATTTTGGCATAAGATATATAGTTAGTGCAAATGCCACAAAAAAGGAGATCCCCGCACGTACCGTGATGTATTGAAAGAGATTGAAACCAAAAAAATGATAGAGCCAGTAGAGCATGATATTTCCGCTTTGTTTTTGAAAGATATATTGTTATGAAAGCAACATTTTAGTAGTATATTGCTTATAACCTCATAATAAAAATGTCTAAAAAAGGTTCATTTTGAAAACAAAAATAAACAAAACGGTATTGGTCATTACCGATGGAATAGGACACAACACATCTTCAAAAGCCAATGCTTTTATGTCCGCTTGTAAGCCAAATTATGACAGATTATTTCAGCAAACACCTTACTCTTTAATTCAAACATCGGGGCTTTCTGTTGGACTGCCAGATGGTCAGATGGGAAATAGCGAAGTAGGGCATATGTGTATTGGAAGTGGGAGAATTTTATATCAAAATTTGGTAAAAATATCACTAGCTATAAAAGATGGAACACTAGAGAAAAATCCAGCCCTTGTTAAACTCTTACATGTAAAAGGAGATATTCATATCATCGGTCTCGTGAGTGATGGTGGTGTGCATTCTCACATCGAGCATATCGTAGCTTTGGCAAATATCGCCAAAAAAACAGGCAAAAAAGTATGGCTACATGTAATAACTGATGGAAGGGATGTTAGTCCAACCTCAGGAGAGGGTTTTGCCAAAGAGCTGGAGGCTATTTGTGATGCAAATGTAGCTATTGGCTCGGTTGGAGGGCGATTTTATGCGATGGATAGAGACAATCGCTGGGAACGAGTCAAGAGAGGTTATGATGCTATTGTTGAGGCATTGCCGAAGAGTTCAAAAAGTGCAAGTGCTTACATTAAATCTATGTATGAAAATGGCATCACAGATGAGTTTATAGAGCCTGTTGCGATGCAATATTTTAATGGTATTGCACAAGATGATGGCGTGATATTTGCCAACTTTAGAAGCGATAGAATGAGAGAGCTTTCTAAGGCGATTGGATTTTTAGAATTTGGCGAATTTGAAAGAAGACTTCAAGGAGTAGAGTGCGTGAGTATGACCTCGTATGATGCTACTTATCCATTTGAAGTGCTTTTTGGCAAGGAGAAACTTAATAACACATTGGCTCAAGTTTTGTCTGATGCAAATCTTACGCAATTTCACACAGCCGAAACGGAAAAATATGCTCACGTTACCTTCTTTTTCAATGGAGGTATTGAAGAGCCTTTTGCCAATGAAACAAGAGTTCTTATACCAAGCCCTAAAGTTCAAACGTATGACATGCAACCTCAGATGAGTGCTCCAGAAGTTGGCGATACGGTAGCTAAGGCTATGAATGAGGGTTATGATTTTATAGTTGTAAATTTTGCAAATGGCGATATGGTAGGGCATACTGGCAACCTTAATGCTGCGATAAAAGCGGTTGAATCGGTCGATGAGCAGTTGGGCAAGATTTTGCAAAAAGCAGATGAAAAAGAGTACTCTGTTGTGATTACGAGCGACCATGGCAACTGCGAACAAATGGCAGATAGCTCAGGTAAATTGCTCACGAACCATACTACATTTGAGGTATACTGTTTTGTTTATGCCAAAGGGGTAAAAGAGGTCAAATCTGGCGGGCTTAGCAATATTGCTCCAACAGTATTGACATTGATGGGATTGCCTATTCCCAAAGAGATGAATGAGTCTTTAATAAAAATTTAAAAAGGAAAAGAATGAAATTTAGTGGAAAAAATGTATTAGTCACAGGTGCAGCAAGTGGAATCGGCAAGCAGATAGCCATAACATTAGCGGGATATGGTCTTAAGGTTTGGGTAAATTATCGCTCTCGTCCAGAGTCAGCCGATGCGATTAAGGTCGAAATTGAAGCTAATGGTGGCGTAGCAGAAGTGATAGGTTTTGATGTAGCAGATGAAGAGGCGTTTATAGATGGTGTCAAAAAGATAATTGAGGCAGATGGTGAGTTATCTTATTTGGTAAACAATGCTGGCATAACCAATGATAAATTGGCGATGCGTATGAAAAAAGAGGACTTCACGTCTGTTTTGGATATAAACCTTACTTCGGCGTTTATTGGTTGTCGCGAGGCGATTAAAGTTATGAGCAAAAAGCGTTTTGGAAGTGTTGTAAATATCGCTTCCATCGTTGGCGAAACAGGCAACGCAGGACAAGTTAATTATAGTGCTAGCAAAGGCGGACTTATTGCGATGACCAAAAGTTTTGCACAAGAAGGAAGTGCTAGAGATATCCGATACAACGCAGTAACTCCAGGATTTATCGCAACTGAGATGACAGATAAATTGAGTGATGAGGTCAAAGAGAGTTACACCTCAAAAATCCCACTAAAGCGTTTCGGAAGTCCCAAAGATATCGCAGAAGCCGTTGCTTTCTTGTTGAGTGATAGTGCAAGTTATATCACAGGAGAGGTTTTAAAGGTCAATGGCGGGATGTACATGTAAGGATAGAGTTCTGCATGTAGAAAACTCAGTTTAAAGTTATTTTTGATAAAATGGTGAAAATTTTTTAAGGAGCTGTTATGGCACTATTTGATGATGTAAAAGCGGTTGTTGTAGAACAATTAAATGTAAATCCTGATGAAGTGAAAGAAGATTCAAAATTTGTTGAAGATTTGGGAGCGGACTCTTTGGACGTAGTAGAGTTGGTTATGGCTCTTGAAGAGAAATTTGATATTGAAATCCCCGACACAGATGCTGAGAAAATTGTCACTGTTGGTAATGCAATCAGCTACATCGAATCACACAAATAATAAAAACCCGCAATTTGCGGGCTTTTATTATTTCTAAAACATCCAAAGGAAGAATAATTGAGAAGAGTAGTGGTTACAGGTATTGGAATGATTACTTCAGTAGGTTTAGATAAAGAGAGTTCTTTTAAGGCTATAGTTAACGCAGAGTGTGGCATTAAAAGTATTTGTTCGTTTGATACAACCAATCATTCAGTTAAAATCGCTGGCGTTGTAACCGATTTTGATCCTGAAACAGTGATGAATCCAAAAGATGTTAAAAAGGCTGATAGATTTATACATTTGGGGTTGAAAGCCGCTAAAGAGGCTATGCAAGATGCAAAATTTGAATCTTATGATGGTGACAGTTTTGGGATTAGCTCCGCTGCTGGAATAGGTGGTTTGCCTAGTATCGAGTCAGCTTCAGTTATTTGTAGAGAAAAAGGTCCTAGACGAATATCTCCATTTTTTATCCCCTCAGCACTTATCAATATGTTAGGCGGTTTTGTTTCCATAGAGTATGGCATTAAAGGTCCAAATCTCTCTTCGGTTACGGCTTGTGCAGCGGGAACACATGCTATCAGCGAGGCGACTAAGACAATCATGGTCGGTGGTGCTAGCAAGATGTTGGTAGTTGGTGCAGAATCGGCGATTTGCGAGATAGGTATTGGTGGTTTTGCAGCGATGAAAGCACTTTCTACTCGAAATGATGAGCCTTTAAAATCATCCAGACCATTTGACGCTGGTCGTGACGGGTTCGTTATGGGCGAGGGTGCTGGAGCATTGGTTTTAGAGATTTATGAAGATGCGGTTGCTAGAGGTGCTCATATTTACGGAGAGATTATAGGTTTTGGTGAGAGTGGTGATGCAAACCATATCACAACACCGGCTCCAGAAGGAGAGGGTGCAAAAAGAGCGATGAAAGCAGCTCTTAAGATGGCAAACATAGATAAAGTTGATTATATTAATGCACATGGAACTAGCACGAAGTATAACGATTGGTATGAGACTATGGCGATAAAAAGTGTTTTTAAAGACTCTATTCCGCCTGTTAGCTCAACAAAAGGTCAAATTGGTCACTGTTTGGGTGCAGCAGGAGCGATTGAGGCTGCTATATCTTTGATGGCGATTCGAGATGGCGTGTTGCCACCAACAATAAACCAAGAAGAGAAAGACCCAGATTGTGATTTGGACTACATTCCAAATGTTGCACGAAAGGTTAAAGTCGATATTGTTATGAGCAACTCATTTGGTTTTGGTGGCACGAACGGTTCTATTATTTTTAAGCGTGTCTAAGGAAGATTTGTGGCTACATATTTAGAGTTTGAAAACAGCATTAAGCAGATAGATGAAGACATATCTGGTGCAAAGATAAAGAGCGATTCACATGCTGTTGAAATACTCCAAAAAAATCTTGAAAAAGAGATTGAAAAAACATACAAAAACCTAAGCGAATATCAAAAACTACAACTTGCACGTCATCCTGACCGCCCTTATGCTATTGATTATATACGTTATCTTTTGAAAGATAGTTATGAGATACATGGCGATAGAGCTTTTAGAGATGATTTGGCTATCGTTTGTTATGTTGGCTATATAGAAAACCGCAAAGTAGTGGTTATTGGTGAGCAAAAAGGACGAGGTACGAAAAATAAACTCAAGCGAAACTTTGGTATGCCTCATCCCGAAGGATACAGAAAAGCTTTGAGAGTTGCAAAAATGGCAGAAAAGTTTGATTTGCCTATTTTGTTTCTTATTGATACTCCCGGAGCATATCCTGGTGTTGGTGCAGAAGAGAGAGGTCAGAGTGAGGCAATCGCACGCAATCTTTACGAGATGAGCCAACTCAATACTAAAACAGTCTCTATTGTTATCGGAGAGGGTGGAAGTGGAGGAGCTTTGGCGATAGGTGTTAGCGATAGAATAGCCATGATGCGTTATTCTGTTTTTTCTGTTATCTCTCCAGAAGGATGTGCTGCAATTTTATGGAATGATCCTGCAAAACAGGAGAGTGCTACAAAAGCCATGAAAATTACATCCGATGATTTGATGAAATTAAATCTAATTGACGCTATTATTGATGAGCCTATTATGGGGGCACACCGCGACAAAGAATCAGCAGCAAAAGCTATTAGCGAATATTTTATGAAATCTTTGGAAGAGCTAGATAAAATGAGCGATAAAGAGAGATTGAGTGCACGTTATGAAAAAATAATTTCAATAGGTGCGTATGAGGAACGATAAACCCCTCGTAAAATGAGAGGCTTATCTTCTTGAACTATTTTCTACCAACCTCTTACGATTGTGTGGCAGTCTGTACATGCATTTACCATATCAGAAAAAGACTCATGAGCTTTTCTCATTTGTTTCATCTCTAGGTATGCTTTCATCTCTTCAGATGCGTTTTCTATTCTTTTGGATGTGATAAGAGCAATATTTTCCATCAATTTTTTATTTTCAGGAAGTATTGATTTTATAACTTTTCTGTCGTGGTATACTCTGTTTTCTTTTTGAACAATATCAACACCGCTTTTGATTAGGTCAATATTGTTATACAAAAAACCTTTTTGAATATTGTTTAGTCCATTTTCCATTGCCAACATCGCTTCTGCATTTAGCTTTAATGCAACATCTTGTGCGAAAGCAACAGATGTTATACACATGAAAGTTATGGCTATTTTTTTAAATCGTATCATAAATTCTCCTCTTTAGCTATCTAAAATATAAGTTAAAACACCCACTTTTAAATGGGTGTTTTTATTGATATCAGTGCACTTCTCTCCACACCTTTACTTTCCATAGAAAAGCAAGAAGTGTAAATATAACCATAAATCCTATTAGTTTTATACCAATATCGTTACGTTCATCTTTTTTTCGATCTCCGACCTCTTCCATGTAGCCCACAACTTTATCTTGATACTCTTTTGTTAAGCCCACTCTAGGCATTGATGTGCCAAGAAGTTGTTTTTGGGGGTTGTTTATAAAAGTCTCAAGGTAATTCTTGCTTTTTGCACGAATCGTTATAGACAAATCCGGAGGTGTTGTGCCCATATATGCTATTAGTGATTCTTTATCGCTATTGCTGAAAACCTTGTCGTATTTCATGCTGTGACATCTTTGGCAAGCGTCCCTGTAGGTCTCTTTCGGGGTAACCTCTTTTGGTGCAATTGATTGTAGATACGCTACGATATCCGCAATTTCTTGATTTATATCGCCACCAAGTCCTCCAAAAGAGGTCATTGGGTGAGGCTTAGAATCGTTAAATTTATGTTCAACTTTTAATGCCTTGGTTGGATTTTTTATCAATGCTATAAGGTAATTTTTATCGTATATTGCACCAGAAGTACTTAAGTCTGGAGGTGCAACTCCAAATGCTGCCGATGCTGCTGCATCATCCATTGGGGCAGACATACCTTGAGATTTAAGTGAATGACATCCAATACAGCCCGCTGACATAAAATTTTCTGCTCCTTTGACTGGGTCTCCTTTTTTTTTGGTTTCTCCCAAATCTTTAAACGAAAAATCTGCAGGTTCAACATGTGGGTGTAGTTGCATATGTGCAAAAGGCTCAACACCATAATAAGTAAGGAGTGTAAAAAATACAACTACAATTAAAATTTTTAATTCTCTCATTTTGCACTCCTTGAAAACTTAGATTCAATTTTTGTAATGATTGGCAAGATTAAAAACAGCACGATAAATGTAATGGCTGCATAAAAACCTACCCAAGCATTGTTTCCGGTTGGAGAAAGTTTTCCATAAACGGTCAATACAATCATGTCTACAAGCAACAACCAAAACCAAAATTTAAATAACGGTCTTTTGTGAGCAGGTTCTACATGTTGTGTGTCTCTGTCTAAAAATGGCAAAAGTATAAAAATAACATTTGCGAATCCAAATGCTGCAAGACCAATATCCATAGCCGCAACACCGCCTATATCAAAGAAAAATCCTCTAAGCACTTCATAGCTCCACAAGAAATACCACTCTGGATAAATATGCAAAGGAGTTTTAAGGATATCTGCTGGCTCAAAGTTTATAGGATCCATTGCGAAATTGTAGTGATAACACACAAGATAGAAAAACAAAATCATAGAAACGCCAACAACAAAGAAGTCTTTAGATAGGAATACCGGCCAGAAAGGAACAACTTTTGACTCTTTCTTTTTGCCGTCAATATATTTTTTTGATTCTACATCAAAATCAAATTCGTCACCCTCTTGATTATTAACATGTGGAATTCTTAATGAATAAAAATGTAAAGCAATAATCATCATTATAACAACGGGAAGTAGCAAGACATGAAGCATAAAAAATCTTGTAAGTGTTGCATCTGCTACAAGAAAATCGCCTCTAATCCAGACAACCAATGCCTCTCCAATCAAGGGAATGCCACCAAACAAGTTGGTAATAACTTGTGCAGCCCAATAGCTCATCTGTCCCCAAGGTAACATATAACCACTAAAAGCTTCTGCTGAAAATGTTACAAAAAGCAACATTCCCGTAATCCATATCATCTCACGCCCTTTTTTATAAGAGCCATAATATATAGCAGTAAACATATGGATATATATCACAAGGAAAATTAAAGATGCTGCAACGCCGTGCATATGTCGCCATAACCATCCATACTCAACCTCTTGCATGATGGTGTAGTTTACACTGTCGAATGCAAATTTAATGTCGGGCTTGTAATACATCAACAGAAATATACCGCTGATAAAAAGTATCGTAAAGAGGGTCATTAGGACAACGCCCATAGCCCACAAGAAGTTAATGTCTTTCGGAATCCAATATTCCGTCATCAAGACCTTTGTTAATTTTTTTACAGCTAGGCGTTGGTCTAGCCAATCAATTACGCCAGTAGCTTGTTTGATTTCTGCCATATTGTGTCCCCTTAAGCTTTAGCTGTTAATTTTTTATATTCAGGACCTTCTTCACCTAGAACAAGTTTCGCACCGTCAATTTTAAACGGAGGAATATCCATAGGTCTAGGAGGAGGTCCAAAAGTATTGACTCCGCTTTCGTCAAACTCGCCACCATGACAGGCACATTTAAACTGTGATGTTTTGGCCTCCCATGTTGGAATACAGCCCAAATGTGTACACAGTCCAATAATAACAGTGTAGTTTGCATTACCGACCACAACGTCACGTTTTTCATTTGCTTTCATCTCTTTTGTTTTCTTCAAGATGAAGATAGGTTTACCTCTCCACAATACTGTTCTCAACTCCCCGTCACTCATTGGAGATAAATCAACAGTGGTAAATCCGGCCATTTTTACACTCGGAAGTGGATCCCAAGTTTTTTTCATTGCAACAAGGGCTATTGCGCCTCCTGCTACCGTAAAACCGCCGAATGCCATGCCAAGAAAGTCTCTTCTGCTTTGCTCAACAGCCATTCTGTTTCCTTTCGATTAAATTTTATTTTGGTCGATTTTATCTTATTTTGCTTTAAGAGTCGATGATGTGCGTCAAATGGATAGTTTTAATATTATAAAGGTGTGCTAAAATGCACACTTTTATAATTTTTTTCTACTATGAATCTTGATGTAAATATGCAAAATATCCAATGCCGCAGGCGTTATGCCACTTATTTCACTGGCTTCAAAAAGTGTTGGAGGCGAAAATCTTTTTAGTTTTTCAACCACCTCATTGCTTAGTCCAGAAATGGAATCAAAATCCATAAGAGGAGGTATTTTTATACTCATCATCTCTTTCATTTTATCAATTTGATTTTTCTGTTTTTCTATATAGTTTTTGTATTTTGCCTCTATTAGAATTTGTTCTTTGGCATCTTCTGAAAATGTAGCAATCTCAGGCGAGAGTTTTTCTAGTTTTTCTAGCGTAAAACTTTTTCGAGCGACTATTTTTTGCCATGACATGACATCGGTAATCTTATCTTCGCCGATACTCTCAAGGTATGCAACATTCTCTTTAGATGGTGTAAAACTATTTTCCTCGAGAATTGCTAAACCTCTTTGCGTGTGGAGCATTTTTTTGACCATTTTGTCGTGAGTAGCTTCATCAATAAGCCCCAATTTATAACCGTAAGAGCTTAATCTTAAGTCCGCATTGTCTTCTCTTAGAAGTAGTCTGTATTCTGCACGAGAGGTAAACATTCGGTAAGGCTCTTTAGTACCTTTTGTAACCAAATCATCTATTAAAACACCTATATATGCCTCATCTCTTCTAAGCACAAGTGGCTCTTCTTCTCTGATTGACAAAGAGGCATTTATGCCAGCCATCAGTCCTTGAGCAGCAGCTTCTTCGTATCCAGTTGTGCCATTTATTTGTCCTGCGCAGTAGAGTCCTATTATTTTTTTTGTCTCAAGTGTATGTTTTAATTCGGTTGGATTGACATAGTCGTATTCTATTGCATATCCGTATCTTACGACTCTAGCGTTTTCAAGTCCAGCAACGGAACGTATCATGCCAAGTTGGGTGTCTGGTGGCAAAGATGTGCTAAGCCCATTTAGATAGTATTCTGTCGCCTCTCTTGTTTGAGGTTCTATAAAAAGATGGTGTCGCTCTTTGTCTTTAAATCGGTTTACTTTATCTTCAATACTAGGACAATATCTAGGGCCAATGCCTTCAATTTGTCCCGTAAATAGAGGTGCTCTGTAAAAATTGCTCTGTATTACATCGTGTGTGGTTTCATTGGTGTATGTGATATAGCAAGGGAGCTGATGAGGCCTAAAAGTTGCAACGTCAGTTCTAAAGCTAAAAGGCATAGGATTTTCATCGCCTAGCTGAATCTCCATTTTACTAAAGTCGATACTTTTTGCATCGATTCTTGCACATGTTCCTGTCTTAAGTCTTCCTATGTCAAGCCCTAATGATTTGAGCGAGTCGGATAATTTTACGGATGGGAACTCTCCAATTCTTCCAGATTCTTGTTGAAACTCTCCAATATGAATAAGTCCTCTTAGAAATGTTCCAGCTGTGATTATGATTTTTTTGGCGTGATAGTGATTTTTGAGTTGTGTAATAACACCTGTGACTTCATTGTCTTTTACGATAATTTCCTCAGCCATCTCTTGAGCTACAAAAAGATTGTCCGTGTTTAAGATAATATTTCGCATATATATGCGGTATCTGTCCATGTCTATTTGAGCACGACTGCCCCTTACTGCTGGTCCTTTTGAGTTATTTAAAATCCGAAACTGTATACCCGTTTGGTCTGTCGCAAGACCCATTTGCCCACCAAGTGCGTCTATCTCTTTAACGAGGTGACCTTTGGCAAGTCCTCCGATGGCAGGATTGCAACTAGCGGCTCCAATTTGTTCTGCCAAAATAGAGATGAGTAGTGTTTTGTGTCCAAGTCTTGCCGATGATAGTGCCGCTTCGATGCCTGCATGTCCACCACCAATAACAATAATATCGTATTTCATACCACACCTTAAAAAAAATTGTGTCACAATTATACTACTTAGTTGCTGTAACTTTAATGGTATTTCTGATTTGAATATTCGCTATAATTACCAAATAAGCAAAAAAGTGGGACGTAAATGTTTACAGGATTGATTCGAGAGTTTGCATATGTTGTAAGTTATAAGGATAATACTTTATCGCTCAAGGCAAAGTATAAGCCAAAAATAGGCGATAGTGTCGCCGTAAATGGTGCTTGTTTAACCGTTGTTAGAGTGGGCGAGGGTACTTTTGATGTGGAACTTTCTGCTGAAACAAGGGCTTTGGTTGCGATAGAAAATTATAAAAATCGTGTGCATATTGAGCCTGCGATGGCGATGGGAGATAGGCTTGAAGGGCACATTGTGCAAGGACATGTTGACTGTTTAGCGAAGATAAAGCAGATAAGTCAGCAAGAAAACGGAGTAGATTTTGTGCTTGTATTTCCTTTGGAGTTTGCAAAATTTATAGCCCCAAAAGGGAGTATCGCAGTTGATGGCGTTAGTTTGACCATAAATAGTGTTTCTAAGAACGAGTGTCGATTGACCATCATACCGCATACGCTGAAAAATACACTTTTTGGCGAGTACAAAGTGGGCGCGAGAGTAAATATAGAAACCGATATGTTTGCTCGATATCTCTATCATATGTTTCAAAAACCACACGATGTAGGCTGGAATACAGTCGATGGAATTATGGCTCGGTATTGATGAAGCATCTTTTTACCAATCGTTTTGGGGGTGTCAGTCATCCTCCTTGCGATAGCTTCAATCTAGCCTTACATGTAGGAGATAACTCCTTACATGTAGAGCAAAACAGAGATATTTTAAAAAAACAAATAGGTGTATCAAGCATTTTGTTTATGAATCAACTACATGGAGATATTGTGGAGTGTGTAGATGAAAGCACGACCACTCCATCTTGCGATGCGATGATAACCAACGTAAAAGATTTGGCGCTTTGTGTGATGGTGGCTGATTGTATTCCTGTTTTATTGTTCGATAAAGTTCGCAATGTTATAGGCGTAGCACATGCTGGAAGGACAGGGAGTTTTTTGCATATAGGTCAAAAGACGGTTCAAAAAATGTTAGACAATTACGGCTCTTGTGTGGAGGATATATCTATTTTTATGGGACCTTCGATAAGAAGTTGTTGTTATGAAGTTTCAAAAGAGATTGTGGGCGGATTTGAGTCTTATCTTACATGTAGAGATGAAAAGTGCTTTTTGGATTTGCAAACATTAAATAGAGATGATTTTCTAAAAATTGGAATTTTGCCAAAAAATATTATGATAGAACCTACATGTAACTGTTGCGATAAGCGTTTTTTTTCATATAGAAGAGATGGTGTTACGGGCAGATTTTGTGGGATTATCGCTTTGGAGCAAGATAGATGATAAGCAAAAAAATAACTCAAGTTTATGCTCAAGATGGCTTTTCGGATTTGTTAAGTGGCATGGAAAACGCAGAACTTTTATCCAAAGTTGTAGAGAGAGGAAAAGTATTTAAAACACCACTTTTTCAAAATAACAAAGTGGCATTTGAGATCATATCTGGCGCTGGTTTTGAGTTGATGCAATCACAAAAAGAGATGATTTTAGAAGTGGCTGATGTTTTTAGGTGGCTTGAAGATGTTGAGCAAAAAGCACAAATGAGCCAAGATTAAGGTTTGGAAGAGGCTCTCCTCTTCCAAAAAATTTAGTTACAACTTCCGCCACAACATTTTGAGATTAGTTTTTCTTTTGCAATTTTTAAAACAGCTTCGTAGTTTGGCTCTTCTGTAATCTCAGGACAAATCTCTTTGTAGACAATCTTACCTTTTGCGTCAATAATAAAAACAGCTCTAGCGCTAATGCCAGCAAGTGGTCCATCAGCTATTAGTACGCCATACGCCAAGGCTAAATCTTTGTTTCTAAAATCACTTCCGACTTTAAGATTGGCAATGCCTTCGGTGGTGCAAAATCTTCCCATCGCAAATGGCAAATCCATCGACACAACTACTACCTCAGCATTTTTTATTTTGGCTGCTTCGGTATTAAATCTTCTTGTTTCAGAAGCGCAAACAGCAGTGTCCAAAGATGGAACAACGATAAGAATTTGTGCTTTTTGTGCGTCAGAACCTATTGTTATTTCGCTTAAGTCTTGAGCTACAACTTTAACGCTAGGCGCACTATCGCCTACATTAATCTCGTTTCCTTTTAGATTTACGATATTGCCTTTTAACTTTGTTGTTGCCATGTTTTCTTTCCTTTTTCTAAAAATGTAACACAATTATAGCTAATAAGGATAATAAAACTCTTAATACTTGAGATTAAATTATGAAAATTTTTCAACCGTGTATGTGTAGATAGTTGGATGCTCCAAAAGAGTTTCTTTTGGCAGTCCAGCTTTGCTAAGAAGATGTGCAAAAAAACTTTCAAACGATGGCAGTTCTTCCCATACTTGAGGCAAAAATGTAGCTTGTCTTCCGTGATGAGAGATGATAACTCCGTGGATATTTGGAGTTATTTTTTTATGCAAATCCTCTATGTCAGCATACTCTAACTCTTTAGGCTCGCTCAATAGAGATACCTCTACATGTAGGTTTTTAAACTCTTCACGTGTCAGTTTTGGAAACCTGGGGTCTCTAAAAGCTGCCATATTTGCGTTATATATAAGGTCGTCCAATAGAGCTCTTTGTGCTATTAGTGAGCCGATACAACCTCTTAGTTTTCCATTTAGCATAAGCGTTACAAATGTTGCTCCATCATCTTTAAGCCAAGGATTTTCTTTTGCTATCTTCTCGATATCTAGGTTGTTTGTGTAGTACAAAGAGTCCTTGATACTCTCTTTGGCTATGTGGAGAAGTATTGAGCCTTTCATAAGTGCTCCTGTGGAGTGTCAATCACCTCTTCAGTAGGTCTTCCGATATAAAAGCCTTGTGCAAAATCTATGCCTATATCTTTGACGCATTTTAAAACAGCGTGCGAATGGACATACTCTGCAACGGTTTGAATTTTTAACTCTTTTGCAAAATTTACAATAGTTTGTACAACAATTCGCATATCTTCATTTTGGTCTATGGTTTTAATAAGACTACCATCTATCTTGATATAGTCTACTCTTAACTCCATTAATCGTTCAAAATTTGAGTAACCTGAACCAAAATCGTCAATGGCAATTCTAGCTCCATAGGACTTAACTTGTTCGATAAATTTTAAAACCGCTCCATAATTTTCCATACTACTGTCGCTCTCTAAAATTTCAAAAATAACCCATGGTCCCAGATTGAACTCTTCCAATTTTTTAAAGATAAACTCCGTAGTGGATGGATTTGCCATATCTAAAAATGAAAGATTTATGGAAAATTCTCGTGAGGACATTTGGAACATCTCAAATGTTTTTTGAATCAGAGCCATGGATAATTTAGGATAAATTTTAGAGTGCTTAGCAACTTCTAAAAACTCAAATGGTAGATAAAATCCACCCTCTTTTTTTCGGATACGCATTAGTGTTTCGTGTTTTTCTATTTTGTTGTTTTTTATATTCATTATAGGCTGGAAAAAAGGCGTTACATCATCGTTGTTTAGAGCATCTTTTAGGAGTCTGCCCATTTGTATATTGCGAGTATATTCTTGCTCTTTGTCGCTTTTTTTATCGTAAATAACATAGGAAATACTGTGTTTTTTTGCCTCTTTGTAAGCTATCATTGAGAGTTTGAGCAGGTCTTTTGTGGCTTGAACAGCTCCCATAGTAAAAGATATATTTATATCCAAACCCTTACATGTAAGCTTATCTCTAGATATTTGAAATGTCAATTTTTTAAGATAGCGTTCCAGATCGAACTCATTTACGGCACTTTTGATAAATATTGCATAAATATCTGATTCAAATTTGTACAAATTTGCCTCTTGATTTGGCGGGAGATTTGCTCTTAGCCATATTGCTATTGTTTTCAAAAAGGCATCTCCAAAACTGTTTCCATAAAGACTGTTAATCTCTTGAAAAGAGTCAATGTTGATAAGAATAAAAGTTAACTCATGAGTAGATAGAGAGTCTTTTTTGTCTTCTAAAAATTTTAATCTATTTGGAAGTTTTGTGTTCTGGTCTGTGTAGATGTTTTGTTTAAGATTTTTCTGGCTTATGACAAGTTCGGTAAAATCATTGGCTATAAAGAGATACTCTATGATATTTGACTCTTCATCTATGAGTGGAACCATTGAGCAGTTGAGTGAGACCATGCTCCCATCTTGTGTCTTCAGTGTTAGCATATCTTCCCACGACTGATTGTATTTTAGGGTTTCTTGCATCTCTTCAATAGTTGATTCTGGGGCAAAAAGTTGTTCCAGTAGAGCAAATATGCCCAAGCCCACACACTCTTCTTTTGTTTTAAATACCGTTTGTGAAAACATTCTGTTTACGTAGGTTATCACAAAGTCTGAGGAAATTTTTGCTATCGAGGCTCTATTTTCAAATGCCTTTAGATATATGCTGGGGTGCACAAGAGGTATTGTTTTGCTCTGCTTTTTTGGCAACTTTTTGAATAAAAAAACAAGAACAAAAACTATCAAAATAATAGAAAAATAAGCAATAATATGTGCAGAAAACGCTATGCCCAGAGTTGTTGTAATCAGCAAAAGCATTATTGCTATTTTAAAATAGTTATTTTCCTTGCTTTGTGCCATTTTCTCGCAATATCTCCAAGAATTTGTTTTTTAACTAAGAGTGTTACTTTAGCAAAAAAGTGCTAAAAAAAACGATAATTTAAAGAAAAAATCGTTACCTTATTTTTTGATTAAAAAAAGCAAAAATTAATCTTTAATTGTATATAATCACGACCTTAATCTCACACACGTCAATCCTTTAAAGGTTGCAAGCGTTATTCGCTTGTTGATGGGCGTGGAGGATGAAACCAAATAAACACAAGGAGCAATTCATGGTAACCATGAAAGACCTATTGGAGTGTGGCGTACACTTCGGACACCAAACAAGACGCTGGAATCCAAAAATGAAAAAGTTCATTTTTGGTGAAAGAAAAAACATCTATATCGTAGATTTGCAAAAAACACTACGTTATTTTAGATATACATACAATGTTGTAAGGGATGCTGCGGCAGAGGGCAAAACAATGCTTTTTGTTGGAACAAAAAAACAAGCCAGCCAAGCAGTTAAAGAGTATGCAGAAAAATGTGGTATGCCTTACGTAAACCACAGATGGTTAGGCGGAATGCTTACAAACTACCAAACAATCAGACAATCAATCAGAAAGCTTGATATCATCGAAAAGATGGAAGAAGATGGACAAATCGATCTTTTGACTAAAAAAGAGGCTTTGACACTTAGAAGAAAAAAAGAGAAATTGTTGGATTATCTTGGCGGTATTCGCAATATGAAAAACCTACCAGATATGATTTTTGTTGTAGACACTGTAAAAGAAAAAATTGCCGTTAATGAAGCTAGAAGATTGGGTATTACTGTTGTAGCACCTATTGATACAAACTGTGACCCAGATGTTGTTGATTTGCCAATTCCTGGAAATGATGATGCAATTCGCTCAATCCAACTTTTCTGCAAAGAGATGTGTGAAGCTATGATAGAAGGAAAAGAGATAAGAGATCAAGACGCTCCTGAGGGTGCTGATGAGCAAGAGATAAGTGACGAAGAGAAAACAAAACTTATCGAAGAGGCTGTAGCCGAGGATGATTTTTCAGAGGAATTTGTCGAGGAGGAAGCGTAATGGCTGAGATCACTGCTGCGTTAGTTAAAGAATTAAGAGAAATGACCAGTGCGGGCATGATGGACTGCAAGAAGGCTTTGAGCGAAACCGACGGTGATATCGAAAAAGCAGTAGACCTTTTGCGCGAGAAAGGTCTAGGCAAAGCAGCTAAAAAAGCAGACAGACTTGCAAGTGAAGGCTTGGTAAATGTTTGTGTTGAGCCTGATTTTAAAGTTGCAACAGTAAGCGAAATAAATGCAGAAACAGATTTTGTTGCTAAAAATGAAGGCTTTATCAACCTAACAAAAGATGCAACATTGCACATTCAAGCAAGTGGCGTTCAAGATGTTCAAGAGTTGATGAAAACAACTATTAATGGCACGGTGTTTGAAGAGTATTTTGCTAGCAAAGTTGCCACTATAGGCGAAAATCTTGTAGTAAGAAGATTTGCCACGATTAAAGCAGGCACAAATGGTGTAGTAAATGGATATGTCCATTCCAATGGAAGAGTTGGTGTTATTATAGCTGCTAGTTGTGATAGCGAAAAGACAGCTCAAGCTTCGGCTGATTTTATCCGAAACCTATGTATGCATGCAGCTGCGATGAAGCCATCATTTTTGAGCTATTCTGGTTTGGATTTGGATTTTGTTGAAAAAGAAAATATTGCAATCAAAGCAGATATTGAAAAAGAGAACGAAGAGCTAAGAAGACTTAAAAAACCTCTTAAAAGAATACCTCTATATGTTAGCAAACTTCAATTGACACCTGCTGTTATGGAGCAAGCCAAAAAAGATATGGAAGAGGAGTTGAAAGCCCAAGGCAAGCCCGAGAAAATCTGGGATAAGATTATTCCTGGTCAACTTGAGCGATTTATTGCTGACAATACACAGCTTGATCAACAACTAGCGCTTTTGAGTCAGTTTTATGTTATGGATGACAAAAAAACTGTAGAGCAAGTAGTTGAAGAAAAAGCTAAAGAGCTTGGTGGAAAGATTGAGCTTGTTGAGTATGTTAGATTTGAGCTGGGCGAAGGTTTAGAAAAACGTGGATGCGACTTTGCTTCTGAAGTTGCTGATCAGCTCAAATAGTTCCAATAAAATAGTTATATAATAAAGGCGGGGAAATGCCCCCGCCACTACCTTCAAGTAAGGACACCAATGCACCTTCTTCGAGCAGAAAACCTTTCCCACTCTTTTGAATATGAGCTTTTTAAAGATGTAAATTTTTCACTAAAGCCTAAAGAGTCTTTATCCGTTCTTGGTGTTAGTGGGAGTGGAAAATCAACACTTTTGCACATATGTTCCACCCTTTTAAAACCAAAAGTAGGAAATGTATTTTTATTTGATAAAAATCTTTACCGATGTAGTTATGGTGAAATCTTACATGTAAGACGTTTTGATGTTGGCATTATATTTCAGTCGCACTATCTTTTTAAAGGTTTTTTGACTTATGAAAATATCGAACTCGCTAATGTTATTAGCGGAAACCCGCTAGACAAAGAACTCGTGAAAAGACTAAAAATAGAACAATTTATGAACTATAAAATTGGAGATCTCTCTGGTGGACAACAACAGCGCGTTTCCATAGCTAGGGTTTTATCTAAAAAACCTAAAATTATCTTTGCCGATGAGCCTACCGGAAATCTTGATGATAAAACAGCTCAAGAGGTTATGGATATTTTGCTTGAGTATGTTGAAAAAGAAGATGCAGCACTGATGCTAGTAACTCACAATACGCATTTGGCAAAACAATGTACATATATGAAACATCTTCATGTTGGCGGGCTGATAGAGGAGAATTAAGTGGAATCCTTAGCTGAGTTTATTAAACAAGAGCAAGTTATACTCTTTTTGCTCGTTTTTGCTAGACTGAGCGGACTATTTGCCTTTTTCCCTTTTTTTTCGCATATGAAAATACCTATTTTTGTAAATATTGCAATGACCTTTTTGATGACAATATTTCTTTTTCCACTTGCTAGTCCACCAACTATCAGTATGACTGTTTTTTCCCTTGCTCTTGCCGTTGTAAGTGAGCTTATGATGGGATTGATTGGCGGATTGATGCTAACTATTGTTATCTCTTCATTGCAACTTGCGGGGATGCAAATCGCTTTTGTTATGGGTTTTACTATGGCAAGTGTTATTGATCCGCAGAGTGAGATGTCCTCTCCTATTATTTCCCAATTTTTATCCTCTTTGGCGTTGATGATGGTGTTGGCATTTAATGGTCATCATGTTATGTTAACTTTTATAGCAGAATCTTTGCAGGTTCTTCCGCTAGGAGAATTTTATCCCTCACAAAATATTTGGAGTTATTTGGGGCGTTCAGTTGCTGGAATGTTTGTTTATGGATTTATTCTATCTTTTCCTGTTTTGGCACTTTCTTTATTGCTTGATTTGGTTTTTGGAATGCTTATGAAAACCATGCCACAATTTAACCTTTTGGTTGTGGGCTTTCCGATTAAAATTGTTGTCTCCTTTATTGTCTTGTGTGCTGTTTTAATGCCGATGATGCTTATCTTTAAAAAAGAGTTTTTGGAAGCTCTAAATTATCTGAAAATTCTATTAATACAATCATAATTTTTTTTATACTACAATGACCTCCATAATAAACTTGCAATCTAGGAGCAAATATGCGTCTGTTACTCATAAATAACAATCCTGCCGTTTCTAGGCTTATAAAATTAAGTGTCGATAAGATGGGTCACGAGATAGACGAATTTGAAAACTATGATGATGTGCCATTGAGAAAATATGACATCATTATGATAGATAATGAGCTTTTTACAGAGGATGATTTTAAAGCTCTTACTGAAAGTTCTGGTTGTGATAAGTGTATTTATATTTGTCAAAGAGGTAGCTCTAAACCAGAAAGCGTTAGTGCTACTCTAGAAAAACCTTTTTTGCCAACTGATTTCATAGTGTTGATAGAGAAGATGTCACAATCTTTGGAACATGATTTGTCGAATTTAAACACCCTTGATGGTGTTGATGATTTTTCGGAGATGGAGTCTTTGGATGTCGAGGATGATGAGCTTGAAACAATTGCCTTTGATGCGAAAGAAGAATATGCAAATACATTAGATGAAAATTTTTATAGTGACGAGACTATGGAAAATGAGCTTTTAAAAGAAGAGTCTAAATTGGAAAAAAATGATGATTTTGGGCTCGGCAATATTGAAGATATAAATCTAGAAGAGTCTTTAGCTTCAAAAGATGAGATAACTGAAGATGATGAGATTGAGAAAAAAGAGATGTCTCCAGAACAAGAGGTTTTGCCCAAGGAAGAGTTTGACTTTGCTGAAGATGATAAATATGACTCTTCAAATGAGGGCGAAGATAAGGATTTGATGATGCCAAAAACAGAAGATTGGCTAGACGAGGAAAAGAAAGAGATTTCTTCAACTTCTGTTTTAGACAAAGACGATATTGATGAGGTTAAGCATCTTTTGGAAAACGATGCCCTAGAGGATGAGGCTATATTAGAAAAGATAGCACAAGAAGATATTGAAGATGATGTTATTGTTGAAGAGAATATGGACGAAGAAAATAATATTTTTGAAGAGACACACGAAGATATATTGGACAATTTTGCTGAAGAGATAGATGACAAGATAGTACAAGAAGAAGATGAGAGTGATGATATTCCACCTCTGGTAAGTTTTGAAGAAGAGTCAAAAGAGGTGGATTCTTTGGATGATTTAAGTGAAAATCTTATTAAAAAAGCATTTGGCGAAGATGTTTTCGAAGACATAGAACTTGAGAGTAAAGAAGAAGAGGCAAAAAAAGATAATGATGAGACAGGGGAGCTTAGCCAAGAGATTGAAGTTATAAGAGGAGATTTGGAAAAAACGCTATCAAATAGCGTTTCTCAGCTATCTCAAAGCTCTATTTTAAGGGAAGCCTTAAAGGGAATGAAAATTAATATTTCTATTACTTTTGAAGAAAAAGAGTAGCCTTGAAGGGTTCGATTTTATTGATTTCAGGACCAAGCGGCTCTGGTAAAAGCTCTTTGATGAAGGAGCTTTTAGCTCGTACGCCAGATAGTTATTTTTCAATATCAACCACAACAAGAGCCATTAGAGAGGGCGAAGTTGACGGTGTTAATTATCACTATATCACAAAAGAGGCTTTTGAGAGGGATATTGAGGAGGGCTTTTTTTTAGAGTGGGCGAATGTTCACGATAACTATTACGGAACATCTTTAAGACCCGTCACAAGAGAGCTTGAGCAAGGAAAGCTAGTTGTTTTTGATATTGATGTTCAAGGGCATGCTATTGCCAAAGAGAAGTTTGGAGATATTATTACCTCTGTTTTCATAACAACCCCAAATTTACAAACACTAAGAGATAGGCTTGAGGCTAGAAATACAGACTCACGAGAGGTTATTGATAAGAGACTTGCCAATGCAACCGTTGAGATGAAACGCATAGGAGAATATAGTTATTTGGTTATTAACGATGATTTTCAAGTGGCACTTGATGGATTGATGGCGATTGCTACATCTGTTCGTCAAAAAATATCGCTTATGGATACAAAATCTTTTATAGACCAATGGGGTTTATAAAATAATGCTATAATGGGCGACTTTTAAATTATAAGTTTCAAAAAGGAGAGATTATGGGTGTTCCTAGTATGCCTGAGTTGTTGATTATTTTGGCTATTGTCGTTTTGCTGTTTGGTGCAAAGAAGATTCCAGACCTTGCAAAGGGCATTGGTACGGGTATTAAAAACTTTAAAAAAGCAGTAAAAGAAGATGAGCAAGCCGAAAGTGAAAAAATAGAAGGCAAATCTGAAAATGTTGCACAGACAACCAAAGTAGAAGAAAAACAAGAAGTAAAAGGCTAGAAGTATTGAAAAAACGTGTTTTAGGCACAATTAAAAACGAATTGGGGAGAGATTTTGTCTTAGAGAAGCCAAAAGATCTCTCCTTTGGTCACTATGCTACTCCAATCGCATTTTCACTCGCCAAAGAGTTCAAAAAATCCCCTATGTTTATAGCTCAAGAACTAAGTCAAAAGTTTAGCCAAAGCTCTATTTTTCAAGAAGTAACACCAACCAACGGCTACATCAATTTTAAATTGAGTGAAGCTTTTTTGGATGAGTATGCTACGTGGGCGATAGGAAATGAGCAGAGCTACGCAAAAGATGAGCAGAGTGAGACGATTTTGCTAGAGTATGTAAGTGCAAATCCTACAGGACCGTTGCATATCGGACATGCAAGAGGTGCTGTCATAGGCGACTCTCTATGCAGAATAGGTCAGCATCTAGGCTATAAAATCACAAGCGAATATTATGTTAACGATGCTGGAAATCAGGTCGAGCTTTTGGGATTATCACTCTATCTTGCTGGGCGTGAACATATTTTAAAAGCTCCAGTGCAATGGCCTGCTGAGTTTTATCGAGGCGAGTATATAGTTGATTTGGCATATGTTGCTAAAGAAGAGCTTGGCTTAGATATCTTTGATGGCGAAAAAAATATTGCAAAGTTGTCCGAGTGGGGCAAAGATAAAATGCTTGAGCTTATCAAATCAAATTTGCTAGATGTAGGCATTGTGTTTGAAAATTTTGTAAGCGAAAAAGCACTTTATGGAAAATGGAATGAGAGCTTTAAGAAGCTTGAGCATCATGGCAAGACCTACGAGGATGGTGGAAAGATTTGGATTCGCTCGACAGATTTGGGCGATGAAAAAGATAGGGTTGTTGTAAGAGAAGATGGAAGACCGACATATTTGGCGGGTGATATCATATATCACGACAATAAGTTTCAAAGAGGCTACGATAGATATATTAACATCTGGGGTGCAGACCACCATGGCTATATCGCAAGAGTAAAAGCCTCTATAAATTTTTTGGGTTATGATGAGAGCAAGCTAGAGGTTCTTTTGGCTCAGATGGTTTCGCTTCTTAAGGGTGGCGAGCCGTACAAGATGAGTAAACGTGCTGGAAATTTTATCTTGATGAGTGAAGTCGTTAAAGAGATAGGAAGTGATGCGTTGCGTTTTGTATTTTTGAGCAAAAAATCTGACACACATCTTGAATTTGATATTGATGTTTTTAAGCAAGAAGATAGCAATAATCCAATTTTTTATATAAATTACGCACATGCTCGAATCAATCAAGTCTTTTCAAAAAGCCAAAAAACAATCAAAGATGTCCTACATGTAAAGCTTGAAGGCATGAGTGAAGAGGCACAAAATCTTCTTTTCAGTGCACTGCTATTACCCGAGGTTTTAGAAGATGCTTTTTCTTCAAGGCAAGTGCAAAAGGTGACGGATTATCTCAAAAATCTTGCCTCTTCGTTGCATAAGTTTTATAACGAAAATCGTGTTGTAGGAAGCGAGAAAGAGGAGCAATATCTTAAGCTTTTTGCCATGGTTGGCTTGAGTTTGAGAGTTGGGCTTAGGCTGATTGGTATTGAAGCAAAAACAAAAATGTAAGACCTGATTTGAGAAATTCTCGCTTTGTCATATCTGTTTTGACACTCCTTTTAAAAAATCCAAAAATATTTTTAATAGCCCTTCTTTGCGGAGGGCTATTTTACTCTTATGAGTATTTTATTGCTCGTGATACGATGAGTTTTATGGGCGTTCCAAAAGATGGAAAAGAGGTGTGGACTCGTATCTTTAGAAACAGTACCTATATGGTTGGATATAGCGATACAAGAGGCAATCCGTTATGGGTTGTGTACAAACTAAAATCAGTTGACAAAAATGCACATCATCTAAAACGCCCAGATGGCTTCAGTGCTGATTGGAGAAATCTTGGGCTTGTTACATCAAGCGACTATACAAATAGTGGCTATGATAGAGGGCATATGGCACCAAATCATGCTATCTCTAGTTTATATGGCAAAGAGGCTCAAAAAGAGACTTTTTTGATGACCAATATTGTGCCCCAAAAACCATCATTAAATCAAAAACTTTGGCAACGTTTAGAAGAGATAGAGCTTTATACTTTTGCTCCAAAATTTAAGGATTTGTGGGTTTATACAGGACCTCTTTTTAGCTCAAAGACAGTACGTTTGAAAAGCTCTTTTTGGGTAGAGGTGCCAGATGCTTTTTATAAAATATATGTCGGAGTTGGCAAAGATGGTGCATTAAGCACAATCTCTTTTATCATCCCTCAAAATGCCAAACCAAACGATAAACTTGAAAAATATGTCTCAACTATTGATGAGGTTGAACGTCGTAGTGGATTTGATTTTTTTCACAATCTTGAAGATGCAATCGAAGAAAAACTTGAAGCACAGGTTTTGCTAGAGCCTTGGTTTTAGTCTACATGTAAGAAAAGAGGGTGGATTAATCCACGCCTCTTAGTCTTCTCATCTCATCTTCTCTCTCTTTGAGAAAAAGCTCTAAATTGTATTTTTCACGATATTGTTCTGTCATAAGATGGATTAGAATATCTCCCATATCTATAACTGTCCAGTTGTCATCAGCGTCTATGTTCAAGAAAGATTCACCACAATCTTTCAACTCTTTTTTTAAAAAATCCAAAAGAGAAAGACCGTGACGCTCTCCCATTGTGGTGGCTATTATGACGCTATCTACAAAATAATCTTTGTTTCTCATATCAAATACATGTATGTTTTCGGCTTTTTTTTCATCCAAAAGGCGTACTATACGCTCATTTCTATTGTCCATTGACTTCCTTATATAAAACTCTTTTACTTCCGTTGCAATCTCTGGTGGAATATATTTTTCATCCATTTGCAAACGAAAATATGTGGAACTGATATTAACATTAATATCCAAATTTTTCAAGCCCTCTATGGGTTTGGCATTTTCTCTTAAGGCGATAATGAACTCTGTATACTCTTTTAGTTTTTCATATTCGCTCCATTTGGGAAGTTGCCAGAAGCTATCGGAGCCTACGATAAGATATATTTTTGAGGGATTGTAGGTTTTTTGGATGTATCTTACGGTTTCTATGGTTGTAACGGGGCGTTTTTGGTCACACTCGTAAGATAAAATTTTAACTTTCAAATCGGATGAAAATAATTTCTCAAGCCACTTTTTTCTCAAATAAGGAGGTGCACAATAAGTATCTTTAAATGGGTTTAAAAAAGTAGGAACAATAAAAAATTTGTCGATATCAAGGCTTTTGAGTGCCTCTTTGACAATCTTTACATGTCCTACATGTGGAGGGTCAAACGAGCCTCCAAAGAGTGCTATACGCAACTTTTTAGCCTTGTGTAAAAAATATTTTTGCTTAAACTTTTTTATACTTCACATTTGGTACAATACGCGTATTTCGTACGGAGTTTTGTGACCTTTGGGAAGCCATCGGTAAAATATTTTTTATTATAACAAAAGGAAAGTAGCATGGCGCTAAAAATTGCAATTAATGGTTTTGGACGTATAGGTAGATGTGTTGCAAGGATTATAGATTCAAGAGATGATGTGGAGTTGGTGTGTGTAAACGATACAGCCGATCGTGCCATGACGAAGCAACTTTTGAAATACGACAGTGTACATGGCATTTTTGATGGCGTGGTTGAGCTTTTGGAAAATGATTATATGCAAATAGGAAAAGCCAAAGTAAAAATGTTTTCTACAAGAGATGCCAAAGAGTTAAATTTCGCAGATTATGGTGTGGATGTTGTTTTAGAATGCACGGGCGCTCTTTTGACAAAAGAAAAGGCACAAGTTTTTATAGACAACGGTATTAAAAAAGTAGTTATGTCAGCACCTGCGAAAGATGATACTCCTACGTTTGTTATCGGCGTAAATGAAGACAAGTACGAGGGTCAAGCTATTGTCTCTAATGCTAGTTGTACTACCAACTGTTTGGGTCCTGTTGCTAAGGTTTTGGATGATGCATTTGGCATTGACAAAGGGCTTATGACAACCATACATGCATATACAAATGACCAAAATATTTTAGATGTAAAACATAGCAAAGATTTGCGTCGAGCACGTGCCGCTGCTATAAATATGATACCAACTACAACAGGAGCAGCAAAAGCGATAGGCTTAGTATTGCCACACTTAAAAGGCAGACTTCATGGACAAAGTGTTCGTGTTCCAACGCCAAATGTTTCTATGGTAGACTTGAATGTTTTGGTTAAAAAAGGCACCTCAAAAGATGAGGTAAATGCCTTGTTAAGCCAAAAGGCAAATGGTGTATTGAAAGGCATTTTGGAGGTGGATTCTGAACAGAGAGTTTCTCAGGATTTTCAAACAAGCACTTTTAGCTCAGTGGTAGCATTGGATTTAACGCAAGTTATCGGAGACGATATGATAAAAATCATGGCTTGGTATGATAATGAGTGGGGCTACTCAGCACGCTTAATCGATATGGCATTACATGTAAGCAAATAAAAAAAAGGAACAAACGATGGTTAGGTCGATTAGAGATTTAGATATTACTAATAAAAAAGTATTTATTCGTTGTGATTTTAATGTTCCTTTGGATGAGTTTTCAAATATAACAGACGACCGAAGAGTTCGATCCGCTATTCCTACTATTAAGTATTGTATGGATCACAACTGTGCAGTTATTTTAGCAAGTCATCTAGGAAGACCAAAAGGTGTGTATGAGGAGAAATACTCATTGGCTCCTGTTCAAAAAAGACTTCAAAGACTACTAGATAGAGATGTTGTTTTAGCTTCGGATGTTACAGGAAAAGATGCCCTAGAAAAGGCGAGCAATTTAAGCAATGGCGAAGTTTTATTGCTTGAAAATCTTCGCTTTGACAAGAGCGAGACTAAAAATGATGAACAGTTTGCTAAAGCATTGGCGGATATGGCGGATATTTATATAAATGATGCTTTTGGTGTTTGCCATAGAGCACATGCATCGGTTGAGGCTATTACGCACTTTTTTGATGCATCTACATCTGCGGCTGGTTTTTTGCTTCAAAAAGAGGTTGAGTTTTCTAAAAATCTTTTACGCCGTCCAACAAGACCATTTGTGGCAGTTGTGGGTGGTAGCAAAGTGAGCGGAAAACTTCAAGCCTTGATAAATCTTTTGCCTCGTGTTGACAAGCTTGTTATTGGCGGTGGTATGGCATTTACTTTTTTAAAGGCACAAGGGCTTGATGTTGGAAACTCTTTGGTTGAAGATGAGTTGATTGATGAGGCAAGTAAGGTTATGAGTGAAGCTAAGAAGCTAGGTGTCAAAATCTATCTTCCAGTTGATGTTGTGATTGCTCAAACTTGCTCGCAAGATGCTACTATTAAGTTTGTAACTGTTCAAGAGATTCCAAAAGGGTGGATGGGATTAGATATAGGGCCTGCAACATCTCGTCTTTTTAGAGAGGCTCTTGCTGATGCTCAGACGATACTCTGGAATGGTCCGATGGGTGTTTTTGAGCTTGAGAAGTTTTCAAAAGGTAGCTTAAAAATGTCACATGTAATTGCCGAAGCACATGCAACAACAGTTGTTGGTGGCGGAGATACAGCAGATGTGGTAGCAAGAGCAGGGGATGCTGATGAGATGACATTTATCTCAACAGGTGGCGGAGCTAGTTTGGAGTTGATTGAGGGTAAAGAGCTACCAGGAGTTAAGCCACTAAATACTGAAAGTAGTGAAGAGTGATAATCGCATCAAATTTTAAAACAACACATACAAGAGCTTCTACAAGAGCATTTGTGCAGAGTATCGTCGATATGATGGCTCAAACCAATAGTAAGCAAGAGGTAAGGATTTATCCGCCTTTTACGGCATTGGATACTTTTTGTTGCAATGATTCTATGAGGATTGGTGTGCAAAACTTTTATCCTGCGGATAAAGGCTCTTTTACGGGAGAGATAGGTTTTGAGCAACTTGGCGAGTTTGGCGTGGATTCTGTTTTGATAGGACACAGTGAGCGAAGACATATTTTAAAAGAGTCTGTAGAATTTATAGCTCAAAAATTTGATTTTGCAAAACAAAAAGGTGTTGAGATAATCTACTGTGTCGGAGAGCCAAAAGAGGTAAGAGAACAGGGTATCGATGCTGTGATGAGCTACATTTGGGAGCAGTTTGATGGCATTGATACGAGCTACGATAGATTGGTGGTGGCTTATGAGCCAGTATGGGCGATAGGTACGGGACTTACGGCTAAAAAAGAGGACATAGAAGAGGTTTTGTTGTGTTTGAGGACAAAACTATCTTGTGAGCTTTTATATGGCGGTAGTGTTAAAACAGACAATATAGAAGAGATTTTGTTGGCTAAAGAGTGCGGCGGTGTGCTAGTTGGAACAGCGAGCTGGGATGCAGATGCCTTTAGTGCTATGATACGTTCAGCCGATACATGTAAGAAGTAAAAGCACCAAAGAGTTCGAGCTAGAACTCTAATAAAAAAATAGGAGTATTTAGATGATAATGAAGGGCAAAAAAGGTCTAATTGTAGGAATAGCAAACAATAAATCCATAGCTTATGGTATTGCTAAGGCGTGCATTGAGCAAGGTGCCGAGCTGGCATTTACATATCTTAATGAGCAGTTGGAAAAAAGAGTAAGACCTATTGCGCAAGAGTTTGGAAGTGATAAGATTTATGAGTTGGATATCAACAATCCATCACATCTTGACGCACTTACTGCTTCTTTGGAAAAAGATTTTGGCAAGATTGATTTTGTGGTTCACTCGGTGGCATTTGCTCCAAAAGAGGCGTTGAGCGGAAAATTTATTAACACTACTAAAGAGGCGTTTGATATCGCACTTGGAACATCTGCGTATTCTTTAGTTTCGCTTACTCGTGCATGTTTGCCAGCGATGAACGATGGAGGTTCTGTGTTAACATTGACCTATCTTGGTGGGCCAAAATATATTCCTCATTATAACGTGATGGGTGTTGCAAAAGCGGCATTGGAAGCGAGCGTGAGATATTTGGCGGTTGATTGTGGAGAGCGTGGAATAAGAGTAAATGCAATCAGTGCAGGACCTATCAAGACATTGGCAGCAAGTGGCATCGGCGATTTTAAGATGATTTTAAATTGGAACGAAGTAAATGCTCCACTTAAAAAAAATGTTACAACTGATGAGGTTGGAAATAGCGGAATGTACCTGCTAAGCGATTTGTCCACAGCCGTTACTGGAGAAGTTCATTACGTTGATGCGGGTTACAATATTATGGGTATGGGCATGGATACTTTGGATGAAGAGGGTCATACCGTGCTAGCTTGGGATTTACAAAAATAGATCAATGATAAAATTGGCACTGCAAAAACTGTTGTATGTAGTGTTGATGCTTTTTATTATATCAGTAGTCTCTTTTGGTGCTATTCACTTAGCACCCCACTCTTTTTTTGCTAGTGGCGAATTAAATCCAAATATAACGCAACAATCGTTAGAGCAACTCAAAAAAGTTTATGGACTAGATAAGTCGCTTATTGAGCAATTTTATGCTTGGTTTGGTGCTATTTTGCGACTTGATTTTGGTATATCATTTGCGAGTGGGAAAGCTGTAAAAACAGAAATTTTGAGCCGTTTGCCTATAACTATTATTATGAATGCTATTAGTATGTTTTTTGTTTTTGTTATCGCATTGTATTTTGGTATCAAGTCAGCGTTAAGACAAGGTAGCAATTATGATAAGGCGATAAAGCAGTTTTCGCTGATAAGTTACGCAATGCCATCTTTTTATCTAGCGTTATTGTTAGTACTACTTTTTGCGGTAAAGTGGAAAATTTTTCCTATTTCTGGCTTGCACTCCACGGATGCAAAAGATGGATTTTTATATGTTTTAGATGAAGCTTGGCATCTGTTTTTGCCTATATTTGTTATGGTTTTTGGCGGCGTTGGAAGTTTGATAATGTACGTACGAAGCCTAACTCTTGATATTTTAAAGAGTGATTATATATTTTTTGCCAAGACAAGAGGGATTCAAGGATCGTCTCTTTTTAGGTATTTTATTATTCCCAATCTAGCACCCCCAATAGTTACCATTTTGGGACTTTCTTTGCCTGGAATTATAGGAGGAAGTGTTATTTTGGAGTCCATTTTTGCGATTAATGGGATGGGACTTTTGTTTTACCAAAGTGCTCTAAGTAGAGACTATCCTGTGATTATGGGGATATTGATTATGTCTGCGTTTTTAACATTGCTTGGAAATATAGTGGCGGATTTGGTACTTATAAGGTTCAACCCTCACTTTAAAAGAAAAAATTAAAACATACTAGGATTTTGTCATGAGGAAATTTTTATTATTATTGCTTTCATTTTTATTTTGTGGTTGTGCAACATGGAGTGGCATTAAGCAAGATACTAAAGAGGGTGTTGATTGGTCAAAAGAAAAGGTCAATAAAGGTGCTTCATATATAAAAGAAAAGACGGAATAAAAAGTCTTACATGTAGGGAACTCCCTACATGTAGATTAAAGTCCGCCGAATAAGTTTTTCAGTGCATTTTGATTTTTTGGTGCATCGTCGCTGATTGTAGAACCATCCATTGCGGTTGTGCCACCAATCTCTACAAGTTCTATGTCCATTCCTGTGAGCATAGAAGTTAGTCTAATATTGATGCCATTTTTTCCGATAGCTTTTGATTTTTGGTCAGCAGAAAGTGTGACTATTGCCTTGCCGTCTTTGATTTTAACGCTAGTTATCATCGCAGGACTCAAGGCTCTAGCGATAAAAATCTCAGGTATGTTAGAATACTCTATACAGTCGATATTTTCACCGTTTAACTCTTTGCTGATGGAATTGATGCGAACACCCTTTGTTCCTACGGTTGCACCAACGGCATCGATATTTGGATGAAGTGAAGTGAGTGATACCTTTGCTCGCTCACCTGGAATTCTAGCTGAACCGTTAATAATCACAAGACCATCTTTTATCTCTGGCACTTCAAGCTCTAAAAGAGACTCTAAAAACTTAGGGCTTGTTCTGGAAAGTTCAACATAAATACCTTGCGTTTTGTCAATAAATACTTTTCTGATAACGCTTTTAACAACATTTCCAACTTTAAACTTTTCGCCTTTGATTCTATTTTTGCGTGGTAAAATAGCTCGTACTTCGTCTATTTCGATGTATGTGTTCTCTTCGTTATCCACTCTAACAACAGTTCCAAAAACAGTTTTGTTAACCATGTTTTTGTATTTTTCAAAAATATTGTTTTCAAGTAGTCTTTGTATGTGATACTCAAGCTCTTTTTGAAGCGTTGCTGCAGCAGTTCTTCCTAGATTATCAAGCGGAAGCTCATACGTTAGTTCATCCCCAATTTCAACTTGAGGATCTATCTCTTTAGCCTCTTTAAGGGCTATAAAGTTTTCATTTTTTTCAAGTAATCTTTCATCGTTTTTGTCAACAACTGTTACTTTTTGGTAAAGTTTTAGCGTTTTACTTACAGGGTCTATCTCGGCATCGTATTCAAAATCTTGACCGTATATTTTTTTAGCTGTCTTTACGAGAGCCATTGTTACAGTGCTACGAACCTCTTTGATGTCTAGTCCCTTTTCGTGAGCTATAGATTCGATAATATCTACAATTTTTTCCATCTATTTCCTTTGGTAAAAAATGCCATTCGGCACAAATTTTCTAATCGCAATATGTAAAATTTAGGCTGAATTTTTTTAATGATTGCGAGGTAAACAAAGATTATATCTAAACTCTTCTTCTTTTTTCTTTATGCGGTTGTAGTGATATTTTCAAATTGACTTTAATGCGTATTTTATTGAAAATCAAGTATACTATATGTCACACCATTTGCGTATTTTACGCAATCGGATGATTTTGCCTAGATGGAGAAAAATAAGATGGAATTAAAACTAGCACGCACTGAAATTAACGGAAAACCAAAAATGATAGCTTTGGAAAAAATTGTTGAAACTTTAGAAAAAGATGGACAGAAAATAATCTATTTTGACAAAGAAAATTCACATAAAGACCTTGTTGCTTTGGTTGAGCATTTTGAAAACAAGGGTTTAAGTGTATACCTAAGAGAGGTAAAGTATGGATTGGGCGAAACGGACTACATGTACGAAGTTCATATTCTTTAAGGGATTTTTTTGAGTACTAAAACGGGTAAAAAGTTATTTATAGAGACGCTCGGATGTGCGATGAATGTGCGCGACTCCGAGCATATTATTGCCGAGTTGAGAGATAAGGAGAGTTATGTTTTAACTGACAATCCAAAAGATGCGGATTTGATTTTAATCAACACATGTAGCGTAAGAGAGAAGCCTGTTCATAAACTTTTTTCCGAGATAGGGCACTATCACAAAAAGAAAAAAAAAGGTGCAAAAATAGGAGTTTGCGGATGTACTGCAAGCCATCTGGGCGAAGAGATTTTTAAAAGAGCACCACATGTAAGCTTTGTTTTGGGTGCTAGAAATGTCTCCAAAATAAGCAAGGCTGTAAATACCGAACGCTATTTGGATATCGATATAGACTATGACGAGAGTGCATTTGCGTTTAAGGATTTTAGGAACAATATCTACAAGGCATATGTAAATATATCCATCGGATGTGACAAACAATGCACCTACTGTATCGTGCCTCACACAAGAGGAGAAGAGCTGTCTATTCCTCCAGAATTGATCATTAACGAAGCTAGAAAAGCTGCCAAAAATGGTGCAAAAGAGATATTTTTGTTGGGGCAAAATGTAAATAATTATGGCAGAAGATTTAGTGGTTCGCTAAATCACAATATAGATTTTCCAGAGCTTTTAAATCGCATTAGTGAGATAGAAGAGGTAGAGAGAATTCGTTTTACATCTCCGCATCCACTTCATATGGACGATAAATTTATAGACGTTTTTGTCAAAAATCCCAAAGTGTGCAAATCAATGCATATGCCTTTGCAGAGTGGCTCAACTAAGATATTGACGCAGATGAAGCGAGGCTATAGCAAAGAGTGGTTTTTAAATCGTGCGTTAAAACTTAGAGAGCTTTTGCCAGATGTTTCCATCAGTACAGATATCATCATAGGTTTTCCTGGTGAGACACAAGAGGATTTTGAAGATACTATGGACGTTGTAAGACAAGTGAAGTTTGAGCAGATTTTTGCCTTTAAGTACTCGCCACGCCCGTTAACAAAAGCAGCGGAATTTCCAAACCAGATAGACTCGAAAGTTGGTTCTGCGAGGCTTCAAGAGTTGCAAGATGTTCAAGATGAAATACTAGACGAGATATCAAAAAACAAACTCAACAAAATATATGATGTGTATATCGAAGAGATACGAAGTAGTGGGCTTTTGGCAGGAAGAAGTGACAATAACGCATTGGTTCAAGTTGAGGGCGATGCATCACTTTTAGGCAAAACAGTTAAAGTGAAGATAACAAATCCTAAGCGTTTGGCACTGTATGGCGAAATTATCTTTTAAAAAGAGGATTTTGCTCTTTATCGCACCTCCTTTGATATACGCCATTCTAAAGCTTTTGTATCTTACATGTAAGAAAGAGTTTTATTCACAAACAAAAGAGCCACTTCCTCATCCTAGTATTTATGCTCTGTGGCATGGAGAGTTGTTGATGCTCCCTTTCGCCTATATTTATTTTGCCAACTCTTTTGCGGTAAATGTTATGATTAGTCGTCATTTTGATGGAGAGTTGATAGCAAGGCTAGTTGGTATCTTTGGCGGGGAAACGATACGCGGAAGCTCTTCAAAAGGCTCAACCACTGCTCTAAAGAGTGCGTTTAGTGTTTTAAATGAAGGTAAAAATCTTGCTATTACGCCTGATGGCCCAAGGGGACCTAGACACAGTATTGCGGATGGCATTGTGCTGATTTCGCAAAAAAAAAGTATTCCCATTATTGCACTCAACTGTAAACCTACGAGATTTTGGAGTTTTAAAAGTTGGGATCGTTTTTGTATTCCAAAACCATTTTGCACGCTTAGGTTTTATTGTTCAATGCCATTTTATGTCAATAACATGGAGCTAGAAGAGGCAAAATTACTTATCAAGCAGAGGCTTTGCGAAAATGCTGCATAAAATTTTTATGACCTCTTTAGTGGTGTTTTTTATAGGAGGAGGCGTTGTATATTTCGCAACAAATCCATCCTATCAAGAAGCTTTTCAAGCAAGAGTGTATTATGTTTTAGGCAATTATGCAAAAGCAAAAGAACTCGCAAGTAGTGCTTATGCTAAAAATGGTTATAACAAAATGGCATTTACGGTTATGATGCAAAGCACCATCGCTTTGGGATATGAAAATTATCTCAAAGAGGGGAGTCGCTATCTTGTGGTTATTGATGAGATATCTAAAAAAAGTGACTACACAGAATCCGACAAAGCAAAAGTCAAAATGATTTGTGATGTTATGATTGATAGTTATGATGGTTTAAATGCTACAAAAGTAACAGATAAAAATCTAGTGAAAGAGAGCCATCTAATGCTTTTAAGGTTTAAAGAGTTAAGAGCCGAGCTTTTCTAGGCTTTGAGGTACTGTTTTTGCTTATATTTAGATAAAGCTTAAGGAAAAATAGTTTAATATATGTCAACATGTATTTGCGAAGCAACCAAATCAATCCAAGCGAGTAAAAAAAGAGATAATGAGTTTCAAAAATATAGTTCAAAAAAATCTCTCTAATGTTTTTGTTTCGGTTCTTCTCAATCATGGGGAGTGCTTAATGCGTTGCAAAATCTACAAAGGTGGTCGCATCGTTCAGTCATGGAATAAAACATTTCAAAATAACTCAACCGAAGATATTGATATATATGCGAAAAAATATCTCTTAAATCTTCAAGATGAATATAATTTTGTGTATATATCTTTTTTACTAAATTCCATGGGGCAGGGTGCGATAGATGGCTGTGAGGCTGGAGATTTTTTAAACCACAGTGTTGATTTGCAAAGTGTTAGCCATATTAGTGTAGATAAAAAATGGTCTTGCTACGCCTCTTTTATAGAGATAAAATGGGCAAAAAATCTTTTTGAAGGGACTGGGCTTGATTTTCTGTACTCTCCGTTTGTTGTTTTAAATGAATTTATCGCTGGTCAAAAGCCAAGAAGCAGTCCTGTTTTGTATCTTTTAAATTGTCAAGATTTTTTTATTTTAAGTGTTTACAAGCAAGGACACCTTCTGTTTGGAGCATTTTTTAAGACACAAAGTGATGATATTTTTATCTCTTCTGAGCCAGAAGAGGTTGAGCATTGGAATACCGAAAAAGCTCAAGATAATGTTGAAAGTCTAATCTCTTTGGATGAGCAAAATGTATCTAACTCTCACATGGAAGAGCTTACAAGCTTGGATGATCTTAGTGATATTGGAGACCTTAGTTCTGAAGATTCGTTTTCTGACGTTGAAAACACAAGGGTATTAGGTAAATTTGGTCAGGATTTTGACAAAGATATTAGCGAGACCGATAGTGACGTAGAGCTTTATGGAAGAGATATTTTGGTCTATAAGTTTTTACGATCCTCGATGGATGAATTTTATAAAAACCCACTTTACAGGAGTGAATTTATAGAAGAGATTGTGGTTTTTGACAATTATGAAATTACCTCTGATATTATCAGCACTATCGAGAGTGAATTGTTGATGGATGTTGAGATACACAAGGTGGATATCGCCGATAAGATGTGTGACATGGCAATCAAAGAGGTATTTGGATGAGATATAGTTTTATAGCACCTAGACCAAAACCTCTATTTTCTCTTTTTACCAAAATATGGCTTGTCTTTATCGGAGCGGTTGTTGCTTTTATGGTGCTTTTGAATATGTTTATTTTATATAAGACATCAAGCTATAAAGATGAGGCTCAAAGCTTAATCGACAAAAGGGTGGAGTTAGATAGCAAAATAGATAAAACCGATGAAGAGATAAGCTTTATATTGCGTCAAAAGACCGTTGCTGAAGAGATTTTTGCCACAAATATCATGTTGCAAGAGAGCATGAAAAATCTTTTTGATTTGGTGCCAGATCAGATTACGCTAAATCGTGTTTTGATGGAGAAAAACTCACTTGTTCTATATGGCGTTACTCCAACCAAGGATGCCTTTAACTTTCTTCTAGAAGCTCCTTTGAAGTCGATTTTTCATACAAGCAGTACTGTGTTTTATCTGACAAAAGAGGGTTGGTATAATTTTGTTAGCACCAATAAAATAATAGCATCGGAAGGTATCCGTGAGTAGTTTTGATAAAAGTCTTGAAAAAATAGACGTCATTAAGTTTTTAATCTATCTTATGGCTTTTATTATAATTTTTTTAAGTATGACCTTTTTTCTTATAGTGCCAAACATTAAAGAGTATAGGGCACAGCAGAGTAGCTATAAAAAAGCTTATGTTCAAAAAACAAGGGTTCAAAATGTTTTGTCTGAGCGTGAGGATGAGCTAAAAAAACTAAAAACCCAAAACCGAAAAGTTTTAGAATCATTTGCCTATAAATTTAATTCCGAAGATTTTATATCTTATGCAAGTGGTTTTTTCTCCAAAGTGAAACTCGTAGAAGTAGCCAAAGGGGAGTTTAAAAAAGAGTTTACCGAGTATGAACTTGATGTTACATCTTCTTTAAAAACACCGACCAATTTTTATAATTTTCTAGAAGGACTTAACGGTTATATGAATATCATTCAGGTTGATTTTCCGATTCATCTAGAGTCTGACCAAGAAAATATTAGCTCTATTTTTAAGATAAAAGTTTACGATTTAAACACTAGCTTTTGAGGCTCAATTCCCGCAAGGCAAATATAGGGTCTTATTTTTGCAGGTATCTTGAGGTGTCTGCAAAGCTCTTTGAACGGCTTATCCATCACATATGTTACATAAGGGCAGACAAATATAGACTCTTGTGCATATGCTATGGCTATCGTAAAGCAGACTACGCAATCTTTTGTTCTTAGTATCTCTTTTCGACTTTCTTTGGACAAAATTTTTCCCAACATTTTAACGGCTTTGTCAATTTGTCTGATGTTTATAAGCTCATCTTTGTCTTTTTTGATTATAAAGAGGTCTTTTATACGCTCCGTATTGTTGGGTAGAAGTCTTTTGCAGTCTTCGTGCAAATACTCAAAACTTTGCTTAAGTCCATCTTCGAACTCTTGAACAAAATCGTTGGCATAGTTTTTTCGGATTCTGTTTCTAAAATGATGTTCGCTGGTATTGCTCTCATCGACAAAATACCTTCTTTGGGCGTGCTTAAGATAATCAAGCAAGCTTTTTTTGCTTACATGTAGAAGTGGACGGACGATATTAAAATTTTCCATCTTTTCAAACTCATTCATTCCTATCATCTCGACCAGTCCGCTTCCTTTGCCAAGTTGCATCAAAAACCACTCAAATTTGTCATTAAGATGATGGGCACTTATAAGAGTTTGATATTTTTTATCAGTCATAATAGTTTTAAAAAAATTGTACCTTGTCTCTCTGGCGATATGTTCAAAGTTGGAAGATGGAAGTTTACACTCTAGCACATAGCACTGCTTGTTATATGTTTGAGCCAACTCTTTGGCATAATCTACCTCTTCTTGACTCTGCTTTCTTGTGTTGTAGTTTACAATAGCGATATCAAAAAAAATACCATTTTGCATCAAAAGAAAAAAAAGAGCACTTGAATCAATGCCCCCAGAGAATGCCAATAAATTTTTGGATTTTCGTAAATAGTTTAATGTCTCATCATGCAACGCTGGTAATGGTTCCAATAAGTTTATCTCCTGCAAGTTCTGTGATTTTGACTTTGTAGCATTTCCCTAGTCGAGGGTTTTTTACTTCAGAGTCGTTGATAAGAATTTCACCATCTATCTCGGGTGCCCAAGCTAATTTTCGAGCCCCAATAAAAAACTCATGTTCGCTATTTTCCTCTTGTGTTATGACTATAATATCTTTATTTAGCTCTTTTGAGAGACTTTTTTGGTGTTTTTTGGCGATAATTTTGTCCAATGTCTTAATGCGTTTTTCGATAATTTTTGGCTCGATTTTGCCATCCATCTCATAAGCAAGAGTGTCCTCTTCATCAGAGTAAGCAAAAATATTTACCCTATCAAAATCAAATGTCTTTAGAAAGTCGCATAGCTCTAAAAACTCCTCTTCGCTCTCTTTTGGATGCCCAACAATAACGCTTGTTCTGACAAAACTATCAGGAGCGTTTCTCATAAGCGTCAGCTGTTCAATTATCCTGTTTTTTAACGCTCCTCTTTTCATGCGTTTTAGCATAGCATCAGATATGTGTTGAATTGGCATATCAAAGTAGTTATGAAACAAAGAGGAGTCGATAATGCGTTGTATTAGGGTATTTGACGTTGTTGTTGGGTAGAGATACAAGATTCTTGCACTCTTGACTCCTTCTATCTTCTCAACAATATCGATAAGTTTAATAAGTCCCTCTGGCTCGTTTTGGTCTCTTAAAAATGAGCTACTATCTTGCGAGATAAAACTAAAATCAAAAAACCCATTTTTTACTAAATGCTCAACCTCTTTTTTGATGGATTCCAAAGTGCGTGATAAAAGTTTGCCTTTAAAGCCAGGAATCGCACAAAAGCTACATGTTTGGTTGCATCCTTCGCTAAGTTTTATGTAGGCGTGCGTAGTAGAGCCAGTTATGATACGCTCCTCGTCATTTACCAGATATGTTTTTGGCGAAAATTGACTTTTTCTCTGCCGTATAATCTCATCAATCTTGTCATAATCTCCAACGCCTGTAAAGATGTCAACCTCTTTTAGCTCTTTCGTAAGCTCCTCTTTGTATCGCTCGCTTAAACAGCCACTAACCACCAAGAGCGAGCCTTTTTTTCGTTGCTCGTGAAGTGAAAAGATGGTTTGCAAACTCTCCTCTTTGGCAGAGCCGATAAAGCCACAAGTGTTTACGATAAGAACATCCGCACTTGAGGCATCGTGAACAATCTCGTAATCTTTAAGTTTTCCAAGCATTACTTCGCTATCGACCAAGTTTTTATTGCAACCAAGGGAGACTAAATGTAATTTTTTCAATACTATCCTTTTCTATATCCAAATATTATCAATGAGTCTTGTAGTGCCGACTTTGACGGCGACTAAAATAATAGTATTGCCTATCTCAATACTCTCTAAAGGCTCAAACTCTCGACTTAAAATCTCTACATACTCTACATGTAAAGGCAAAAGAGTTTCACGCATAGCTTTTGCTATCTCTTTGGTCTTTCTCCCCCTTGACATAATGGTTTTGGAGGCAATTTTTAGGGATTTTGAGATAAGAAGCGCATCTTTTTTCTCTTCATTACTAAGGTAGATATTTCTACTAGAAAGTGCTAAGCCATCCTCTTCCCTGATGATATCACAAGCAATGATGTCAATGGGCAAAAATAGCGTTTTAACCATATTTTGTATAAGGTAGAGTTGTTGCGCATCTTTTTTGCCAAAATACGCCCTATCTGGGCGTGTTAAGTTGAAAAGTTTTAGCACGACTCTTAAAACGCCGTCAAAATGTCCAGCTCTTGAGAGTCCTTCTAAGATATATGCTTTGGAAAAAGGTGCCACAATGGTTGGCTCCAATGGAAAATAGATTGATTGGACCTCTGGCATAAATACAGCGTCCACATTTGCCAAAGAGCATATTTTAAGGTCAGCCTGCGTTCTTTTTGGATATTTGCTCAAATCCTCTGTAGCTAAAAATTGTGTTGGATTGACAAAAATAGAGACGATAGTCTGCTCATTTTCGACAACAGATTTTTTAATTAGCGAAATATGTCCATTGTGAAGTGCGCCCATTGTCGGGACAAAACCAACTGAGCCTTGACATGTTTTTCGGTACTCTTGTAACTCTTGCGGGGTGTGAAATATTTTCATTTTAGGCACTTTTTAGTAAAATAAACAGTTTAAGAATTATAGCAAAAGGACACCTATTTGGATAGTTATGAATATACCGAATTACTCAAAAAATTAACCATCAAGGTGGACAATATTTCGCAGATTGTAAAGCCAGATTTAATTCGCAAGCGATTGGACGAGATTGAGCAGATTGAGCAAGATCCAGATTTTTGGAGTGATGCCAAAAAAGCAGCCGTTTTACAACAGGAAAAAACAAAAATAAGTGGTATGCTCAATAAATTTGATAGTGCCCAAAAAGCACTAAACGACACGGTTGAACTTTACGAGATGGCAGCCGATGAGAGTGATAGCGATACGATAGAAGAGCTTTACAAAGACTCTGATAAGCTAGAAGAAAAAATCACAAAGCTTGAAATCGCTATGATGCTTAGTGGCGACCATGATGGCAATAATGCTATCGTTACAATTCATCCAGGAGCTGGTGGTACCGAGAGTCAAGATTGGGCGAGTATGTTGTATCGTATGTATTTAAGATGGGCAGAGCGAAATGGCTTTAAAGTCGAAGTTTTGGACTACCAAGAGGGCGAAGAGGCGGGACTTAAAGATGTGAGTTTTATCATACAAGGAATCTATGCTTATGGCTATCTCAAGGCAGAAAATGGCATCCATAGACTTGTTCGTATCTCGCCATTTGATGCAAACGCTAAACGTCATACCTCGTTTAGCTCGGTAATGGTCTCTCCTGAAGTGGATGATGATATTGATATCGTTATTGAAGATAGAGACTTAAAAGTGGACACATATCGTTCAGGTGGGGCTGGTGGTCAACATGTAAATAAAACAGACAGTGCCATACGCATAACACACGTTCCCACAGGTATCGTAGTTCAGTGCCAAAACGACCGATCTCAACACAAAAATAGAGCCTCTGCGATGAAGATGCTTAAGTCAAGACTGTATGAGTTTGAGCTTGAAAAACAACAAGCCCAAAAAGATGGTGTTGAAAAGAGTGAAATCGGCTGGGGACATCAGATACGCTCATATGTACTCGCACCTTATCAACAGGTAAAAGATAACCGTAGCAACATAGCCTATTCGCAAGTCAATGCGATACTCGATGGTGATTTGAGCAAAGTTATAGAAGACGTGCTGATAGCACAAAAAAGATAAAACAACACAAAGGATAAAAATGACAAAAGATGCATTATTGATGCAGTTGGACTACGCAGTGAGTGATAGTTCTTTGGCACATCTTCAACAAGTTATAGACAATACAGAGGGTTTTGAGCATATCGAAAAACATCTTATAGCCTTACACGATGCTTTAAAATCGCACCTCTCTTTTGTAGCTCTCTCAAGCAGTAAAGATTATTTTAAAATCAAAAATGAGGCAAAGGGCGAAGAGATGGTTAAAGAGGTTGAAGAGATGATTCAAAAATGGTCACAAAAATACAAAATAACTCTCGAAAAAGTTCCAAATAAAAACACATACTACGTATTGGGATACAAATAAGTTCTTACATGTAGAGGCTTTAGTGCCTCTACATATTGTGGAGTTCTCTTTTGTTTTTATTCTTTTTTTAGTTCAAATCTTCCTTTGATTCTATTTTTATATATTTTTTGATAAGGGGCAATAAGACCGTGTATGGCAATAAAAATGCCATTTTTATCCCCCAGCATTAAAGACGTAAGTGCTAGCGAAAAATTGGCCGTTGCCTCTATAGCGTCAATACTGAAAGGAACCATAGCTCCCGTTAAGACAATAATCTTTGTTTTGATTTGTTTATCCAGAAATTCTGCTGTTTTGTCAATTGTGTCCGTGCCATGAACAATAAGAATTTTATTGCAATTGTTTTTGTTAATTTCTTCAACAATGGCTTTTCTATCTTCTTCTGTCATTTCAAGACTATCTTTGTGGAGGATATTTTTAATTTCATAGGTAACACCATAAAAATAACAAAGAATATTCTCAAGCACCTTAGCATCTACTGGAACTTGAAGTTCGCCTTTGATTGGGTTGTAGATTTTATTAAATGTTCCGCCAGTATTAATTATAAGTATTTTATTCATTAGCAGTCTTATCTTAATTTTATACTTTTTGGTGAATTTTTATTTTTGTTGGCTCAAACAACTCTGTTGCTTTTTTAACAAAGGGGTCGTTTAAAATTTCAGTTGCATCTAGCTCTTTTTTCTCTCTCGGGTCAAATCTTGAGACACAACCTTGTGTAAACTCTTCATCTGGGCTAAATTCTTCATTTTCAATCATAGAAGAGCTATTTTCATTGGCATGCTGTTCTGCTTCAAGCATAGCTTTTTGCTGCTCATCCTCTTTTTTTTCGCTATGAGACATCTGGATTGTGGTTTGGAGCCCAAACAAATCTTGAACAAAATGTTTTATAATCGCAGAGGCATTTCTAAGTGTTTTTCTGCACTCCTCTTGCGCATGACTCTCTAGAGTCAAGGTTTCGTTTTCATAACCAACAAAAGCGATATTTTTCTCAAAACACTCGCCTAATTCATGGTTTCTGTCGTAAAGTTTGGCAATTAGTTTTTTAAAATCTTCGCTTGCGTTATTAGCTGGTTGTATATTTTGAGTTTCGTCATCCTCTTTTGATGTGGGCTTTTGGGCTTTTTTCTCTTTTATGATATCTAGTAGTGCATTTTTTTTGTCATCTTGAATTCTAAATTTTTCACTCTCTAGCGTTTTTATCATCTCTTCAACACTTTTTATATTTGTGGCTTCTATCATTTTAAAAAATAGCAGACTAAGCACAAAGCCGTTATTTGCGTTGATATGCAAGAGGGTTTTGGATTCGCTAAGTATCCTAAAAAAGCGTTCACACAGCAAAATAGAAAAGCGTGTATCCTGATTTAAGAAAGCATTTTTCAGATAAGCTATAAGCTCATCTATGATGATTTCGCACTCATAGTTTTCTAACTCTTTTATGATTTTGATAAGTCTTTGCTTGTCGCCTGAGAGAATAACATCAAATATCTCTTCTAGTTGTGTCGGGTCAAGTAAGCCTAACATGGAGGCGATATTTTCTGGTTTTACATATCCTTTGGAAAAAATAATCGCTTGATCCAAAAGAGTTAATGTGTCTCTTAGCGAGCCATTTCCTGAGCGAGATAGCATCTCAAGGGCTTCAATAGTGTAGTTTATATTTTCCAAATCCAATATATAAGAGAGGTGATGCACGATATCTTTTTGATTTATCTGTTTAAACCTAAAGTGTTGTGTTCTTGAGAGTATGGTTGCAGGCAACTTAAGTGGGTCTGTTGTTGCAAGGATAAACTTTACATAAGATGGCGGTTCTTCAAGGGTTTTGAGCAGTGCGTTAAAAGCCTCTTTTGTTAGCATATGAACTTCGTCAATGATAAAAATCTTAAATCTTGCAGTGCTTGGTTTGTATTTTGTATTTTCAATCAAATCTCTTATGTCATCTATCTTTCGACTGCTTGCAGCGTCCATCTCAATAATGTCGATGTGGCGATTTTCTCTTGCCATAAGGCAGTTTTCACAGACTTCGCAAGGAGTAGAGGAGGGACCTTTGTCGCAAACTAGAGCTTTTGCAAAAATCCTAGCAGTCGATGTTTTCCCACTGCCTCTTAGCCCAGAAAATAGATAAGCATGCGATAGTCTATCTTTGTCTAGTGCCAAAGTTAAGGTTTGAATAACAGATTCTTGACCGATAAGTTTATCAAACGTTGTGGGTCGGTATTTTAAAGCAAGTACTTTAGACACTTTGTACCTTTGTCTTTTTGGGTTTCTGATTTGATTTTACAATTTTTTTGATTAAGGATTGATGATATTAATTTTTTGTTTTATTGACGTATAGAAACAGCAAAAATAGATAAAATTTTAAAATATGTTATTGCAAGGCAAAATTAGATTTCGGTTTGAAGCCACTGTTTCGCTGTTGTTTTTAGTCCATCTGGGTTTTCTGATGAGAAAAGCATCAGTTTCGTTTTTTCTGTGCTATGTGAAAAGTTAAATTTACTCTCAAGATACTCTACAATAGCCTCTCCGGAGTGAATAAGTGTACTTTTTGGAAAGTATTTTTGTAGGGCATCAAATATCATAGGAAAGTGAGTGCATCCCAATATAATGGCATCGGGGTCTTTTTCGATGTTAGCAAAATAGTATTGCATTGTTGTTTGAAGTAGTTCGCCTTCAAAAATTCCCTCTTCTACGATAGGAACAAACAAAGAAGGTGCAAGAGAGTTTATATTTGTGTAGCCTTTTTCTTGAAGAAGCCTTGAGTATTTTCCGCTTTTAACAGTCGCTTTTGTGCCAAGCACCAAAATATCAGCGTTTTTATCTCTAAGCTTCTTACATGTAGCTATAACTCCTGGCTCGATGACGCCAACAACGTTAAATGGGGCAGTCTCTCTAAGCTCTTCGATAGCATAAGCACTGACGGTGTTACATGCTGTGATGAGTATATCAATATCAAAGTTTTTGAAAAATTCGAGTGCTTCCAGCGAGTATCTAATGATAGTATTTTTATCTTTCACACCATAAGGAACTCTTGCGGTATCTCCGTAGTAGACAATCTCATCAAAAACATTGTGTTCTATCAGACTTTTAACAACACTAAGACCGCCTACGCCACTATCAAAAACACCAGCTTTCATCTGTTCTTAGCCATCATTCATAATGGAGAGTAGCTCTTCATTACTTTTTGTTTTAAGCATTTTTGCGTATAAAAATTTCAATGCTTCAACATCTTCCATTTGATTAATTGCATTTCTAAGAGCCCAAATTTTTTGAAGATTGTCAGGATTGATTAAAATCTCCTCTTTTCTTGTACCAGATTTCATTATGTTTACAGCAGGATAAATTCTTCTATCGGAGATATTTCTATCAAGTACTATTTCGCTATTGCCAGTTCCTTTAAACTCTTCAAAGATAACCTCATCCATACGGCTTCCAGTCTCGATAAGTGCAGTTGAGATGATGGTCAAGCTTCCTCCGAATTCGATATTTCGGGCAGCTCCAAAAAAGCGTTTTGGTTTATGTAGAGCATTTGCATCCACGCCACCGCTAAGAACCTTTCCGCTAGAAGGAGTAACGGTGTTGTATGCACGTGCAAGTCTTGTAATGGAGTCTAGTAAAATAACAACATCTTTGCCCATCTCGACCATTCTTTTAGCTTTTTCTATAACAAGGTTTGCCACTCTTACATGGTTTGATGCTGGCATATCAAAAGTGGAGCTATAAACTTCGCCTTGAACACTTCTTTGCATATCGGTTACCTCTTCGGGTCTCTCATCGACCAAAAGAACGATAAGCTCAACCTCTGGATGGTTGCGAGAGATGCCATGAGCTAACTCTTTCATCAGCTCTGTTTTACCGCTTCTAGGAGGTGCTACGATAAGTCCACGCTGTCCTTTGCCTAGAGGCGTAAATAGGTCAAGCACACGACCTGTAAGTCTCATAGGGTCATACTCTAGTTGCAATTTGTCAGTAGGATAAAGTGGTGTTAGGTTTTCAAAAAGAGGTCTTTTTCTACTATCTTGCATTGGCAGATAGTTTATCGCCTCTATCTTAAGTAGTGCATAATAACGCTCTTGATCTTTTGGAGGACGTACTTGCCCTGTGACGATATCGCCTGTTCTAAGGGCAAATTTTTTAACTTGTGTTGCACTCACATATGCATCGTTGGCACTATCAGAAAAGTTGGCATCCATCGCCCTTAAAAAGCCGTAACCCTCTTGTGTAATCTCCAAAATACCTGTAAAAAGTATAAATCCGCCTTGATTGACTTGAGCCTTTAAAATCTCAAACATTAAATCTTGACGTTTTAATTCATTTGGGTTTTCAATGTTTAAATCTACTGCAATCTCCAAAAGCTTATCTAGTGGAGTGGTTCTTAGATTTTCTATTTTGTAGCCTTCAACAGGAACATGTGTTCTAGATTTGTTATGGTGGTGTGACTGCTGTTTTGGCTCTTTTGTTGGTGCAGGAGTTGTTTGGTTTCCGTGGGGGGGGGTAGCGGATGGATTATTTCCGTTCATATTGCCTTCTTCTTAGTATTTTATCGTTCATGAAGCGTTGTTCTTTTGCAATGCTGTTAAAGTTTCGCATGTTAAAAGAAAGAGTTGCTTGAGTGCGACCGTAGTAATGATGGTATTTTATAAAAAGCAACAACATTTGTCAAGGAGCGTAAGCGACGAAAAAAACAGTATCGGATGGCTTATGAATTTTACTAAAAAAGCTCTGCTTAAATCTTGAATTATTTTTCAATCAATCTTTGAAACAGTATATCTTCCAAATTTCTACTCGTATCTGCTACCAATAGTATGTAAACTTTTTTATTGTCTATTTTGTATAGTATTCTCCATCTTTTGTGGATTGTTTCTCGGTATTTTAAAATTCCAATTTGCTGTAATTCTGGCACAATTCTTTTTCTTTGAGGAAAACAATATAGTTCGTCACACTCTTTTTTGATTTCAAAAAATATCTTTTTTGCCGCACTTAAACTGTCTGTTTTAAGATATTCGATAATTAATTCCAAATCAAATTGGGCATTTTTTGTCCATATAACTTCAAATTGTCTCATTCGATTTTCTTAAAACAATTTTTTTTCTAATTCGCTGAACATCTTATCTTGCTCAATAGTATGATTGTTGTCAATATCATTTTCGCTTTGAATAATTAATTTTAATAGATTCAGAGAGTTTTGTAGGTTTTCATAGCTTTTTATATCTTGAACAACTGCTTTCGCCTCGCCGTTTTGTGTTATGATTATAGTTCTTTGATTTTCATTTACACTATTTATAACATCAGCCGTTTTTGCCTTCAAGTAGCTAATCGGCTTTATGTCTTGGCTCAAATACATCTAAGCCCCCTTGTATAATTTGTTGGATTGTACTAAATTTAGACTAAATTTGGCTTTAAATACAAAATACTTATGTCGCTTACGCAGGTGCATAAGCGACATAAAAAAGTATCAGATAGCTTAGCGGTCCTACCAACTTAAGTGTTAGCGTTACTGGATGGTTGCTTTGCACAAGGAGATTTAAAAACTCTACTTCAACTCCTTTTTCTAGCTTGTCTAAGAGAAAAATCTTAAATCCCAAATCAACCGCTTTTAACAAAGTTATCGTACATGCAAAGATACTAAAATTATCAAAAAGTATTTGCGCAAAAATTGAGACATAAAGAGTTGGATGAAGTACGATAAAAACGATAACCCCTTTGGAGAAAAAATAGGCTAAATTTTGAGTATAGCCTATAAAATCCTCGCCTTTTTGCCAATAAAACTCAAAGCATTCACAAAAAAATAGTCCTAGGAAAAAGAGCTCAAAAGAGTTAAGCATCTTGCGAGAGGGCGTCTTTGTACTTTTCTTGATATGCGGTCATCTTTTGTCTAAAGTCATCCATCTGCATAGGGTTGAGGTTTTCGTTGTGCCATGTAATCTTGTCAAATATTCCACCGTGCACTGCAGACATTGCCTCAAGTTTTATCTCGTACTCTTCAAGATTGTTGCAGATTTCAACAAGACCTGTTGATTTGTCCTTTAGCTCGATAATCCAGCCACCCTTGCCATCGTTTTTTAGTATTGATTCGAGTATAATTTCCATCAAATGCCTTTTAATTTTTTGGAAAGTTTAACATACCCTAAATAAATCTTGACTATGATGGGCAAGTTATCAAAAAAAGTCCTAAGAAAAATATTAAAAAGTCACGCTATAATTACTTTTTTTGTAATTATGTAGAAAGCACCAAAGAATCTATAGAAAGATATTTATGAGCAAAAGATGTTGCGACCATTGTCATCTTGAGTATGATGAGTCGATTTTATTGAAAGACTTGAGCTTTGGGCAGAGTCCGAAGTATTTTTGTTGCAAAGGGTGTCAAGGTGTTTATCATCTTTTAAAGAGTGAAGGACTGGATAGTTTTTATGCGAAAATGGGCGATACCACTCTTGAGCCACCAACAGATGCAAGAGAAGATAGCGGCACGTTTGATCTTGATGGTTTTATCTCAAAATATGTCAAAAAGTGTGATGGTCTAAGTGAAATATATCTTGTTATCGAGGGGATTCATTGCTCCGCTTGTGTTTGGCTAAATGAAAAGGTTCTATCCAAAAAAGAGGGTATTGTTGAGGTTGTTATCAACCATACCAACTCTAAAGCAAAAGTGGTTTGGGATATGCAAACCATCAAGCTTTCACAAATAATTGAAACAATACGAAGTATCGGTTACAATGCCTATCCGTACGACCCTAGCATACAAGAAGATAGAGCAAATGCTGTGCGAAAAGAGTACTACGCAAAACTTCTTGTGGGTGTTTTTGCCACGATGAATATCATGTGGATAGCCATAGCCCAGTATGAGGGATATTTTAGTGGTATGCGACAAGACATCAAAAATATTTTAAATTTTGCTGAGTTCGTTTTGGCTACTCCTGTGCTTTTTTATACTGGAAGCGTCTATTTTAAAGGGGCATATTTTGCGTTAAAAAATAGATTTGTCAGTATGGATGTTTTGGTCGCAAGTGGGGCAAGTTTGGCTTACGCTTTTTCGGTCTATGCGATGTTGAGCAAAAATGCCGAGGTCTATTTTGATTCGGTGGCGATGATTGTTACTTTTGTGTTTGCGGGAAAATACCTTGAGGTGCTAGGTCGCAAAAAAGCCGTTGATGTGATGGATAGTTTTTCAAGCACGATGCCTTTGGAAGCGACACTTGTAAAAGGGTATGAAAAAGTTTTGGTTCCTGTTGAGTCTTTACATGTAGATGATATTTTGGAGGTAAAAGCTGGCGAGCAAGTGGTGGTTGATGGCGAGATAATAAGTGCAGAGGGATTTTTTGATACATCAAAGCTGAGCGGAGAGTCAAAGCCTATATATAAAAGCGTTGGCGATAAAATCTTAAGTGGATATATATCGCTTGATAGTGTTTTGCGATACAAGGCTTTGAGTGATTTTTCATCTTCGACATTTAGCAAAATCGTATCTCTCTTGTCTACTTCTATGGATAAAAAACCTTTTATTGAGAAGATGGCAAATACTATTTCTGGATATTTTTCATTGGTTGTTTTGGGTTTGGCGTTATTGACATTTATTGGCTGGTTTATTGGTTTTGGCTCTTTTGAGAAGGCTTTGATTGTTGCTATATCGGTTATAGTTATTGCATGTCCTTGTGCTTTGGGTTTGGCAACTCCTGTGGCAACGGTGGTTGGTATTGGTAGTGCGGTAAAACAGGGTATTTTATTTAAAGAGGCAAGCTTTTTGGAGACGATGGCAAAGTGCGATACGCTTATTTTGGACAAAACAGGAACGATAACTCAAGGCAAGCCAACAGTTCTTTTTTCTCAATATTTTGATGGTTTTGAGCCATCTTTGTTGTATGCATTGGTTGCTAACTCGACGCATCCTATCAGCAAGGGAGTTGCGCTTTATATGAGGGAAAATTTTAATAATGAAATAAAAAATATCTCGCTAGAGTCTGTTAAAAGCATTGACTCCAGAGGAGTTGAGGCTAGATATAAAGGTGCTAGATTGTTAGGTGGAAATTTAAAATTGATGCAATCAAGTGGCGTAGTTTTTGAAGAGGAGGTTGTATCTGAGGATATGACGCTATTTTTCTTTGCTATCAACGCTAAGCTTGTGGCTGTTTTTGGATTGCAAGATTCTCTTAGGGATGGTGCAAAAGAGACGATTGAGGCACTAAAAAAGATGGGACTTGATATTGTTATGCTAACAGGAGATATTCTACATGTAGCACAAGATATCGCACAAAAAGTTGGTATAAAAAGATTTGAATACTCTCTTTTACCCTCTGACAAAGCCGAGTATATTGATAAATTAAGAGATGATGGCAAGAAAATAGTGATGGTAGGTGATGGCATAAATGATGTTTTGGCACTTTCAAAAAGCGAAGTGGCTATCGCTATGGGAAGCGGTACGGATGTAGCGGTTAATGTAAGTGATGTAGTCATAGGAGGCGACTCTTTTTTTGCTTTGTATGAGGCATTTTTTATTTCTAAAAAAGTCTATCGCATCATAAGAGAAAATATTGCTTTTTCTGTTGTCTATAATACAATAATGATACCATTGGCGATGTTCGGATTTATAATGCCTCTGTTTGCGGCACTTTCGATGTCGCTAAGTTCGCTTGTTGTGGTTGTTAATTCTATGCGTATTGGCTCAATACGCAAAATCAAAAAAGGTTAGCAAAATGGATGTATGGGTTGTAGCTATGATGCTTGGAGTCTCTATCTTGCTTGGAGCTTTGGGCTTGGTCGGGCTTTTGTGGGGCTTGAAAAATGGTCAGTTTGATGATAGGGAAAAATTTTTAAACGGAACAAGCTTTGACAGCGAAGAAGCCCTTAACGATGCTATTTCGATGGAAAAGAAAAAAGATAAAATTTTAGAAGAAAAAAGAAAGACGGGCTATCGCCCGCCCGATTGATTATTTAAAAGAAGCGATAGTTTCAGCTACAGCTTTAAGATCTTCTGCACTTAACGCAGAAGCGATAGGCTTCATAACGCCTTTCATTGGTCCACCTATGCCTTTTTTATAGTCTTCAACAGAAGCGATTGTCTTAGCTGCATCCCAGCCTGCAATAACTTGAGATTTGTTCAAAGCTGGTTTTACAGCTTTTTCTCCATGACAAGAGAAACACTTAGTTTTGTAAATCTCTGCACCATCTGCCGCCATTAAAGTTGAAGCTGCCGCTATCATAAGCATGATTGAAATCTTTTTCATTATCTTACACCCCTTGGTTAATTTTTATAGAACAGCCATTATAGCCAATGATACTTTAATAATTCTTAGCTAAATAGAGTTTTTTCGCTTGATAATTTCCGTTTTATAAAAAAAATGTATAATGCTCAAAGTGTCATTTTTGCGGTGTGGAGACAAAGGTATAATGAAGATTTTTGGTATATTTTTGACAATTCTTTCGTTTGCATTTTCCTCAAATGATTTTATATGTAAAACTGACAAAATAGCGATAGAGCAGGCAAAAACAGGCATAGAATTACTACTTGAGAGCGACCCGCAAAATGTTACATGTTTACTGCGACTTGCAAGCATCAACCTAGAGCAAGGCAAGATATCAAAAGGGTTCGAGCTTTTAGTAAGAGCCTCTGAGATTGACCCAAAAGTTGTTGAAAAACACTCCCTTTTAGCTCTTTTCCCATTTGCGCTTAAAGTAACAAACATGAAAAAACAAGCACAAGAAAAAAACGACAAAGAGCTTTGGAACCAGTTGGGCGATAGATATTTTGAGATGGGTATTTTTGAAGATGCTACGGTTATGTATAAAAAGAGTATCGCTATTGATGCAAATCAGCCAGATATTCGCGTTAAGATGGCTTTGGGGCTTAGAAAAAATACAAATATTTATTGTGCTATTGATGAGCTTAAAAAAGTTGTTCAAGACAACGAATTTCACTTTTACGCAAACTACTATTTGGGAAAAATTTTACAGCATGATATCAAGGATAACGCAAATGCGATGCATTATTTTATAGTCGCAAAAGAGAGTCTAGAAAAGCTAAAAAGCTCTTTTTCTTTTGAGGAATATCAGAAATTTTCCAATGAAATCTCAAGGGAAATTGTTGGATATCAAAGATGAAAAAAGCTATTTTTTTGGACAGAGATGGGGTTATAAACGTGGACAAATCGTATGTCTACAAGATAGAGGATTTTGAGTTTTGCGATGGCGTGTTTGAGGCACTTTCATATTTTCAAAAGCTAGGATATCTTCTGATAATCGCAACAAACCAATCTGGCATCGCAAGAGGATATTATGGCGAAGAGGACTTTTTGATTTTAAGCCAATGGATGAAGAGAGAATTCCTAAAAAGAGGTATCGTTATTTCGGCTATCTATCACTGTCCTCATATGCCTGAGCAAAACTGCGAATGTCGCAAGCCAAAAAGCGGGATGTTTTTACAAGCCATAGCAGATTTTGATATTGACGTTTCGCACTCGTGGATGATTGGCGATAAGCAAAGCGATATTGACGCATCAATGGGCGCTGGAGTAAAAAACAACATTTTGCTGGGCAAAAGTAACGTTAATTTTATTTTGGATACAATAAACCTCATCAAAGAGTGAGGTTTTGCATGACAGACTTTCATCATAAAAAAATTCTTATTACTGGCGGAGCGGGCTTCATAGGGAGCAATCTCGCCTTTTTCTTTCAAGAAAATTATCCTACATGTAGCGTTGTTGTTTTTGATATTTTTAGAAGTGAAGAAACTTTTGGCAATGGCAATCTCAAAAGCTTTGGGCACTTTAAAAATCTTATTGGTTTTAAAGGTGAAGTTATTTGTGCAGATATAAATGATAATGTAGCGTTGAGTAGTCTTGAAAAGTACAGGTTTGACTATATATTTCATCAAGCTGCCATCTCCGATACGACAGTGCTTGACCAAAATATCATGATGCAAACCAATGTCAATGCTTTTAAAAATATCTTAGAATTGGGCAAAAAAAGTGGCTCGGTAGTCGTGTATGCTTCAAGTGCGGCAACATATGGAGATGCCTTAAGCCCGCAAACGGTAGGGCATGAACAGCCTCAAAATGTTTATGGTTTTAGCAAGCTTGCTATGGATAATATTGCTCGAATTTTTTGTGCAAACAATCCAAAAATGAGCGTTATTGGGCTACGATATTTTAATGTTTATGGAAAACGTGAATACTTCAAAAACAGTACCGCTTCGATGGTTTTGCAACTCGGACTTCAGATACTTAGTGGTAAAGCACCACGTCTTTTTTATGACTCTGATAAGATTTTGCGAGATTTTATCTATATTGATGATGTTATTCAAGCAAATATCAAAGCCTCAGTTTCTGGCAAAAGCGGTGTTTATAATGTTGGCACAGGAAAGCCGAGAAGTTTTCAAGATATCGCCAACATCTTACAAAAAGAGTTAAAAACATCTTTCAAAACGGAGTATTTTCAAAATCCTTACAGTGCTTATCAGATGTACACCGAGGCGGATATAGTCTCTACATGTAAGGATTTGGGTTATGCACCTGAGTATTCGTTAGAAGAGGGCATCAAAGCGTATGTTTCCGAGATAGAGCGTATCTTTAAAAGCGAAGTGAAACATGGATAGACTTAGGAATTATCAGCCTTCAATTTTGGTTGTTGGGGATTTGATGTTGGACCACTATTTGTGGGGGAAATGTGAGCGTATCTCGCCTGAAGCGCCTGTGCAAGTAGTCGATATCCAAAAAGAGAGTACCGTTTTGGGAGGTGCTGGCAATGTTGTCAATAACCTTTTAAGTTTGGGCGCAAAAGTAAATGTGTTAAGCGTTGTTGGCGATGATGAAAATGGGCAAAAACTTCTAAATATGCTCGAGCTTTTAGGTGCAGATGCTAGTTGTATACTCAAACAAGAGGGAAGAAAAACGAGCCGAAAAAGCAGAGTTATAGCTTCGCATCAGCAAGTTGTGCGATATGACAGTGAATCCAAAGAAGACATTGACCAGATAAGTGAAAAAGCTCTTTTGTCGCAGTGCGAAAAAGCCATAAAAAATGCCGATGTAGTGATGCTTTCAGACTATGGAAAAGGTGTTTTGACATCATCTTTTACATGTAGAGCTATAGCTTTGGCGAAAGAATATCGAAAACCGATTTTGGTTGACCCAAAAGGGGAAGATTATAGTAAATACTCTGGCGCTACACTTATAACTCCAAACAAAAAAGAGGCAAGTATCGCTTCAAAAATAGCAATAAAAGATGATGAAAGTTTGCAAAAAGCAGGAACGCTATTGCGTGAGAGTTTAGGTTTAGAGTATGTCATCATAACGCTTTCTGAAGATGGTATGGCGATATTTGGCGAGAGTTTTGAAAAGATACCTACTGTAGCACGTGAAGTTTACGATGTTACAGGTGCTGGAGATACGGTTTTGGCAAGTTTGGGCTATGCGCTTTCTTGTGGACTTAGCATAAAAGAGGCTTCTGTTTTTGCAAACTCAGCCGCTGCGGTCGTGGTGGGAAAACTAGGAAGTGCAACGGTAACTTTGGACGAAATAGATGCGTATGAACATAGTCTTAGAAGTGCCACGGCTGGGAGCAAAATCAAAACAAAAGACGAGATATTGCGTCTGCTTCAAGCCAATAAAAATCAAAAAGTTGTCTTTACAAATGGCTGTTTTGACATCTTACATGTAGGGCATGTCAAATACCTAGAAGTGGCAAAAAGTTTTGGTGATATGCTTATCGTTGGGCTTAATAGTGATGATTCGATAAAACGCCTCAAAGGGCAAAATCGTCCTATAAATGCTTTGGAAGATAGAGCTTATGTGCTAAGTGCTTTAGAGTCGGTAAGTTTTGTCGTTCCTTTTGAAGAAGATACTCCTTTGGAGCTAATATCTGCCATAAAACCAGATATTTTAGTAAAAGGCTCGGACTACGAGGGCAAAGAGGTAGTTGGAAGCACTATTGCCAAAGAGGTGCGATTGGTTCAGTTTGTAGAGGGCAAAAGTACAACAAATATAATAAACAAGGCGCAACAGCAATGATGGAGATGATACAGCGTGAAATGCTTTCACATCAAGAGGTAGTAACAAAAACCATAGAGTCGCTTCAAAGCCATATCTATACGGCGTGTATTATCGCAACAGAAACGCTTAAAAATGGCAATAAAATACTTCTTTGTGGCAATGGTGGTAGTGCAGCAGATGCCCAGCATATCGCAGCTGAGCTTAGCGGACGCTATAAAACAGACAGGCGTGGTTTGGCAGGGATTGCCTTGACGACCGATACATCTGTTTTAACTGCCGTTGGCAATGATTTTGGCTTTGAGCGTATCTTTGATAGACAAGTTGAAGCTTTGGCAAGAAGTGGCGATTTGCTTATAGGACTTTCCACAAGCGGACATAGCAAAAATGTTCTTAGGGCATTGAGTTTGGCTAAACATATGGGATGTCGCACTATAGGCTTAAGTGGACGAGATGGCGGTGTGATGAATGAGTTTTGCGATATCAATATCGTTGTGCCGAGCGATGACACGCCTCGCATTCAAGAGATGCACATTATGATAGGGCATATTATCTGCCAAGCGATAGATGATGCCTACGCAAAATAGTATGCGTATTTTAGCGATTCGTTTCAGTGGCATGGGCGATATCGTGATGCTTTTGCAGACCTTTGAGAAGTTAAAACAAAAATATGAAAATGCACACATTACGCTTTTGTGTGATAGTGCAAATAGTGATATCGCCAAAAATAGTGGCGGACTTATCGATGAGGTTTTTTGCGTAAATCGAAGCGTGTTTAGGAAGAAAAAGTTTTTAGGGATGCTTAAAGAGATTTTTCGTCTTTTTGCTCTTAGAAAAGAGTCATATGATTTGATTATAGATTTTCAAAATTTTGGAGAAACTGCTTTTATAACACACATCTGTAAAGCCAAAGAAAAACGAGGCGCTCCTAAGAAAAAAAATAAAGAGACTGCATATACCACGATTGTTCCAAGAGATGAGAGCGGTCATCGAAGTCAGTTTTTTAGCCGTATTGCTGGGGTTGATGATAGTTTGGTTTTTTCCTAGATGGTGCTTAGTGATACGTCTTTAGAGTATCGCAAAAATCTTTTCTCAAAGCTGGA
>JAQUWL010000034.1 GCA_028692875.1 Sulfurospirillaceae bacterium
TGAAGCGACTTACGTCTTATTTCTTTTTGTTTAGTTTCCCAACCGATAAAAAGCGTAGCTTCGCCACTCTCAACGATACTGTCTATAAGCTTTTCGAGTTCATGGCTAAGCTTCATTTTCTCAAAATAATTTACCAGCATTGCCTTTTGGAGTGGTGCATTTTTGTCGGATTGTTCCGTGGTGCCGGTGACATCAAACATCGCTTCAGGGTGCGAGTAAAGGTTTTCAATCAAGTGCGACTTGAGGGTTTGAGCTGCCTCGTAGATGTCGGGAAGATTGATTTGAGACGCCCAAGAGGTAGAGCTTGCCTTGTTTTTGGTGTAAATTTCATTTTTTACATTCTTGATGTCATCAAGCTGAGTAGCCCTTGCGTCTTCGAACTTGTCGAAATCGGCAGCAATTTTTTTTGCTATAAAATCCTCTTTTTCTTCGCCAAAAGGAGGGAGGGGAGAGGCGTTAAAAAAATCTGTGTTCATATAAATACCTAAATTTTATCCTTGTTTAAATTGTCAATAAAAGTGACGCAGGGCTCTTGTGGAGCGAAGTCGTCGTTTTGGGAGGCCATCCCAAGGTGCTTGCACAAGAAATCAAGTGCACGAAGCGAAGATTGAGCATCACGAAGCTTTGACTTTCCGGTTTTTTTGCCTTCTTTGTCCAGAATGTCTTCTTCTGCGAGTGAAAACTCAATAATACTCAATAGTCGCTTGACGATATAGGCCTTAGAAACCTGAAGGCTTTCGGCTTGAAGTGCAAGCTGGTGGCTAATTTCTTTGAGGACGTTGTTATTTTGAAGCAATTTTTCGCCTTGTCTTTTAGCGGAGCATTTTGCGTAACCTGCTTTAGCCGCAGCAGTTTTGGCGTCAAGTGACTTGATATACTCGGCAACAAAGGCTGTTTGCATTTTTGTTAAAATTTCCATTGTAATATTTCTTTATATTGCTTTACTAATTTGAAAAAAAATTGTATAATTAACCTGTTATTAATGTTTCGGCTAGTGTAAAACGATTGCAAGTCTTAAATCTTATTTAAAACTTGCTTTTTTTTGTCCAAAATTTGGAAAAGATGAAGAGATACGCCGAGTAACGATTCGAAATATATCGATAATAAAAGGTATGTAGAGAGGGGCGATTTTGCACCTGGGGGTATGTAAGTATCATAAGAGGTAATTTTAGGGGGCTTAAAATGGTGCAAAATCGCCCCAAAAAGACTTGCTGATACAGAAAATCCGAAATCTGCTAGTTAAGATTTTTTGTCGTTGACTTCGGCAAATCCGAATTTTTGCAGGGGTCTACTACGAGGGTAATAAAATTATTTCAACTTACCTTCGGAAAATTGTTTCATTATTTCTTTTTCGTGTGCCCTAAATTCAGCTGGAGGCATTTTAGTTATTTCGGCGAGAGTATAGAGCTTGAAGCTGTTGCCGTGGGCTTGAGCACCCGACAAGGCAGCAGAGGAAAGGCGTTTTTTCGCACTTTCATTTGCATCAAGCGATATTTGCTCATTTTTGGCGTAAGAATCCACGGCAGACTTTTCTAGGGAGGTAATTAATGCTGATATTTTGGAGATATCATCTTTTGATAAGTCTGGGCAAACCGTTGAGATGTAGTCTTTTACGGCATTTCTTGCGTCGGAGTTAAAAAAATCCGGAGTAGCTTTTTCAAATTCCGCAAAAGCATTGTCAGGTGCGGGCTCAGAAGCGTTGTTCACAGTGTCAAATGCTTTTTTCACAACTTCTTGCATGGCTTCTTTTCCTTGAGAAGCTTCTATTATGCCCGCTTTAACCAGCTTGTCGATTTTAGAAAAGTCATTTCTCAAGATTTCTTCGATATTCGGCTTTGATTCTTGAGAAACATTTTGCGGCGGATTTTTGACTGTAAGAGCAGCGTGAAGGCTTTCAAGCTTAGCCTTTAGAGCTTGCGTAGCTTCACTTTGAGGGGGTTGCACTTGTTGCGACGCAGCAGCGTCTTTAATTTCTTGATTCATAACTTGTCCTTTTATTATTTATTATGCTATACACTGAAACCCCAATAGGGGTACCGTTTAATAAGGTTTCTTGTAAAAAATCGGCTTCTTTGGAGAATCCCAATTTTTTTAGCAAACCGACTGAATAGTGATTTGAGGAAAAAACTTCAGCTTTAATTTTTTTGAGCTTATATTTGCTGAAAACATAGTTAATAAAGCGTTTTCCGGCTTTTTTTGTAAAGCAACCCCAATATTTTTTGCAAATGCAAGTTGTTACTGATGCTGCGTGCAAACGGGATTTTGAACCCTGCCAATCGTCCAGAAACACAAACCCGATGAAGTCCCCGTCGTTTCTTGTGATGAGCCAAAAGCAAGGGGAAACGTGCTCTATCAGATTGAGGATAAATTTTGGAAAATTTTTGTTATCATCAAAAAAATAATCATCAAAAAGTTGCTTTTTGTACTTCTCCGCAAGAGCAATGACGTCGGGAAGATAGGCTATATTTTCAAAGATATTATTGTCCTTTGAAATATTCAATTTTAAAAATTTTGTCATAACAAAAATTCCTATTGTATAAACCTGAAAAATAAGGTAGAATGTAGATAAATAGCATATAGAAGGGACATAAAAAAATGGATAAAGAGCATCTTTTATTAGAGAGTTACCGTATTTACTGCGACTCAAAAGAAAAATTTATCTCAAGAAGTTTTGGTACAAACAAATTTTACTTAGTTATTTCGTTAATAATTTCAGCCGTGGTAGTGTTGGGAGCAACAAAATTCCAAAGCCCGCTTTTAACTGTGATTTTTTCAGCTTTTGGGGTTATGATTTGCAGCCTTTGGTGGTTCAATCAAGACTCTTATGACTATTTGATTAAAATAAAATATCGTGACGTAATCCAAGAGATGGAAAAGGGACTTCCTTTTGCACCTGCGACAGCTGAGTTTGAGGCATCTCAAGAAAGAATGAAAAAGAAAAAAGTGTTTGTTTTCAATAACGCTCATAAGTTCTTAGCTTTTGTTATGTTGCTTTTGTTTTTAGTATTTTTGCTAATTAATATCGGACCTTATTTTGTTTTGATATTCAGCACAGAGGTTTTATAAGTTAAAAATAAAAACAAAAAGGCTCCTGAAAAGGGGTCTTTTTTATCTGCACATTTTGATATACGGTGCTTGATTTTTAGAAGGGGCAGACTTAGAACGCATTGTAGCGATTGCCTCGTTAAACATCGCATACCAATATTTAAACTTGTTGTGCTCAGTGTTACCTTTGAGCCTCAAACAGGCACCATAAACGAGTAAAGGCTCTTGAAAAACCTCAGGGATAAGACTTTTATCGCCCTCATTTTCAAGATATTCTTTTTCGTCATCATCTTGGTCAATCGCTGAAAAATCAGTGTTAAAGAGGATTTCACACAAAACCGGCTTGTCAAAAGCAGGCAAAAGTATATTTTCACCATAGACTGAAAAGCACCCGGGGACAGGGTTATCAGCTAAAAAACGCTTATAATCAGGTGAAAAAGAGTATTCAACGCCATCAAAAGTAATGGCGTCAAGCGTGCCGGTGATAGGGTTTTCGATACATTTTTCTTTGCCCAAAAGCCTGATGCCAACTTTGCGTTGCAAAAACGGCCACTCATCAGAGGAGCATATTTGCGAATTAAGCCTTTTGATAATTTCCTTTAAACGCTTGTGGTCATTGAGAGTTAGGGCATCCCAAGAATTAACTTCACGGTAATTCAATTCGATGAGGCATTTGTTAATTATATCTAAAAATTTCATAAAAACACCTCTAAATGCTTGCGTGGTGGAACTTTACGTAATAATCTTCCACCAAAAAAGTATCGACCTGATGGCTTGTTAGCTTTTCTCTAAGCGAATTGTCAATACCGATAAGACATTCGACTTGAGAGCCGTTTATGAGAGCTCTTTGCTTAGTTGCTCTGTTAAATAAGCTATAAACAGCTGAATCAGCAAAGATTTTATCTTTTGGAAGTTCTGAGAATTTTGTAATTTCTCGTGGCTTTCGAGAGCCAGACGCAGCAACAATTTCAGCGTCAATTTCTTGTTGAACTTTTTCTTTAATAAGCTCTTCAAGAGACTTGTTGGAGAGCAAAGCTTGTTCAATATCTTCATTTTTTGTCATTATTACTCCATAATTAAAAAAAGCGGCACGGATTTAAGGGGAAATGTGCCGCGGTGATTAAACGAGAAGGGTATTTTATTTAAGTGTTTATAAAGCAGAAGCATCAACAATCATTTTAGCCAAAGCATTTGGAACGACTGTTTTTGCACCGTATAAATATAAACCTCTGACCAAATCAGAGAAGCTTTCAGTATCACGTATGCTTTCGATTTTAGCGAGTTGAGAAGCGAACGTTATAGCGTCGTTTGTGCCTGCTAAAACATTGACTTTGCCGTCTGTAGGGGCTAAATTAGTGCTAACGAGAACGTCCATGCCGGCAATTCTACCGATAGAGCCTTCACGTAAGGTTTTGTCGGCAACTTGATAGCCTGACGTAAATTGAGTTGATTGCAACAAAATAGCCTCAATGTCAGGATTGATAACAACCCACGGCTTTTGATCGTTTGAAACAGCATTTGATTTTTTAAGCAACTTTGCCAATGCAACAAATTGAGAATAAACATTTGAAGCGGTCAAAGATACTGCGGTAGTTGAGCCTAAAATATTAGCAGCAGGAACATCGATATGTTTTCCTAATAAGAATGAATCTTGAGCGGTTTCAATAGCTTTTTTAGCTTTTTCAAGATGCGAGTCCATAATGTCAAGATTAGACTGTGCAGCAGCGACATCATTGATTTTGAAAGCAAATAATTTTCTTTGGTCGATTAATAATTGCTTGTTGGAAGGAGCCAATTCAGAATAGCTCAAAGCGTCACCCGTTAAGGTAGAAACGGTAACATCTCCGGGTACAATTATGTTGACGGTGTCGCCGGCATTTTTAATTTCGCCTTCATAATTTTTATTGACACATTGAATCATAACGCAAGACTTGTCAAGGCTCGCATTTAATTTTGCACTCCAAATTTGAGGAACGAAAGCGGCATAGCCGTTTGAAAATTGGTTTGTCATTATTTTTTCCTTTCTAATATATATGTAAAATGAAAGCTCTGAGAGCTCAAAGCCTTTCAAAATACCACTTAACTTTATTTCTTATAAAATTTCCGACTTCATACTTGTGGATTGTAGGGTAAGGGTGCATGAAAACAATATCAATCTTGCCATGGCTTGTTGTTGCAGGGTTTTTGAGCCCAAACTCAAAATGAGTCATGATAGTATCTTCAGAAATCGGAATTTGAAAACGTTTGCAGAGCTTAGCGATAAATGAAAACGCCGTTTCCAGTTGAAGTTTAGTCAACGGATACGGCGTAGATATACTTGGGTAGCTAAATCTTGCCATGCCACAAAGAGCAACGCCAATGGATGCAGTATTTCCGCCCCCTGTGTGGGCTGCATAAACGCCATCTGAGCAATCCAGATTTGCTTCGGGTCGGTGCACACCATTGTGAACAAAGCCTTTAGTATCTATCAAATAGTGATAAGCCTTTCTGTCACAGGCTGTTGGCTGGCTTGGACCTGCGGTCCAGTGTAATATTATTCTTTTAAACTTGTTTTTCATAATTAATCCATAATTTTTTGATTTTAATCATAATAAATTTCTTTAAACTCGAGCCCGATGAGTGCAAAGCTTTCAGCGAGGGCGTCGCCGGAGATAGCCAACTGCACAGAGTAGTTCGACTGCGTAATTTCAGCCTTGTAAACGCCCTCACCTAAGCTTGTCCAAAGGTTTCCAACCGAATCATCGGCCCAAACAAAATCATCAGAATCCCATATCAAAAAATCAAAATCAGTCGAAGCCAGCTGAAAACGGTCGTCTTCAGCCGAGGCGTCATAATTTTTGAAAGTTGAAAATTTAAAATTGTTATCATAATTGTCATCTAATAAAAGATAAAAATCCTCGACACACTTGCGAAGATTGGGTTCGCCCAAAGCAAAGAACGGGCTTTTCCATAAAAAAGAAATCGGCTCACTATTGAACGTGTGACCAGAATCTTCTAAAAAGACTTCCCCGCTTGAACTTCCGGTGTACACATACCCGTTAAGCGAAGCGGCACAGGTTATTTCTTGAGGAATGGCTCTTTTTGTCCAAGATTTATTGACATAATCGTAAATTAAAACGGTAGATAAGTAGACGTTACTTGACGTTGGGCAAAAGAACCAAACCTGAGATTTTTGTTCATAATGTATTGCAACACCTTTAAAACTGCTGGAAAAATTATAAAGGTTAAATTCGGGCTTAATTATAAGTGAAATATCGGCACCGAGTGAAATTTGAGACAATATACCGACTTGCTCAAGCGAAAAAACACCTCCGTTAAAAAAATATTGTTTATTATCAACATTGAGCACCATTCCTTGATTTAAGGCACCTTTATCAGCAAATTTTTGTATAGCGAAATCTTCTTGAGAGCTTCCTGACAACAAAAAAGTGTTGTTTAGCTTGTAAATTGCTAAATAATCCTTGTACGGTGCTAACGCCGTAATTTCGTCAATATCTGAGTGAAAATTGCTGATATATCCGGCATCTCCGACAGTAGCCCAATCGTTATAGCGTCCCAAGGCTGAAAAATAAAGGGTTCCAGCCATTGCCATCCACAAACGTCCTTTATAAGCAGTAATGGCGTGCCCCCTAATGGAATTTCCGGCAGAATTTACAGCATTGCAAGCCTTTGGAGAAGTTGGCGTTAAATGATTAAAATATATAGGGTCATCAACTCCGTTAGAAATAACAACACCGGATAAAAACCTTGTGTACCTTACGTTTTCAGGACTTGTAAACTGGCTGTAAACCAAAGTTGAAACAGCCAAGACGCTGTCATAGCAATAGATGTAACCGTCATTACAGCTGTAAAGAAAAATTTCTTTCCCATCAATTTCATAGCCGTATAAGCTGAAAACAGGCTTGTTTAGTGGCGATTGAAACGCCAATACATTACCATTCTGACGAATTATTCCTTTGTTTTTGTAAACTTCAACGTTTTGAGCTTCTGCCCAAAAAACCTTTTGAGTTGCAAGCCCCAAGTCTGTCTTGGTTGCAGCAGTGTTGAGACCTCCGGAGAGGTCGTAATAAAAACTTTTCATATAGAAACCTTTGTTAACTTATGTAACATTAGAAGATAAAAGAAGCATTTTTTTTTATTGAGGCAAATTATATAAATGTCAAATAAAATTATACAAACCGAACATAAATAACAACCTCGAAAATACTAACTACCAAATACTAACCTAAATATGCGCCCCTAGAGCAATCTAAGGGTTTTTCTTTTGTCAAATCAGGCAGAATATACTTTGCATTCTTTTATATATAAGGCAACGGCGGTAATGCGGTTGTTAACGCCGAGCTTGGCATAGATTTTGCCCAAATGAGTTTGAACAGTCCTACTTGAAATTTTCAAAATATTTCCGATTTGCTTGTCGGAGTTTCCTTGAGCCGCCAGGCGAAGAACCTGTTTTTCTCTGTTTGTCAGATTCATTTGCAGACCTTTCTGTAAATTATTAAACACACTATAAAACCAGCGGTTATGTGTATAATACACAGAAAAGCGAAGCAATTTTCTTACATATTTTCCGTTTTAACAATTTTCAACAGAGAAAAAACGTAATATAGTGCGTTTTTAGCGTTATTTTACATTAATATTTTTGAGAACATCACAAACCTGCTGTTCTTTTTTTAAGCTTAACTTAATCGGATTTGTCATATACAGCCCTTGCATTGGCTCGGAGAGACCCATTTTAAGAGTCGAAAGATTAGAATAACAACGCTTTTTCGTCCCATATTCGTTATAATTCAAGTAAAAATTGCTTCCGCTTGACTTTAAAGGAGAAAATTTATACTCCTGCTTAAACAAAATAACGTACTTGAGCTTGTCATAAAGCTTCCTTGCCGCAATATTTTTCTTTCTGACAATAGAAACTTCGTGTTTTAAATTAATTCTTGTAAGCTGCAAAACAAAATGGCCACAAACGGGACATTCTTCAAGCAAATCAAGTTCAGCATAAAGATACCCATCTTCAGGTATCAAAGTAAACGTGGTTGAGCGTTTGAGCCCCCCACAACAATGTAAGAATCCCACTCTTTTCCTCCATATAATCCAAGCATCCTCAAAAACCCACACTCCGAGAATGCTCTCTTGTAAGAAACGGTTTTGCTATCTTGAGCGTGGACCTACCTTACAAGCTTGCCCTCAAACGAATTGCGGGCATTTCCTTCTTAACAATATCAGTATAACTCTTATTTGAAATTTGAATAGTCCGTAAAATTACCTACGTAATTTTACGTAGATTGGCACTTGAAAAGCAAATATAATAAGCCTTTGAAGCCATGAGCAACTTTTGAATAAAAACAATTAGCTATATAGACTATTTACAAAAAAATAGAAATTTTATACTATTACAAAAAAAGGAGACACAAATGAAAAAATACGTTTGCATGGTTTGCACTTGGGTCTATGACCCCGAATTAGGCGACCCGGAACACGGAGTCCCTGCGGGCACCGCATTTGAAGATTTACCTGATGATTGGGTTTGTCCGGCTTGCTACGCTGGAAAAAGCGACTTCAAGGTAGAAGAAGACTAATTTACTAACGCAGGCAATTTCCCTTTTTGAATCAAAATTTCGCGGATTTTTTCAGACATTTTAAATCCGTATTTTTGATATACTTCTTGTGCTAAAATTCCTCCATGTAGCTCTGGTAATAGGTTATCAAGCCATTTTTTAGCATCTTTTTTTGAATAATCTTTTGGCGAAAAATGAATTTCTGACTCAATTTTAATTTTTTTCAACATTTCTTCAGACTCTTGTTTGATAGCAATGGAGTTCTTACTTTGAATCGAACCTGTTATAGTAGCTTTTTTATAAAAAGTTGAAACATTATTGTTCTTTTTTTGTTCATGTTTATATGTTTGTCCGACATTTTGACGGAGGTCATTTCCGACTTTTTGTCTGGTATTATCAGACATTTTGACCAAATCAAAAAAATGTTCTGTAAATTTATAACGATTGACTTTCTTTGTAACATACATTATCAGCTTGTTTGCTGCCAATTCCTTGACAGAACGTTCAATAGATTTTTCACTTACGCCAAGGCTGTCTGCTATAAATTTTTGGCTCGGAAACATATCCTCATTTTGCGGGTTATAATGATGAACCAAAGCATATAATACCAATTTGGCTGTCGGTTTCAAAACGATTTTTTGGAATAACTTTGATTTGTAAATTAAATTCATTAATTCAAATTGAGAAATTCCGCCGCCTGAAGCAGTTTTAATCGATTCTTTGTTGTGCATAATCTCCTCCTTATTAATGTTTACAGTTAAATATCCGTACAAAGTCAGCATATATTAAGCAATGTAAAACAAAGCCAAATCATGCAAAAGCACACTATGACATGGTTTTCGGTCTATAGCTAAAATAGTCGCAAAGCCATACGTGGTATAAGGTTGCACAAAACGATTATTATTAATATAATAATGAATGAAAGGTTATTTTATTTAAGTGCTTCCCACGAAGTGCTTTTTTTATTTTAGGTATAAATCCAAAATGTCCTTTTCTATATTAAAGAAAAGGAGAAAGGCCTTGGATAGCGGCCTTTCAACCGTATTAGTAGAAAAATTTTTTCTCCCTTTTTAACAAATTCCCACCTCCCAAGATTATATGAGTCATCAATCTTGGCTTTGTTTGTATTTCTTATTTATTAATAAGCGTTACAAACATGAATAATGATACTCGTCATGGTATAATATTGTCAAGTTACAGGAACTTACAATAAATTACAAAAACATTGTTGTAAATTACAGTAACTTACAGTAAATATAAGCAACTTTACGAGGTAAATAAACCGTGGAATTACAAAGACTTACAGTGCAAGAAGCAGTAGACAGGCTACTAATGAGCCAATCTTCTATATATTCTTGGATAGATAAAGGCAAATTTAAAATAGAGGATTATCCTACAGGTAAACTTATTGTAATTTCCAGTAAAGAGATAGAAGAAATTAGAGAATTAAACCTTAAGTCTAAGCGTAACAAGGTGTCTAAACAAAATCAACCAAAAGATGTAGATTTACAGGAAATTCCAATTATAGAAGCGGAATATTCCAGGAATTATGAAGAACCTGTTACAAATTCTAACGAATTCCAATTGGAAAACGGCATGAATGTTTCAGAAGATTTTGCCAAATACATCTCAGAGCTTTCTGCCAAAGCCGGTAAATATGAACTTTTAGCCGATTTACAGAAAGAAAAAGAGGCTGACAAAGAGTTTTGGAAAAATAAATATTTTGAGCTTCAATCTGATTACGAGAAATTACGTGATGATATAAAAAGTAAAGAGCTGGAAAATATTGCTCTGCAAAAACAAGTAGAAGCACTGGAAAGCAAAGCGAAACCTAGGTTTTCACCTTTTGGCTTCTTAAATAAAGGTAAATAACATTATTTATTGATAATATAGTCATATATCTTATCCAGCTTTTCTTTCATGTCGACAAGTTGCTCTTTAAGGCTGAAAACACTTTGATTTGTGGCAAATTTTGACTCAACATCTTCTATTATTTCTCTGTGTTTTTTTTCAAGAGCTTCGGGGGTGACAAAGATTTTATATTGTATGAAAAAAGCACCTATAACCAGAATTAGCGGAGCAATTTGTATATAATTGTTCATATTTTCCATAAAATTCCTTTTAGCCGAGAGGCCAATAAAACTCAATTAAATAAGAAGACGCATCAAAAATGTGGCCTAGAAATTTAAGATTAGAGTCGTTTTTTATTTGGTAATGGGAAGGCAAATCCAGTAATGACGTGCCCTCTTTGTATTTTAGATTATTAAGGTTGTAAATCAGTTTTTCACATTTTGGTGAGATGAAAATGGTGGCTTCACCGCATGCGTTTCGGATTTTTGCGTTAAATGCAATAATTCGATTTTTAATAGGCGGATTATAGGGTCTTATTTGAATTTGCACGTTTTTGTAGCCGTGTTGTGCGAGTTGTTTTTTCATTATCATGTAGTTGGTGTATTCGCTGGTGCAGCTTCTGTTATCACCTGATGCATCACCGTTTATGATAATTTCAGATTGATGGTCGGGATATCTGCGGCAAAATTCATCGATTGATTTAGCAGTTGTTGTGCCTTCAATCACAAGCTCGTCAAAGAAAAACGCTTTATCTTGAGTTTTGTGAGCGAGAATCCACGACATGGGATCCACATTGAAATCGCAAGATAGGTGGAGTGGTAGGCTTTTATTATATGCGATATCTCTAATGTTGTCTTCGCCAAAGTCTTTAACGACAAAGCTTTTATCGTAATCGGACCAAATTCCAAGAACATTTGATTGGTAATATTTTTTGTCGTATATTTTTTTAAGCTCATCGCAATAGCCTTTTGGCAGATAAATATTTTCAGTCGTTGGTGCAATGATAATACGGTAGTTGGGCTTTTTGAATTGTACGAAAGTTTTGTAAATCCAGCCGCGGCGTGATTCGGGGTTTGTGTGCCCGAAAAGCCTGTAACAAAAGTTATTCCACGATTTTTGCTTATGTTGGCGAAGCCTGCCGAGAATCATTTTGAAAGTTGCTTCCGGAACATCAGACATTTCTTCAATTTGTGCGAAGCCAAGATTTAATGACTTAAGCTTGTTGGGCTCGTCAAAATGCCTAAAGATAATGCTGGAACCGTTTTTAAACATCAATTTTTGTTCAGTTTTAGAATACGAGAAATCGATATTTTCTTTGAAGCCCATGTTCTCAAGATGCTCGAAGTATGTTGCAAGGGTCGTGTCTCTTACGAGGGGGAAAGTTTGTGCACCGACAAGTCCTTTTATTTTCGGGTATTTGAGGCATAATAGAATCCCTAAAAGAGAGCCTGCGAAAGTTTTTCCCGAACCAAACCCGCCTTGATAGACAGAAACGTCGAGGGAGTAGTCGTGTGGCACTTCGATAAATTCTTTTTGAGCTTTGAGGAGCTTGTATTTCATTATGCTGTTTTTCCTTGTGGTTCTTGAGCTGTAGGGATATCAGCTTTGAGGTAATTGTCGCTATTTTCGATTCCGTATTGTTCGAGTGCGAATTTAAAGCATTCGACCCAGTTTATTTTTTGGTTTACCTCGGCGATTTTTGAGAAGGCGGAAACCACGTCAAACATCTCTTTGAACCTGTATTTACGTTCTAAAGTTGCTTTTCTGTCGCCGTATCTGTAAAAGTAATTAGAGGATCTTATGTCGTCGTTTACGGTCAAAAACGTTGTGCCCTGTGACGTTTTAAGTATAATTTTTTCGTTTCCAAACTTAAAATTAGAGATTATGTCAGCGGTTTTTTCGACCATTGGAATAATTAATTTTCTGTTTATAGCGTCAATTATCATGCTTAAACGAGTGGCTTGACCGTTGAGCGAATAAGTGAGCTCAGTAGCTGTTCTTTGTTGAGCTGAGAGGTTTCCGGACATATTTCTGTAGATGCCGGTTGCACTTTCGATTGATGATTTGAAATAGTTGATAAAGTCCCAGCCCCTTAGAGCCGAGTCGAACTTGAGGGCGATTGGGGCTTGTGGCATAAGTGCGGCGTCATATTCAATTATTTTACCCGGTTGAACTGCCTGCTCGCCTTTAAAACAGCCTTTTGGTGCGAGGTAGGGCGGATTTACCATTAAAGAAAGGGCGTCCATTTGTTTGTTTATGATGGCGGAAGCTATTGTGTTTATTGGGATTGCGACTTTTAGCGGGGACATTCCTCTTGCGGTTTCCGGGTCTTCGATTATGTTTCCATAGACAAAAGGGTTGATAACAAAGGGATTTGGCTCAATTCTTATTATGGAGTTTCTTCCGGCTACTGTTATGATATAGTTTTTGAGCGTAGTTTTGTTGTCGAGCTTAAAATCGCCCCAAAACTCAAGAATTTCGAGCTGTGAGCCTTTTTTTGCCTTTTTTGTGTTGTCTTTGTCGTCAAGGAGCTTAATTAGGCGTTCTTGAGCTGATTTTGTCAAATTGTTGTTTAGTGAATTAGAGCAGATTTCATCGAGGTCTTGATAGCTGCGAAAAATCTTAGGGCACTTGTCCCAAGCGTTTTTCAGCTCAACGTCGAAGACGAAATCTTCCGGCGGGATATATTTAACGATGGGGCCGTCGTAAGTTACCTCTGAAATCCTTTGATACGGGGCATCCGCTTGAAGCGACTTACGTCTTATTTCTTTTTGTTTAGTTTCCCAACCGATAAAAAGCGTAGCTTCGCCACTCTCAACGATACTGTCTATAAGCTTTTCGAGTTCATGGCTAAGCTTCATTTTCTCAAAAT
>JAQUWL010000013.1 GCA_028692875.1 Sulfurospirillaceae bacterium
CGATAATACTCTCCCTTACTGGGATGGAAACGTAGGTCGCTGCCAGTTCGTGTTTCTTTTTTACTGCAAAAATTACTACAAAATACAAAAATCCAATAAGTTTTTAATCAAAATGCTCTTTTGTTAGGTAAATAAATATTTACTTTTTTATAAATCAAATAAACCATATATATTTTTTAAAGTAAGTTTTATTTTACTTTAGGTACGATAATGCAAATTTGTTTCAAGGAGAAGATATGAGAAAATTGTTAAGTTTGGTAATGGCGGCATTTTTTATGATGTCTATAGCAACAACAAGTGTGTTTGCTGACGCTCAAAAAGGTCAAAAAGCGTATCTAAAATATCTTAAGTCAGCTACAAAATTAAATGGTGCGGATTTTGCAAAGCAACAAACTCAAGAAGAGTGGAAAGCTCTATTCGCAAATGATGGTGCAAAGTTTATTGAAAAATATTCAGCAAAATTTCCAGATGCAGCAGAGTTTTTTAAGGGTGAAAAGTTTAAAAAACTAATGAACGATGTGAGAGATTTTTGTGTTGAATACGCTAGCGATAGCGGCAACGTTCCAGCGTGCTAACCTTAATGGTTAAGAAATTTTTATTGCCCATCACTCTTTTGGTGGGCATAAACTCCTGCGTTTTTGCACAAGATGATTTAAGGGCTGAAATTGAAGCTCTTAAAAAACAAATGGCTGAACTAAAAGATGCTCAATCAAAAATAAATATCGATGCACTAAAAAAACAGATTAGTGAAGTCAAGGCTCATGACGCTGGAGATAACATTAAGTTTGATATTGATTTTAGAACAGCATATGATATTGTTGATTATAAAATTAAAAATGCATCTGACCAAAGTAATAATATTTGGTCAAATAAGCTAAGGCTTGGCATGGCATCTTCGCCTGCCGACAATCTAGTATTTAAGGGTGCATTGCAAGTCAATAAAGTTTTTGGTAATAACAGCGGTGCAACTACTGCGTCTTATCAAAATTTTGATTGGTATGCGAGTCAAACACCTGATGATTCTAGTGTTCGTTTGGCTGAGGCGTATTTCTTGTACTTTGGCAATAATGATGGAAAAATACCATATACGGCATCTTTTGGAAGAAGACCTTCGATTGATGGTTTTATGACAAATCTAAGAGAAGACAACGATTCCCCTTCTTCGCCTATTGGTCACAATATCAATATGGAGTTTGACGGAGCTAGTTTCAAGTTTGACCTAGATAAGGTTTCGGGTGTTTCTGGAATGTATTTTAAACTCTGTTTAGGCAGAGGCAATTCAAATACCTCTGGAAAGTACTCAGACAATACAACTTCACTTAAGTACATTGACAATAGCACGGATTCGCCAAACATGGACTTGATTGGTATAATAGGTCAGCTTTATGACAATGGTCAGTATAAAGTGCTGGCTAACTACTTTCAAGCGTTTAATGTTATGGGGTATCAGTATATCGGTGCTACGCCTTCTGTAAGAACGGCTGCTGGTCGTTTTAGTGATGTTGGCGATATGAGTGGTGGGGCTTTGTCTCTCCAAATAAATGGCATAGGCGATGGCATTAGTGATTTTCTAGACGATACCACAGCATTTGTATCATTTGCATTCAGCAAGACAGATCCTCAAGGAACTTCATCTACTGCCGGTGGTGTTACTGCACCAAATCAAATGCTAGGTTCAAACAATAGCGAGGTGGGAACATCTTACTATATGGGTATTCAAATACCAGATATGTTAAGTGACGGACGTATTGGATTTGAGTATAACCATGGTAGTAAATATTGGAGAAGCTTCACTTATGGCGAAGATACGCTTATTGGTTCTAAGTTAGCTGCTCGTGGAGATGCTTATGAGATATATTATAACAAGCCATTGGTAGGTAAAAACTTGACAATGCAGTTACGCTATACGTATGTTGATTATGACTATACCGGAAGCGATGGATTTTTTGGAAATGCTTCTGGAACTCCTTTGACAATGACTGAAGCAATTGCTCAAGGAAGAAATCCTGTTGAGAGCGCTTCAAATATTCGCATGTACCTACGATATAGATATTAGGAAAACATAAAAAAAGAGAAGTATAAACCCTTCTCTTTTTTTAGTTTGGTTTTAAAAAAATAGCTCATATTTTCCATAATCCTACAAATTGGTATTTTTAGTTATTTGAAAAACTCGACAATTTTCCTATTTTTTTAATTTGCAAAGTTTTCTGGAGTTGATATAAGGACGGTATTGTTGACAGTAACTCCTCTTGCCAATAAAACGTTTGATACAAGAAGTAACATTGATGAATAAAACATCAATTCCGCTATTTTTTGTCCTTTTGGCGTAAAGCTCAGCTTGTTTTTTATAGGCAAGTGTTTGCAATAGTGCTTTTTGGTATGAGTTCTCCATTTTATCTTTTTGCTTGTAAACTTAGACTATAATTTTAACGCAAGTAGCCCTCACATTTTGTTCTTCGGAGTTTTTATTAATGCAGATACTTAAAAAATTTTTCCTATGTGTTATTTTTATTTTTTTCACTGTCCAAGGCGGTTTATTGGCGGATGATTGTGTTGCATCTGTAAGAGTTTTGGGTGATGTCTCTTCGGTTAAAATCAACTCTAAAGCATGGCTAAGTGCATCTTTTCAAAATATAACTTTATACTCGCAGTTTTTTTTGGACGAGTCCCAGCCTAATATGCAAGAGATGCCCGCCGAGATGCTTGAAAGAAAGGTATTTGTCAAATCAGTAAATGACGGTAAAAATATCGCTTTTTTGTTGAGATGGAAAGATGAGAGTGAAAACATAGGTTCTGCTGAAAATATAGAAAAAATAGATGGTTTTTTGGTTGAATTTGCAAGCAGTATAGACAAGTTGCCGTACGTTGTTTTTGGAAGCAGAGGAAGAGAGGTCGTGGTTCACTATAAAAAAGCTGTTTATGAGCCACTTCTTAAGCCCCAAAGTACTATTGTGATGGAGCAACAAAATAGTGACACTTTTTTTCCTGCCGAGAAAGAACAGATGCAAAGAAAGATTGACTCTAGTCATAGAGTTATTAAAAGTGAGGGCTTGGAGTTTTTTGAAAGCACCAAAGAGCTAGAAGAGAGTTCTTTTATGGAGATGAAATATGCTCAAGGGTATTGGATTGGAGTTTTGGTTAGAAAAATAAAAAGCGACCATCTGCAGACGGATGAGATATCTTTTCCTGTTGCGTTTGGCATTTGGGACAAAAATGAAATAACCGATACTTACAGTCGTTTTTTAAGCCGTTGGTTTATTTTGAAAGTAAATGATAAAAACGAACCCAAAAAAACCTTGCCATCTCCCGAAAAAGCCATACAAGGAGATGCTGCTAGAGGTGAAAAATTGGCATTTGAACATTGTGCATCTTGCCACAGATACAAAGATATATCCAAGGCTCCTATGGGGGCAGCTCCAAATCTTTGGGCGTTGGGGCTGTATGCTAATGAGTCCTACCTGCAAGAATCTTTAGTAAATCCATCCGACATAATAGTTACACAAAGAGATAGAAATGTATCTTCTGCCTTTGCATGGTCTTTTTCAGATGAATTTGCAAAAATAATCTCAGCTATGCCATCATTTGAGTGGCTTGACGAGAAAGACAGAAATGATCTTGTAGCTTTTTTGCTTACACTTAAACCAAAATAGGTCTAGTTTTTATCATCTTTTTTTATGGCTTCTTTTGCACTTTTAACAGCATTGTCAACCATATTTTTAGCAACTTCCCAAGCCCTATATCCCATTTTTTTGGCTTCCGTTGCAGCTTTTTTGGCTTTTTCACTTTCAAACTCAAAAGATTTGATAACCTCAATTTTTTGTCCAGCTATTTTTTCAAATTCGGACATATCTTTTTTAAAAGATTCTATTCTTTTTTCGGCTTTTTCTTTTAATCCAATTTCAAAATGAACAGCTTCTTCTTTTAGGATTTCCATTCTCTCGGCGATTGCCTCTTTCGCTTCGTTTACGGCTCTTCGTATTTTTGCAGCAGAGCTATTCATCTCTTTTATGATTGTTGTTAAGATGTTTTTGGATACGCCCTCTCCTGATAAAGAGAGTTCTTCAAGCATATCTATCAAATCCTCTTCTATTTTCGAGAGCTCTTTTTTTGTTTGATTTAGGTCTTTTTCGACAAATATATCCACTTCTTCCGGAGCATACTTTAGGTCATTTTTGAATTTTTCTATTGCTTTTGCGATGCCGTCTTTTAGTCCGTCAGCCGCACCTTCTAGTATCTCTTTTGAGTATCTTTGATCTTCATTTGCTATGTCTACGCCAGCTTGCATAACTGTTTTGGCGATGTCCATAATGCGTTGTTTTTTAAATTCTCCTTCGCAAACAGTCTGGAAAAGTAGATTTTTAGCTATTTCGTAAATCGTGTCTTTAATGTCACTTCCTTTTTCAAGGGTTGTTAAAATAGCCTCTTGCGTTGTCTCTTTTATAATGCCAAGCATCTCAATACCTCTTAGTTTGACATCATTGAGTGCTTTTAGTGCTAAATCTGAAGTTTCGTCTTGATCTGTTGCGATATGGGATTCGAGTGTAGCATAGGTGTTTGAGATGGCATGTTTAATCTGCTGTTTTTGCGAAAAAATACTCTTTTCTAGCTGCTCTTTTTCATAAATGCTTTTATATAAAAACTCCTCTTTTTCATAGCTTACGGCCTGAATAAGCCCGTTAATGACAAGACTTATATTTTCAGAAGTTTTAATTTGATTGTCGCTAAGCGTTTTGCAGTAAATCTCAAAAAGCTCTCCAGCTCTTGTTTGAATTTTGCTCTCATCTTTGAGTCTGTGAAGCTTTTTTTTTGATAGTTCAAAAACCATCTCTTGAATCAAGGTTGAAACCTGAGGTGTGTTTAAATTTTCTTTGATTGTTGTTGAAAATATCGTTTGCGTGGATTGCATTTTCTCCCCTTTTAGAGTACAAATTTTATAGATTGATGAGATTTTAATATCTCAAAAAGTGCTTTTCTGTCATCGTCACAATGTACAAGTACGCTAAGTGAGTAACTAGTGTATTTTCCACCTTTGCTCTGTTGAGATTTTTGTATGCTGTGTTCCCTTTGCTGAAGCACTTCTTTTACAATTGGTCCAATATCGTGATGTGCTTGAATAACAAGCTTGTACTCCCAAGAGCAAGGATAATCAAGTTTTAACTTTTGGCTATTCTCGTTTAAAATCACCACTTTTGCCTCCGCTTTTTTTCTCTAGCTGGACATTGCTGATAACCATTGATTTGTCGATTGCTTTTGCCATATCGTAGATTGTCAAAAGGCCTATGCTAACACCCATTAGTGCTTCCATCTCAACACCAGTTTGTCCTTTGAGTTTTGCGGTTACGTACATTTTAAATCCGGGCAGATTTGGTATCTCTTCAATATCGCAATTAACAGAAGTAAGCATCAAGGGATGGCACATTGGTATCAAATCACTTGTCTTTTTTGTGCCCAAAATAGCTGCAACAACGGCTGTTTGGATGACTGGTCCCTTCTTTGTTTTTTCCGATACTATCATATCGTAAGCATCTTGTGACATTTTTATTGTGCCACTAGCCAGCGCTTCTCTAAAAGTGTCTTGTTTGTCTGATACATCGACCATCTTTGGTCTATCTTTTTCGTCCAAATGTGTAAGTTGCATTTTAAATCCTTGTTAATATTATAGTTAAAATTTTTAATTCTCTTCAATTATCTTTCGAATATCTTCCACAAGTGAAATAGAAGCTTCTATCTCTGCTTTTCTGACCGCCACGCTTTCGACATTACATCCTACAGCTACACCTTTTTGCTTGCCGTACATGTAGAGATTTTTGAAAATATCCAAAACAAGCTCAACTGATTCGTGCAAAATATCTTCACTGTTTATAAGTTTTTGCTCAAGATACTCAGGAATGTTAATGCCTAGCCATTTCATAAACTCAAGTGTTTTGACCGAGCCACAAGGAGTTAGTGTAAAAATGATAGGCTTTGTTTGTCGGTTTTTCTCTAGAGCATAATTTGCATAGTCATCTATGAGTTTTTTGGCAGCTTTAAGGTTGTAGACTGCTTGAGAGATAAAAAACTCACAGCCAGAGTCAATTTTTGAAAAAATTCTTACATGTTCATCGTGTTTTATACTATGTCTCTCAGGTATTGCTATGCCACCTAGAATCAATCCATTATTTATCTCTCGCTTTAGCGTATAAGCTTCTTGAATAGAGGTGTTTACTTTTTGCCCAGAAGATGCGGCACCGACAAAAACGCTATAAGATGTTTTTCCGATACTGTCTTTAAGCCAAGATTTAAATTCATCTTGAGAGTATTTTCCAACAGCCTTGTAAATAATGACTGGCTTATTTAGTTTTTGCAAATATTTTTGAGCATAATAGTACGAATCAAGTGTTTCTATAAACGGAAAAGGACGCTCTTGTGTTGTTCTCTCTTTTTCGTCTTGTATATCATAAAGAACAACGCCATCTATCTTTAAGGCGTTAAGACGTTCTACATGTAGAGACGAAATAGCCTCTATCTCCTCACATGTATGGGTTTTTTTAGGTGGCGTAATGCCATATAAAAGTATCCCATTTGAGCGAGAGAGAATCTTCTCTTTGAGCATTCAAGTTTCCTTAGCTTTTCTTTGAAGATATTGTACACGCACTTTGGTTAGCAAGAGATAAAAAGCCCTCTATGGCAGTATTTTTTTAAAATCCAAGCTCTTCATCAACTATAATAATGGTCGTCCTTCCCTGTTCGTCGCCATTTATATAGGCAAATTTATGTGCAATATTGTGCAAATTATAAGTTGGTTCTTTGCCTAAGTCTATCGCTTTTTTATTCATTCTCTCTATGTTTTTTGGTGCCGCAATCTCCATTATTCGACTAAAGCCATCTTCAATCGTATCGACAATTTTATTTTTTCCAACGATAAGAAGAACTTTTTTTGGCCCAAAGATTTGTGCAGCTACTCTATTGCCACTGCCATCAGCATTGACTAATTCTCCATTGCGAGTGATTGCATTACAGCTTGTAATATAAAGGTCACCAACAAGACCTTTTCGTCTTCGCTCAATGTTCTCTTGCATGGATATATTTTCTTCGTATTGATTAAAAAGTGTTATATTTTTTTGACGAACTAAAAAATCCAAAAGCCCTATTTGGGCAACACTAACTGAGCCACCAAGCCCTATGCTTAGACCATCTTTTATAAAGCTCACAGCTCTTTTGAGGGCATCTTCTTTGTTTTTTTCTAGATAAACAACAAAACCATTTTTTTCTAAATTTGATTTCAGACTAAGCATCTACTTATCCCTTTTTATGCTATTTTATGTTGCTTAATGATAGCATACAACCACATATATTGTTTAAAGAAGATTGAATGTTCCAAAGCATTTTTCGCATAGCTACACTTTTATCCCTACTTTTATCATTTGTTTACCCGCAAGAGAGCATCGAATCGTTATTGTCTGACTATGCCCAAAAGGCGGATTTGTCACAGCAAACCAAAAGAGAAGGCGATGGCTTTTTGCTCGTTTTTACACGCCAAGATTTGGATAGAATGCAGATAAAATCCCTAAAAGAGATTATAGAGTTTATCCCATTTTTGAGATATAACGAAAGTGCGTCAGGTCTTAGCGTGCCTGATTATCAGAAAAATAAACCCTCTCAAGCCTCAAGACTTAGGGTCTATCTCAACAATAGAGAGTTGTTTAGCCCATATCGCGGAAGTGCATTACAGCTTTTTGGGCAGTTAGATATGGCGTATATTGACCATATTGAGATTTACAATGGCTCTCCTTCGTATATTTTTGGCGTAGAGGGTGCGCAAACAACTATTAGGGCATATACAAAAGATCCGAAAAGAGAAGAGACGACTCTTGTTGGCGGGATGGTCGGAAGCTATGGCGTTAGCGAGACATATGGATATACGGCGGAAAGTTTTGAGGATTTTTCATATTTTGCCTACTTAAATCATAGGGATTTGGGGCGCAAAAAGTACTACAATGGAAACTATGAGCTATCAAGAGACAAGGAGAGCTCAAACTTTTATGCTTTATTTCAAAATGATCTACATGTAGTTGAGGTTCAAGCCATCAAAGGCAATATGGACAATTTTGTTGGCAGTAGTTGGGGAATTGAGCCTTTGGAAAATAGAACCAATTATAGTTACTTTTATAGTGGCTGGAGTTATGCCTCGCAGGATAAGAGCGTTAAGGCATCGTTAGATTTTATGCAGTCTTCCACAAAGCAAAAACAAGTTGTTGATGATTTTATTGGGCTTTCGCCAGTGACTTTTTTGCCTTATTCTGACAGTCGTCTTAGAGTAACCGAGAGAATGAGTGATATGCACTTAGAGAAAACTTTTAAAGATGCCGACAATAGCCTTCTTTTGGGCGCAAGAGGCAGATATAAAAATTTTATTATCAATAGTTATACGGTTGATTTTGTAGATGTTCCTACTACTTCTGGCTATGATGGAGAATTTGTCTCTTCAGCTTATAGCGAAGCAACACACATGATAAATCCCAACAATATGCTTATGTTTTCCGCCAAAACAGACCATTTTTCTCGTAACGGCAAGGCTCAAGATGAGCAGTTGTATGGTGTTCGCTTAGGATATGTTTACAATGTCCCATCTTGGACATGGAAGAGTTTTATATTTACTAGCGATTTTGCTCCAGAGTCATATCTGATGTTTGCCAACCTTGAAAGGTCGTCCCCACATACTTTAGTTAGCGAGCATATTGAGGCGGTAACAAGCGAGATAACTTACAAGGGAGATAATTTTACAGATTCTTTGTTGTTTGCGTTATCAAGCCGAGGCAAAAAGATAGTTTATGATACAACAACACAAAGCTATAAAAACAGTATTGATGACATAGATTTATTTGCGGTATCTGGAAAACACTCATACAATCTTGATGCCTCAAATAGGGTTGATTTTAATGCGTGGGCAACAAGCGGAGATACGGGCAAAAATTCCCCCAATAGATATCAGTCAAATTATGGAGGATATGTGTTGATGTTAAATACCATTGGAAAATGGGATTTTTCAAATGGTATTTTTTATAAAGAGGGATTTGAGACGCCCCAAAAGAGCGGATTTAATTTTAACTCCGCCATCACTTATCGCCATTCGAGAAATTTTTCTATCTTTCTTAAAGGATTTAATCTTTTTGGAGATGCCATCAAGACAGATTATTACAACGTCAATCCTTTAACTTCTGCCAGAACAAGCATTAATGATGTAGATTCATTTGATAGGTCTGTCTGGCTTGGATTGGAGTATCAGTTTTGAAAAAGATACTCTTTTTGCTTATCTGTGCTACGGTGCTGATTAATGCTAGCGATATCGCATTGGCAAAAGCAAAAATAGTATCTTTCGTAGCAAAAGAACTTGTTAAAAAAGAGTACGTTTCTATTTATGTCGAAGATATTGACTATGCGGATATTTTTGGAGTATCCAGAAATCTTACCAGGACAAATAGTTGCGAAAACGCAGATATTATTCTCATTAAAAATATTGAGTTAATTCCAAAAACATGCCTTTTAAATGAGTCTTTGGTTATAGCTACAAGTTATGCAAGTTACAAAAACACACCCTATGTGGTTGGGGCATTTTTTTGGCAAAAAGGGCGACCAAATATCATCTTGAAAGAGCAAAAATTAAAAGAGCTAGGGATAGTTTTATCTGAAAAACTAAATCCCTATATTGAGTAGGATATTTCGATGCAGTATTCTGTTAGAAATTTTTATTTTATTACTCTTTTGATTTTATCTATCGGAGTGCTTTTGCTATTCGTAAAGTACGAAGACACTATTGATGACGCAATGAAATCCTCCGAAAAACTCATTATTAGCCGTGTTGAGGGGTTCTCAAAAAACATAGACGAAATGTTAAAAAAAGAGTTTCCAGAGTCTGCCTCTGATATTTTTAATTGCACTTTAGAACAAATAGAGCAACTTGAAAGACATCTTAGGCTTTTTGTGGGAGAGCAGTATCGATACGTTTACATGGTAGCTAAGGATGAAAAGCAGAGATGGAGATATGTTTTGGACGGTTCTAAAAGCATCTCTGAAAAAGGTGAGTTTTTACAAAAATTTAGTCCAGAATCTCCCATGTGGGACGAAGTTTTTAAAACCCAAAAGCCACAATATAAGATTCAAGATAAGAGTATGGGGCTTTGGTTGACATATCTGTATCCTGTTGTTCGAGATGGGAAAACAGAGTTTGTTGTGGCGTTTGACTTTGCTATTAAAGAGCAAAAAGAGATGGGCAAAATATTTTCTCCGCTGAGAGATTATCTGTTTGTTATCTCTTTTTTGTTGGTTTTAATTTTAATTTTTAGCTACCTTCTTGCATATCTTTTCTACAAACAAAAACAAAAAAGTAGTATTGACCCCTTAACATCTGTCTACAATAGAAACTTTTTAAAAGATTATGGCGAAAAAATTGATTTAAATAATTTTGCTATTGCGGTTATTGATATTGACCATTTTAAACGCATAAATGACACACATGGTCACGCTGTTGGGGATATTGTTTTAAGAAAAATCGCTCAAAGCATAAAGGATAGCATTAGGGGTGAAGATATTTTGATACGACATGGCGGAGAAGAGTTTTTGCTTTTTCTAAAGACAAGTCATTCAGATCAAAATATAAGTCAAACAGCCAATCGCATCAAGGATTCCATCTCCAAGAAGGATATGGAGCTTGAGAATATCAACATCAAAGTAACGGCTTCAGTGGGTGTAAATCCGAGTCCATGGATGAACTCCTCTTTGGGCGATGCGATTGTTATTGCGGATAAAATGCTCTATTTGGCAAAAACAAATGGTAGAGACAGAGTTGAAATATTTGAGCATAAGCAAAATAGAGATGTTTTGAAAAAAACCGAAGATATAGCTTTGGCGATAGAAGAGGAAAGGTTATTTGCATTTTTTCAGCCCATATCTTGTGTTGAAACAGGCGAGATAGTTAAGTATGAAGCATTGGCGAGAATCATAACCAAAGAGGGAAAAATATTTTATCCAGCACAATTTTTGCCACTTATTCGCAAAACAACTACATATAGAAACCTTAGCAAAACAATGCTCAAAGAGGCTTTTTGGGCGATAAATACATATGGTATTAGCGTGAGCATCAATTTTGACACTGGTGATTTTTTTGATGAGACGCTTTTTGAGATGATTTATGCCATGCTTGAGGAAAATAAAAAAATTGCCCAAAAATTAACTATTGAGCTTTTGGAGGATAGGGAAATTTTAGATATTCAAGCCATAGTTTCTCGCATAAATTCTTTAAGAGAGCTTGGCGTGAGTATAGCCATTGATGATTTTGGTAGTGGGTATTCTACGTTTCATTATATTTTGAGCATTAAGCCAGATTTTTTAAAGATTGACGGTTCGATTATTAAGCAGCTTGCCAAAAATCCTCATGCGAAAGAAGTTATAGGTGCGATTGTTCAAATTTGTAAAACACTGAAAATAAAAAACATTGCCGAGTGTGTTGAAGAGGAGGAGTGTTTGGAGGTTTTGAAAAATTTGGGCGTGGATTTTGTGCAAGGGTATGCTATTGGAAAGCCTTCTTTTGCTCTTTGTGTGTGCTAAAATAGGCTCTTTCGTTAAAAAAAGTTATTTTTTTTACTTCACTTAACTAAAAACTTGTTTATTATGATACAATTCTTGCTTATAAAAGTTTCTATTGGATATTCTCTTTGTGCACTTGTGTCAAGGGGGAGTGCAATAAGTGACTGAAACACAGGAGCAGATGAGAGATGAATATTTACGTAGGTAATATTAGGTATGACATGACTGAAACAGAATTGAGAGATATGTTTTCTTCATATGGTGAAGTATCAAGCGCTAGAATTATTAGCGATAGAGAAACAGGAAGATCTAAAGGTTTTGGATTTGTTGAAATGCCAGACGACAATCAAGCGAAAGTAGCAATTGAGTCTACAAACGATAAAGAAATTAGTGGCAGAACATTGAAAGTGAATGAAGCAAGACCTCGTGAAGAGAAACCTCGCAGAGCTCCTAGAAACTACTAGTCAAACAGATTAAAAAAGGGAACTGAGCTTTTGCTTGGTTCCCTTTTAAAATTATCCTACCTCGAAATCGCAAAGCCGATACCAATCTTGTCATTTCTTTTATTGTAGTCTATTAAACTTTCTCCATATCCGCTATAAAGCTGTATAAATCCAAACATATCTTTGCCAAAAAGCGGAAAAGTCCAGTCAAGCTGAACTGCACCTCGATTTTTATCCACAAAATCAAAATTATTTTTTACCAAAAGCGTAAAAAAATGACTGCCCCAGGGATATGAAATGCTTATATCGCCGTATCCTAAATATTTATAGATATCAGGATTGTCATCGCCGTTTTTATCCGCAAGATTGATTTTGTCTCGCTCTGGAAGTCTATACCAAAATCTTGGCGATACAAGAAACTCTCCAAGCTGGAAAAAGCCTTGTGCATAGATCCTATTCCATGATCTTGATTTTTCCTCGTCTTGACCATTTGACTCATGCAAAAGTCCTATTTTGTAGGCTTTTAAAGGGCTCTCTTTTTCTCCATATGGAAAAAGCATAAATATTTCCGGTGCATAATTTGTCTCTCTAAAAGGGGTTGATTGAGCTGAGGTTTGCCACCAAGATGTCTGAGTATAAGCAACAAACAGTGACTCATTAAGCCCAAAAAAGTTTTGTAGAAGATTTTTTTTGAAACTAACTTGAAACTTGGTTTCACTATTTTTTCGATTCTCGTGTCTTGTGTCATTGTAGGTAAATGGCAGAAGATAGTTCATTTTGTAGGGTTGAATATCAAAAGATGATGATAGTATCTGCTCTACCGAGCTTTGCGTTTCGTTATTGTCATATTTGCTAAGAGTGCTTATGTAATTTTTCTCAATGTTTTTTACTCTTTTTGTTTCGTCATAAAGCATCTTTTGCTGTACTGTGGATGGCTCTTTTTGTTGCTTTTCTTCAAGTCCTAATTTGGCAGATTTTTTATACCACAAAAGAGCATTTTGAATGTCCTCCTTCTCTTCAAATGCTTTAGCCTTTTCGTATGCCAATCTTGCATTTTCAAAAGCACCAGCACTGAAGGGCAAAAAAGTGAGTGCTAAAAGGCTTAAGAGTGCTACTTTTCTCAATGTGACCAACTCCTTTTAGAATGCGAATTTTATGAGAATTGTATCAGATTTGCTAGACAAAAAGCAGGGTAAAAATCAAAATTCGTAATCAACTACTTTTGTAAGCGTATGAATAGATTTTAAATAGTTTACAATCTCTACATGCACAGGGTGTTTGGCGTAAATGCCAAGGTCGTCTTTCGAGCTAAAATCACTAATTAGTGCAACATCAAAAGCTCTTTCCTCTGGAGAAAAATTAACTCCAACCTCTAGGTTGCACAATACTTCTATTTTGCCCTTCATTGATAGCAGTATCTCTTGTATGTATTTTTTGTTTTCTTTTGAGGCATCTTCAAGCTTGAAAAAAACGATATGTCTAACCATCTAAACTCCTTTAGTAAGGGTTTATTATAGCATAAGGTAAAAAATATTTGCGTGATAATCGCATTTTTTTAACACTTATTTAACGCCTGCTTTATATACTTATCAAAGCATGGCAATTTAAAAAAATACAAGGAGAATCTTGTGAAAAAGATGTTTTTAGGACTTGCGTTGTCCGTTTTGTTGGGTCTGGGTGCATATGCACAAGAGTTTACAAAGGTTGCAAGTGGCGAGCCAGAGTTGATACAAGAGGGAAAATCAAAAATGTGGTGCCCGATTTGCGGTATGAATCTTAAGATGTTTTACAAAACATCTCACGCTGTTAAACTTAAAGACGGAATCAATAAACAGTACTGCTCCATTCGCTGTTTGGCGGTTGATTATCCGAGCATTGAAGGTAAGATAGATTCTATTTTGGTTACGGATGCAAAGAGCGAGAAGCTTATCGATGCTAAGAAGGCCTACTATGTTGCTGGTTCAAAAGTTCCTGGAACGATGACAAAAGTAAGCAAAATCGCTTTTTCTAGTGAGGCAGATGCTAAAAATTTTGCAGCTCAATATGGTGGAAATATCATAAATTTCGACAAAGCATTTGCTATGGCGAAAGAGTCACTGAAGGACGATATGGCGATGACGTTGCAAAGTAAACAGAAGATGATGTACCCAATGGGTCAAAAGGTTTATGAAAAATCTTGCAAGAAAGAGGCGATTCATCTGCACAACTACAATCGCATTAATGACTTAAAAGCAGGTATCAAAACAAATGGTACATGTGGCACCCTTGAGGAGAAAGAGCTTCAGGCTTTGGCACTTTACCTTTGGGAAGTAAAGCGTTTTGATGAGCATAAGCATAATAAAAAAGCCATTCAGGTTGGCGAAGATGAGAAGTGTCCAGTTTGTGGTATGTTTGTTGCAAAATATCCTCGTTGGGCAGCAAGAATGAGTTATAAAGCAAAAGATAAAGATGTATCTTTGGCATTTGATGGCGTAAAAGATATGCTAAAGTTTTATTTTAATCCTTCAAAATGGGGCACTTATGAGAAACAGCCGTTAGACAAATTGACCATTATGGTAACAGACTACTATACACAAGAAGCGATTGATGGCAAAAAGGCGTTTTATGTTTTGGGAAGCGATGTTTATGGTCCCATGGGGAAAGAGTTTATTCCTTTTGGAACAAAATCGAGTGCTGAAACTTTTATGAAAGACCACAAAGCTCAAACTATTTTAGAGTTTTTAAAGATTGATGAAGAGCTTGTCTACAAACAAGACAAGTAACGTGTTTAACTCTCCAAGATTACCTTAAATGGGCAATCTTGGAGAGGGTGTTTGAATAAAAAATCCTTGAAATAACTCAAATCCTATATTTTTTGCGTTATCGTAAGTATTTTGAGAGTTGATATGTGTGGCAATGGCTTTAGCACCAATATCATTACAATTTTTTAAAAGCGTTTTGCATAATTCGTATTTTTGCGGTTCTTCTTGAGCATCTCGAATAATATCGCCATGAATTTTGACATAATCAATGCAGAACCCATCAAAATTTTTAAGAAATTGCGGTTCTTCAACATTGTCAAGCGCTATTTGTGCACCTGCTTTTTTCTTAAATTCTTGAATGGTGTGACAAATATTTTCTGGGATGTTTTCTTGCGGACAAAGAATCTCAAAAATTATTTTTCTACCCTTGGAGAAAGAGCTTAAAAAGTCCACTCTTTTTTCAACCAACAAATCTTCGTAGCTTATATTTAGGGATATTGTCTCTTCGTTATTGGAGATAGTTTTAATTATATTTTCACAAATATTTTCTAGCAATATATCGTAACAATTTCTCTCTCTAGCAATTTTTAGAAAAAGTTTTGGAGATTGGAGTATTTGATTGCCCTTGAGTCTTACGAGTGATTCATAATAGATAATTTGTAAATCCTTGTTTTTGACTGGCTGAAACAGAGGCACGATATGTTTGTTGCTAATGGCATCTTTTATCATGTGCTCAATTTTATCTTCGTTTTCGTCTAGGAGTCTTATGGCAAATTCAGAGTATGTTGCAAAAGGCAGGTCTTCTACTTTTGCCAACTCTAGGGCTTTTTGTGCTTTTTCAAAAGCGTTGGTATGGTCAAAACAGATTCCTATGCGTACGCTTATAGTGATTGGATTATTTTCAAAATAAAATGTCTTTTCGTTAAGCTTATCTGTTAGCGAAAAGATAATTTTTTCCATTTGCGATAGGTCAAAATGGACATTTTTAACCAAAATAAAGTTGTCGCCTTTGGCATTATAGGCTTGCATATCATTTGTTTTAGCGTATTCGCAGAGTATGGCGGACAAGGATTGCTTGATAAATAGGCTAGCTCTGTCGCCATATTGGTAGCCAATAGCTTCAAATGATTTTATATCGACAAGAAAGAGTTTTGGGTGTTTAAATATTTCAATATCTTCTTTGAAGTTCTGAAAAGATTTGATGTTTGAAATACACTTATCCAAGTTTTTTCCTTGCAACTTCGTAATCCTCAGGACGGTTGAGATTGAAAAAAACATTCTCACCATCAAAATCGACAAAAACAGTATTTATTTTTTCTAAAAGTATACGAATTTTATGTTCATTTGTATTTAGCATAGTTTCTATTTTGTCTGTGATTTTTGGCGAATAAATAGCACAAAGCTGATGAGACATGCTAGGCGAGCGTGCGATGATGGCATCGGCGTTGCTTGTTCGCATTGCCTCATAAAGTTTCTCAAAAACATCTCTCGTGACAAAAGGAGTATCGACACTTAGCACAAAAACAGGCTCGTTAAAATGTCTTAGTACGCTTAAAAGTGCTACAAGTGGCGAGTGTTGTTGGTAGGTTTTTACATCTTCAATAAAAGAGGCATTAAAATCAAATTTATCCCTCGTTTTTGTACTTACATGTAGGCTTTCAAAAAAAAAAGATAATCTATCGAGTTGGAACTGTGTAAGTGTTTTGAAGTTTCCAAACGGCAAAAGTGCCTTGTCTTTTCCCATCCGAGAGCTTTTGCCCCCCGCCATAATAACGCAGGGGGTTTGAAGGCGTGTCATTACAAATCTCTAGGGTCTGTTATTTTGCCCTTGATGGCACTAGCTGCGGCAACGGCGGAGTTAGCAAGGTATATTTCGCTTGTTCTATCTCCCATTCTTCCAATGAAGTTTCGATTTGTTGTGGCTACGCAACGCTCATTTTTGCCCAAAATACCCATATATCCGCCCAAACATGCCCCACATGTAGGGTTGCTAAAGACTGCTCCAGCTTCGATAAAGATATCTACTAATCCCTCTTTTTGGGCTTGTTGAGAGATTTTTTGTGTTGCTGGTGTGATGATAAGTCTAGTTTTTCGAGCAACTTTTTGACCCTTTAAAATCTTTGCCGCAATACGCAAATCGCCCAATCTTCCATTGGTGCAACTACCGATAAATACTTGGTCAACTTCCAAATCATCAGCTACGGCTTGTCTTATGGATTTGCCGTTTGATGGCAAATGCGGATAGGCGATAACAGGCTCAAGATTTGCAACATCTATCTCGATAATCTGTGAGTATGTCGCATCTTCGTCTGAGTAGAAAAACTTTGGCTTTCGAGCTAGTTTTTTGTCGCTTAAAAACTCTTTTGTAATCTCATCAACTGCGATAATTCCATTTTTTGCTCCTGCTTCAATAGCCATATTGCAAAGAGAGAAGCGGTCATCCATATTGAGATGTTGAATCGTATCGCCAGTAAACTCAAGTGTTTTATACAGTGCGCCATCTACGCCAATCAAGCGAATCACTTCCAAAATCAAATCTTTGCCATAAACATATGGCTTTGGTTTTCCACTAAAAACTACCTTGATGGCCTCTGGAACTTTAAACCAATTTTCTCCTGTTATCATCGTGAACGCCAAATCGGTTGAGCCCATACCTGTTGCAAATGCTCCAAGAGCACCATGTGTACATGTATGAGAGTCTGCTCCTATGATAACATCGCCTGGAACAACAAGCCCCTTTTCCGGCAAAAGTGCATGTTCAATGCCCATATCTTTTTCATCAAAAAAGTGTTTCATGTCGTGTTTGTACGCAAATTCTCGGCTTATTTTGGCTTGATTTGCACTTGCTATATCTTTGGCTGGGATAAAATGATCCATTACGATGCTAAAGCCATCTGGATTGGCTAGTTTTTTGGCTCCACTATCTTCAAATGCCTTGATTGATATAGGCGTTGTGATATCGTTTCCAATAACCATATCGATATGGCATTTGATAATCTCGCCCGCTTTTACTGTATGACCTGCGTGGTCGCTAAAAATTTTTTCAGTAATGGTTTGACCCATGATTTTGACCTTGTATTAAAAGTTGGTTGATTTTATCGAATTTAAACTTTAAAATGAAGAAATAAGAGGTGGCAACCCCTTACATGTAAAGGGTTGCGTAGTTTTAAAAGACTTATTTTGTAAATTCACTCTCTTCAACTAGGACGGCATAAAAATATCCAGCTCCTAAGTCTACATCTGTTTTAAGTGTTCCTTTGGCAATAACCAAATCCCCTGGTGCAACGCCAGCCTTATCCATCGGTGCTGTAAAAATAACTTCGTTTTTGCCTTCAAATTGAGTGCCATCTTGAATACGTACCCAATCTTTTCCCATAATGCCAGCAGAAACCTTTGCAACCGTTCCTCTTACAACAACTTTTTTACCTTTAAGCTCTGTTTTCTTTGAGAAAAGCTCAGATATCTTGTACATGCCATCTGCTGCAAAACCTGCTACGCCACACAATGCAACAATGATAAAACCTGCCAATAATTTGCGTTTCATTCTATTCCTTCATAATGATTTTTAAACTTTTGGGATTATACAGTAGTTTGTTAAATATTTTGTAATTTTTCTTTTTTGCGATTTTTTATATAATAGACTTCTTGCGTAACCTAACGCAATCGCATTGTTAAGTTATGCAAGAAGTCTAATGTAAAGAAAAAGGCAATCTATGGCAAAAGCAAGCTTTCATTCTTTGTTGGGAAAATTGGTTGCGGAGGTCGATGAGAGTGGTGTTTGTTCACTTGGGTTTGATGAGTCTAGCGAAAATTTTAATGATGAGCATCCCTTTTTGAAGCAACTTGAAGAGGAGCTAAAAGAGTATTTTATGGGAGAGCGTACCACTTTTGATGTGCCACTAAATCCAAAAGGCACAGAGTTTCAAAGAGTTGTTTGGAGTTGTTTATGCTCTATTCCATACGGTCATACCATCTCTTATACGCAAGAGGCAAAGATGATAAAACGACCTACTGCTATGCGTGCGGTTGCCAATGCTAACGGTAAAAATCCTATTGCTATCATCATTCCTTGTCATCGAGTTATCGCAAAAGATAGAAGTTTGGGCGGATATAGCGGAGGATTGTGGCGAAAAGAGTTTTTACTAGATTTGGAGAAAAAAACAGATGAAAGTTGTTATAGCAATAGACTCATTTAAGGGGTGTTTGAGCTCACATGAACTCTCTAAGTGTATCAAGCAAGGCATTGAAGTTGTTTATCCAAAAGCCGTTGTGCAAGCCTATGAGGTAGCCGATGGAGGCGAGGGAACTGTTCAAGCGATGGTTAATAACACAGGCGGAAAAATCATTACATGTAAGGTTCATGACCCTTTGATGAGTATTGTTGAAGCACAGTATGGCATATTGGGAGATGGCGTAACCTGCGTGATAGAGATGGCGTCTGCCTCTGGACTTCCTCTTGTTCCAATAGAAAAACGAAACCCGCTTTTTACTACTACTTTTGGGGTTGGAGAGCTTATAAAAGATGCGATTGAAAAAGGGTGCAGAGAGTTTATTGTTGGCATTGGCGGAAGTGCAACCAATGACGCAGGAGCGGGAATGCTTCAGGCGTTGGGGTATAGATTTTTGGATGAGGGTGGCAGTGAGGTTGGTTTTGGCGGAGGAGCTATCGGAAAAATAGCAACCATTGATGCCTTACATGTAATGCCAGAATTGAAAAAATGTCATTTTACCGTGGCTTGCGATGTGGACAATCCGATGTATGGCGAGTTTGGGGCATCGCAGATATATAGTAGACAAAAAGGTGCCGATGAAAAAATGGTGCTTGTTTTGGACGAAAATGTTAAACATTTTGCACAACTTATGGAGATTTATTTTGAAAAAAAGATAGCTCACATCAAAGGAAGCGGTGCGGCAGGTGCTTTGGGTGGAGGATTTTTGGGATTTTTTAATTCTACTCTTCGCTCAGGCATAGATATTGTTTTAGATACTATTGATTTTGAAGACAAAATAAAAGGTGCGGATTTTGTTATCACTGGCGAGGGAAAGATAGACGCCCAATCCTTGATGGGTAAAGTTGTAAGCGGGATTGCTAGGCGAACAAAAAAGCATAAAATTCCTCTTATTGCTTTGGCTGGACATGTAGAAGATGACGTTAATCAAGCCCACCAATACGGAGTTGACGCTGTATTTTCTATTATGAATTATCCGATGAGTTTATGTGACGCTATGCAAAAAGAGACGACCCAAAAACTGATGAAACACAATGTCGAAGAGCTATTTCGGTTGATAAAAGTGGCAAAAAGATAGGTCAAGAAGGGAGAAAAAGCGAGATAGCAATGTGGTATAATGTAAAACATTAAAAGAGTTTAGTTGTGCAAGGAGTAAAAATGCAAGTATTGAAATTGGAAGTGCATGATGCTATTTTTGATAAAGTAATCTCTTTTTTGAAAAATTTTCCTCAAAATCAGGTTAAACTTGACATAGAAAAGCAAACAAGCAACAAGCCCAAAAAACTAAAATCTATCTCCTTAAGGACTAAAGATTTTAGATTTGACAGGGATGAAGCTAATGCCAGATAAGGTATTTTTAGATACTAATATCTTGATATATGCTTACTCCGAAGATGAGGTAGATAAGCAGACTATCGCACTTGGTTTGTTGGAGCAATTTGAGGGCAAGGTTATTATCTCTAAACAGGTTATCAACGAGATAACCAATATATTATTCAAAAAATTTAAACTCTCCAGCGATGCCATAGAATCCACACTTTTAGAGCTAGATACGGTCATTCCCATCGTTGATTTTGATATAACAACTCAAATCAAAGCCATAAGACTCAAGAACAGATACAATCTGCAATTTTATGATGCTTTGATAGTAGCCACAGCACTTGAGAATCAATGCACGATTTTGTATAGTGAAGATATGCAACATGAGCAAATGATTGACGGTAGTTTGATGATTGTTAATCCTTTTAAAATAAGGTAGGCAAATATTCCATACATCGTTCTAATAAGCATAATGATTTAGAAAAAAGCCGGAGGAATATGAGTTGTGAGAGAACAATTGTCAGAATACGAACTTAAATTGAAAATAAACTTACCAAATAGCTTACTAAATAGCTTGGTTGGCTCATACGATAATTTACAGAATGACCCCAAGATTACGGCAACAATTAAAGAATGTTTTTATATATCAAAAGAGTTAGTAGATTTTGTTATATTGTTTCCAAAGAATTTAATTTATGATTTTATAACCTTGTTTGAGGCGATAAGAAATCAATGCGATATGAAATAAGCCCCACAAGAAGAATAGAAAGAAAACAATGAAACACACAGAACTAATCGAGATTGCCAAATATCTTCAACAATTTAAAAAAATATCCTCCATCTCGAGGGCGGATGATAATGTGCTCAAGCTCTACTTCGAGAGAGGTTTGCCACTTTTTGTTGACCTCAGCCGAAATGATTCGTATATATTTATCAAAGAAGATTTCAAGCGCTCAAAGCTTTACAACGCCCCTTTTGATGTTATTTTAGCTAAGCGGTTTGCCAACAGTGCTTTAGAGAAAGTGGAAGTAGAAGAGGGCAATCGTATTTTACGCTTACATGTAAAGGCAAGTTCGAGCTATAAATCATTGAGTACGACCTTGCAACTAGAATTTACAGGACGCAATACCAATGCTATCATACTGGACGAAAATGGCGTGGTGCTTGAGGCGCTCAGGCATATTGATCTAAGCGTTAGTTTTCGCAGTGTGAAAGTGGGAGAGCCGTTGCTTGCTTTGCCATCACGCGAGCTTAAAGAGAAGCCTTTTGAGATGGAAAGTGGTATCGAAGAGCATCTTGTTGAGGCGTATCAAAAACGCCTACATGTAAGGCTTGCGGATATTAAAAAACAAAAAATCGCCCTCATAGATAAAAAAATACAAAAGCTTATCGACCATATGAAATCCCTTGAAAACGAGGCAGAGCTTTACATGCAAAGCGATATTGCCAACCATCACGGCACGCTTGTTTTAGCAAATTTGCATCTTATAAAAGGCTATCAAGAACTTATTAAAGTGGTGGATTTTGAAGGAAGGGAGGTTGAGATTTTGCTAGACAAAGAGGCACAAACTCCTCAAATGGCGGCAAATCTGCTCTTTAAAAAGTCAAAAAAGCTTCGCCAAAAAGCACTTTCTGTGCATCGCCAAATGGAAAATCTTGAAGAAAAAAAGCTCTTTTTGGAGCGTTTGTGCGAGATGGTAAAGAGTTGTACTGACGAGGAAGAGGTCAATATTTTGGTGCCAAAACAGCGTCAATCCAAACAAAAAAGTGATGATAGTTTGTATTATGAAACCTTTTTTGTTGAGGGTTACAAAATCATGCTCGGCAAAAACGAAAAAGGTAACATTGCACTACTAAAAGATGCAAAAAAAAGCGATATTTGGTTGCACCTTAAAGAGATGCCCTCTACCCATGTTATTATTCGTACGGAAAAGCAAAATGTCCCAGAGGCGGTTTTGATTTTTGCGGCAAAACTGTGTGTGAATTTTAGTGTTACTCAAAAAGGCGGTTATTTGGTCGATTATACCCCCCGAAAGAATGTTAAACCATTTGATGGAGCGAATGTTGCTTATGAAGTTTATCAGACGCTTAGGATTTATAAGGAGTAGCCATGCCGACAATTGGTCCCATTGGAAATACGATTTATGCTAACCAACTTATGCATTTGCAAGCCTCAAAGCAGATAGATTTTCAAAATAGAGTTGATTTGCAAAATAGTGCCGCATTGTCTGCAGCCAACGAAAAAGAAGAAGAGGTTGTTGAGGTACGTCCTACAGAGGAAACTTATAAAATAGACCCAGAAAAAGAGCACCAAAAAGAGAAAAACGAAGAGGAATCTGGTGCAAAAGAAGAAGAGATAAAACAGACTAAAAAAGAGCACGCAGAAGAAGATGAAAACGATGACACCAGCAGCGGTGGATTGTTGGATGTCAAAGCTTAGATTTTTTCGATTTTAATTTTCCAACTACTACATAAGCAAAAACTCACACTAACTCTGATATTATTTAGTTAAAACAATCTAAAGGTTACAAGATGGGCATTAAAGAGCTTTTTGAGTCCCATAAAGAGCGAATAACAACAGGTTTTGCGATGCTTTTGGCGGCAACATTTGTGGCTGTTATAGACAGTCTTTTCGTTACGTGGGCGATACTGGGCGTGGTCTATATGTTTGCATTTTACGAGGCAATGAATCTTTTTGAAGCCAAAGACAATAAGCTTTTTGTCTATGCTGTTGCGGTTTGGATTACGGCATATTTTTACCCAAATCCTGATGACCTTATCTTTATCGTTTTGATTTTATCACTTTCGATTATGTCTCACTCAAAAGAGGTTGATTTTAAGAAAATCGCCCCTTTCTTATACCCTTCTATCTCCATGTTGTTTATCTATACGCTATATCAAGATTTTGGTATGGAGGTGCTGGTGTGGTTTGTGTTGATAGTGGCAACAACGGATACTATGGCATATTTTATCGGCAAGAGTGTTGGCAAAACACCTTTTTCTGCTACCTCTCCAAATAAAACTTGGGAAGGTGTGCTAGGTGGCATTATTTGTGCGAGCATTTTGGGAACTTTTGTTGGTATTATATTTATCTCTTTTTTCAAAGCACTTATTATCTCGGTTTTGGTCTCTGCTGTTTCTGTGTGGAGTGACCTTTTTGAGAGTTATTTAAAACGAATGGCAGGTGTGAAGGATAGTGGAGATATCTTCCCTGGACATGGCGGAATGCTTGATAGACTTGATGGTTATCTGTTTTCGGCTGTATTGATGGTTATCTTGCTCAGAGGTCTTTCATAACGTGATACTTCTAGGAAGTACAGGCTCTATCGGTGTTAATGCCCTACATGTAGCTTCTCGTTACGGCTTACATGTAGAGGCACTAAGTGCTGGAAAAAACATAAAACTTTTAAATGAACAGATAGAGATTTTTCGACCAAAATATGTCTGCATTGAAGATAAAAACTCTGCGTCTTTAGTAAAGCACGAGCATGTTTTTTTTGGTAAAGAGGGACTACTTGAGATGCTTAATCTTGCCAAAAGCGAGATGGTTGTTAACGCTTTGGTCGGCTTTGCTGGACTTGCTCCAACGATAGAAACATTAAGGCTTGGCAAAAAATTGGCTCTTGCAAACAAAGAGTCTTTAGTTACTGCGGGGCACCTATTGGATGCTTCTAAAATCATTCCTATCGATAGTGAACACTTTGGATTGTGGTATCTTTTGGGAGAGCGAAAAGTCTCTAAGATGACCATCACTGCAAGTGGCGGAGCGTTTAGAGATACGCCTTTGGAAAGACTGCCTTTTATGACACCAGAGGAGGCACTTAAGCATCCAAATTGGAGTATGGGCAGAAAAATCACAATAGATAGCGCCACAATGACCAATAAAATTTTTGAGCTTTTGGAAGCAAGATGGCTTTTTGGATGCTCAACACTAGATGCCATAGTTGAAACTAAATCCATCATTCACGCACTTATAGATTATGAAGATGGAAGCACGACAGCACATATCGCAAATGCTGATATGAAACTACCCATAGCTTTTGCGCTTTTGGGCAAAGTTGAAGATACTGTCTTGCCACATGTAAATTTATGCGACGTTGGGTCGTTGAGCTTTAAAAAGATAGACCCAAATCGATATCCCATTTGGGAGCTGAAAGAGGATATCTTGCAAAATCCACATTTGGGCGTAGTGCTTAATGCTGCCAACGAGATAGGCATAGCCAAATTTTTTGAGAAAGAGATAAATATCTGCCAAATTGCAGAGCTTTCAAAGTGTGCGTATAAATATTTTTCAAAGCTCAAACCAGCTTCCCTTGATGAGGTGTTTGCTGTCGATAAAGAGGTAAGAGCGTATTGCCAGAGTTTAAAATTATCATAAAGGGCTATGATGCAAAAGACGGATTATAGGTTTCGCCTAAAGGACAGTATTATTGGATTTCAGTTTTTATTTGTTGCTTTTGGTGCACTAGTTTTAGTTCCTATTTTAACGGGGCTTGACCCAAATGTGGCACTATTTACAGCAGGCTTGGGAACGTTGGTTTTTCAGCTGGTCAATCGCAAAACAGTACCGCCTATATTTTTGGCATCTTCTTTTGCTTTTATTGCTCCGATTATCTATGGAGTTAAAACGTGGGGCATAGCAGGAACTATGAGCGGTCTTGTTGCAGCAGGTCTTTTTTATGTAGTGTTAAGTTTGATTGTTCGAGTTCGTGGAAGTGATTTTTTACATAAAATTTTACCGGCGGTAGTAGTCGGACCAGTTATTATGATTATTGGTTTGATTTTATCACCAGTAGCAGTCAATATGGCTATGGGCAAAACGGGCGATGGCTCATTGGAGCTTGTGCCACTTCAAAGTGCTTTGACTATATCTTTTAGTGCGTTAATAGTTACGCTTTTGGTTACGCTTTTAGGAAAGGGTGTTTTTAGATTATTGCCGATTTTGTGTGGCGTAATCGCAGGATATTTTGTAGCTATGGGATTTGGAATTGTGAGTTTTGATGCTGTGGCAAATGCACCTTGGTTTGCTATGCCTACTTTTGTTTTTCCAGAGTTTAATATGGAGGCTATCATCTATATCGTGCCTATTGCCATAGCACCAGCGGTTGAGCATATCGGCGATATGTTGGCGATTAGTAATGTTACAAAGAAAAACTATCTTGAAGAGCCCGGATTGAAAAACACACTATTGGGCGATGGTTTGGCGACAAGTGTTGCTTCATTTTTGGGAGGTCCACCAAATACAACATACTCCGAGGTAACGGGTGCAGTTACGATTACCAAAGCGTACAATCCTGCCATTATGACGTGGGCGGCGATTTTTGCAATACTTTTGGCGTTTGTTGGAAAGTTGGGAGCATTTTTATCTACCATCCCCTCTCCTGTTATGGGTGGCATACTTTTGCTACTTTTTGGCATCATCGCATCTATCGGTATTGAGACTTTGATTAAAGAAAAGGTCGATATGGCAGACCCTAGAAATATGATTATTGTTTCGATTATTTTGGTTTTTGCTATTGGTGGTATGAAGTTTGATTTAGGTGGAGTTGCATTTAGTGGCATAGGATTGGGCGCGATTGTTGGTATATTTTTAAATCTCGTTTTGCCAAAAACAAGGCATTTTGACGGATATTAGGAGAAGAAAAGATGAGTACGATTGAGAGTGTGATATCGGCTATTTCATCGTTTGTGTGGGGCCCGCCTATGTTGATTTTGCTGGTGGGAACGGGAGTTTATTTAACGATTTTATTAAAAGGTATGCAATTTTGGGCATTGCCATACGCACTTAAATTGATTTTTAGAACTGATGTTGAAGGAGAGGGCGAGATAAGCCATTTTGCAGCTCTTATGACAGCTCTTGCGGCAACGGTTGGTATCGGCAATATCGTAGGAGTTGCAACTGCCATCACGTTAGGAGGACCAGGAGCGGTTTTTTGGATGTGGATGACAGGACTTGTGGGTATGGCGACAAAGTATTCCGAGGCAGTTTTGGCAGTCAAATATCGTCAAGAGGGACAGTTTGGTATGAAGGGCGGACCGATGTATTATCTAAGCTACGGTGCCAATATGCCAAAGCTAGGCATGGCATTTGCTATATTTACGGCATGTGCGGCTTTTGGTATCGGAAATATGACCCAATCAAACGCTGTTTCTGAAATCCTATCTTCACAACTTTCTATCCCAACATGGGTAACAGGCTTGACTCTTTTGGTGCTAACTGGCATTGTGGTTTTGGGTGGCATCAAATCTATCGCAAGATTTACTTCTATTTTGGTTCCTTTTATGATTGTGGCGTATGTCTGCGTTGCTTTGGCTATTTTGATTATAAACTACGATAAGGTAGGTTCGGCCTTTTCGCTTATTTTTTACCATGCGTTTAATCCTATAGCAGCAGGCGGTGGATTTGTTGGAGCAACCATTGCTGCAGCTATGCGTTATGGAGTTGCACGCGGCGTTTTTTCTAACGAGTCAGGTCTTGGCTCTTCTCCTATCGCCGCAGCTGCCGCAAAAACAGATGACCCTGTAAAACAAGCGTTAGTAAGTATGACGCAGACTTTTATCGACACATTGGTGGTGTGTACGATGACCGCTCTTATCATTCTTGTCTCTCCTTTTTGGCAACAAGGCGTAAGTGCTGGTGTGCTTACAATGCAAAGTTTTGCACTTTATTTGGGCGATTTGGGAACTTATGTGGTTTTGGCTTCAACCGTGCTTTTTGCATTTTCGACCATTTTAGGATGGAGTTATTATGGTGAGAAGGCGTTTGAGTTTATCTTTGGAGAAAAATTTGTTAGACTTTACAGAGTCGCTTTTGTCTGCATGGTGGCAGTTGGTGCGATGTTAAAGCTAGAGTTTGTGTGGAATTTTTCAGACATGATGAATGGCATGATGGCTATCCCAAATCTTATCGCACTTTTACTTCTTTCTAAGATTATAAAAAGTGAAACAGATAAGCATTTTTCAATGCTGAAAAACTAATCAAGAAGAGGGCGGAGAGTGTCTAGAATTATTTTTGTGAGTGTTGCCATCCTTGTTCTTATCTTTATGAACACCTATGCTTATCAGCGTTTTATCGCTCGGTTGGAGCTTTTAAATATCTACAAACGTCTTCTTAAGTGGCTGATGATACTGATGACTTTGTGTGAGATTGGATATACTTTAATGCTTCAATCCGACACTCTTAACCTAACTCTTTATACACTTTTTTCTTCGTTTGTTGGTGTCTCTTTTATGCTTTTTTGTGTTGCATTGATTTACGATATTTTTCATACACCTTTGCACAAAATTCCCTTTGATGCCTCTCGAAGACTGATGTTGAAGATGTTGCTGGATGTTGTTATGTTGGGACTTGCTTTTTCGTATATCTTAAGAGGTTTTATCAATGGCAAAAAAGCACCTGTGCTCAACGAGGTCGAGATATTTATAGAGGGGCTTAGCAAAGAGTTTGTTATGGTACAAATAAGTGATGTACATGTAGGAAAAACTTTGGGCAAAGACTTTTTGGCTGGCGTGGTTGATGAGATAAATAAAAATGATGCGGATTTGGTAGTTATAACTGGCGATTTGGCTGATGTGAAGGCGAGTCAAGCCGGCGGTATGCTTGAGAGTCTAAGCCAGATAAACGCACGATTTGGAACATATTTTGTACCCGGAAATCACGAGTATTTTTATGGCGTCAAAGATATGATGGAGTATTTAGAATATTTGGGTGTAAATGTGTTGTTCAACCGCTCAATGTTGATAGATGACTCTTTTTATTTAGCAGGAGTTGGGGATTTGGCAGGCAGACGCTTTAAGATGTTTGAACCAGATTTAAAAAAAGCCCTTGCTCAAACAAAAGATAGTTTGCCTACTATTTTGCTTTCTCATCAACCTAAAATCGCCAAAGAGTTGAAAAATGAAAGAGTTGATTTGGTTGTTAGTGGTCATACTCACGGAGGGCAGATTTTCCCGTTTGGGTTGTTAGTGCTTTTGGATCAGCCATATCTTAGTGGTTTGTATCAACATTCGCCCAAAACTCAGATATTTGTGAGTAATGGAGTGGGATATTGGGGACCGCCAGTAAGAGTTTTGGCACAGAGCGAAATCGTAAAAATAAGATTAAAACCAAAACCATGAGATACGTTTTTATAGTAGTTGCCTTCCTATTTTTAGGGTGTGCACCAAAGTATGACGCTTTACATGTAAGACAGAGTAAGGTAGATACTTTAACGGAAGATATTTTGATGTTATCCTCTAGTATAGATGCAAATGAGGCAAGAGTTTTGGCAAATGAAGCTATCAATTTTCCAATAATTTTGGCTCAAAAATATGACTTAGTTTCGCCTCCAACTTTTCACAATTTTTTGATTAACGCTGGTATAAAAGAGCGTGGACTTTGTTATCAATGGAGCGAGGATTTGATAACACAACTTAAAAAGCATCATTTTAAAACGATTGATTTGCGTTGGGGTGTAGCAAATGCAAAAGAGTTTGATGAGCACAACAGCGTTGTGGTAACACCTAAAAATGAGGATTTTAACAAAGGACTACTGCTTGATCCGTGGCGAGATTCTTCACGCATTTATTGGACTATGGTGTCACGAGATAGCGAGTATAGGTGGAGCGAAAACTTACAGCGAAGTCGCTATTTTGGAACCATCAAGTAGCTACTTTTTCTCTAAAATAATCCTAATAACACTTGCTTTTTTGCCATCTTTTAAAAATATAACCTCTTGAGATAATTTATGGACAACAAAAGGGAGGTTTTTTATATTGTCACTAGTGTTTTTCAAGCCATAGAGCCTGTCTTCCTCAATAGGTCCGCCACTTTTGTAGTGCGGCTGACTTTCACTAAAAAACTCTCCAATAAAAAGCCCACCCTTTGAAAGAGATGTGTAGATTTTTTCAAACATAATGGTTTGCTCTTCTTTTGCTATCTGAAAAAAAGCCGAAACTATCGTTCCATAGCAATTTTCACACGGCGTCCAATAAGTTATAAATGTGTGTCTGATGGCTATATCTTTATATATCTCTTGTGCTTTTCGCATAAGTTCGCACAATACCTCTGCCGAGTCATCAAGTACCTCGATTTGAAGTCCAAGCTCTGCAAAAAAAATAGCCTCAGCACCATCTTTCCCCTTACCTAAACACAAGAGAGATTTGTTGGTGTCTATCAATTGCAAATGAGAATTTATAAAATCACTCATCATATTATTTGTCAAATTTTGCATAAAATTATTGTAACACAAGTTTTGTGTAAAAAATATTTAATCTTTACATGTAGTTATGCCAAATCAAGAGTTTGTTTTTTTGCAATGGGTACAATAAGAAAAATGATACAAAGGGGTATTTATGCGTTATCCAGATTTTTTTGATACGGTTGAGTCGATTGTGGTTAAAGATGAGTTGTCTGCTATTTTAGGGGCTTTTGAAGATGGCATTATAGAGTTTACTTATCTTGATATCGTTAAAAGCGCAGGGCATAGTTGTCCTACTATCGCAGGAGCTTACTTGTGTGCAAGAGAAGGACTTAAGGCACTTTTTGGTAAAAATACGCCTGTTAGAGGCGAGATAAATGTCTTTTTTAAAAATGCTCAAAACGAAGGTGTGACAGGCGTTATCGCAAATGTTTTCTCGCAAATCACAGGAGCTACGAGCGATTGGGGTTTTAAGGGTTTGGGCGGAGAGTTTGATAGAAGATTTTTGTTGCATTTTAACAGCGACATACCTTTACATGTAAGGATTTCAAAGGCAAACAAACAAGAATACGTAGATATTGATTACAATCCAAATGCTATATCATCAAATCCAAAACTTCAACCTCTTATGCAAAAGGTTTTATCCAAACAAGCAGATGAGAGTGAAAAAGTTTTATTTAGTGAACTTTGGCAAGAAAAAGTAAAGATAATTTTAGAAAATTCTGATAAAGTACTGCTTGTAAAAAAATAGTTTTAAAAGGCAGTTTTTTGGTAAGGCTTAAAGAGAAAAATATCATCAAGTGGGTTGTCTTGTTGCCTGTTGTTGGTATTTTAATTACTTTTGCTGTTCTTATGGCACTTTTTATCACAAGTGAGCTAGATAGTTACTCAAAGTCAATCGAAATTCTCAAAAGCGAGTATCTAAAAACATCCAAAAACCAATCAAGAGAGCGTATTGAAAAGGTTGTATCTTACATCAAATCTAGTGTTGAATTTTCCAAAAAGCGCTCCAAAGAAGAGGCGAAAAACATCATAGATTTGGGATATGATATGATAGGTGACATATATAGTGAAAACAGAGATTTGCCTAAAGAGAAGATTTTTGAAAAGATACGAGAGAAAATATATCATGTGCGTTTTTTTGAAAATCTTAGTGGTTACTATTTCATCTATGACATGCAAGGCAAACTTATTGCACACCCAATGTCTCCCTCATTGGAGGGGAGTTCTTTTTTGGGTTTCAAAGATGCAAGAGGTAAAGAGCTTATCAAGGATGCTGTTGAGGCACTCAAAAAAGATAGTAGTGTTTTTTCTGAATGGTATTGGAAAAACCCAAAAGATAAAGAGCCACGAAAGAAGATGGGCTATGTACGTCTTTTTGAGCCATTAGGGATATTTATAGGCAGTGCAAGATATGAAGACGATATTCTTGATATTGTTAAAAAAGAGGCTCAAAAAATTCTTATGGACGCACGCTATGATGCCCTAGGATATGTTTTTGCATGTGATTATGATGGAAAGATTGTCGCACATAAAGACCATTCGCTTGTGGGTTTTCACAGTGGAATAGCAAGATAGAAGATCGCTTTATTATTCAAGAGATCATAGAGAACGCTAGAAAAAATCCTGAGGGAAGTTTTTTAAGGTATAAAAACTACGATTATCAAGATGGTAATAAAATTTTGAATGAAAAAATCTCTTTCGTTAAAGATATCCCTGAATTTGGTTGGGTTGTTGGCAGTGGTTTTTATCTTCAAGAGGTTGAAAAGATACTTTTTCAGCGCGAAGAAGAGCTAAAAAACAGACTCAAAGAGACTGTAATGGCTGTTGTTGCCACTTCAATTATGATTATTTTTGTGATTTTGATGGGTATGTTTTTTATCTCTAAAAAATTGCGTTTGATGCTCCAAAAATACGAACGAAATCTTCTTGTAAACAACCGACAAATACGCTCTCAAAAAAAGGTATTTCAAACGCTCTTTGAAAAATCAACTGATGGTATTTTGATTATGCAAGAGGATGTTTGTGTGGATTGCAATGAAGCTATCGTTAAGATGTTTAGAGCCAAAAGCAAAAATGATTTGATTGGACTTACACTTCAAGACATCTCCCCAGAATTTCAAGATGATGGCGAGAACTCAGCAATTAAAGCCAAACGAACAAATCAAATGGCATACGCAAGAGGTGTGCATAAATTTGAGTGGATTGCTAAGGCTTTTGATGAGGAGCTTTTTTGGATTAGTATCGTTTTGACAACGATTGAGATGGAAGATGGGACAATTCAGCACTACTCCATAAGAAATATTACGGCACGCAAAAGGCTTGAGTTGGAAAATGAGCGCCAAAGAGAGCAGTTGCTACATCAAATAAAACATGATACTCTGACAAATCTTCCAAATAGGGTTTTGCTCTCCGATAGACTCTCTCAAGCTATCAAAAAAGCAGATAGAGATAAAAAAATAGTAGCCGTGTTGTTTGTAGATATTGACAAATTTAAGATTATAAATGACACTCTAGGGCACGAATCAGGCGATATGGTTTTGGTAAAAATCGCAGATCGCCTTAGGCAAAACATCAGACAAACTGATACGGCAGCACGTTTGAGTGGCGATGAGTTCATCGTTTTAATAGATGGATGCGAGGATGTTAATTCTGTTATATTGGTGGTTAAAAAAATTATTTCCGCTTTTCAAGAGCCTTTTTTGATTAAAAATGAGTCACTCAAAGTTACTACAAGCATGGGTATCAGTATCTATCCAAACGATGGCGAATCGGCACAAAAACTTCTAAAAAATGCTGATATAGCGATGTATAAGGCCAAGCAAGAGGGAAAAAATAGATATAAATTTTTTGCCCAAAGCATGAACGATGAGACGGTTGAGCATATCGAGATGGAAAAAAATATTATTTTGGGGCTTAGTCGAGGCGAGTTTTTGATGTATTATCAACCACAAATCAATATAATTAATGGAAACATAGTTGGTTTTGAAGCACTTATTCGTTGGATTCATCCAGAAAAAGGATTTATTCCGCCTTCGTACTTTATCCCTATTGCTGAAGAGAGTGATTTGATTATTGATTTGGGAGATTGGGTGTTAAAAGAGGCAATGACTCAGATATCAAAGTGGTACAACATGGGGCTAAATCCAGGAAAAGTTGCTATTAACTTTGCAGGAAAACAGCTTGAGTCTTCAGGTCTGTTTTCTTTGGTGGAAGAGACGCTTAAAAGCACCCAGTGTAAACCAGAGTGGATTGAGATTGAAATTGTTGAGAGATTTATCATGAAGGATGTTGAAAAATCTATAGCTCTGTTAAGTTCATTTAGGGATTTAAATATAGATATTTCTATTGATGATTTTGGTACAGGATACTCTTCTTTGGCATATTTGAAGCATCTACCTATTACCAAGCTAAAAATAGACCAATCTTTTGTTAGAAATTTATCTCAAAGCAGGGAAGATAGAGCTATTGCCAAGACCATTATAGAATTAGGGAAAGGGCTAGGTCTAAAAGTTTTGGCGGAGGGCGTGGAAAATGAAGAGGAGCAATCTTTTTTATCTTACAATGGCTGTGAGCTTATGCAAGGATATTTGTTTGGAAAGCCTTTGCCAGCAGACAAAGCACAAGAGATGCTTGAAGCTCAATGATAACATTTTATCCAAATAAATTAAAGTATTTTTTTTAGTTTCTAATGGTAAAATAAAAGACTTTTTATTGTAAAAAAGTCTACACGAGAGATATTGGGGCGAGAAGGGCAAGATGCAAAGGAGAGAATTTTTAGGAATTATGGGTGCTTCGGCACTAAGCACGACTGCTTTTGGATCGCAAAATTCACATCTAGTTTCAAGTGTTTGGTTGCGTTCCGACCAAAAAGAGTCTTTTTCAAGTGTGCTAAAAAAACTTTTTTTGATTCAGAGTACCGTAGGACACGCAAATTTTAATCTTATAAGCTATGATGAGGCTTTAAAAATAGCTTCCGCATATTCAAATGTGGGAAAATTTACCAAAAAAGAGTTGGATTTTATAGAAGAGATTTTTCATGTCAATCCCTCAATGTATGGATTTTATGGTAGAAAAACATGCGAGAGATTGACCGATAGAATCAACCTAAAAGATGTTATTAAGATTCCAAGTACGGGACACTATCTTTTTAAAGGAGTGTCGGAAAATGCTTACAGGCGTGCTATATCAGACGTTGGAAATACTCTAGTTTTAACCTCTGGCGTTAGAAGTGTTGTAAAGCAGATGAGTTTATATCTATCCAAAATACAAAGCACCGATGGAAATATCAGTTTGGCTTCTCGCTCTCTCGCTCCTCCGGCGTACTCTTATCATAGTTTGGGTGATTTTGATGTTGGCAAAAAAGGATGGGGATATAAAAATTTTACAGTAAGCTTTACCATGACTGAAGAGTTTTGGCATTTAATGAAATTGCCTTACATATCTATGCGATATACAATAAATAACAATGATGGAGTTAGATTTGAGCCATGGCATGTTAAGATTATTTAAAATATTAGTGGCTATAGCGAGCATGTTAAACGCTTCGCCATTGGATTTTACACTTATTAAAAAAGGCACACCAGAAAAAGCCAATACGCTTTTGGTAATAGGTGGTATTCAAGGGGATGAGCCGGGGGGTTTTTTGGCCGCCTCTTTGGTTGGAACAAAATATACTGTAACCAAGGGTTCTTTGTGGGTTGTGCCAAATCTGAATTTTCCAAGTATTGTTCAGCAAAGCAGGGGAACAGCGGGCGATATGAATCGCAAATTTGTACATGTAGACAAGAAAGACCCTGATTATAAGACAGTTACCTCTATTAAGTCATTGATTTTGGATAAAGAGGTATCTATGGTGGTAAATTTGCACGATGGAAGTGGGTTTTATCGAGAAAAGGTGGTTGATAAATATTTTAATCCTAAGCGTTGGGGCAATAGTTGTATTATCGACCAAGTGAAGCTAGATCAAGTCAAATATGGCAATTTGGAGCAAATAGCCAAAAGGGTGGCGGACAATATAAATGCAAATTTACAAGATGAGAAGCATCGATATCATGTTAAAAACACCAAAACGGCTGAGGGTGATCAAGAGATGCTTAAAAGTCTGACGTACTTTGCTGTCAAAAACAAAAAAGCGGCATTTGCAAACGAGAGTAGCAAGATGTTGCCTACGCATCTGAGGGTTTATTATCAACTTCTTGCACTCGAGGAATATATGAGAATTGCAGGCATTGAGTTTGAGAGACATTTTGAGTTGACTCCAGAGGGGGTTCATAACGCAATAAACAAGGATGTATATATCGCTTTTTTTGGGGATAAATTGCGTTTAGATTTAGAAAATCCTCGCAAAAAAATTGGTTATTTTCCAATGCCAAAAGATAAAAATCTAACATTTAACGCTAGTAACCCATTGACAACCATCATAAAAGAAAAAAAAGGCTCAAACTACGATATCTATTATGGCAATCGCCACCTAATGAAGCTCCATCCGCAGTATTTTGAATACTCCAACAAGTATGATTCAATCAGTGTTAACGTAGATGGAAAAGTGCTAGATGTAAAGTTTGGAAGCTCTATAAAGGTTGATGAGTATTTTAATGTAGTGCCAGAAAAAGACCTTAGGGTCAATGTTATCGGTTATGTAGGCGATAAAAGTGGCAATGAGTCGGGTCAAAAAATCGAGAAAAAAGATATTATACGTAACTATTCTATAGATAAAAATGGAAAAAAATATCGGGTAGAGATATACGACACCTCAGAAGAGGACAAGTTTGCAGGAATGTTTTTGGTTGAGTTTTCAAAAATTCAGCCAGAAGAAGATAGCTCATTTTCGGTTGCAATGGGCGAAGATAAAGAAGAGAAAATACCAAACTAAAGATAAACAGTGATACTTAGCATAGAAAGCAGTTGCGATGATAGCTCTATTGCCGTTACAAAAATAGCCACCAAAGAGCTTGTTTTTCACAAAAAGATTTCGCAAGACCTTGAGCACTCAGTTTATGGTGGAGTTGTGCCAGAGCTTGCAGCACGTTTACACGCACTAGCTTTGCCAAAAATTTTAGAAGAGACAAAAGATTATTTCGGCGAACTTAAAGCAGTTGCTGTTACCAATGAGCCAGGGCTTTCTGTAACTTTGGTTGAGGGCATTAGCATGGCAAAAGCTCTAAGCATATCGCTAAACATTCCTATCATTGCAATCAATCATCTCAAAGGGCATATTTATTCGCTTTTTATTGAAAAACAAGAGTGTTTTCCTATGGATATTTTATTGGTTTCTGGTGGACATACGCAACTTCTACATGTAGAGAGTTTTGATAAAATATCTCTGCTTGCAAACACTATGGACGATAGCTTTGGTGAGAGTTTTGACAAGGTGGGAAAAATGCTAGGACTACCATATCCAGCGGGTTCCATCATAGAACAGTATGCTAAAAAGGGCGATGAAAAGAGGTTTGAATTTACTATTCCTTTGCAAAGGTCTAAAACGCTAGCATTTAGCTACTCTGGTCTTAAAAATCAAGTGCGTCTTTGTATAGCTGAGCAAGAAAATCTTGACGAGCAGACCATTTGCGATATTTGTGCTTCATTTCAAAGGGTTGCAGTTGCCCACTTAATACGTCAAATCAAAAAAGCCTATAAAGATATTTCGGTTAAGGATTTTGGTGTGGTTGGCGGAGCGAGTGCAAATCTTTATCTTCGTTCCCAACTAGAAGAGTTTTGTACATCAAAAAAAGCAACTCTACATGTAGCAAAGATGGAGTTTTGCTCGGATAATGCTGCGATGATAGGCAGATGTGCACTTGAAGCATACGGTAGAGGGCAATTTAGCAGCATAGAGGAGATACAGCCTAGAGGCTCTTCAAAAATAGTTCTATCAAAGAACTATAATCTCCTCTTCTAAACGCACTTGGAAACGGTTGAAAACTTCCTCTTTTGCAAGATTGATTAGCTCTATTGCCTCTTCAAAAGTTCCGCCACCTAGATTGATGAGAAAATTGGCATGTTGGTCACTAAAAGCCATATTGCCGATACGCTTACCCTTAAGCCCTACCTCTTGTATGAGCTTCCCAGCAAAGTTGTTTGGCGGATTTTTAAAACAACTTCCAGCACTTGGAAAGTTTGGCTGATTTTCTCTTAGACGTTTAAACATAGCCAAAAGAGTCTCATTAAAACCATCTTTACATGTAAAGGTTGCCTCAAAGACAATGCCTTTAAAATCTGCATAACGGTATCCGTGAGGAATATCTTTTTTCTCAATCCAGCCGTTTTCTGTGCGAATAGCGATGAGGTTGTTGAAAACTTCCCACTCTTTAAGTCCAGCATTCATCTTTAACATACCACCTATGGTGCCAGGTAGTTTTTGCATCAACTCAAAACCTGCTAAGTTATTTTTTTTAGCAAAGCAGAGTATCTTACCGCTAGGAGTAGAGCCGCCTACATGTAAGACGTTTTGCTCTTTTTTGATAAAGTCAAAAGATTTGTCAAGAATCGCCAAAGGCGGAGGATTTGGGCTAACAAGAAGGTTGTTCGAGCCCCCGATTATAATATAAGACGGAGGCAAAGGGGCAATTTTATCAATCACTAAAACCTCAACGCAAGGTCCTATTTTTATGCTAGAAAAGGTAGAAAAATCAATAATTTTATTCATCTAAAATGCAAAAGTTGGAATCATTTCGATGATGTTAATGGTAAATTCTATCATCATATTCATCATCCATGGCATGGTGAAAATCGCCACAATTACCACCAAAATAATCTTTGGCACAAAGCTAAGTGTCATCTCGTTGATTTGGGTTGTGGCCTGAAAAATACTGATTATTAAGCCTGCCAAAAGTCCAGCCATCAACATAGGCAATGACAAATAAAGTGCGATTTTGAAAGTTTCTACACCAAGTCCTATAAGTTTTGCTTCCATCAACTATGCCTTAGTGTTGCGTATTCGCTAGGGATGAGATAGTCTTGTGCACAAATAATTTTGTCGTAAAAACCTGCTTCATAGCCGACTTTAAAGAGTGTATCAATAGCTTCATATTGCAATGGACTCATAGTGATAGACTCCTCGTTTGCGTACATGTTAAGGTATCTTTTTAGTGTCGGTGCATCAACTCTAACAAGTTCTTTTTCGATAAGCATTTGTGATAGTTTTTCCATATTTTCATTCGCAACTTTTACCGCTTGTATTAAAATATTTTCAATATCAATCGCTCTACTTAAAGGGATACTTCTTCTAAGTGCCATTCCGCCTAGTGGCAAAGGAAGTCCGCCCTTGCTAAGCTCCAGCCAGATATCCCATATCTCACGCTCTACTTCCAAAGTGCTATCGTAGTTCAAGATACTCTCGTGGATTAAAACTCCCGCATCGACTTCGCCACTTAGGATGGATGATTCGATTTCTAGAAAATTTTTATAGATGATTCTAGCATTTGGATAGGCGATTTTAAAAAGCATTGCATTGGTTGTGTTGGCACCGCTAAGAGCTACTTTAAAGTTTTTTTTGAGTTTTTTGTCTTTGAGTTTGACAAGTTTTGGACCATAACCTTCTCCAAAACTGACAGCTGTTTTAAGCAGGGCGTATTCATTGCGAATTTTAGGATAAAGTGCAAAGCTTATAGCACTCACATCGTAGCTATTTTTTATTGCTTCAAGGTTTAAAGTTTCGATATCTAGGGCGTGATTTTCAAATATCAAATCTTTTGTATCTACCCATCCAAATTTGATTGCATAGTACATAAAAATATCATCAGCATCTGGCGAATGTGCTACTAAAACCCTTTTCAAGCAAGTCCTCATATTTTATTTTGTTTGATTTTAGCATTAATTTTATTGAAACTCGCTTTGTTTAAATGTGTGAAAAGTTTTCATTTTGCAATATTTTTAATGCTTTATAGGAAAAATAAAATACAATGCCTCAAAGGGCTTTTTCAAGCTCAAGATGATAAAATAATACGACACTCTAAAGGGTAACTCATGCAAATTGATGAAAACAAAAGAAAAGCGCTAGATTTGGCGATGAAGCAGATAGACAAGACGTTCGGAAAAGGAACACTTGTTCGTCTAGGCGATAAAGTTTTGGAGCCTATAGCTTCGATTAGTACAGGCTCTTTGGGCTTGGATTTGGCTTTGGGTATCGGTGGTATTCCGCAAGGAAGAATCATTGAGATATATGGACCTGAAAGCTCTGGAAAGACAACACTTTCACTACAAATTGTAGCCGAAGCACAAGCCAAAGGAAGTATTTGTGCTTTTGTGGACGCTGAACACGCACTAGATGTAAAATACGCTGGAAATCTTGGTGTAGATGTTGAAAATCTTTTGGTTTCTCAGCCAGATTTTGGCGAGCAAGCTTTAGATATCGTTGAGACTCTTGCTAGAAGTGGAGCGGTTGATGTTATTGTTATTGACTCAGTTGCTGCGTTAACTCCTAAAAGCGAGATAGAAGGCGATATGGGAGATACCCACGTAGGACTTCAAGCAAGACTTATGAGTCAAGCACTAAGAAAGCTAACTGCAGTAGTCCATAAAATGAATACAACGGTTATTTTTATCAATCAAATCCGAATGAAAATCGGAACTATGGGCTATGGAAGTCCAGAGACGACAACTGGTGGAAATGCATTGAAATTTTACGCATCAGTTCGTGTTGATGTACGCAAAATAGCAACACTCAAGCAAGGCGAAGAGCAAATTGGAAATAGAGTTAAAGCCAAAGTTGTTAAAAACAAAGTAGCACCTCCTTTTAGACAAGCCGAATTTGACATTATGTTTGGAGAAGGTATCTCTAAAGAGGGCGAAATGGTTGATTATGGTGTTAAACTAGACATCATCGACAAGAGTGGTGCATGGTTTAGTTATGGCGAAACACGTTTGGGACAAGGAAGAGAGAACGTCAAGGCGTTTTTAAAAGAGAACAAAGAGGTTGCTGGCGAGATTGAGGATAAGATCAAGCAAGCGATGGGAACAGGCATAATAATAGACTGTGCCACCGAAGAGAACAAGGAAGAGGAATGATGTATATAGACGATATTTTTGCGGATGAGGTTTTGGATAGTAGGGGAAACCCAACTGTAAGAGCGACAGTAGTTTTAAGCGACGGAACGAGTGCGAGTGCTATTGTTCCTAGCGGTGCAAGTACTGGTAAAAGAGAGGCTTTGGAGCTTAGAGATGGCGATGATAGATATATGGGCAAGGGCGTAAACAAGGCATGTGAAAATGTCAATATGGAGATTGCCGATTCAATAGTAGGAATGAATCCTTTTAATCAAGCCGAGATCGATGATGTTATGAAAACTTTAGATGGTACTGATAACTACGGAAGGCTTGGTGCAAATGCGGTTCTTGGTGTCTCTATGGCGGTTGCTCGTGCATCAGCTTTGAGTTTAGGAATGCCTTTGTACCGCTATTTGGGTGGTTCAAATGCCATGACATTGCCAACACCTATGTTTAACATTATAAATGGCGGAAGCCACGCTAACAATAGCGTAGATTTTCAAGAATATATGATTATGCCGTTAAATTTTGATAATTTTTCAGAAGCACTAAGGTCATGTACAGAGGTTTATCATCACTTGAAGAAGATTATCGCTGGTATGGGCGAAAGCACTGCACTGGGGGATGAGGGCGGTTTTGCGCCAAATCTTAAAGACAATGAAGAGCCTATTAAAGTGATTATGAAAGCAATCGAAAACGCTGGGTATAAAGCAGGAGTCGATATCGCAATAGCTTTGGATGTCGCTAGTAGCGAGCTTGTGGCTGATGGTGGCTATAGATTGGATTCTGAAAAAAGAACGCTAAGTAGTGCTCAAATGGTTGATTATTATGAAAATTTGTGTAATAAATATCCAATAGTCTCTATTGAAGATGGATTAAGCGAAGATGATTGGGATGGATGGAAATTATTAACAGAGAGACTGGGAAGTAGGGTTCAGTTGGTAGGAGATGACCTTTTTGTAACCAATGAGAAGATTTTGAGCGAGGGTATCGCAAAAGGTGTTGGAAATGCTATACTCATTAAGCCAAATCAAATCGGCACTGTTAGTGAAACAATGCAAACCGTTCGTTTAGCACAACGCAATAATTACAAATGTGTTATGAGTCATCGAAGCGGAGAGAGCGAAGATGCTTTTATAGCCGATTTTGCTGTGGCACTAAATACGGGTGAGATTAAAACAGGCTCCACTGCAAGAGGTGAGAGAACTGCCAAATACAATCGCTTACTAGAGATTGAGCGTGAATTGGTTTTAGGTGAATATTTAGGAAAACAACTGTTTTGTAAATGAGCGATATTTTAGAAGAATTTGACAAAGAGGGCGACGGAGGAAAAAAGGAAGCATTTCTTTTTTATATCAAAAGCCTTCTTTTGATAGGACTTGTGTTGGGTTTTGGGCTTTATGTTGGGGATGTTTTGTTTGGCAAAAGCTCGTTGGATGTCTTGCTTAATTTGCAAGAAGACAAAGAGACACTTGTTGAGAAAATCCGTGGGCTCAAAGAGGAAAATGCCGTTTTGCAAAAGGAATTTTTTGAGCTAAGACGACTTGATCCTGATAAATAAGGAAGACAAATGAAGATTTTTTTGCTCTTTGTTTTTTTGTTTGCTTCGGTGGCTATGGCTAGAGAAAATCCATTTCGCCCAACCGATAGTGCTAAAGATTTGGTTTCTCCAACGCGTATTAAAGAGCAAAGAGGTAACTTTGAAAAATCCGCCATCAAGCTTCCTAGTAGTGCACGTATCTTAAAAAGTGTAAAACTTACCTATCAAAATCTTGACGGCTCTATCGAAGATGAGAGCTTGACAATAGATAAAAATATTGATTGGCATGATGAGTTTGTTTTGACAATTAAAGGTAAAGAAAAAAGCGTAAGCGAAAACATCATACATGTAAATCCTCTGCCTCCAAAAGAGAGCCAGAAGAGTGTTTCAGAGATAAAGCAACCTGTGGCTGAAATGCCAAAAAAAACACAGCCAACAGAAGAGATTAATACAACAAAAGTTACTCAAAAGTCTATCGCAACACCACAAATATCTAAAGCCATTAAGGGCAGATTGTCTTTTATGGACTTTGTATCTTTTGATATTCTAAAAAATGAGATAAAAATCATAACGGATGATGAAAAAATACGAGATTTGTTGGTTTCGCAACCATGTAAAATAGTTATTGATTTTAAAAGAGATGCCTCGTTTTTTACCAAAAAATTTGAATTAAACTCAGCACCTTTTGTTTCAATAGTGCTAGGAAATCATAATGGGTATTACCGAGTTGTTATCGAGCTAGATGGTCAATACAGATATGACACAATAAAACAAGAAGATGGATATTTGGTTAGATTGAAATAAATCTTTACATATACTATACATGTAAAGATTTATTGTTTTATGCTTTCGGCGTTCTCTCTTCAGGTCCTAGATAGAGTTGTCTCGGACGAGCTATTTTCATATCCGGTTGCTCTTTAAGTTCTATCCACTGTGCTATCCAGCCGGGTGTGCGACCGATGACAAATATAACGGCAAACATCTCTTTTGGAATTTTTAAAGCATTTAGGATAAGCCCAGAGTAAAAATCAATATTTGGATATAAGTTTCTGCTGATAAAATAGTCATCATTTAGAGCTATTTGCTCTATTTTGTTGGCAACTTCAACAAGATTGCTATCAATACCAAGCTCTTCCATAAGTTGATTTCTAAGATTTTTAAGTATTGTTGCTCGCGGGTCAAAGTTTTTGTAAACTCTGTGCCCAAAGCCCATTAATCTAAATGGGTCATCTTTATCTTTTGCTTTTGCGATATATTTTTCAACATTGTCCACGGTTCCTATGAGTTCAAGTTGGTGTATAACAGACTCATTTGCTCCGCCATGTGCTCGCCCCCAAAGTGCTCCAATACCTGCACTTATCGCAGCGTAAGGATGTGCATGAGTAGATGCAACCACACGAACGGCCGTTGTTGAAGCGTTTTGTTCATGGTCGGCATGAAGCGAAAAAATAGTATCAAGTGCTTTTACCTCGATAGGTCTAAGCTCAACATCATGATGTGCATAAGAGCCTCTCATCATATATAAAAAGTTTTCCGTAAAGCCTTTATCTGGGTGTGGGTAGACCAATGGCAAGCCTTGCGAGTAGCGATATGAAAAAGCTGCAATCGTTGGGATTTTGGCGATAATTCTATGTGCCATTTCGTGTACTTCTGAAGGTGTGTCCAAATCTAAATGGTCAAAATAAAAAGCCGAAAGAGCCGCAACCGAAGAGGATAAAATCGCCATAGGATGGGCATTGTCAGGAAACGCATCAAAAATCTTTTTCATACCCTCATGTATAAATGAGCGTTTTTTAATTTCGTTGTAAAATAGATCGTATTGCTCAGGTGTTGGGAGTTCTTTGTGAAGTAGTAAAAAAGCTGCGTCTAAAAATGATTTTTGAGTAGCAAGATAAGATATGTCATAGCCACGATACATAAGCTTGCCCTTGCTACCATCAATATAAGTGATGCGAGAACGACAACTTGCTGTTGATGTAAAACCTCTATCAAAGGTAAACATACCTGTGTTTTTATAAAAATCCGAGATATCTACTACGTCTGGCCCCATTGTGCCGTGAACAATAGGAAATTGATATTCATTGCCTGTCCTGTTGTCGATAACGGTTACACTATCTTTAGTCATGCAAATCCTTTTATGCTATTAAGATTACAAAATATTATACTTTGTTTTTGTCGCAACTTTGTTGCTATGGTGTATATCATACACTTTTTAAATTATTTTTGATATCAAGTCCAAAACATAATTTTATATTTTAATCTTTTAATATCGTGTTAAATAGTTATTTTATTCTTGTTGATGGCAAGATGTTGCGATAGTGTATCCGCTAGAGAGTATCATCTGGAGATCTTTTTTAGGTAGTTCGCCTTGCGTAGTAAGGTAGTCGCCCAAAACAATAGCATCAGCTCCTGCTTCAAAAATAGCCATCGGATTTTTTTTAAATGTTATCTCTCTCCCGCCTGCTATCATAAGTGTAGTGTTTGGAAGCATTTTTTTTGTTTCTATGATGATCTCAAGTGCCTCTTCTTCGCTTAAAGGAGCGGCTTTAATTGGAAGTGCGGGATTTGGATGATAAAAATTAATTGGCATTGTTTGTGGTTGAAGTGCTTGCAAACACTCTAAAAAATCTCGTCTATCTTCTCTACTTTCGCCTAGCCCAAAGATACCCCCACTGCAAAGAAATAGTCCAGCTTCTTTAATGTTAAGGCATGTTTGGTATCTCTCCTCCCAAGAGTGGGTTGAGCAAAGTTTTTTGTAAAAAGAGTGTGATGATTCAAGGTTGTGATTGTAGGAGTTTACGCCAGCTTCTTTAATTTCGCAAAGTTGCTCAACCGTAGCTATACCATTGCATGCAATAAGGTGGATGTTTGGCAGTTCTGAGCGTACTGCTTTTGCTGCATCGCAAATATATGTTAGTTTTTTAGAATCCAAACCTTTTCCTGACGTAACCAGACAAAAGCCTATGGCTCCGTTTTCACTTGCTTTTTTTGCCTCTTGAACAATCTGTTCAATCATTTTATAGGTGTATTTGTTTATATCAACATTGTGGTGGGCACTTTGTGTGCAAAATCCACAATCCTCACTGCAACTTCCGCTAGAGACGTTGCAAATTGAACATAAAAATATAGCTTTACTCATAAATTGTTTCCTTCTTCTTTGTGTTTACATTCGATGCACTCAAAAATCTCTTTTTTTCTCAATTCCCTAGTTGTCATCATTGAATTACATTTTGGACATTTTTTTTCGGTTGGGCGATGGTTTGAGATAAATTTACATTTTGGATAGTTTCCGCAACCATAAAATTTTCCTCTTTTTGAGACTCTTTCTATGATAGCTCCACCACACAAAGGACATGCAACCCCAATGCTTGTAGGCTCTTTTTTCTCAACTTTGTTAAGATTTTGAGTGTACTTACATGTAGGATAGGTGCTACATGCAATAAACTCTCCAAATCGCCCTTTTCTTTTGACGAGCTCCTCCCCACATTGTGGGCATTTCTCTCCTGTTGGAATAACTACTTTTTGACTCTGAATAGATGTTTTTCCATCCGTTACTTTTTGCATAAATGGCTCATAAAAAGACCATAAAACCTTTTGCCAATCCTCTTTCCCTTCAGCAATCAAGTCTAAAGTCTCTTCCATGTTTGATGTAAACGAAGAGTCTACGATTTCTGGAAAGTTGTTTTCAAGCAACTCTGTAACGGTAAAGGCGATTTCTGTTGGAACTACCTGTTTTTTTTCGATAGCCACATAGTCTCTTGCAACAAGAACGGAAATTGTTGGCGCATATGTTGAAGGTCTGCCGATGCCTAAACTCTCTAGTTTTTTGATAAGACTTGCTTCGGAGTATCTTGAAGGAGGCTCTGTAAAGTGTTGGTTCGCTTCAAGTTTGCTAAGTTCAACACTCTGTTTTTCTTTGAGATTTGGCAATAATTTATCTTTATCGCTCTCTCCGTATGCTTTGTAAAAGCCGTCAAATAGAAGTTTTCTGCCATTTGCTTTAAATTTTCCACTTTGACTTTCAAAGATAATGCTTTGGCTTTCAAATTTTGCATTTTGCATTTGAGAGGCTAGAAAACGGTTATAAATAAGGGTATATAGTTTTAGCTCATCATTTTTAAGATACTCTTGAGCAATTTGTGGTGTAAAATCAAGTAAAGTTGGACGAATTGCTTCGTGTGCTTCTTGTGCCCCTTTGTTTTTGGTGGCATAAAAACGAGGTTTTTCGGGCAGATAGTTTTTCCCATAAGTCTGCTGTATCGTCTCTCTAGCACTTTGTATCGCTTCTTTGGAGATATTTAAGGAGTCTGTTCGCATATACGTTATAACGCCCGTGATGCCTTTGTGCGTTTTCACGCCTTCGTAAAGGGTTTGTGCCAACATCATCGTTTTTTTCGGCGAAAAGCCAAGCGTGCTTGAGGCGGATTGCTGAAGAGTGGAGGTCATAAAAGCGGGACTAGGAGTACTCTCTTTCTCTCTTTTTTCGATACTTGAAACCAAAAAACTCTGTTCTAAAAGTTTTTTATGTATATCTTTGGCTCTTTTTTCATTTGTTATGGTCATTTTGTCTATTTTTTCACCCTCAAACTCGACCAAAAGTGCTTCTATTGTTTTGTTAAAAATCGCATCGATACTCCAAAACTCTTCTGCTTTAAAAGCACGTATCTCTTTTTCTCTATCAACAACGATTTTTAATGTAGAGGACTGAACTCGTCCAGCACTGAGTCCTTTTTGGATTTTGGATGAAAGCAGGGGAGAGAGTTTGTAGCCAACTATTCTATCAAGTAGGCGTCTAGCTTGTTGTGCGTCCACGCTGTTCATATCTATTTTGCGAGGATTTTCAAGTGCATGTATGATGGCGGTTTTAGTGATTTCGTGAAATACGATACGTGGCAAAGACTCTGGGTCTTTACCTATGGCGGTGGCTACGTGAAAACCGATAGCCTCACCTTCTCTATCCTCATCGGTTGCGATATAGATGGTATGAGCCTCTTTTGCCAACTCTTTAATCTCTTTGACCAATGAAGCGTGGTCTTTGGCGACACGATATTCCGGAGTAAATGAGCTATTTTCTATCTTGATACCAAAAGTGCTTTTAGGTAAATCTCTAATATGCCCTTTCGAGGCGATAACGTTGTAATCTTTTCCTAGAAAGTTCTTTATGGTTTTGGCTTTTGCTGGTGACTCTACGATGATTAGATTTTTCAATTTTTTTTCCTAAAATACAATAGCATATAATGTAAGGTATAACTTTTTTTGTGAATTGTAGCAAAAAAAACTCGCCTAGCCTAATTTTTACTGTAAAGTTTTTTTTTGGAGTGTCGATTTTGTTTTTATCAAAGGCATGGATGCCTGCGAAATACAAAGATAAAAGGATTTATCATGGGTTTTCGAATTAACACCAACATTGCAGCGCTTAGTTCTCATACAGCGGCTACAATGAACAACAGAAGTTTGGACAACTCTTTGGCAAGATTGTCTTCAGGTTTGAGAATCAACACAGCTGCTGATGATGCATCAGGTATGGCGATTGCTGACTCTCTTCGTTCACAAGCAAACTCACTAGGTCAAGCGATTTCTAACGCAAATGACGGTATTGGTTTGATTCAAACAGCAGATAAGGCGATGGACGAGCAACTTAAAATCCTCGACACCATCAAAACTAAAGCTATCCAAGCGGCATCTGATACTCAAACAACGGCTTCTCGTCAAGCGATTCAAAAAGACGTTAACCGTCTAATTGAGCAGTTGGACAATATTGCAAAAACAACTTCGTTCAACGGTCAGGTTCTACTTTCTGGTAAGTACTCTAATAAAGAGTTCCAAGTTGGTGCGTTTTCAAATCAAACGATTAATGCGTCTATCAATAACACTCAGTCTCTGGCGATTGGTAGCATTTCTACAAGAACAGATCTTGTTCAACTAGGTAATACTATTGATTCAACTCAAAGTGCTGCTCAAGGCTCAACTGTTATTAGTATTGCAGCTGCGGTTACTGATGCGACAGGTTTGGCAAAAGGCGATGTTATACGTATAGCTGGTGTAGGCGACTATACTATTTCAAGTGTTACATCTTCTGGTGATGTTAGCTTGACAGAGGGTCTTTCAAAAGCAATGTCAGCTGGTGCTGATATATCATTGGTTTCAACAGCAGATGAAGATTTGTCGAAGATTGCTGCAATTGCTACAGATAGCGTTACAAGTTTGGCAGTTTCTGATCTTACAGGTTTTGCAGTTGGTGATAAAATTACCATTACAAACTCTGCTGGTTCAACTGCTACAACGACTATTACGGGCATATCAGCTTCTCAAGGAACCATCTCTTTTGGTGCATTGACACTAACAGGTGTTGCTCCTGTTATTTCACTTAATACAAGAGCAGTTGTTGGTTCATCTTTTGAAACAAGTGACTATATGAAGTATAGCGTTGAGGGAACTGAACTTACAGGTGTTCAATTAACTCAATCTCAAGGCTACGGTGTTGCAGACACTGGTCTTGGACGTGTGGCTGACCTTATCAACGAAGCAACTTCATTAACAGGTATTAAAGCAGTAGCTACTGTTGAAGCAAATAGCTTAATCGGTGTTTCTGCTGGTACATTAGCATCTGATATGAAAATTAACGGTGTTGTTGTAATGGAAGCTGGTCAATCTATTCTTGCTGGAGATAGCGACAATGCTATTGTTACTGCTATCAACGCAAAAAGTGACCTTACAGGCGTTACAGCATCTCTTGAGGCTGATGGTACATTGACACTTAAGTCTGATGGTCGTGCTATGAAGTTGGAGACATTTACACTTGCAACAGGTATAAATGATGGTACTTATGCGGGCAAGCTAGATCTTACTAAAAATGGTCTTGAAGTTATGGATGTAACTGCGACTCATTATAGCGATGCTGGTCTTACAACAGCTGCTGGCTCAACCGCAACAACAAGAGCATCTTCTTTGACAGAAGTTGTTACAGGTCATAAATTGAGTGAGCTTGTTATCGGACAAAAAGATAGCAACGGCGACGGTCTTGTTAACAATGATGACGCAGTTGGTTTGTTGATGACAGCTGAAGGTGCACAATTGGCGATGGATATCGTTGAGGCAGCTATTGGCGAGCTTGATGCAACAAGAGCGGATCTCGGATCTGTTCAGAACCAATTAACTGTTACTGTTAATAACATTTCAGTTACTCAAGTTAACGTTAAATCTGCTGAGTCTTCAATCCGTGACGTTGACTTCGCAGCTGAGTCTGCAAACTTTGCTAAGTTTAACATCCTAGCTCAATCAGGAAGTTATGCTATGAGCCAAGCTAATGCAATTCAGCAAAATGTTCTAAGACTACTTCAGTAGACTTTAGATAAGTTTTTGTGAAAATGTTTTAATGTTGGCATCCCCGTTTATCGGGGGTGCCTTTTTTTATTTCTCGACCAAAAATTTTAACTCTTCAGGCAGTTCTTCTATACTTTCTCTTCTGCCTCTCTCCATCCAAAACACTGTATTTGCTATGGCTCCAGCTAGCGTATAAAAATAGTGTGAATGGTTATATATCCACTTTAGAGCTTTGAGTTGATTTTCCTCTTGAGAATTGACCGCTGTTGTCTTAATCTCTGCAAGTGCTAGCTCCATATGAACTACGATAGATTGCATTATCTCCCAATAAAATAGTTTGAAAATTTGATTTTCCTCAAAGATACCACGTGTTTTTTCGATGAGTTTTAGATAGCCAATAGTCTCTTCTTGCGTAAAAAGTTTTATCTGCTGTTCATGTGTTTTATGCTCCATTTTCTTGCATGCTTTGGCGAGAATTTTAAAGCTCTTTTCTAACTCTTTTTGGATTTTCTTTCCCTCTTTGAGGATAAGCGTTATTCTTTTTGAGGCTATTTTGTAGTATTTTTTAGCCTCTTTTTTAGGAGTTGGTTTTGGAATAATAGGCTTTTTGGGTGTCTTTAGGTCGATATATTTTTTAACCGCTTTTTTAAAAGGCATTTCGATTGTTCCAGCTATCCTAGCACCCCCTTCGGTAGCATTGATAGTGGACATAGTGTTTTGGGTGGCGTGAACGGTTTGGACAAGAGCGTTTAAAAACTGTTGCCAGATTTTGTGACTTGTTACCATCCCTTTGCCACCGTATGCTTCTATCTCAACTTTTTCTATAGAGGTGTCGGCTCTGTCATAATCTCCAGCCTTATGCCCTTTGGTGTGCGTAACGCCATTTTTGCCAAATGCCAAATCTTGTCCGATAATAATGCATGTTTTGTGTCGCATCATCGCACATAGCTCGTGTGCCATATTGGCTACACTAGTGCCTGAACATAGAACTCCGTAAGGCTCCAAATGAAACTGGGTATTATAGTTGTGTGGTCTCATAACTAAAATATCATGGCACCCGTCAAGGGTCTCAAAGACGTCTTTATGCTCTAGCGAGGCTCTCACAAAGATAACTTTTTTTTTGTACTCCATCGGCAGGTCGTCAAACAAGCCTTTAACCTCTTTGATACGCTCTATGGAAACGCACATGTCGGGTACGATTTCGTTTGCATAAAGTATCCGCAATGCAGAATCAGCACAAACAATAGCTACGTTATTTTGAATCTCTTTTAGAAGTGGCAGTTGTTTCGCAAGGCTAGGTCCAGTTGAGACCATAACAATAGTGTCTGTATTTTTCTGTTTGCAAAAAGCTTTAAATTGCGTTCCAGCTACCATGTGAGGGATATTGTAAATATGGTGTTCAAGCCCCATCAAGGCATCTTCAATATGGTTTCCAGAGTTGACGATGACATACTCTATGGCATCAATGAAAATACGGTTTATTTCCGCCATCATTTCGCAATAAAAGTGTTCGTAGTACGTAGAGGCAACGTTGAGTTTAAACGAGCGTGCATAATATATGCGTGTATCTTGATTCATAAATTGTACAAGCGGAGCAAATTTGATGGTGTCGGCTAAGAGAAAAAAAACTCTCTTCTCAAGAATCTCTTGAGAAAAATCCTCACAATGAAGAGCTACAAAAATAAGCTCAAGCTCCGGCTCTATTATGGTCAAAACATGTTTTGGGTTTTTTAATAACTCTTTATGGAGATTGCCGTTGCCGATACCAAAAAGATATAAAAAGGTATGTTCTCGCATCGGATGAAAGTAGCGAAGAGCTTTTTGTGTATGGCTTAAAGGCTCTGTATAAAATCTCTCTTGAGTTTGCATATCAACAATATCAAAAAGATTTCCTTCGCAAGGGATGGCTTCAAAACGGCTGTTTTCTTCTATTTTCAAAAGAGACTGGTAGAGATTTATATCCATTTTCCCCAATGCGGATAGATTTGCCTTGTAATTTAATTCAAAATGATCCATACTTTTTCCTTGGAGTTTTTAGACTATATTAAGAAAAAGCACAATTCATTCCATAAAAGGGGTCAGGTCTAAACTTTTAACTTTACGATAAATTAGAGGAGCAATTTAACCTCTCTTTTCCATTAAAAACCACGTCAAGTCATCTTGTAAAAAAACAGGGTCGCGGTAGTAGCAAAACCCATAATCAATCAATTTTAAATCAGGATATTTGTCCATAAGCTCGCCAGCGAAATCACGCTTAAAGAGCTTGCCTTCATGCCCACGATAAGGTAGCTCAACAGGGGTTGGGTTGTAGTATTCGACCACGCAAACATAGCGGTTTGAGCTTTGATAGATTTTTTCGTACACGCTTTGAAGCACTTCAGGATTTAGATGGATTAGAACACCTTTAATAAACGCCAAATCTCTTTTTGCATCTGTTGTAAATTCCAAAATAGAATCATGATAAACCTTTATGTCGCCCATAGCTTTTAGTTGTTTAACTGCTAAATCATTTATCTCGATAGCAGAAAGCTCAACATTTGGCAAAAGTTGCTTGATGGCTCGCAGATTTAGTCCAATGTTTGAGCCAAATTCGATAACTGAGTTAACTTGTGGGGCTTTGGAGAGGATTTTTGAAAAAAGAGCGATATTGGCAGCAACAATCTCTTGGTCTTTGTTGCGACTTGCATATTCATTGCCAAATTCTCCAGCCCAAAACTTCTCTTGCTCAGTTTTAAATTGTTTCATCGTTTTCCTTTTGAATTTTTTCAACACACTCCAAAAGTGTGTAATCATCGTATTTTTTAGCAATAGCAAGTACGCCGATAGGTAGGCCATTTTTGCCTTTTAGTGCAGGCATAGAGACTGTCGGCATTCCGTAAAATGTCCAGATAAGATTTGAATCTGGAATGTCTGGCGTGGTAAGTCCGATGGGAGCCTCATCTGCAGTTGTCAATGTTAGCAATACATCAAAATCTTTAAAATACTCCTCCGCCTCAAGGCTTAACCTCGTCTGTTCTAAAAGTGCTTGTTTGTACTGCTCAAGCGTGATTTTATTGCCACTTGTCATAATGTCGTGAAAAATAGGGCTAATCAAAGTGCCTTGTTTAAACTCTTCTCTAAAATAGTACGAGAGTGTTTTGTCGTAAATAACACCATGTATATCATGTACTCTCTCCATCTCTTTTGGAGGCTTAACCTCTTGTACATGTAAGAATTTTGAATCTAGCTTTTGAATAAAAATCTCAAACGCCTCTTTGACAAAACTATCTACAAGATGCCATTTTGGATGTTTGATGATGCCTATTTTGAAACTCTTTTTTGGAGTTTTTGGGTGATTGTCGAGGTATTTGTGGACATACTCGTAGTTTCTGCCATGCACTCTTGAAGCATCCAAAATCAACTTCAAATCCCTTGCACTTTTGGTTAAAAAGCCCAGAGTATCGAGTGTGTCGGTTGTTTTTAAAACACCAACTCGAGCAAGAACACCAAAAGTAGGCTTGTAGCCATACACGCCACAATAACTCGCTGGTCTTGAGATAGAGCCAGCTGTTTGGCTTCCAAATGCAACAGGAACCATATCGGTTGCAACCGCTACGGCTGAGCCACTAGAGCTAGTTCCTGGAGAGCGTGTGAGGTCATGAGGGTTGCGTGTTTTGTCTTGGTAGTGTACGGCAAATTCTGCTGTGGTTGTTTTTCCTAGGATAATAGCACCATTTCGCCTTAGATAATGAACTACTCTTGAGTCATTTCCAGGAGTGAAGTCTTTCCAGATAGGCGAGCCCATTTGGGTTGGCATATCAAATGTGTTGTAGTTATCTTTGATACCAATAGGCAATCCCCAAAGCGGATGCGTGTTTGCATCAAGAGTGTTGATTTTGTTTATTTGTCGCTCTATAGCAGTCTTGTCTATATATTCCCATGCGTGGAGTTGTTCGTCTTTTTTTGCAATCTCTTTTAAAAAAGCTTCACAAACCTCAAGGGGGCTAACCTCTTTGTTTTTCATTAAAGAGATAAGTTTTGTGGCATCATAGTGTGTTAATGAGTTCATTTTGCTTCCCTAAACTTTCCCTCTCTCATAGCTTTGAGAGTTGCATTGTATTGCTCTTCAGTTATGTTTGCCATATCCAAAAATTCACCCAGATAAGTTGGTTTTTGTTGGTCGTATTTTTTAGCAACTTCAAATCCCTCTTCTCGAGTCAAAAGTCCGTATCTAACGTCACTGCTAGCTTGGTCGGTTCCTCTGCCAAAGCCACGTTTGACAAACTTCATATGGTCATGCAAGGTTTCAAATTTGCACTCATTGCCTTTAAATCCTTTATAGTGACCTTCTCTAAAATCCTCTTTCCAGTCGTACTCTTTTTTGATAAATTCCATTTGGCGCTCATCATCCCAAAAAAGATAATCCCCCAAATGAATCCCCACAACACCAACACGCTCGATATCTTCATAGCTTGGTAACTCAAAAGGCTTAAGGTCTTTTGCGGTTATCTCCTCATCAATCATCTGCTCTGGATAGAGTTTTGCCGATACTTTTGTGAAATAATCTCTATCAAATTTTACGGCTTTGTCTGTAAAGTTGGCTCTTCCGCTGACTTCGCAAACAGATTCGCCCCAGATAAGCAAGGGTATGTTAAATTTTACGGCGATTTGAAGAGGAAATGCCCCAACTCCAGCGTGGCAATGCCAACAAGAATCGCCGATTTTGTAGAAAGATTTGACAAAAAGTTTTTTAACAAGTGGCTTGTTTGGAGTAAACATGATGTGATCCACGCCCAATTTTTCCAAAGCATTTTCAAGGTTGTATTTGCCAATTTCGCTGTACCAGTTGTGGTTAAATGTTACTGCAAGCGGTTTCATTCCATAGACTTTTGTCAGCACATGTAGCTGAAATACACTGTCTTTTCCTCCGCTAATGGGTATGATACAGTCGTAGTTGGTGCCTGATTTTGCCTTGTACTCTTCCAAAATCGCCCTAAGTTTTGCCTCTTGCTCTTTCCAGTTGATGTGCATCTTTTGCTCTTGAGCTTGACACGCAAGGCATACGCCCATCTCGTCAAACTGCATACCCTCGTTGGAGCTTGGCATACAACATCTTACGCAATAAGTTAGATAATCTTCATAAAGAGGCTTTCCATATTTATCAGTTTTGTTTGCCATTAGTTATCCCTTGTTGATGTGGAAACGATACCGTATTCCAATATATCGTAAAATTTTCCGTTTTTCTTCATAGCCTCTTTGCGTCTGCCTTCAAAACTCATCCCCAAAAAGAGGGCAAGACGCTGCATTGGAAGGTTTGCTTCGTTTGTGCCACAGTAGATGCGGTGAAGGTTTAACGTATCAAAGCCATAGTCTATCAAGAGTTTTCCAGCCTCTTTGGAAAGCCCTTTGCCCCAAAATGCTCTATCTCCTAAAAGTATGGCAAACTCCGCACTCTCATTTTTTGCACAAATGGCTTGAAGCGAAATATTTCCGATATGTTTATCGCTTGTTTTATCACAAATGGCAAATACTTTACATGTAGGGCTATCTTGAACGCTTTTTATATACAGCAGTGCCATCTCTTTCGTATAGAGTGTATCGCCATGTGAGTTGTATTTGCACACTTCTTTATCGTTGAGCCATGAGGGATAATCGCCATCCACATCGCTTACATGTAAAGCTCTTAGATAGATATTTTTACCCACTAGACTCACTTTAATTCCTCTTTGTTTTCCCACACTTTTTTAAACGCTTTCACTACATCGTCCAAATCCTCTTTGGTTGCAGGCGGACGCATAAGCTCATGGGTAAAGAGTTTGTCAAAATGCAACTCCTCACATGTAGGGCAGTCGCCTTTTTGGTACGTTACGGCGGAGAGGTTAAACGGATAGCCTTTTGAGCCAAATGCTATTTTATGGGCGAAAATAGGTTGTAAATAGATAGGTTTGACATAACCACATCCCATTAAAACATCGGAGTCGTCACGCATGATGGTTCTTGGAAGTTCGGCTTTAACGGCTTTGATAAATATATCTCGGTGAACTCCTGCTACTTTTGCGTCAAATTCTAAAGGATGAACATAAAAAGCGTGTTTGACATTTTCTCTTATTGTAGTTGTTTTGAGGCAAGGAATGGCTTTAAGGGCCTCATTGAGATAGCGTACATTTGCTTGTCTTTGAAGTAAAAGTTCAGGAAGTTTTTTAAGTTGTTCTCGAGCTATCGCACACTCTATCTCGGTCATGCGAAAGTTAAACCCGACCATATTTGCTAAATCTTTGGGCGAGTTAAAGCCCTTGTTTGCGATTACAGATTCGGCGTGGTTGCGGATGAGTCTTAGTTTATCTGCAAGAGCGTCATCATCTGTTACGATAACACCGCCTTCACCTGAGTGGATATGTTTGTGGTAGTTGAGTGAAAAAACACCCATATCGCCAAGCGTGCCAGCAAAACGGTCTTTATACATCGCCCCTGGGGCTTGTGCCGCATCTTCGATAACGATGAGGTTGTGCTTTTTTGCCAATGCATTGATGGCTTCCACATCGTAGGGTTGTCCGAAGATATCCACGACGACGATGGCTTTGGTTTTTTTGGTGATTTTCTTTTCAACACTTTTAGGGTCTAAGCAATAAGTCTCTTTTTCAACATCTGCAAAGATAGGAATACCACCGTAAAAGAGTGGTGCAACAGCCGAAGCTGACATAGTGTAAGGGCTAACGATAACTTCATCCCCAGCTTCAATCCCACAAGCGCCGACCGCACAGATAAGCCCAGAAGTAGCGGAGTTTACGCTGATGGCGTGTTTGACTTTGAAGTACTCTGCCCACTCGCTCTCAAGTGCTCTAACTTCAGTTCCGCCATAAAAGTCTTCATGCCAAGCCCCTAGATAAGTCGATAACTTTCCGCTTCTTAGCACTCTTAAAACGGCTTCTTCTTCTTCAACTCCGATAGTATTGTACGCAGGAAATGGATTTGTGCGAAGTTTTTCTCCGCCATTGATGGCTAGTTTTTTCATTGTCTATTCTCTTTTTCGATAGTTTCAAAAATTTTCTCGTGAATCAAGATGTGTTCTTCTAAGATTTGTTTCGCTCTTATATCGTCTGTTTTAAGTAAAAACTCAAGTGAATTTAGGGCGTAGTTTTGGAGTGAGTTGGGCAGAGTATCTTCGTGATTTAGGCTAAAATAACCCTCATAAAGAGGGGAGGGTTTTTTGATAAATGTGTCTATGCGAGAGCCACCATCTTTTATCTCCACTTTGCCATTTTCAAACCAGATAGAAAGCTCAAATGCCGAATAAGAGGTTCCAACGCAACTTAGCACCCCTTGTGCATTTTGAAATTCAACAGCAAAATCCCCGCTCAAATCATTTTCTAAATGCTCTACATGTAAGGAGTCTATTCGTCGAAGTTTGCCAAAAAAATGGCTCAAAACAGCCAACATATGAACCCCATTGTGCAATAATCCTTTGTTGAAAACCCCTTGAAAACGCACTGCTTTGCCCCATTTGCCCTGTGTGATACGCTCTGCCAAGCTTATAAAAGATGGGTCAAATCGGCGTATAAGATGAACGAGAATACGTTTTTTGCTCTCAAGTAAGGAGGTTTTGAGTGTTTCAAGTTCTTTTGTCGTGCCAACAAGGGGTTTTTCACAAAGGATGTAGCGGATATCTTCTACATGTAGAGCTTCTTGAAGATTTGATGCGTGAAAAGGCGTAGGCGAGGCGATGGATAAAAAATCTATCTTTTCGTATTTGAGAAGTGCCTCCAAAGAGTGATAAACTCCCACATCTCCCCAACGTCCTACAAAAGCACACTGATTTGTCTGGTTTGGTTCAACAATGGCGACGAGTTTGCACT
>JAQUWL010000014.1 GCA_028692875.1 Sulfurospirillaceae bacterium
AAAAAGAATATTTCCAGCACTATCTTTTGGAAAAAAAGCACCAGCAAAAAGTACGTAAATCGGAAGTTTTGCTCCACAACTCATAAAGCCTATTATAAAAAGAGTTGTCAGTCTATCTTTGTCATTTTTTAGTGTTCTTGCACTCATATATGCAGGAACTGAGCATCCAAAACCAGTCACAAGTGGTATAAAACTTTTTCCGTGAAGTCCAAATTTGTGAAAAAAACCATCAAGCAAAAAAGCAACTCTTGACATGTAACCAGTTGTCTCCAAAAGAGCGATTCCTAAAAACAAAATCATAATATTTGGCAAAAACATAACAACTGCTCCAACTCCGCCTATCGCACCATCAGCAACGATAGAGCCGAGTTCGCCATTGCCCAAAACCGTTTTGGCATAATTTCCAACGGCAACAAAAAACGCATCTATCCACTCCATCGGAATAGAGCCAAGTGTAAATGTCATTTGAAACATAGACCACATAAAAAATATAAAAATGGGTATGCCTAAAAATTTGTGCATCAAAATTGAGTCTACTTTTTCTGTTATGTTTTTGGAAATTTTTGTTTGAAACTCAACGGTTTCACGCACTGCACCTCTCGCGAAAGATGCCTTCTCTTCGGAAAATATCTCCTCTATATCCTTGGTTTGATAGTGAATATAAAGATGATTTAGCGCCTCTCGAATTATAGGCAACATCTCTATCCAAACTGGCTCATCATGCATAGCTAGGTATGTTTTTTTATCTTCTTGCAATAAATTTATGGCTAACTTTCTATAACTTGTCTTGCTTTTGTATTTTTTCTCCTTCAAAAAAGAGACAATATTTTGTATCTCCTCTTCGACCGCATCACTATAAACTATTTTTGATGGCTCAAGATCAAAATGAACCATATCAACCACGCGATTTATAAGTTTTCCGATGCCCCTTTTTGTAACTGCGGAAACCTTAACACAAGGTGCTCCCAAGATGGAGCTTAACAACTCTTCGTTGATACAAACCCCCTCTTTTTTTGCCTCGTCCATCATATTTAAAGCTACGATTATTTTTTTATCTAACTCTAAAAGTTGTGTAGTTAAAAAAAGGTTACGCTCCAAATTTGTAGCATCAACAACATTTATAATAAGGTCATAATCCTCATTCTCTAAAAACTCCTTGGTAACTCTCTCGTCTTGAGTATAATCGCTTAGAGAGTATGTTCCAGGCAGGTCAACTATTTGTATCTCATGTCCTTGAAAAACAAAATTTACCTCGGCTTTTTCTACTGTAACACCAGAAAAATTACCAACTCTCAATCTTGAATTGCTGATAGAATTTATCAACATGCTTTTGCCAACATTGGGCTGTCCCACAAGTGCGACTTTAATTTTTTTATTCATTTTAATCTTCTATTGAAATAGTGCGAGCCTCTTCTAGACGAATCGCTATACAAGTTTTGCCTATACAAACACTAATTGTACTCTTTTTGACACCAAGCATATTTACATGTACTTGAGTACCTTTTCTTGCCCCAAAAGAGAGTAATCTTTTTTTCAACTCCCCAGTAGCCTCAATGCTTTTGATAACAGCTGTCTCGCCAATATTCAAATCGGCCAAAGTTTTCATTGTGCACATTCCTATTATTTTGATAATCATCCTCAAAATAATAGTATCAATCACATTAAAAAATGATTAAAAAACCTCTACATGTAAAGCCAAATAAAAATCTTTTTATGCGTTTAATGATAAAATGAACCTCGCTTTGTCAAAAGGAGAGTCTCAATGTACACAAATATATATAATTTTGACAAATACGCCAGATTTGTGATGGCGTTACTGCTCTTTTATATCTCTGGTTTTTCCCTTAACGTCTGGTTTATTTTTGGTTTTATTGTTCTCGCGAGTGCAATTGTCGGATTTTGTCCTATTTATCATTTTTTTGGCATAAACCAAAAGCTATTTGAAAAAAGTAAATACTTTGAGTACTTCACAAAAGCTAACACACAGCCTATTTTTATATTTTCCAAAACTGGCGAGGTTGTTTTTCAAAACGAGATATCAAAAAAGTCTATTTTGAGCATTACTAACTTTTCTCTAATCTCCAAAGAAAGTGCAAAAAGCTACATTGAAAACAGTAAAAAATCAACAATAATTTATCGAGAAAATGGCAAATCCTATCAACTTAAGATGATAGGATTTAAACAATTTGAGCAGATTTTAGTCTATGCTTTTGATATCACAACTCTCGAAAAAACAGCACAAGAGCTAGTACACCAAAAAACAATAGACCCACTAACATCACTAGGAAATGGCAACAAACTTCTTGAAGATATTAAAAAAATAGAAAAACACAATATCGCACTTATAGTTATAGATATTGTAGACTTTAACGAAATTGTAAGTTTTTTTGGGCACAAAAAAGCCGATAAATATCTAAATGTACTATCCGTAAAATTGCTTGATTTTTTAATGACCCTGAAACAAAAAACATATCTTTATAAACTTCAAGGCGATTCATTTGCAATACTTATAAATTATATGAACATCAGCGATAAAGAGCGAGAGATTAAAACAAAAAGCCTAGCAAAAGGACTTCTTGAGTACCTAGAGACAAATACTATCAAAATACAACCCGTTGGTCTTTTTATTGAAGCTAGAGCTGGTATTTCAACCTCATACGACTGTTACAAAAAAACAAATCTTGCATCAGAGTTGATAAACAATGCTCAAACGGCACTTTCAGAATGCAAAACACAAGGAAGAAACTATCTTTTTTACAAAGAAATACGATTAATTGGTGAAAAATATAAAGAAAATATCCAGTGGGCAAAAAAATTAAAAACTATCCTCAAGGGCAAGTCAGAAGCTCTTCTTTTAGCATATTTTCAACCGATATTAAATGTTAAAACAAATACTATTGAACAATTTGAAGCGCTCGCCAGAATCGAGGAAAAAGGCAATATCTACTTTCCAAACAAATTCTTGCATGTAGCAAAACACACTCACTTGCTACCAAAAATAACTCATTTGATTTTAACTCAAACGCTTGAAAATTTTAAAAATTCAAATACCATCATCTCCCTTAATCTATCACAACAAGATTTGAAAAATAGCAATCTCGCCAATATATTAGCCTCTACATGTAAAGATTTTGAAAGAGAGCCTGATGGCGTGATTATCGAACTTCATCTAGACGATATTGAGCCTAAGTATCTAGACACTATTGATTCACTCAAAATAGCGGGTTTTCGTATTGCCATTGACCATTTTGGTGTCGGCAATTGCGACCTTGAAGTTTTAGCAAAAATATCTCCAAACTACCTAAAAATAGATAAAAAAATATCTTTTGGTGCTGATATGGATGACAAAAAACTCATATCAATAAACGCTATTTGTGCTTATGCTAAAACCATAAACGCTAAAACTGTTGCTATCAAAATCGAATCAAAAGAGCTTTTTGACAAACTAAAAAACACAGATATAGACTTCTTGCAAGGAAACTATATTGGCGCACCGTCTAAAGAGGTGCAATTTACCTTTAATGCGGAGTAATTATTTATGAAACACCACTCAACACTCAAAGTAGCACTTGTGCAACAAGCCATCGGAAAAAACAAAAAAGATACACTCAAAAAAACGACACAGATGATTGAAAAGGCTTCAAACCAAGGTGCACAGCTCGTTGTTCTGCAAGAGCTTCATCAAGATAGATACTTTTGCATCAATGAAAATACGGCAAATTTTGACCTAGCATCGGACTTTGAAGAGGATGTAAAATTTTGGTCACATGTAGCCAAAGAACATAAGGTTGTTCTTGTAACATCTCTTTTTGAAAAGCGTTCGGCTGGACTTTATCACAACACCGCCGTTGTCTTTGAAAAAGATGGCTCAGTCGCTGGCAAATACCGCAAAATGCACATCCCTGACGACCCAGGGTTTTACGAGAAATTTTACTTTACTCCGGGAGATTTGGGTTATGAGCCCATCTCCACAAGTGTTGGAAAGCTCGGTCTGCTCGTTTGCTGGGATCAGTGGTATCCTGAAGCTGCACGTTTGATGGCACTCAAGGGTGCTGAAATGCTTATCTATCCTACTGCAATCGGATGGTTTGATGAAGACGCAGAAGATGAAAAAAAACGTCAATGTGATGCGTGGGAGACGGTGCAACGAGGTCATGCCATAGCAAATGGTTTACCCGTCATTAGCGTCAATCGTGTCGGAAAAGAGATGGATGACTTTGGGCATTTGGACGGCATTCGCTTTTGGGGCAACTCTTTTGTTGCGGGACCTCAAGGGGAAATCATAGTGCGAGCAAGTCACGACAAAGAGGAGATTTTGCTCGTTGACGTTGACCTAAAACGATGTGAAGACGTCAGACGCATCTGGCCATTTTTACGAGATAGACGCATCGAAACCTACAAGGGGCTGACAAAAAGATTTATTGATTGATTTTTCTTACATGTAAAAAATAAAATTGCTCGAAAGTAACTTACTTTTGCGAATTTACTCGTATTATATTTAAGATGAATGACGATAGAAGAAAATGATGAAATTGAAAAGCATGGTTATGATTTAGGCAATAATCCAAACCATGGAGGATGGAAACAAAAATTCAATTTTCCACCAGTTTCGTATTCAAATCAATCAGAGTTAAGACAAGAATTCAAAATTAAATTACAATTAAGCATTTCTACAAATTATATTTACACACAACAAGTTCAACTTACAATTACTTTATATCTAAATGAAGAAAAAATGCTAAACACACCAGAATATGGTGATTTAGACAACTATGCTAAATCTATTTGTGATGCAATTAAAGGTAAAAATGGATTAATTATTGATGATTGCCAGATTCAAAGGCTTGATATATCTTGGATAGATATCCCAGATAATAAATCATATTTTGAAATTGAAATCCAATCAACTCCCGATGAGTATTGTTCTAGAGAATTGTCATTGTACGAAATGCCCAATAACAAGTACTACCCTATTCCAAATAAATATTGGAATAACAGTGTCTTCATTGAAAAGAATGAAGAAGAAATATTTTTGGCTCTCGTTCATTTTGTCTATTCAACAAAACTATCCAAAGACATCCAGCACAATGCTCGAAAAAAAGGAAAATCACAGACTGAATCATACTATGATACAAAACTATTACATCCTATTGTTTTAGGCTACCATAAAACTAGAATTATTGATTCAGGATTTAATATTGTCAAAAAAAATATTTGGCGGAGCAAACTTGAAAATTGGTTGTCCTCTGCTACTGATAGCCATATCAAACAAAAAATTATTAAAATACTAGATATATTAAAAAAAATAGTAATTTTTCAATATATTAGCTATAATTCTAATAGATTAAATCTAAAGGATATAAAATGCTAACATATGGTGTAACAGATATTCAAAATAAGCCTTCATTGATGAAAGCGATGGATATTGCCGAAATCGTAGATAGAAGAGCCCATGCGACTTTGGGATATTTTATCTCTTCAAAATACGAAAGTTATATAAAACCCTTACTCGAAAAAATCGACAGGGATGAGAAAATGAATAAACTCCATAGACTTAAAAGTCATCAAGATTTAGCATTTGTTGAAATAGGAGTTGATGATGGCATTAAGTAGAGGCGATATCGTCATCGTCAATCTTAACCCAAAAAAAGGAGATGAAGTTGGGAAAATCAGACCAGCGGTTATTGTCTCGGGGGATGATGAAAATGCGATTTTGGATACGATTATTCTTATGCCACTTTCTACGGACTTGATAAACGATATGCTCCCTTATCGCATGAGAATCACAAAAAGAGATAAGCTTAGAGAGGATTCTGACATCCTAATCAATCAAATTCGTACACTTTCCAAACAAAGAATTGGTAATAAAATTGCTCAATTGAGCGATGAAGAGTATGAACTTCTTTTTCAGTCCCTTTGCAAGAACTTTAAATAAACAAACCTATTTTTCGTAAGTTTTAAAGTACCACATCAGTGCAAACATCAAGCCTGAAGTCGTAGCGATGCCCTCATCAAACATAAAAGCCAAAGCATCTTCTTTCTTAAGATAGATAACCTCGATGGCTTCGTTGTCTATGCCACCGCCTTCGCTAACTTGCATAGAGTCGTCAAGCACGGCAAAATAAAGAGTTTGACAACCTCCAGCAAAACCAACAGAAGTATAAAAAGAGGATATTTTTTCGATTTTATTCAAGGGCACATCATAGCCCGTCTCTTCTAGTATCTCCTCTTTGGCAATTTCGATGAGGCTTTTGTTTTTATCGACAAGCCCTGCACAAAGCTCATAAGTAAAACCATCTTTATTTTTAAGATAAATGGAAGGGCGAAACTGCTTTACAAACACAAAACAATCACGCATCTGATGATACAAAAGTATAGCGACACTGTCGTGAGTATCTACCAAATCCCATCTTTTTTCTATACTATTTTGAACATAAAACATACTCTTTGGCTTAATGTATTTAGAATTCAAACACTCTTTTATCTTGATGATTTTTATCTTGCCATCTATTGCCATAAAACTTAAATCCAACCCTTCTTTTTAAATATAGCTATCGGCGTTATAGCTGAAAGCATCATTAAGCCTATTGAAAAAATATAGCCATATTTCCAATGAAGCTCTGGGAAAAAGTCAAAATTCATACCATAAACACTTGCTATAAGAGTTGGTGGCAAGAAAATAACATTTACGATAGTAAAGATTTTTATGACTTTGTTTTGCTCAATATTCAACATGCCCACGAATATATTTTGAAGATAGTCCAAACGCTCAAAATTAAACTGCGTATAGTCTATCAACGACTTAATATCCTTAAGCATTATAAGAATATCAGCACGCAAAGATACATCATATTTGTTGGATTTTAAAAAAGAGGTCAAAATCCTCTGTTTATCCGTCAAGTTTTCTCGGATGTTCATATTTAAATCTTCAAATGAAGAGATTTTCTCCAAGATATCCTCATCGTCAGTTGTGTAATCTGTAAAGACGTGTTTTCTAAGTTTTGTGATATCTTTTGAAAGTTTTTCGATAACATCCGCATCGGCATCTATCCTTATATCCAAAAGCTGTGAAAAGATATAGTATCCATTTTTAAACTCTCTAGGGGCATAGTAAAAGCGTTTACTAAACTCTTCAAACGCACGAAGCTCTTTATATCGGATTGATATCAGCAAATTGCCTTGCAAGATAAATGAAACGGTTTCATTGTGTGGATTTTCATCATTTACAATCAAAAAGTAGCTGTTAATCTCTATCTTTTTGTCTTCCTCCCAATAACGTGAAGATATCTCAATCTCCTCACTCTCTTGCTTTGTAGGAAAGTCTATAGCAAAAGTTTTTTCAACAAAAATTATCTCTTCTTGTGTTGGCAAAAACATATCCAACCAAACAACCCTGCTCTTTTTGTCCTCGTTGTCTATTAGCTGACTCAAATCCGTGATAATATCTAGCTTGTTTCCATTTTTTATAAAACACTTTATCATGCAAGACTCTTTTTATTTTATTTTTCTTCTCTTTTTAAAGGCTCAAAAGATGCAAAACTCTCCTCTTTTTTAGGCACAAAATTGTTATCCAAAAGAGCTTTTTGAATACTTTCTTTGACTTCGTTGGTGTATTGCAAAAACTTTGTAATCTCTTTGCCCGTAAGTAAATTTTTTGCTACTTGAATCACGCTAGCTGGATTTATGGCAACATTATTTTTATATAAGCCAAAATGCAAATGCGGTCCCGTACTCATACCAGTATTTCCAACATATCCTATTACCTCCCCCTTTTTAACGCTTTTTCCATTTCTACTTTTTTTAGCAAAGCCATTAAGATGAGCATAAAGTGTTTTATACCCTGAAGAGTGATTTACGATGATGGTCTTTCCATACCCACCTTTTCTTCCAACAAAAGAAATTTTACCATCTCCAGCAGAGCGAACAGGAGTACCCACACGTGCAGCATAGTCAATACCCAGATGTGCCCTATACTTTTTTAAAACAGGATGAAATCTCTTAGTTGTAAAAGGCGATGATATTCTTGTGTAATTCACAGGTCTTGCAAGCAAAAAGCCCTCAAGTTGAACACCTTTTTCATCATAATATTTACCATCTTCATACAAAAAAGAGTATCTTTTTTTACCTCTTATCTCTATCATGGATGTGCTTATTTTTGGCGAACCATACTGCTTTCCAAGACGTGTTTTCATCGTATAAAAAATTGCTAACTTGTCACCTTTAGTAAGAGTTCTAAAGTTTAAACTATTTTTAAAAGAGTAAACAAACTCATTTGCCAAAAGATAGTTATTTGTTGCATCTACGATATCTTGATATGGTGATTTTTGGATATCCAGAACAAGGCTCAAGGACTCCTCTTGATATATAACAGGGATGATTTCAAGCACATACTCATCAATATTTTTTTTAATATGTATCTGAAGCTCTTCGCCCACAGGAATCAAAACTTGCTCTATCTCGTTTGATTCACTTCTTAATATATGATAGCGAACATCTGACATAATTTCAGTTGCAAGCTCCTGCTCTTCTTTGTCTAGATTGTAGTAGATTTTTAGTGGCAAGGAGTGTTTTTCAAGAAAAGATAAAAACGTCTCGCCGTTTGACCACCTCAGTTCTTCAACGTGTGAGCCAAACACACAAGAAACAAATACCAACACAAAAAACACAATTCTAACCATAATAACCTCTCAGATGGATGGGTCATTCTATCTTAAGAAATCTTCAAACTCGCTAATATGAGGCATGCTCAACAAATGATAAAAGTTTTTTAAATACTCTTGTTGTATAATCGTTACACTAAAAAGAAAAAGGAGCTACATTGAGAAGACCAATAGCGGTTGTTTTAGTCTTTGTTTTAAGTACATTTTTAAATGCGAAGAGTCTATTCAGCGAATACAAAACAAAAATTTTAGAGGTTTCTGAAAAAAATGCCATTATAGAGGACTCTTCTGATATATTTATAGGCTCTAGCGGTATTGTGATTCACAAGATAGACAACACAACCTCAACAATTGTAGCAAGAGTTGATGTGATAAGCAAATCTAACGGAAAAGCTATTTTACAGTTTGAAGTATTTGACATGTTGGCTCAAAAAGCATTTCCAGTATCTGGTGTTAGACCAAATGTGGGTGATGAGGTAATTATAAATTATCTTTACGATAGAGCCTTAATAGTTGCTCCAAATTATGAAGTCTACAACGAAATAACAAAACATTACAACACCATCACTTGGGTTCATCCAGATATTGTTGCAGGATATCTGCTTAAAGAGTATCGGCCAAACCCAGATAGGGAAATTTTTAAACTAACTTGTACACAAAATGCGGCTTCTCTAATCTTTTTTGCACTCAATCATCGTGGATATTTTGTAGACTGCAATAACTTTAGAGTTATAAAAGAAGTTCAAGCAGGAGAGGTAAAAGATGCTCAACTTCCTTTTTATGCTCGTCTTAAAGGAATAGAGTCAGCATGGCTTAGCTTTGATAGTGCGGATATAAAAGATTATAACACTCACTACAACTCACTAATAAGAAAATAACAATGGATAAAAAACATATTGATTTTTTTGCAAACATCAGCGGAAAAGAGAATGTATTTGACGACAAAGCACATCTTATAGCCTACTCATATGATGCAACAAGAGAAAAATACCAACCAGATGCGGTTGTATTTCCTAGAAATGAGCAAGAAGTAAGTAAGATTTTAAAATACTGCAACGAAAACAGGATAATAATCACGCCTCGAGGTGCTGGTAGTGGGTTTACTGGCGGGGCTTTGCCTGCAAAAGGTGGCATTATTTTAGCACTTGAAAAACATATGAATAAGATACTTGAAATCGACATGGAAAATATGGTAGCTGTTGTTCAGCCAGGTGTTATAAATATGGACTTGCAACGTGCCGTTGAGGCAAAAGGACTTTTTTATCCACCAGATCCTGCAAGTCAAGAGTACTCAACTCTAGGTGGAAATGTCAGCGAAAATGCTGGCGGTATGCGTGCTGCAAAATATGGCATTACCAAAGATTTCGTGATGGCTCTTAAGGTAGTTATCCCAAATGGAGAGATTATTCGAGCTGGAAAACGCACCATCAAAGATGTTGCGGGTTACAATATCGCAGGCATCATTATAGCAAGCGAAGGCACACTCGGTGTCGTCACAGAAATAACGCTAAAACTTATCGCAAAACCTAAAATATCACAAACCGCAATGGGAGTTTTTCCTACTGTTAAAGATGCGATGAACGCAGTTTTTAAAACTATGGCCGGCGGTGTAACACCAGTTGCAATGGAGTTTTTAGACAATCTTTCCATTCAAGCGGTGGAGCAAAAATACAAAAAAGGTTTGCCAATTGATGCTGGGGCTATCTTGATAACAGATGTTGATGGAAACAAGCAAGAAGACCTTGACGAACAACTCTCTCTCATTAGCGATGTTTTCAAAGCAAACGGTTGTGTGGATTTTAAAATAGCAACTACCAAAGAGGAATCCAACAATCTTTGGTTTGCTAGACGCAATGTCAGCCAATGCATTACTGTTTATGGAAGCAAAAAACTAAACGAAGACATCACGGTTCCCAGAAGCAAACTTCCTAATCTTCTTGACGAAATATCCAAAATAGCAAAAAAATACGACGTAAAGGTGCCTTGTTTTGGACATACAGGCGATGGAAATGTACACACCAACGTCATGGTTGATGGCAATGACCCTAAACAGGTTGAGATAGGGCATAAAGCTATTGAAGAGATTTTTAAGGCAACCATCGCACTAGAAGGCACTTTGAGTGGCGAACATGGCATAGGACTAAGCAAAGCACCTTTTATGCACCTTGCATTTAGTAATGGCGAGATGGAACTTTTTCGCTCAATCAAAAAAGCATTTGACCCTAACAACATACTAAATCCCGCAAAAATGGGACTCTGAGGAAAGATTATGAACCTTAAAGAGAGCGTAGATTTTATCAAAAAATTCAAAGACCCAGAGCTTGGACACTACGCTTCTTCTTTAAGTTTTCATACCATTTTGGCACTTATCCCAATTTTGCTTATCACATTTAGTATTTTTACAAAAATGCCGAGTTTTAAAGACTACTACGAAAAGATACAAAGCTTTATTTTTAGCTCACTTATTCCAACGCAACAAGAGCTTATATCCCAATACCTTAACCAATTTATGGACAACACTGGCAGTATGGGAGCAGTTGGATTGATTTTTGTTCTTTATATCTCGGTAATGTTTTTTTTGGATTATGAGAAGATTATAAGCAAACTTTTCAAGACAAAAACTCGCACGATTTGGGAGGCTCTTTCAACATATTGGACGATGCTAACCATGATGCCTTTGGGACTTGTTATCTCATTTTATCTCTCAAATATCGCTCAAGAGCTTTTTTCAAAAACAGGCGTTTCAACATCTATTAGCTTACTTAAAATAGTTCCTTTTTTGGTTATATGGTTGTTGTTTTTTGTTATGTTTACGATTTCAGCAAATGCCAAAATAAGATTTAAAAGTGCCTTTATTTCATCATTTGTCACCTCTTTGGTTTGGTATATCTCTAAAAATATTTTCGTTTTTTATGTAGCATACAACAAAACCTATCTTAGCATTTACGGCTCATTTAGTATTTTGATGTTCTTCTTTTTGTGGATATATTTTTCATGGTTAATTTATCTTTATGGAGTAAAACTTTGTTATCTATTGAATGAAAAACAGAGTGCCGCAAGCGAAGATGAGGCAGACATAACTCAAAAAACGCCACTTGATGCTAGCCAAACACAGGACAATATAGAGCGATAAAAACTCCATGGATACACTTAGTGAATAAACTGAAGAGTTGTAAGCTAAAAAAGTTTTTAAAAACTCATCTAAAACATCTCCAAAACCCACGACATGTAACAACATAGACAAAGGGTAAAAAAGCACAAACAGTATGCTCAGTATGGGCGAAAAGAGTTGTAAAGGCGTAAAAACACTAAATATAAAATGAACAATGGGCATCATTAAAAGGTAGACCCAAACGTTGAGTACAAAAAAGATAAACCATTTGTTCTTATCTCCAAAGTGGTACAAAAAAAGAAAAATAAAATAAACACCACTTACTGAAAGCCAAAACGAAATAGAAAAAACTAGTTTTGGAGAAATGATAAGTGCGATAAAAATGGTTATAAGAAGATTTGAAAAAGACAAAATCTTAACAGACTTGCTTACAAGGTAAAATCCAACCAGACTCATTATAAAAGCTCTCAAAAAAGATGGCGTAAAATCAATAATATACATGTAGGCAAAAAGAGTTGTAAAAACAACCGCAGAAATATCAAGTGTGCGATTGCGGTATGGAAAATAGCGGTCTTGAAAAAAACGATATATAGGATTGAGTAAAAAGTAGAGTAAAAAACTAAGCACACCCAGATGAAAACCACTTATGGCAACAAGATGCGATATGCCCCATTTTTGGACATTGTCTCGATTTTCTTTGCTTATGGATTTGGCGAAAAATAACGCATTGTACAACTCCGACATTCCACTATCGCTATGCTGTTTCTCAACCCATCCATAAAGTTTTTGACGAAGATTTTTAACAGTATCATCAGGCTCAAAAATATAAAATGATACTGCGAAAAAACCCTTTAAATAATCCACAAAATCAAGCTTTTCAACTTTGTATTTTACTTTAACACGAGCACCAACGCCGATATCTTTGTGCGTCCAAGATGTAGTATGAAACACTTCGCCAGATTCTACTTTAAGCTTATAAACATCATACAATCTGCCATTTTTCTTCTGTTTTTGATAGTGATTTAAAACCGTTGCAAAGTCTACATGTAAGGACTCTTGAGTAAATCTTTGGTACTTAAAATACTCATATCCTAAAGAGAGACAAAAAAGAGAGATTGCCACGCAAAATGCAATAAACTGCTCTTTTTTCGTGGCAAAAAGTGGTAGTGTCGCCAACATTTATTTATAGTTGAGGCATATTTATTTTCGCCTCTTTTCTATCGACAACAGAGTCCCCAAAAACAACCTCTATCGGAACTTTTCCAGCATCCACAAAACGAGTGCATGCCTTTTGAAAGATAAGATTTGCAACTCCAACAGGACCATTTCTGTTTTTGCCAACAATTACCTCAGCCAACTCTTCTGGCTTTTCAAAGAAGTTGCTTTTATACTCTTTTCCCTCAGCCCTAGCCTTTTGCTCTTTTTCTTTCTCTTCACGCATACGATACACATCATCTCGGTAAACAAACAAAATCATATCCGCATCTTGCTCAATAGCACCAGATTCTCTAAGGTCACTTAGCATTGGACGCTTATCGCCACGACTTTCAAGTCCACGATTTAGTTGCGAAAGTGCGATGATAGGTATCTTAAGCTCTCTTGCCAAAAGCTTCAACCCTCGGCTAATGTCACTCACTTCCAAATGCCTATCTTTGCTTCCGCCAGAAGTCATAAGCTGAAGATAATCAATAATCGCCATTGAAACTTCAGGATGTTTAGTTTTTAATTTTCTTAGTTTCGCCCTTACCTTATGGATATCGACAGAGCCATTGTCATCGACAAAAAACTTTTTCCTAGCCATATCGTCGGTTGCAAAACTAAGTCTTGTCCACTCATCATCACTCAAATCTCCCACTTTTATCTTTTGCAAAGGTATTGAAGTTTTAGAGCTTAACATCCTTAGCATCAACTGCTCAGCTGGCATCTCAAGCGAAAATATAGCCACACCATTGTTTTTATCAAGTGCATTTTGAGCAAGGTTTAGACAAAAGGTGGTCTTCCCCATCGCTGGCCTCGCCGCCACAATGATCAAATCCCCATCGCCAAAACCAGTAGTTAGCTTATTTATCTCTGCAAATCCAGTATCAACACCTACGACACCCGCATTTCCACGCTTTTTCATCTCGTGAATATGTGCTATAGTGGAGTGAATAATCTCCTCAGACTCCCTAAACTCGCCACCTTTTGTCTCTTGCGTAATGTTATATAGTTTTTGCTGAACCAAATCAAGCACTTCCGTAGATGGCAAATCTTTTTCAAGTGCTATCTCTTTGATGTCGCCTGTAAGTTTTATAAGCTCTCTTTTGATGGACTTTTCTCGTATCTCTTCGATATAAGCTTTAGTAGAAGGTAGCGGATTTGTGGACAAAATCTCCAAAAACGCCTCTTCATCAAACCTGCCTTGTTGCTTAAGCTTTTTTTGCAAAAACTCTTCATCTATCGGCAGGTCTTCACGCTCACACTCCTCCATCGCTTCAAAGATGTATTTATGTGCAGGAAGATAAAAGTCACCAGCTTTGACGATAGAAGCCACATCTTCAAACAAGGCGGGGTTGAACAAGATAGAGCTAAGAACTGAACGCTCAATATTTGTATTGTGTAAATTATTCATTGCCATACTCCGATGCTGCCTTTTCGACCTCTTCTAAAAATTTTTCCACAAGCTCATCCTCTTTCAATTTTGCCACAACTTCTCCCTTGACCATCACAAGCCCCTGCCCTTTACCAAAAGCTATGGCAACATCGGCATGTTTGGCTTCGCCGATGGCATTGACCACGCAACCCATCACAGAGATATTTAACGGCACTTTTATATGCTTTGTCTTCTCTTCAACTTCTGCAACCGCCTTGACAAGATTCGCCTCTATACGCCCACATGTAGGGCAAGATATGATATTTACACCTTGTTTTTCAACGCCTGTATCTTTAAGTATCGCTTTTGCAACACGTATCTCCTCTTCTAGCTCGCCTGTTATGGAAACCCTCATCGTGTCGCCGATGCCATCAAGCAACAACGCCCCCAATGCGATGGAAGATTTGATGGTAGAGTGAAACAGTGTTCCAGCTTCCGTGACGCCCAAATGAAAAGGATACTCAACCAAAGGACGAAGGCTTCGATACGCCTCAACGGTTCGCTCCACATCGCTTGCTTTGAGGGATATTTTTATGTTTGCAAAGCCCAAATCTTCAAGATATTTGATGTTATAAAGTGCTGATTCGACCATACCTTTTGAAGTCGCTCCATACTTGATGTCAAACTCTTTTTCCAAACTACCACTATTGACACCGATGCGGATGGGGATATTTCGCTCATTGCAAGCTTTTACAACCTCTTTGACTCGCTCTTTTGCACCGATATTACCAGGGTTGATACGGATACAATCGACCACTTCTGAAGCGATTAATGCCAAACGATAATTAAAATGAATATCTGCAACAAGAGGTAAACTTATCTGCTCTTTGATGGCTTTCAAAGCATGTGCATCTTCATAATCAGGCACCGCCACACGAACGATATCGCACCCAGCAAAATGAAGTCTGCGTATCTGCTCCACCGTACCTTCAACATCATGTGTCTTTGAAAAAGTCATCGACTGTACAGGGATTTTGGCATCTCCTCCGATAGGAACATTGCCAACAAAAATCTGCTTCGTAGGGTAGCGTTTTATCATTTTTTAATCCAAAAATAGCTAATTTTTAAAAGACATATTTCATATTATTTTCGTGAGGCTCAGACCGTAGGGAGGATTTGCCCTCTAAGAAAAAAATATGAAATATGTTATATTATACAACTATAAGGATTAAGAAAACGAAAGTGGGTCGATGTCAAACTCTACATGTAAGCCTTTTATGCTATGTGCAAACTCTAGCAAAGCCTTGGTTGAATCTGCTCTAACAAGCACTTCATAGCGGTATTTTCCAGCTATTTTTTGTATATTTGCCCGTCCATATCCTATGATTTCGACTTTGGGAAAAAGCTGTGAACGCTCAAAAATCTCATCGGCGATAGCTTTTGCCTTCTCCTCTTTAAGATTGACGATAATGATACGTAAAAGTTTTTTAAATGGCGGATACAAATCTGTTCTATTTTGAAGCTCGTCTTTTAAAAAATCTTCATAGTCGTTTATGTAGTATTTGAAAAAAGCCTCATTTTTACTCTGGATTAAAACCTCCGCATACCCTTTCCTACCAGCACGTCCTGCTATTTGAAGCGTTAAAGAAAGGGCTTTTTCTCGTGCTCGAAAATCAGACTGAGCCAACTGCGAATCCATCCCCATAACGACAGCCAAAGCAACATTGTGATAGTCGTGACCCTTGCTTATCATCTGCGTTCCTACCAAAACATCGATTTGGTTGGTATTGAACCGCTCTAAAATGCTTTTGAGTTTTCCATCTGTTGTCACTTCGTCTCTGTCGAACTTTTGGATACTTTTTTCTGGAAAATACTCACTCAAAAGCTTTGCCACCTCTGCTGTTCCTATGCGATTTGCTACGATATCTTCACATCCACACTCTGGGCAAACACTTGGAATTCGCATTGCAAAGTTGCAATAATGGCACTTTAAAGCGTTGGACTTAAGATGCAAACTCATCCCTACACTACAGTAAGGACACTCAACATTTTTACCACATTTGCTACATGTAATGTATTTGAAATTTGCCCTTGTTGGCAAGAAGACAACTGCCTGTTTGCCTTTAGACAAAACCTCTTCTAGTTTTTGCAACACCAAAGGCGTGAGTTCATTGTGCGAGTTCTCATAAAAAAAAGCACTCTTTGAGTCAAAATATGTTCCCTTAAGCCTTGCATATGGAATCTTATAAAAAGAGGATAAAGATGGAGTCGCACTGCCAAGAAGAACTCTGCTATGTGTTTTCTGTCCAAAAAGCAATGCCAAATCCCTAGCGTTATAGCGAGGTCTGGAGCTTGACTTGTAACTGTCGTCGTGTTCTTCATCCACAACGATAAGCCCTAGATTTGAAAGTGGGAGAAAAAGAGCTGAGCGTGTTCCAGCAACGATATAGACTTTTCCATCAGCGATATCTTGAAGAATCTCATCTTTTTTCTTCTTTGTTATCTTTGAGTGCCAAACAACCACTTTGTCGCCAAAATGGTGTTTAAGTCGGCTTTTCATCTGCGGAGTAAGTCCGATTTCGGGAAGTAAAAAAAGTGAGCTTTTGCCTTCTTGAATGGCTTTTTCAAAAAGTTTCATATAGATTTCGCTCTTTCCACTTCCTGTATCGCCAAACAAAAGAGATGCACTGTGTTGCAATGCAAAATCATACGCCTCTTTTTGCTCGCAAGATAGCTTTATATCTGTTTCAAAATCAGGATTTTTAGCCAATACGTACGATGGCAAAGAGGTAAAAAGAGCAAGCGCTTCACCTAAGGAGCAGACATAATACTCGGCGATAAAACGTGCAAGCTCAAGCGTTGTTTTGTCGTATGTTTCATCAAAAACACTCAAGATATCTTCACATGTAAAAGAGGGTTTTTCAACCTCTTTGAGAACGACACCAAAACAGAGCCTTTTTTGCAAAGTCACTTCGACTTTTACTCCTACATGTAAAGGCGTGTCGCTTTTATAAGTCAAAGGCTCAAGGGGAGATTTTAAAAGACAGACGAGATAGTAAAAAGACATCGACCTAGCGGGTTAAGTCGTTGCATTTAGCGTCAGTATGGTTACAATCAAAAGTGCCATTTGTTTTGCTATAGTTAAATGTCACAGCTCCAGAGCTAAGGGTAATCGAATATGTTATCGGATCTGCGGTGTTTGCACTTGTTTTCATCCAGCCAGTCGCTCTTGCAATGATGGGATACTCAAGAACATTGCCATTTCCGCCACCACTAAAAAGATTTGCTGGAGCAGTATTTGCCGCCGCAGTATCAAGCTCTTGAGGCATAGTAGTATTGCCTTCCATCATCCTTTTTGATTTTAACAATGAAAGACCACTTCGTATCGCAGAAATCTCGCTTTTGGCTTTTACAAATTCAGCATCATCACGAGTCACTGCAAGTTTAGGTATAGCAACCGCAGCTAATATGCCTAAAACAACGATGACAAAGATAAGCTCAACCATGGTAAAACCATTTTTTAACGAATACGACACAAGAAACTCCGAATAAAATTATTTGAAAGAAAAATCAAGCGGACTAAAAAATCCGCTTGAGTTAGTTTAAATGGCTACGCTACATTAATTCCATGTAACGTTTGAACCCCCAAAAGTATGCGTTTTATTTGCATCGTCAGTTGGAACACCATCTTCTACTGTAACTCCGGTAATTTTAGCTGCTGCTGCTGCTATGCCTTTGCATACAGTACTTGCATCAGAACCTTTATATTCAACACTGATAGCATTTGCAGGGTTTCCTACAGAGGTAAAAGTAATACAATCACTATAAGTTGCAACTTCACCTGTTGTATTCAAATCATTACTACCCCCAAAAACAACATTTGTCATTGCAGTAACAGTACCTAGAGCACCTTTTGCCGTATAGTACGAACTCATATCAGCTACTGCCATAGCAACCTCTGTTGCACCTTTAGCGATATTTGCATCATCTCTTGTAGCTGCAAGTTTTGGTATAGCCACTGCTGCCAAGATACCTAAAATAACGATCACGAAGATCAACTCGATCATAGTAAAACCTTTTTTCATGGTTTACTCCTTTTTGTTTTTTTGATTGATACACTTATCAACCCTAGAAACATTCTAATACAATAAATTTAAATTGTAACTTAAATGTTCTCGACTAAAGCGATAAGTTTTTTTATATCTGTTTCAAGCAGAAAATTGTCATAGCTTTTTTGCACAAATGCCATCAAAAGCTCTTTTGGCTCTAGGCTCTTTTTTTCTTTAAATATCTCTTTAAAATCAGACTCAAACTTCAAAGCAAACTCACCCTCAAGCTTGATGTCGAAGTCTTTTCCGCCAACACAAACGGTTATCTTGCTCATCTTCCTAGCACAGCCTCTATCTTGCTGATGATATCATCAGATTCCATATCTTTTTTGCGAAGGTCCTCTTCTAGCTTGGCGATTTGAACATCTTTTGCCTCGCCTTGTGCTTTAACACGCACAACCTCTTGTCGCAACGACTCGTTTTCTGCCGACAAGTCTTTGTATTTTTGAACCAATTCACTTATCTTTACATGTAAAGAATTTAGAGAGCTTTGTGTTTCAAACATTCAATTACCCCATTAACATAGTTTGCTATAATTGTAACAAAATATATTTGAAAAGTATCCAAAGATGACCGAATTTGAACTCAAAAGCTCTTTTTTGCCCGCTGGCGACCAACCACAAGCTATAGAAAAATTGACCGCTTCTATATACTCTGGCAATCGCTATCAAACACTTATCGGAGTTACCGGCAGTGGCAAAACATATACGATGGCACACATCATCCAAAAACTCAAGATGCCAACACTCATCATGACTCACAACAAAACTTTGGCAGCTCAGCTTTACAGTGAGTTTCGTGGCTTTTTTCCCAACAATCACGTAGAGTATTTTATAAGTTACTACGACTATTACCAGCCAGAGGCGTACATCCCTAGAAGTGACCTTTATATCGACAAAGACAGCTCCATCAATGAAGAGCTAGAGCGACTCCGCCTTAGTGCGACCGCTTCACTTTTAAGTTACGATGATGTCATCTGTGTAGCTTCTGTTTCGGCAAACTATGGTTTAGGCAATCCGCACGAGTATAAAAAAATGGTACAAGCCCTTGAGATAAAACAGTCCATCAACCAAAAAACACTTCTGCTAAGACTTGTAGACATGGGTTACAAACGCAATGATGCTTATTTTGACAGGGGCGACTTTCGAGTCAATGGCGACGTTATAGATATCTATCCAGCATACAGCGAAGAAGAGGCAGTGCGAATCGAGTTTTTCGGAGATGAGATAGAAAGCATCTACTACTTTGAAGCACTAACAAATAAAAAACTTCAAAATCTAGAAAAAATCGTCATCTACGCAGCAAATCAGTTTATCGTTGGCAAAGAGAGACTTGAACAAGCCATCAAACAAATCGAAGAGGAGCTGGAGCAAAGACTAGCCTTTTTTCAAACAGAAAATAAAATAGTAGAGTATCAGCGTCTAAAACAGCGTGTCGAATTTGACCTTGAGATGCTCAAATCCACAGGTGCATGTAAAGGTGTTGAAAACTATGCAAAATATCTCACAGGCATAAAAACAGGCGATACGCCCTACTCTCTTTTTGACTACTTTGAAGCGATGGGCAAGGAGTATCTTGTTATCGTGGATGAGTCACATGTAAGCCTTCCACAGTTTCGTGGTATGTACGCAGGAGATAGGAGTCGAAAAGAGGTGCTTGTAGAGTATGGCTTTAGACTTCCTAGTGCACTTGAAAACCGTCCTTTGATGTTTGATGAGTTTATCAACAAAGCTCCTCGTTATCTTTTTGTAAGTGCCACTCCTAAAGAGCTTGAGTTAAATCTCAGCAAAGAAAATGTAGCCCAGCAGATAATCCGCCCAACGGGGCTACTTGACCCAAAAGTTGAGATACTTAGTAGCAAATATCAGGTCGAAACACTCTTTGATGAGATTAAAAAAACTATCGCCCAAAATGAGAGAGTTTTGGTTACAACACTAACCAAAAAGATGTCAGAAGAGCTGAGTCGTTACTATGGTGAGCTTGGCATCAAAGTCAAATATATGCACTCCGACATCGACGCAATAGAGCGAAACCAAATCATAAGGGCTTTAAGGATGGGCGATTTTGATGTGCTTATTGGCATCAACTTGCTTCGAGAGGGGCTTGATTTGCCTGAGGTTTCACTTATCGCCATCTTGGATGCCGACAAAGAGGGCTTTTTGCGTAGTGAAACAAGCCTTATCCAAACGATGGGAAGAGCTGCACGTAACACAAACGGCAGAGTCATCATGTTTGCCCAAAAAATCACTGAGTCAATGAAAAAAGCCATAGAAACGACAGAAAAAAGAAGGCTTGTTCAAGAAGCTTTCAATATTCAACACGGCATTACCCCTCAAAACACAACAAGAACTTTGGATGAAAATCTAAAAGTAGAAGATATGGGAGAGTTGTATCGAAGTTCAGACAAAAAAGACAAAATACCGCCATCTGAAAAACGCAAAATAGTTCTTCAAATGACAAAACAGATGCATGAAGCCGCAAAACAACTTGAGTTTGAAAAAGCTGCAAAGATACGTGACGAGATAGCAAGGCTTAAAAAATTGTAAATTTTTGAATTTTTAGCGTCAGCGTGATATAATTTAGACACAAGGGAGGTGTAAGATGGTAAATCTTCTAAGTGCTTCTTACATTCGGATTGACAAGCCTTTTGGAAGTGGATACTACACCCCAAAAGAGACCTTGGAAAATGACGAAAAAAATACACAAAATGCTGAAAAATTAACCGCAGAACAAAAGATACAAATAGCAAGACTTCAAGCCATGGACAGTGCTGTAAAAGCACATGAAAGAGCACATATATCCGCAGGTGCTGGGGTTATACTTAGCGGGGCAAATTTTGTCTATCAAAAAGCTCCGGATGAAAAACTCTATGCTATAGGTGGCGAAGTAACTATCGACACTTCAAAAGAGTCTACTCCGCAAGAGACGATTGCCAAAATGCAAATCGTCCGCACCGCAGCCCTTGCTCCAGCAGACCCCAGCAGTACGGATTATCAAGTGGCTTCAACAGCAACCATGATCTCAATGCAATCTCGGCTTGAAATTATGCGAGAAATGCAAATGGAGCTTATCAAAAATGCTCGTGAAAAATACTCAAATGCCAACAATGAAGACACCTCATACTCTTTTTCTAACTATGCTTAATTTGTAGTAAATTTTGTTGCTCTTTTTTGATACAATAAAACCCGAAAATACCCACCTACTTGAAAAGAGGTTAAAATGCTTGACTTAAACGATTCGTCCTATTATCTAAACAGAGAGATTTCATGGCTAAGATTCAATTCAAGGGTATTGACAGAATCAACTAGAAAAGAGCTTCCACTTTTGGAGCGATTAAAATTTTTAGCGATTTATGCTACAAACTTAGATGAATTTTACATGATACGTGTCGCTGGATTGAAACAGCTTTTTACCGCAGGAGTTATTGAGACAGGAACAGACCAAAAGACTCCGCTAGACCAACTTCGAGAGATAAGAACATACCTTTCAAACGAAAAGGAGATTGTGGAAAATAGTTACAGCGAAATCATCTCAGAACTATCAAAAGAGGGGCTTTTTGTAAAAGATTATGGCGAACTTGATGAAAAACTTACACAAGCCTCAGATGAATACTTTTTTTCAAATATTTTACCCGTTATCGTCCCGATAGCGGTCAATGCGACACACCCTTTTCCTCACCTAAACAATCTTAGTTTTTCACTCGCCGTAAAACTTCAAGATGAACAAAACGAAGAGCATTTTAAATTTGGAATGATACGCATACCACGGGTCTTGCCTCGATATTTTCAAGCGAGCGACAATACTTATGTGCCTATTGAGTCTATCGTTGAAAAACATGCTGAAGAGATTTTTCCTGGATATAAACTCGTAGCATGTGCACCTTTTCGCATCACAAGAAACGCCGATATGGTCATCGAAGAAGAAGAGGCAGATGACTTGATGATGATCATGGAGCAGGGATTGAAACTGCGACGAAAAGGGGCATTTGTAAGGCTAAATATACGAGAAGGTGCAGATCCAGACATCATCGAGTTTTTAAATTCTCACATGCAAATCTTTACCAAAGATATATATGAATACAAAATCCCTCTAAATCTTGGAGCACTTTGGCAAGTGGTTGGAAACAAGGATTTTGCTTCACTTTTATTGCCTCCATACAATCCAAAACTCTTGCCACCACTTGATGACAATGAGTCGATTTTTAAGACTATTTCCAAAAACGATATTTTGCTATTTCATCCGTATGAGAGCTTTGACCCTGTTTTGAAACTTATAAAAGAGGCATCAAAAGACCCGAAAGTTATCTCGATACGCATGACACTTTATCGTGTTGAAAAAAACTCTCAAATCGTTCAAGCACTCATTGATGCGGCAAACGATGGCAAGCAAGTAACAGCGATGGTTGAGCTAAAAGCAAGATTTGACGAAGAGAACAATCTTCACTGGGCAAGAGCACTAGAAACCGCTGGTGCACACGTTATATACGGCATTACAGGTTTTAAAGTACATGCAAAAGTAGCACAAATTATCCGTCAAGAAGACAATAAGCTCAAGTTTTATATGCATCTAGCCACAGGAAACTACAACGGCGGAACGGCTAAAATATATACAGACGTAAGTTACTTTACATGTAAAGAGGATTTTGCCAAAGATACAACCACGTTTTTCCATATCCTCTCTGGCTTTTCAAAAAACAGAAGACTTGAAAATCTCTCTATGTCGCCAACCCAAATAAAGCCAAAAATCATCTCACTTATAAACAATGAAGCAAAAATGGGCAAAGATGGAAAAATCATCGCCAAAATGAACTCTTTGGTAGATCAAGATGTCATCAAAGCACTCTATAACGCCTCTATGCAAGGGGTTAAAATCAACCTTATCATTCGCGGTATCTGTTGTTTAAAACCTGGCATTGAAGGCATAAGTGAGAACATAACAGTCAAATCCATTATCGGCAAATACCTAGAACATGCTAGGGTTTTTTACTTCAAAAATTCCGAACCTACAATGTTCATCTCAAGTGCTGATTGGATGCCACGAAATTTGGAGCGAAGACTTGAGCTGATGACACCGATTTTCGATAGACCGTTGCAGCAAAAACTATTTGAGATTTTGCAACTCCAACTAAATGACAATATGCTTAGCTGGGAGCTTCAAAACAGCGGTGACTACACCAAAACACCACTAAAAGAAGAGGAAAAAGCGATAAACAACCATATAGTTTTGGAAAATTATATGAACAAAATCTACAAAGCACATCAAAAAGATGCACCACTTAACAAAGCGGAGAAACTTACAAAAAAACTATTCAAGGAGAGCTAAGATAGGTTAAGCTCTCCTTGTTTGGTCTCGTTTTTTGATTTTTTGCGAGGCGTTGGTTTTGAAAAATATATCAACTCCTCTACTGTTTGTACCTCTTTTGGAAGATTTTCTAAGCACTTTTGAAAAATAACACTCGTAGCCTTTGCGTCACACAAAGCTCTATGATGTTGTCCAAAAGAGAGATTGAAGTATTCCATCAAATATCCTAGCCCATATTTTTCAGCCTCAATAGTCTTTCTTGCCAAATCAATAGTGCAAAGTCTTCTATTTAGCAAAGGTCCAAAACCAGCTCTCTCTAAAGAATCAGAGATAAAAAAATAGTCAAAATTAACATTGTGTGCAACAAATACGGCATCTTTAATAAAAAGTCTAAAATCAGCCAAAACAGATTTTAAAGGTGGTGCGAACTCTAAGTCTTCAAGCCTAATGCCAGTTAGAAAACTGATAGACTCAGGCAAAATGTCGCAATGTATCAAAGAGTCAAAAATGGCTATCTCCTTGCCATCTTCAACCATAACAGCGCCTATCTCGATAATCTGATTTTCGCTGGATTTGCTACCATTTGTTTCGATATCGACTATGCAAAACCTTTGGGCACTTATGGGCTTTACAATCGTCTCCAAACTCAACGCACAATCGCTCTTTTTCATAATGGGCAAACCCAAAAATCTCAAGTTTTGCATCTTCTCAACATCAACATTTTCCAATGGCTTGCACTGCTTCATCTTGGCTATAAAATCTTTATAAAACATTGGACGTTGAAGCAATTTTTGAATCACACCATCAACCAATCTCACGCTTTTACCCTTTGGATAAATAAAGCCACCTTGTCACTATCTTTAACACCCTTGCTTTTTTCAACGCCACTACTCACATCTACTCCATAAAATCCGTATGGCTTTACCTGCAAAATGTTCTGTGCATCCAGCCCTCCCGCCAAAATAATCTTAGAGCAATCCACGCCATCAAACCATCTCAAATCAATCCTCTTGCCCTCTCCACCATAGCTTTGCACCATCGCATCAACTAGCCTATATTCATCCGAAAAACGCAAAACATCCTCTTTTTTGGAGGCTCTTACCACTTTAATATACGGCACTTGCAAAGCTTCAAAAAAAGCCTCATCCGCTTCAAAATGTATCTGCGCCAACGTAAGTTTGCAATCCTTACATGTAGAGTTTACATGTAACGCATCGCAATCAACAAAAAGCCCTACTTTTTCAACAAATGGAGGAAGTTTTGAGATGATTTGTTTTGCAATTTCTGGCGAAATATATCGGGGAGATTTTTCATAAAAAACAAAACCTAGTGCGTCAGCTCCACATTTTATAGCATTTAGTGCATCTTCAAGTGTTGTAATTCCACAAATCTTAACCCTCATCTACACCCTTAGAGAGTCGATAGAGCGAGCATAATCGTCACTACTAAAAACATAATTTCCAGCGACCACTATATCAACACCTGCGTTTTTAAGAGAAACTATATTTTCATTATTGACTCCACCATCGACCTCAATAAGAGTTTTAAGACCTTTTTTCACTATCATTTTTTTAAGTTTACGTGCTTTTTCCAACACGCTTGGAATAAATTTTTGACCGCCAAAGCCTGGATTTACACTCATCAGCAAAACCATATCCACATCGTCTAAAATATACTCTATCATCTCTGGCGGAGTGTGAGGATTTAGCACGATAGCAGGCGATATGCCGTACTCTTTTATTTTTTGAATCAAACGATGAGGATGCTTCTCCTCTTCTATGTGAAATGCAATATATCTTGGCTTACATGGAGCAAATAAATCAACAAAAAATGTGTTATTTTCAACCATCAAATGGATATCTAAAGGCTTTGTAGCAGACTTTGCAACCGCATTAACCACAACTGGTCCAATGGTAAGATTTGGCACAAAATGTCCATCCATAACATCTACATGCACAAGGTCGCAACCTGCATCACAGATAGCTTTAATCTCTTCATCAAGTTTGCCAAAATTGGCGGACAAAATACTAGGAGCAACTAACATAAACTTTCCTCATAAAATTACTTTGTTAAAAACAGCGTCAATAGTTGTCCAGACACATCCAAATCAACTTGCACACCCTTGTTGTCTTTGTTTAGAGACAAAACATTTGAAATTGTATCAAATGTTCGAGGCATAGTGATATCTATTTTGATATTTTGTCGCAATAGTTGATTTATGATTTTTCCACCTATGATATATACAAACTCTCCCAAAGCATCTAGAAGATCAGCTTCGCTGGACTTTGAATCTTCTAACAAAATTCTACAGGCCTGTTGTGCTAACTTCTTATCAAAAATCAAAACCAAAATACCATTAAAATCCCCATACATTCCTATGCAAGCACCCAAACTCAAATCGTGAGAGCCGATTTGCAAGAATTGAATTTGAAGACTTTTTTTTATCGCTTTCATATTCGAAAGGACTTCGACTGTTCGTATGGTTGCATCAGTGATATAAGGTAGAACATTAACTAGCTGTTTTGTGACTCCAATATTTTTACGTATCGCAGAATGATTTTCTATCAAATCGGCAATGGCCTTTTTATCATCAAAAAATATTTTCATATCTCTATAAATCAAGACGCCAGAATCTTGAAGGTCTTGCTTAAGTGTTTTGGTAATTTTATTATTATCAAGCCCAGCAATCACAATAGTAGCACCATATTCGGCACAAGCATTTGAAAGTCTTGAAATATAATTAACACCGTGAACATTGATAAAAGAGACACCTTGAGCATCAAATAAAAAGACTTTGAAACCAACTCTTAGTAAATTTTCGTGATATATTTCATCAAAACTTTTAGATATATCAGAATCCACAAAGCTCTTTAGCGTATAAACAATAACATTGTTTTTAATAAAAATTGAAATGTTGCGCTCCATACTTCCCAAATACGAATTAACAACACAATAATCAAACTCTTTTATCCCTCTTTTTGCTTCATTTAAATCTTTCGCTACATGTGGGGTATAGCCTCTTTCATACAGCTCCACAGCTTGTTGGTTTTTTTGATCTGCAAGTTCATTGTAGATCAAAATCTTAACCTCTTTTTCGCTTTTTTCTATTTTTCCTAAAAAAAGATTTACCACTTCCTCTGTTTCAAAAAGTGAAAAAAAGATATTGTGTGAAAACATCTCGCCAAAAAGATTAAATTTCTTAGCATCATAGTCGCAAAATCCTATAACCGCACCACAAGAATCGCGAATTTGAGTTAAATAATCCAGAGCAATAGAGATACCTTTTTTGTTGAAAAAAATTATTTTTTTCAATGAGATAAAAACGGCTATGGGCTTTATTGGCTTTAAAGCTTCAATCTCATATGGAGAAATTATCTCCAAAACATTTTCGCCATCAATAAAGCCCTGAGGATGGAAAAAAGCAATTTTATTTTTGACAATAGGCTTCACTTTAACACCTTTATGCCAAATTTTTTTCAATTAACTTAAAGAAGTTGCCAAGCATCTCTTCTGAAAAATCTAATTCAAACTCAAAAAAATCATTAAATCCGCCTTGCATCATAGTTGGAGTGCTCATCTCTTGCAATAGCAACATTCTCAAATAAGCAACAGCTAAATGCTTTTCGTCAGACTTCACCTCTTTATTGCCCACATCCACAATAAAATCAACAATATCGGTTGAAAAATCCCACTTTTTTGCTACTAAAGCACATATATCAAAAAAAGTTTTTTGACTTGTTTTGTACAAAATCTCCTCATAGCTTATCTGCTTTACTTCTCGCAATGGCAACACTATATCTAGCATATCTCTAAAAAGCATATCACAAAAAGCAAGGGATGCTGGAATAATAGTAACAGCCATAGAAAGCTCTTCATTTTCTATATTGAGTGATTTTAGTATTTTTTCCCATTTGAAAATCAAACGTGCTTGAAAATCTTGAAACTTTTGGGTCGAAAAATCAAAAACTTCCCATTTTTTTGGTGTTATTAGAGATATATAGTACGAGTATAAAATCTGTTTTGCTCGCACAACACCCAAAATGGAAAAAATCTGACGAGGATTTGATATGTCGTTTCTAAAGCCAAAAATAGGCTTATTTACAATAGATGCAAGATAAAACATAAGTGCCTTGTCATGGCTAGCAGTATCTGCACAAAGCCCTAAATTTCCATCATCAAGATACTTTAGACACTCTCTTACATTTTTAGACAAAGACGGTATAGAGGCGACATAGGATTCTATTTGTTCACATGTTAGCATAGCACTCCCTCTTGTGAGCTTTTTGTGCCTAAATGCATTCTAACCTTAATTTCATAAAAGATTTATGAAATATTAGATATCATAGCCGATTGCAAACTATGTTTTTTGTGCAAATTAAGTATTTATTATGCTTTTTTTGTGTACAATTCACAAAAATTTTAAGGATAGACTTATGGCAAGAAGATGTGCTATTACAGGAAAAGGCCCTATGGTCGGAAATAATGTAAGCCATGCAAATAACAAAACTAAAAGAAGATTTCTTCCTAACCTAAGAACTGTAAGAGTTACTTTGGAAGATGGAACATCTCAGAAAATTAGAATTGCGGCTTCAACTCTTCGCACAATGAAGAAAAACTCTTAATTCTCCTCAAACACTGAGGGGACTTAAGTGTCTTTTTCTAATAAAGTTAAAACCCTTTTAAATTGGTCCAAAAATCCAGCCCCCAAAATCAATCTTAACAACGAATTATATCAAGAACTAAAACCTTTTAGGCTACCAGTTATTTTAACTATTACCATGATGATGGTAGGCACACTAGGTTACATTGCCATTGATGGCTTTTCACTAAATGATGCTATCTACCAAACAGGAATTACTTTTACAACTGTTGGCTTTGGAGAGATGGCACCTATATCAACTGCCGGAAGATTTTTTACAATATCTCTTATCATTTTAGGATTTGGGGTTTTTTCGTTTTCTATTGGTATCTTAGTGGAAGTGCTCAATAAAGGTGAATTTGTTAAACTATTTAAGGAGCGTCAAATGCTTTACAAAATCGCAAGACTCAAAAACCATTTTGTTATTTGTCATCACAATAACATTACCATAGAGCTATCTAAACAATTTCGTGAAAATCATATTCCTTTTGTTGTTATCGATGCCAATGAAAATATAGAAAAAATAGCTCAAAAATATAAATATCCATATTTTATTCAAGAAGACCCTCACACCGAACTAGCACTTCAAAAAGCGTGTCTATCAAGTGCAAAAGGACTCATAACGCTAAGTGAAAATACGGCCGATAATATAGCTCAAATCGCTACAACAAGGCTTTATGAAAAAGAGCTCGGGCTTAAAAGAGCCTACTTTATTATGGCGAATGCCAATGACGAATCAGACATCGACAAACTTACAAAGCTGGGTGCAAATACCGTCATATCTCCAACAAAACTCATGGCACAAAGGCTAAGTGCAGTAAGTATGAGACCAGATCTCAAACATATGATGGAAAATATTTTGTACCGCAAAGATAATCCGATTGACATCGAAGAGATAGAAGTACCAGAACACTCATGGATGGTTTCAAGGCAGTTAAAAGAGACTTATCTTAGGGATATTGTAAATGTAAGTGTCGTAGGCGTACGTGACAAAAAAGACAACTTTACCTCGATGCCTAAAGGAAATTTTAAAATCGAAGAAGGCTTTAAGTTGCTTGTTATTGGAACAGGAGAGGGAATTAGAGGTGCTAAGAGAATTATTCGCAAAAAAGATAAACCGGAAGAGATAAAAGATGTTTAATGTTACCCCTTTAAAAAATGGACTAGATAATGTTTCAGGATTTTTCTGCCAAGGTGTTTCGGCAGGATTTAAGCCAAATGGCAACAATGATGTTGCATTCATTCGCTCAAACGAACTTTGTGATGTTGAGGCTGTATTTACCTCAAATCTCTTTCAAGCCGCACCGATAGCTCACTTTAAACGCTATCCTCAAGGCTTTAAAACAAATTTTATTTTAATGAACGCCAAAAACGCAAATGCTATGACAGGCGAAGAGGGAATTGAAGATATTGATAAGATTTTTGAGGTATTGCGTCAAAAACTACCCAATATTACCAATCCTATTATGAGCTCAACTGGCGTAATTGGTGCTCGGCTAAATGTGCCTAAGCTCTGCTTGGCGTTTGAGCTTTTTGATTTTAATGCCAAAAACTCTGATGCCACCGCAAGAGCTATTATGACAACCGATAGCTTTAAAAAAGAGCTATGTTTTAAAGTTGCCCTCGAAGATGGTTCGCATTTTCATATAGCTGCTATCTGCAAGGGAGCGGGCATGATAAATCCTGCAATGGCAACTATGTTATGTTTTATCTTGACAGATGCAAATATCCCAAAAGATGACATGCGACCGCTTTTGCTAAACGCAGTCGAAAACTCATTTAATGCCGTAAGTGTTGATGGCGATACTTCAACTAACGATACTGCTTTATTGATAACAAGCAGACAGAGTAAAGCATATGACAAAGAGGCATTTAAAGAGGCGTTAAATCTTTTAACAAAAGAGTTGAGCTTAATGCTTGTGCGAGATGGCGAAGGCTCTAAAAAAGTGGTTGCTTTTGAGGTAAGTGGTGCCAAAACACTTGAAGATGCACAAAAAGCATCCAAAGCCCTTAGCAACTCCTTGCTCGTAAAAACTGCTCTTTTTGGCGAAGACCCAAACTGGGGGAGAATCGCCTCTACAATAGGTGCTTCAAGAGTTACATGTAGCGAAAAAACACTTACCATAAAATACGATGATGTACTTATTTACGACAAAGGTGCTTTGGTGTTTAATGAGAATACTGAAAAAAAAGCAGCCGAAGTTATGAAAAAAGAGTCTTTTAGAATTCATTGCGACTTAGGTCAGGGCGAGTACGCATACACAGCTTATGGATGCGATTTGGGATATGAGTATGTTAAAATAAACGCTGATTATCGAACATAGTAGTTAAAAAGTCAATGGCTTTTCTAAGCACTTTTTTGATAAAATAAGATAAACACACAAGGAGTAACAAATATGCTACACGAATATAGAGATATTATCTCAAAAATAAAAGTTGACAATGCACATTTTGCAAAAATTTTTGAAAAGCACAACGATTTGGATCAAAAAATTACAGACGTAGAAGAGGGAAGAGAACATATGAGCGACCTAGACCTTGAGACGATGAAAAAAGAGAAACTTCGCCTAAAGGATGAAGCTTATAGTATGATTGTTGCTTACAAAAAAGAGCACAACCTTTAGAAATTGTTAGGCTTGTAGAAAATTACAAGCCTAAACTACTCACATCAACCTTTTTCCCATTGCTATTTTCCTTGCAAAACTCAACTATTTTTCCGTGAAACCGTGCAAATATTTCATTGACGCTCATCTTTTTTCCATACAAAATATCTATCTTGTCAAGATGACTTTCAATGCCATCACGAAGCCACTCTTGCACTTCGCCATAGCTCTCAAACGTAAAACCAAAAGCCTCCAAAAGCCTTGCGCTGTAAGCGTCTGCCACCATAACATCTCTTTGGCACGCATAGCACAATATCGAATCAGCACTCTCCTGCCCTATGCCTTTTCGCCTTAAAAGCCATTCACGCTCAACGCTTTCGCAAAAAGACTCAAAACTTGCAAAATCCTCGATAATAGCCCTGCAAAGCATTTTTATATTTTTAGCTTTTGTGTTGTAAAAACCGCTCGGTCTAATCAACAAAGCAAGAGAGTCTATCGGCATAGCATCAATGCCCTCAAGTGTACATGTAGAGAGTTTTTTTATATTTTCAAGACTCTTTTCAACTTTTTCCCACTTGGCTTGCTGTGTCAATATCGCCCCCAAAACAACCTCAAAACTCTTTGAGTTTGGCCACCAAAGAGGGTCTCTCAACGAGGCATTGTAGCCATTTTCTTTGATAGCTTTAAGCAGTTCAAAACTATTCATAAAATGCCTTTTGGATAAACATCTCTTCAGCACCCTCATAAATACGCACCTTAAAAGCCTCTTTACATAGTCCATCTTCAAGAGTCATAACAACCATCTGAAAAATCTTTTTGCATTTTTTTGGCACATCCAAAGAGGCTGGAAGTCCTGTCAAAAACCTCTTTAAGGGAGCTTGAGCTTCCATCCCTATAACATTATCCCTACATCCGCTCATGCCAACATCACTTACATAACAAGTGCCTTCTTGCACACTTAAGTCATCGGTGCCTATATGCGTATGAGTTCCCATAATCGCACTAACCTGCCCTTTTAAAAGCATATGCAACGCCCGTTTTTCTGCGGTTGATTCGGCGTGAAAATCTATCAAAATATTTTTTATACCATCGTTTCTTAATTTTTGCACACAACCCTTTAAGGCGATAAAAGGATTTTCCACCATCGGCATAGAAAAATGTCCCATAGCATTGATAACAGCAAGGCTTTCATCTCTTACATGTAAGAATCCAACACCCTTCCCCTCAACTCCTTCTGGATAGTTTAAAGGCCTAAGAATAGGCATTGTATCAAACAAAGGAATAATCTCCTTTCTATCCCACGTATGGTTTCCGCCAGTAATCATATCCACGCCACTTGCAAACAACTCTTTGGCATTTTTTTGCGTCAATCCAAAACCATGTGAGGCATTTTCGCCATTTGCAATGACCAAATCAATGCTAAACTCTCTTTTCAATTTAGACACATGCTCTTTTATCATGGCTCTTCCGGGAGAGCCTACAATATCGCCAATAAACGCTATTTTCATCTATTTTTTCACTTTCGTTTTTAGATACGCCAATACTGTTGCTAAAATATCATCATCATCTTTACTTCTAGCGCTAAGCAACTCTTTTTTTTCATCACTGTATTTGACTGTTATATTCTGAGCATAGTTAGAAATAAGCACGACTTTGCAATAAGTAGCTAAAATTTTTATGGTAATAATCTGCAAAAATTGTTTTGTGATGGCATCTATCTTGCCAAATCTATCTATCATTTCCTCTTCTATTTCAAGCACTTCAAGAACATTTGCACACTTGCTCAATCTTCGATATAGCTCTAGGCGAATCCTATCCTCGTGGATATAATCGCTTGATATATAAGCACTCACACTCAATTTTATATCAACCTCTTTGCTCTGAACAGGCAGTTTATTGAGAAGTTTATTGATGGCATCTTCAAGCATTTTAAGATACAAAGAGTATCCGATATTTTTGATATGCCCACTTTGAGCTTCACCTATAAGATTTCCTCCACCTCGTATCTCCAAATCATGATATGCCAAAACGCTACCACTTCCCAAATAGGAGTTAGACTCAAGCGCTATAAGTCTCTTTTTTGCCTGCTCACTTAGAGCGGATTTATCCTCTACTAGAAAATAACAATATCCCCTTCTTTTTGACCTTCCAACCCTTCCTCTAAGCTGGTGCAAATCCGCCATCCCAAAATAATCAGACGCATCTACAATAATGGTATTTACATTTGGTATATGAATTCCTGATTCGATAATAGAAGTGCTTAAGAGCACATCGTATTTTCCATCTTCAAAATTTTTCATCTCTTTTTCTGTAAAAATAGCACTAACGTGCGAGTGCAATACTAACACTCTCAAAGAAGGCACCATTGCAAGTAGTTCTTTTTTTCGATTTTCAATACTTGCGATGCGGTTATGAACAAAAAAGACCTGTCCTCCTCGTCTTATTTCTCGCAAAATAGCCTCTTTAATCGTCTTTTCATCCTGCTCTTTAACAAATGTACGAACATCTTCTCTCTCGCTAGGAGGCGTAAGCAACTGCGAATATTGCTTGATGGAGCTAAGTGCCATATTGAGGCTTCTTGGAATCGGGGTGGCACTCATGGATAAAATATGGACATTTTCTCGCATGCTTTTTAATTTTTCTTTTTGTTTCACGCCAAACTTATGCTCTTCATCAATAACAATCAATGCTACATTTTTAAGCGTAGCATCAAACAAAGCATGTGTTCCAACACAAACTTGAACAGAGCCGTCCTTAAGCCCCTCAAGAGTCTCATCTTTTTGTTTAGAAGATGTAAATCTATCTAGTTGCGCTACATGTATACCATATGGCTTGAGTCTACTTCTAAGACTTTTAAAATGCTGAGAGCAAAGTAGTGTAGTAGGCGCTACAAAAATGGCTTGATAGCCACTTTTTACCACTGCAAAAATAGCATTCATTGCTACTTCTGTTTTACCAAATCCAACATCGCCACTCAAGAGCCTGTCCATCATTTTTTGACTCTTAAAGTCTTCCACGATAGCCTTAATAACATCACTTTGGTCTTGAGTATACTCAAATCCTGCGTCATTTTGAAAAAGTTTCAACGACTCATTTGAAACACTAATAGGCAGAGATACAACCATCTCTCGCTTAGCAGCAGTTGCGACTATCTCGCTTGCAACCTCAAGCAGTTTTTCACTAGCTTTGGCTTTTAATTTTTGAAAACTTCCCTTTCCAAGCCTATCAACAACCGCCAAACTTCCGCTCTCGCCGATATATCGGTCTATAACATCAAGATTTTCAACAGGCAATAAAAGCCTATCATCTCCTTGATACTCAATAACCACAAAATCTTTCATTGCACCCAAAACAGAGGTGTTTATAAGCCCCTTAAATATGCCTACACCATAGTTTTCATGCACCACATAATCGCCACTTTTAAGCTCGTCCAAAACCATATTTGGAAGTTTTCTTCTCTTTTTTTGTAACGGTTTATTTAAAGATACAAAAACCTCTTCGCTAGAGGCTATATTTACAATCAAATCACTTTTAACAAAACAAGGGCTGAAAGATTCTAAGTTTTCTTGTCTTAGCAAAACCTCATCTTTGGCTAATATGCGTATCTTTTTGTGTTTGTTAAAATTTAAAAATGAGTCTACATGTAAGGTTTCAATGGGCTTAAATCGCGAAGCCAAAGGCAACTTTTTTAACCCTCTAAATGGCTCCAAAAGATTCTTTTCTATCGAATCTATCTCGTCTATTTCACTCAAGGCAGTTTCATTAATGATGCACGAAAATTCTTTAATATAACAGTTTGCTCTATCTTTTAATGCCCAAAGTCCGAGCGAATGCATACTCTTCATAAAACTATCGCTAGGAATAAGAGCTATCTTTTTTTCCATCTCTTCATAAAGTGCCTTATCAAGTCCAAATAGTGCTGGCTTGATAACAACAAACTCTTTTTCTTCAGGAAAACTCTTTTGAGTCTCACACTGAAAAAATCTAATGCTCTCAATCTCATCGCCAAAAAGAGATATTCTCACAGGATTTTCAAAATCTATCGGAAAAATATCTACAATATCGCCCCTAAAAGATATTTCTGACTTACCTTGCACTACATCTACAACTTGATAGCCCCAATAAAACATCTCTTCTTTAAAAGCATTGAGATTAAGTATATCACCAAAAGAGAGTTTTATTTGTTTGAAAAATTCCTTTGGAAGAAGTGGCGTAAAGAGAGTTCTTAATGGAGATATAACTACTTTTTTGGGAGATTGGTCTGCGTAAAAACGCCCTAAAACAGTTATTAAATCTATAAGTTCATCTGAAAAAGGGAGCAAATCATCGCCATAAACCGCCCTAAAATCTGGCAATACATAGCTCTTTCTACCCGATAAATTTATAGCGTGAGAGGCTAAAAAAGCCTCCTTGTCGTTTGCAACACACAAAAGGGAAACATCGTTTTTTTGAGCAAAAAACTCATAACAAGAGGCTTGTAACAGTATCTAATCCTTTAACTCGACTTGCTTAGGCTCAAATGTATCTGTTTTAATACGACTCTCACCCTCAAATACAGCTTTGGCTTCAACCACAAGCTCTCTGGAGATAACTTTACCCAAAAATTTTCCACCCACAAGTATCTCTACATTATCACAATCTGCCTCGCCCTCAAAAAAGCCATTAACAATAAGCCTTTGGGAGTGGATAGCACCATATATCCTGCCTTGCTTGCCTATAGTTACAATGCTTTCAGATACTATTGTACCCTTTACTTCTCCGTCTACATGCAAACGAGACTTGCAATTAAAAACACCCTCTACTGTTGCACCTGAGGCAATGATAGTTGTCTCTGAAGAGGATACTGTCGGTTGATCATTTTTATTAAAGACTCCCATGTAACTCTTTTCTCCTTTTTAAATATTTCAGCAAAATTAGCACTACTCCAATTTAAAAAATTAATCGGATCCAGCGGTCTCGACACAAAGCGTATCTCATAATGCAAATGAGGACCTGTTGACATTCCGCTATTACCAGTATATGCGATAAGATCGCCTTTTTTAACAAACTGTGCCTCTTTTACCACCTCCTTAGAGGAGAGATGCGCAAATTGTGTTTGAAAACCAAAGTTGTGCCTAACAATAAGCATATTTCCAAAACCACTACCTTTGTGAAAACCAACATATTCCACCACTCCATCGGCTGGTGCATAAACGGGTGTATTTAACTTTGCCCTTAAATCTATACCTTTATGAAACTCTTTGCTTTTTAAAATTGGATTGATTCTCCATCCAAATTTTTCGCTTATTCCAATATCTTCTATTACAAAACCATTGGGTATATTTTCAAAAAATTCCTTCTGCTGAGAAGCTGCCATCTCAATCTCATCAAGCCTAACTTCGATATTGTCCTCCTCAATAGGCTTAAGTCCTATCAACTCTTCCATATCGCTTACTTTTTCCTTAACACTCTCATAGTCTTGAGTTGTTTTAGCTATGGATATTTGTAAGTCTTGATTTATCTTTTCTAGCTTTTCCTGTTCTTTTAAGGCAACCTCTTTTTTATTCTCCAAAGCTGAAATATTATCTTTTAGAAAAGATATATACAATGCACCCAAAACAATAACCAAAGCCACTCCAAGGGTAAAATACAAAATAAACTTCTTGATAATCTGATGCAATAAATAGTGCTTTGATCCATTAATATCAGATAGGGTAATCGTAAACTTATTTTTCAAAACCATCCTTTAAAAATGCTTCAGCAACAGCAAAAGAGCCGAATACCAAATACGTTTCTTTTTTTTCTATTTTACTAAACAAACAGTAGTTCATCCCTAAAAGTTTCAAAACGGCAATTATATCCTCTTGTTGTGCTACTCTTTTTCCAACAATAGAAATAATCTGCACCTCTTTAACAATAGGTTTCAGGATGGACAAAATCTTCGCATAATCCTTGTCTTTAAAACTATTATATACTAAAATTACTTTTTTGCCCTCAAAATGTTTAGCTATTGCATATGCGGACATCGGATTGTGTCCCACATCAAGAGTGACATTTGGAGCAATTGTTTGACATCTTCCTTTGATTTCAAGAGCTCTTAAAAACCTTATACTGTCTTTGAAGCCGAGCTTGCGAAATGCACACAAGGCTGTTGTTAGATTGTCTTTTAGAAAACTAGCATAATCACAACGCTTTACAATCTCATCAATCACTAAACAATCATTTTTATCCAAAAAGTTTTCCGCCAAAATAACACATTTGCCTAACTCATAAGCCTTTTTTTGAGCTATATCATAAACCTCCTGCTCGCATTGTTTTGCCAAAACAAAATCGCTTTTTACACTGTTGATTTTTGTTGTAGCTATTGAGGCGATAGTGTTTCCCAAAAAATCCTGATGGTCATATCCGATAGGCGTTACCACAGAGAGAATTTTTTCAAAAACATTTGTAGCATCCCACTCTCCACCAAGACCCGCTTCAAGCACAACATAATCACACTTCTGGCAAAAAATAAGCATCGATAAAAGTGTTGTATATTCAAAATAAGAGAGTGTTTGTAAAAAAATTGGCGAAAGAGCATTTTGCAGTTTTTGATGAGCCAACTCCAAACTAACATCATCCACATCAAAACCATCTATCCATACTCTCTCGTTAAAGTTTAAAATGTGCGGAGAGGTATAATGCCCTACATGTAGACCTTGCTCAAACAACATTTGAGCCAAAAAGCGCCCTGTCGTTCCCTTGCCATTAGTACCAACAATATGTATGATTTTGGGCAATTTGTATAAAGTTTTGATGCTCTCATACGCCAAAGGCATACGATTATAGTCGATATCATCATAGTACAGAGGCTTTTCGTCTAAAAACTCAACTAATTTCATTTGGAGCAAAAGGGATAACTCTATTTCTGCCAGACTCTTTGGCTTTATACAACATTGCATCGGCTTGCGAAACAGCATCTTCCATGGAACCCACAAGAGAACGCTGAGAAACCCCACAACTCAAAGTTACGTTTATTCGCTCATTTTTGTATAAAAATTTGTACTGCTCAACAATACCTCTAATTTTCTCAGCAAAATAGACACCTTGTTTTGTATCTACGCTTGGCAAAATAACCAAAAACTCTTCGCCACCATAACGTCCAACAAAATCAACTCTTCGGATATATTTTTTCAAAATTTTACCCACAGTTGAGAGTATAACATCGCCCGCTTCGTGACCATATGTGTCGTTTACTATTTTGAAGTGGTCGATATCTAAAAAGCAAAGTGTATAGTCAAGCTTATAACGCATAAAGGCATCTTCTGCTCGTGCCAACTCATCCGAAAGTGCTCTTTTGGTAGCAACTTGCGTAAGATAATCCTCTTTGACTTCTTGTTTTGCCACTGTTAAAGCACTCTCAAGCTTTGCAACCTTCATATGAAGTTTTTTTATCGTCTCTTGATCGCTAACCATCTTTTCGCTCAAAGATTTTGTCTCATTCTCTAGCGAAGAGGCGATTTTAACAAGTTTTGTATGCATAGACTCAAAGCTATCTTGAGAAAAATTTATATTTTGCAAATCCGCCTTAATGTCCCTAACTTGCTGATTGCTAAGATTGCTGTTATTTATAAGGTCTACGATTTTTTTATTTATCTCATCTAGTAACTTATCTAGCGTAGAAACTTTTTTTTGAACCTCCGCTTTATCAAGCTCTATTCGTTTGGCTATAAAATTTCTAATCTCTTTTTGAATTGCTTGAGAGCCTAAAGACTCTGGAGAATTTCTAAGCTCATAGCTAATATTTGCCAAATCATCATTCATACTAGAAGCAATAGAAGGTGCCAAAGAGGCGATAATCAAAGGTGCCAAAGAGGCGTACAATTCACTACTGTTGTCTTTATTTAGAAGCTTAATAATATCTCTTATCATAAGCTCCAAATCTTCTTTGTTGATCTGTCCATAAATGTCTAATTTTTTAAGATAACTATCATCATAACTAGAGATAAAATCAAACCATTTCTCCTTAATCAAATCAATGGATTGAATATTTTGGTGAAAATCAAGCCTCTCCAAAGATGCATGTGCAAGCTTTGAAGCTTTAGAATCATGAAGCAAGGAGATGGCCTGTAAAACTCTTTTTGAAAGAATCGCTAAAGAGTTTACCATCTTGATAGAATCGCCCTCGTTAATACGATTGAGCTTAGCAACAAAGAAGGAGAGAAGTTCATCTACGGATGAAATGTTAAATCTTTTAAGGTCAGCCAAGCTGTTCGGGTCAAGTTTTTTAACATACTTATCGACTTTTTGACAATCCTCAATAATAACACCTTTTTGCTTGGCAACTTTACAAAAAACCTTGCTGTAATTGTCAGGCGTCAGGTTTAGATGCTCGGACTTTATAGTCTCTAAACTCTCTTTGATGATTTCATTAATCGTGCTTGCCATTTTGCATTCCTCTTACAGCTATCTTAGAGATAAATTCATTAATTGCATCTTCCGAGGAGTATTTTATAGCATTAAATCGCTTAGAATCAGACACAACGCTATTGGCTTCTATTGGGAAGTCATATTCACCGCTAGTTAAAATTCTCTCGATTTTTCCATCTTTTTTCTCATATCTGATATTTAGATTTACAATTGTTTTATAGGCTATGATATAACCTTTGTTGTCGTATACAGTTGGAGAGAAAGAGATACCTCCAACAGAGACCAATATCTTAGAATCTGCCTTTTCCTCAGTTGTTAATTTTCCACCCAATCTGCTAACAATCGCTTCACTAATAGCATCTTTAATCAAAACAGTATTTTTTGGATCAAGCCTGCTGATAATAACTTCTGCATAGATATTTTGCCCTAAAACTTCTCTTGCATACTGAGCTTTTGGCTTATATCCGCATCCCACAAACAACATACAGCAAGAAAGTGCTATCAGGACAAAACGTATCATCTTATTTAACCACCAAATTTATGAGTTTATTTGGAACATAAATCTCTTTGAGAAGTTCCGAGTTTTCAAGCCATTTAGCAACACTCTTCTTACCAGCTTCTAAAATCTCATCTTTTGAGGCCGATGAAGAGACTTCAACTTCTGCTCTTTTTTTACCATTTACGGTTACCGCAAGAATCATACTATCTTCTACAAAAACCTCATCCAAAATCTCGATATTTTTAAAATTACCACAACCAAATAGTTTATCACTCATTTCCCAGCAGATATGAGGAACAATAGGCTCTAAAATATTTAGCAATACAAAATAACCTTCACTCCAAACAGACTTATCTTCTTGGTCACTTAGAGCATTTAAAGCCTCCATGCACGAGGCGATCAGCGTATTAAAAGCATAGACACCACCGACATAAGTTTCGTTTGACTTTTTAAGTGCCTCGTAGACTTTTTTACGAGCGTATTGAGACTCTTTTGATAAAACATTATGATTTATAGAAGGTATCTTTGTACGTGTAGAGGCATTTTCGCTCTTTTGTGCAAATTTTTTCAAAAATCTAAATGAACCCTCCACGGCACTATCGTTCCACTCAAGCTCTTTTTGAGGAGGAGCAGCAAAAAGGATAAACAGTCTTGCTGTATCCGCACCATATTTCTTGATAATCGCATCAGGATCAACAGTATTGCCTTTAGACTTACTCATCTTTGAGCCATCTTTTAGCACCATGCCTTGTGTTAAAAGATTTGAAAATGGCTCATCGCATTTTACATATCCTAGATCTCTAAGTACTTTAGTAAAAAAACGCGAGTACAAAAGATGCAAGATAGCATGTTCGATGCCACCTACATATTGGTCAACACTCATCCAATAATCAGCACTTTTTTTATCAAAAGGAGCATCATTCCACATAGAAGGGTCTGTAGTGTAGCGCAAAAAGTACCAGCTTGACTGAAAAAATGTGTCCATCGTATCCGTTTCACGGACTGCTTCGCCCTTACATGTAGGACATGTTGTATGCTTCCATGTGGGATGTTTGTCTAGTGGATTACCCTCGCCAGATATCTCAACATCATCTGGCAATGCAACAGGGAGATTTTCAAAACTCTCAGGCACAAGTCCACATTTTGGACAATGAATCATAGGAATCGGCGCACCCCAATAACGCTGACGGCTAATACCCCAATCACGAAGTTTGTAATTTATAACTTTATTACCTAGCTTTTTATCTTCAAAATATTCAATTATCTTTTTTTGAGCACTTTTAGAATCAAGTCCACTAAACTCTCCAGAATTTACCAATGTGCCATATTCTGTAGTGGCAACACTGCCATCAAATGGTGTTTGAGTTTCAATGCTTTGAACAATCTTCAAATCGTATTTTTGAGCAAACTCAAAATCTCTCTCATCATGTGCTGGAACCGCCATAACCGCACCACCACCATATTCAATCAATACAAAATTTGCCACCCAAACTGGCACTTTTTCGCCCGTTAGAGGGTGGATAACATCAAGCTCTAACGATAAGCCCTCTTTTGGTGCTTGTGCTCGCTCTCGTGAGCCTACACTTTGCATTTTTTTAATCTGAGCAATTTTATCATCACTCAAAAGTTTATGTTCTACAAGATACTTAACAATGGCATGTTCAGGCGCAAGTGCTGTATAGCTAACTCCGTAAATGGTATCAGGGCGGGTTGTAAAAACCTTGTATTTATCAAATTTGTTATTGAGTTTTTGCTTTGATTCTTCACTCAATTCAAAATCAAACTCCAACCCTTCGCTTCTGCCTATCCAGTTTTCCTGCATTGTCAAAACCTGCTGTGGCCAACCCTCTTTAAGTTTTTCACAATCATCCAAAAGCTCTTGAGCATATTGAGTGATTTTGAGATAATAACTAGGCATTAGACGCTGTTGCACAGGATTATCACATCGCCAACAACATCCCTCTTCTACTTGCTCATTGGCAAGAACTGTTTGACATGTATCACACCAATTTAGTGTTGCATTTTTTTGATAAACTAAGCCTTTTTGAAACATCTCTATAAAAATACGCTGTTCGTGCTTTGTGTAGAGTGAATCACTCGCTGCAAATTCTCGTGTTTTTGAAAAAGAGAGCCCCAAAGAAGATAGCTCTTTACGCATATAATCTATGTTTTCATATGTCCATTTTTTAGGATGAATGCCGTGTTTTATAGCCGCATTTTCAGCTGGCATACCAAAACTATCCCAACCGATAGGATGAAGGACATTAAAATTTTGCTTACGATAATACCTAGCAATAGCGTCGCCTATCGTATAGTTACGTACATGTCCCATGTGAATACGTCCGCTTGGGTAAGGGAACATACTTAAGATATATTTTTTCTGTTTTGAAAAATCCAAACTTGGTTCAAACGCCCTATCTTCTTCCCAATGCGTTTGCCATTTTTTTTCTATTTCGCTTGGACAATATTCCATAAAACTCTCCGTAAATTTTTCAAATAATTAAATTTCATCTCTGGTTCTAGCAGCTTCTATCAAAACAATAGCCACAGAAAAACCATTTGCAACAACAGCACCTATAGATAAGGCGATAGCTGTTTCCAAATCTCCTTGGATTTGCAAAAACAAAAATGCTGGAACTAGATGCAAATCCGCAACTAGCGAACTTGCAAATAGCTCTGCGGATAAAATATTTTTAACTCCAATTTTCAAAAGAGTAGAGATAAGATTGATGCTAGCTGCCACAAAAAGAGCTATGCCATTGTGGTCGTATAAAAAACCCGCTGTAGTCGTTAGACTCATCAATGCAAAAAATACGAATATTACCTTACTCCAATCCATAATCTACCCCTTTTTTAAACTATACCTTTTTCATACATGGCACGCATTTTCTCTTTTTCGGCTTTGCTCTTCTCTTTTAACGCAATTTTGGCTTTATATTTTTCAACACTAAAACCAATCAACATTAAAAATGGTGCTGAAATAAAGATAGAACTATAAGTTCCAATGATAACGCCTAGTAGCATCGTGAAACTAAACCCATGAATAATCTCTCCTCCAAAAACATAGAGGGTTAAAACCACAAAGAAAACCAGTAATGAAGTAATAGTCGTACGAGAAAGTGTTTTAGAAACACAGATATTGATAATTTCTGAGAAATTCATATTTTTTGTCTCTTCAAGCTCTTCACGAATACGATCGAAAATAATGATGGTATCGTTAAGAGAATATCCAATCAAAGTTAAAACGGCTGCTAAAACATCAAGGCTAAATTCTATATCAAATACAATCACCGCCCCTAATGTAATAATAATATCGTGTGCTAAGGCAATGATGGAAGCAACTGCAAATTTCCACTCAAAACGAACCGCTACGTAAATTAAAATACCAATCATCGCCAAAATAGCAGATAAAATACCTTTTGAGCGTAATTCACTTCCTATTTTAGGTCCGACAATATCCACTTTGCGAATATCAAATGAGCCTGTGTTTTTTAATAAAGCACGAATTTGATCCCCAACATCTTGTCCTACGTTTTCACTAACCATGGCAAATCGTATAACAACTTCTTCAGGTGAGCCAAATTCTGTAATCAATGCACCGGCAAACAACTTATCACTGGCAATGCTTTCACGGATTTTATCTATCGGTGCTTTTGTGTCATATTTGATTTGAACAACGGTACCACCTGAAAAATCAACCCCATAACTAAAACCTTTTGTGAAAACAAGAATTAAAGAAACAAAAGCCAAACAAAACGTCGTTACAACAAATAGACGACTGTACTTCATAAAATTATAAATTTTATCTTTAGAAAAAAATTCCACTACAAACTCCTCTTCTTAATGCCAAACCAAAAGGTAACTCTTTTACTTTTTTCAATAAAAGGCATTAAAAGTTCATACATTCCATGTGTTCCCAAAATGGCCGTTAACATCGAAATCAAGTTACCAATAATCATAGTAATTGCAAATCCTTTAATTGGTCCCGTCCCATAAGCATAGAGAATAACCGAGGAAACAAGAAGAGTCAAATTACCATCAACTATCGCACTCATAGCATTTTCATAACCCTTTTCTACGGACTGCTTTATAGCTACGCCATGTCGTAAAAGCTCACGGATACGTTCATTGATTATAACGTTTGCATCAACGGCCATGCCAAGGCTTAAAACAATACCTGCCATACCTGGCAAAGTTAGTGTTGCTCCAAAAAGTGCCATAATGGAAACAAGCAAAAATAAATTTACCAACAGTGCAATACCTGCAAATACTCCCGCCATACGATAATACAGTACCAAAAATCCAACAATAAGCACAAAGCCAGAAACAAGTGCAATCAAACTTGCTTGAATACTATCTGCTCCCAAAGATGGACCGACACTTCGTTTTTCAAGAAGTGTAACAGGAGCCAAAAGCGCACCACTTCGCAATGCAATAGCTACATCGTGAGCCTCTTTGATACTAAAACCACCGCTAATCTGACCGCTTCCACCGCCAATCCTCTCTCTAATTACTGGGTCTGAGTAGACTTTATTGTCCAAAACGATAGCCAAACGATTGCCTATATTTTTAGCTGTAAAATCTCCAAATATCTTAGCTCCGGCACTATTTAGCGTAAAGTTGATAACAGGTTGCTGCATCTGAGAAAAACCAACCTTTGCATCAACCAGCATACTGCCATCCAAAATAGGAATCTCTTTCAAAAGATGTTTTTTACTCTCTTCTCTGGCATCAAAAACGATAACATCACCATACTCTGCAACCTCTTTAGGACTCATCGTAGAAGCTCTGTCTTTTCGTTTCTCATCAACCGCCATCAACTGTAAATGAGCAGCTTTTGCTATAAGCTCTCTAGCTCTTTTTTCATCATCTTGAGATTTAACACCAGGAAGCTCAACCAATATCTTGTCTTTTCCTTGCCTTGCGACATTTGGCTCTGCTAGTCCAAATTGGTCTAGCCTATTGCGAATGGTCTCAACGGCTTGATTTATGGCGTACTCTTTTGTTGCCTCTTTTTCCGCATCACTCAAGGTAAGCGTATATTTTAGCTTCTCTTTTTGAACTACCAAACCAGGAATTTTTCCCAACATTTCGTTTAGTTTTTTCTCTTCATCGCCATCGAGTAGCGTCAAAGTTACCTCATTTTCCAATATTTTCAGATCATCAATAACAACATCTTCACTTTCACCGAAAAATTTGACGCTAGAAGCGATTGATTTGATTTTGGATTTGATAGCTTCATCGGTTTTAACGCCCAAAAGCATATGCAAACCGCCCTGAAGATCAAGTCCGAGAGATATTTTTGCACCTTTTTCACTCTGAAGAAGTGTAGGCATAGACATACCTACACCAAAAACAATGGCTATAAAAAAGATAACTAAACGGTAATTTAGACCGTTACTACTCATCTATTTTCTTTGCTATATAGTCTCTAGAAACCTTAATGATCACTTCCTCATTAAGCTTAACTTTGATAAAATCATCCTCAGGCTTTACCACTTCACAGATGATACCACCATTGGTAATAACCTTGTCGCCTTTTTTCAAAGCGGCAATCATCTCTTTGTGCGATTTAGCCTGTTTTTGTTGAGGTCTGATGACCAAAAAGTAAAAAATAGCAAAAAGAACAATAAGTGGAAGCAAAGAAGCAAATACATTTCCATCGGCCTGCATGTCAATCCTTTAATAAAAAATTTTTAATGGATTATTCTAACACTTTAAATATAATAAAAGCCTTTTTTATAGCCCTTTGCTTGTGCTCTTCGTTCTATTTAGGCTATTTTTCGATTCATAGCACAATACTTAATTCGATCCTAGCCCTTATAGGTTTTTCTCTTTTGCTGGGTGCCAACAAAGGAGTATATTTTTGGTTTGGTTTTTTTACAGGTGCTTTGTGGTTTTATTGGATTAGTTTTAGCTTTATCTACTATGATTTAGCATATCTTATGCCTTTGATTGTCATAGGTATTGCTCTTTTTTACGGAGTTGTTTTTGGGCTTATTGGATGTTTTTCGCCATCTCCTTTTTGGCAAGCTTTTTTTCTGTTTTTACTAACCTTTTTTGAACCATTTGGCTTTAATTGGCTCAAGCTTGAGTTGCCACTTGTGGAGAGCTATTTTGGAACTGAACATTGGCAATTTGCACTATTTTTATTTGGTATTGCACTATTAAAGTTAGAGCATAAAAAAATCTTTATCCTAGGCATAATACCTCTATTTTGCTCTGTATCGTGGACGCAAAATATTTATCAAAAACCCGACATAGATGTATATTTTCCAAACACAAACGTATCGCAAAAAGAGATTTGGAGTAAAGCTCATCAACAAAAAATCATATCCGAAAATTTTAAACATATTGAAGATGCTATTGAGGCTAAAAAAGAGTTGATTATTTTGCCAGAGAGTGCTTTTCCACTCTACTTAAACCTAGAGCAACAACTACTAAATAGACTAAAAGAGTACTCAAAGCAAATCACTATCGTTGCAGGCTCGCTCACATACGAAAATAAAAATATGTACAACTCCTCTTATCTTATCCAAAATACAAATGTTGAAATAGCCCACAAAGTGCTTCTGGTTCCTTTTGGCGAAGAGGTGCCTTTCCCAGAATTTTTAACAAAAATCATAAACGACATTTTTTTCAATGGTGCAAAAGACTATATCAGGGCAACAAAGCCTACTGATTTTAGGATTAAAGATATCATATTTAGAAATGCCATCTGTTTTGAAGCGACCAAAGATAGGCTTTACGAGGGCAATCCATCTTACATGATAGCCATCAGCAACAACGGTTGGTTTAAGCCTTCTATCGAGCAGACATTGCAAAATAGACTTTTAAAGCTTTACGCCAAACGGTACAATACTGTGATTTTTCATAGTGCCAACAGTGGCATTAGCGGAGTCATTTTACCTTAAAGAGGAAGTGAAAAATTTCAACTTCCTCTTGCATGTAAGTTATTTTTTTAGTGCTTCAAAAAGCTCTAGTGAGTCGAGTTTTTCCCACGGATAGTCGCTCTGACCAACTTGTCCACGAGCAGCAACATCAGCGTACAAAAATGTCTCAGAGCTAGGCTTGTCGAGGTTAAATTTGTTCGTAATCCACTTAGGCGTTAAGCTAAAAGATTTGATAACAAACTCTGAAAGCTCATCATCTCCAATACTCGTAAATGTACCAAATGTATCCACGGAAACAGAAACTGGTCTTGCAACACCGATGGCATAAGAGAGTTGAACTGAACATTTTTTTGCCCAACCTGCTGCTACGATATGTTTTGCGATCCAGCGACCAGCATAAAGTCCGCTTCTATCTACCTTGGTATAATCTTTTGAGCTTTGCGCACCGCCACCGATAGGAGCGTATCCTCCAAAACTATCTACGATAAGTTTGCGTCCTGTCAAGCCACTGTCATGAAGTGAGCTATGATTTACATAACGACCTGTTGGGTTGATATGGATAATGGTATCTTTTGGATCATAAAGCTCTGTTGGAAGACCCGTATCGTCAATCAGCCCCTTAATAAGCTCTCGAACCTCATCAATCTTCATATCTTCAACAGATGGAGCTGATACTACGATAGTATGGATTTTTTGAGGTTTGCACTCTTCAAAATTTTGCTTCGTACCATAATCAATCGTAACTTGTGTTTTAATATCTACTCCTAGCTTATGGTTGTGAGTCAATGCGTAGTTATAAACTTTATCGCACAACATTCTTGCATAAGTTATCGCTGCTGGCATAAAATCAGCTGTTTCGCTAGATGCAAATCCAAACATAATGCCTTGGTCGCCTGCACCAATTTCTCCATCTTCTTGGTCTACGCCTTGATTTATATCAGACGACTGGTGGTTAAGTAAGACTTGTACTTCAACCTCATCAGGATACAAACACTGTTTTTTAGTAAAAGCGGATTTGCCATCATAGCCTATCTTAATCAGTGCATCTTTGACGATTTTGACATAATCTTTTTTTGACATATCAGCACTCGTAGTAACCTCTCCACCGATGATAACATGTTTACCTGCGACAAAAACCTCACTCGCAACACGAGAGTTTTTATCTGCAATCAAAAGCGTATCAACGATACTGTCTGCGATTATATCGGCACATTTGTCTGGATGCCCTGGGCTTACAACTTCACTTGTAAATAAGTAGTGTGTCTTGTTTTGCATTTTTGTTTTCCATTTCTTTGTTTTCCCGCTTGCAAACACGCTTTTTAAGGCATAAAGTCTGCAAACCCGTTTTCCATCCTTTTGTTTTCCATTTTTTAACAGAATGCTCACTTTAACAGTTTTGTGTTATGCTAAAGTATGTGTGAGAGTTAAAAATAAAATTTTAAAAGATCGAACCAGAACACATATCGTGCTCACCTCAAATTCAACAAGGTTGTATGGTACTACTTCTTTTCTAAAAAAAAGTTTACAACACTACCACAAAGCTACATGTAGCCCTTTTTTTAAGCTCACTTGTAAAGCCTCAATAAAATCCTCACGCTCCACAGAAACAGCTCCCAAAGAGCTAAGATGTTTAGTTGGCATTTGACAATCAATAAAATCTCCGCCGATGGATTGTATCTTTTCGCACAATCCCAAAAGTGCGACCTTTGAAGCATCTGTTTTTAGTGAAAACATCGACTCGCCACAAAAAACTCCGCCCAGATACAAACCATACAAACCACCTACCAAAATATCTTCCTCGTAACACTCAACGCTATGAGCCAAACCCTTTACATGTAAAGAACAAAAAACATCTACAATCTCTTGATGTATCCACGTGCCTTGAGCTTTTCTTTTTGGGCTGTTCTGACAAAACGTAATAACATCTTTAAAATTTTTATCAAAACAAAGAGTGTATTTTTTGATGTTTTTTTTAAGTGATTTGGATATTTTTATCTCAGCAGGATACAAAACAGCTCTAGGATTTGGCGACCACCACAAGATAGGGTCGTTCTGGTTATACCACGGAAATATGCCTTGAAGATAAGCGTTTAAAACACGCTCCTCGCTCAAGCAACCACCCCAAGCCAACAAGCCTTTATCATCGGCTAAGAGAGGATTGGGGAAAGAGGTTTTATCATCAGTAAGTTTTGGAATAAAAACCTTATTTGCCACTCACATACTCAAAGATTAATTTTTCTTTTTTAAATCCCAGCTTTAACTTTCCGCCATTTTTTAGCTTTCCAAAGAGTATCTCTTCGCTTAGTGGTGTTTTTACAAGCTCTTGAATAACTCTATGCATCGCTCTAGCACCCATCTCTTTACTGTACCCTTTGCTTGCCAAAAAGCGTTTCGCAGGCTCGCTCGCCTCAACAACAACACTCTTTTCAACAAGTTGCTCTTGAACCTCACGCAAAATCTTATCTACTACAAGCACTGCTATTTCTTGATTTAAATCGCTAAAATGGACTATCTCATCAAGTCTGTTTCTAAATTCTGGAGAGAAAAAGTCCTTAACAGCCTTATCTGTCTTTGAAGACTCATTTTTAGTAAAACCCATCATCGGTGCCTCTTTGGTGCCTAGATTTGAGGTCATAATAATAATCACATTTCTAAAGTCTGTTTTCAAGCCATTATTGTCCGTTAAAACCGCATCATCAAAAATCTGCAACAAAATATTTATCAAATCTTGATGTGCTTTTTCAATCTCATCTAGCAACAAAACGCAATAAGGATGCTTTCGTATCGCCTCGGTTAGCTGACCGCCTTGCTCATAGCCAACATAACCTGGAGGTGCACCTATAAGTCTGCTAACGGTATGTTTTTCCATATACTCACTCATATCGTATCGTTCAAAATGCACGCCCAACTCATAAGCTAACTGCTTTGCTACTTCTGTCTTACCCACACCTGTTGGTCCTGTAAACAAAAAGGAGCCTATCGGGGAGTGTGGATTGCCTAGTCCTGCGCGAGAGCGTTTGATAGCCTTGACAAGCGAAACAATAGCCTCATCTTGCCCAAAAACTTTGGTCTTAAGTCTTTGCTCTAACGTCGCCATCTGCTCAGCTTCACTTACGCCAACACTACGAGATGGCATATTGGCAGTTTTTGCCAAAATCCCCTCCAAATCCTCAATCGTGACATTTTTTCTCTTCTTCTTAAGCAGATGAAAGGATGCACCAACCTCATCTATCAAATCAATAGCACTATCTGGCAAAAATTTGTCATTGATATATTTTTTAGCCAATTCTACAGAAGCTTTGAGAACTTCTTGAGTATACTTTACGCCATGATGTTCTTCATATTTTGACTTTAACCCTTTGATGATTTCGTAGGAATCTTCGATATTTGGCTCTGAAATATCTATCTTTGCAAAACGTCTGCTAAGGGCTCTATCTTTTTCAAAAAAGTTTCTAAACTCACCATAAGTTGTTGCGCCGATACATTTGATATTTCCAGATGCCAAATGTGGTTTTAAAAGATTTGACAAATCCATTGACCCGCCACTAGTCGCACCTGCACCTACAATCGTATGAATCTCATCAATAAACAAAATAGCATTTTCTTTTGTCTCAAGCTCAGACAAAATATCTTTTAATCTTTTTTCAAAATCACCTCGATATTTTGTGCCAGAGAGCAAAGAGCCCATATCAAGAGCATAAAGCGAGGCATTTGCAAGTATCGCTGGAACTTTTTGCTCATAAATCGCTTTTGCCAAACCCTCTACGATAGCAGTTTTGCCAACACCTGGCTCGCCTACTAATATAGGATTGTTTTTCTTTCTGCGACACAAAACCTGCATCAACCTTAGGCTCTCTTGAGCTCTGCCGACAAGTGGGTCGATTTGCCCTTTTTTAGCCAAATCTATAAGGTCAATCGCATAATTATCTAGTGCTCCGTCCTCTTTTTCTTTCTCTTCGCTTGATATTTCATGGGGCGATGTTATGGATGTAACCTCTTCTAGGATCATCAGCTTCTCAACCCCTTGTGCTTCCAAAAGCTCCACACAATACGCCTCTTTTTCTTCAAAAATAGAGATTAGCAAATCAAAAACACTTGCTTCGCTTTTTCCAGCACCCTTTGCATGTACTATCATCGACTCAATAACTCTAGTCAAAGCAACCGTTTCAAACGGCTCATAATCATCTTTATCTGTCAAAATCTTAGTATTTAATTCAAAATAACGATCAAGCTCCATTGATGTTGCCTCAATATCAACGCCACATTTTTTCAAAACATTTGCAACTTCTTCGTTGCCCAAAAGTGCGTAAAAAACGTGATCAACAGTAATGTATTCGTGCTTGTATTTTCTAACAAACAAAATGGCATCGTTAAAAACATAATTCAAAGCTTGACTAACCATTTTTTATCCTCACTCCTCTTCCATAATCGCTCTTAGCGGAAATTTTTCCTCTAATGCTTTTTTTCTCACTTGTGCCATTTTCGTTTCAGCAATCTCTCTAACATAAACGCCACACACACCCTTACCACTTTGATGAACCGAATACATAATCCGTGTCGCATTCTCTAAATCGTGATGAAAGATTCCCATCAATACAGCTATCACAAACTCCATGCTTGTATAGTCATCGTTTAGCAATAAAACTTTATAAAGCCTAGGCGTTATGGCTTTTTTCTTTGTCTTTTCTTCAAGTGCCTGTTTTGCGTGTGCCAAAATCTACCTTTATTGAAGTTTTATCTTGTCAATATCATCTTCAATAATCTTCAAATCGACCTTGCCAATATAAAATTTATTGTTTGGATTGGAGCTGTATATGTCGGTCACTGTTTGATATTTGCCGTTTTTTATAACCACTTTAAAAGGCACCTGCAACGTCTGCTTGTAGGCAATATCCTCCAAAATAGTATTTATAATCTTTGTGTTCTCTTTGGCATTGCTTATAAAATAGTAGGCATTATAACGAGATGAAAAGTTTTCCACGACATACTCATCGCTTACCTCTTCAAAATAGTTAAGTCCTAAAACAAAAATATCATTAGCATTTTGAAGCTGATAGTCCATCAATGCGGGTGCTTCATCTTGACATGTAGTGCAAAAAGTGCCGAAAATATCGACCAAAATAATCTTGCCCTCTTCTCCCTCAATAACAAAACCACCGTTTTTACGAAGTAGCGTAACCTTGCTTCCCGTAACGCTTTTTAACTCTATTTTGTCGCCATCTTTGTAAACTTCTTTTGCCAATGGCGTAGAACTTTGCTTTTCTCCACCACATGCAACGAAAAACAACGTTACCACCAAAATCAATAATGCTTTATAAAATCTCATTTAATTTATCCTTTTGCTTATTTGTATAGTTATTGTATCTTCAGATTATTAATAATTACTAAATTTTCTACTGATAATCACGATTTTTAATCGCAACTTTTGCTTCACGCTCCGCATCTTTTTTCTTTAACGCTTCACGTTTATCGTGCAAAGCCTTGCCTTTTGCTAGAGCGATTTGCAACTTAACCAAATTTTTGTCACTCAAATAAACACTCAAAGCCACTATCGTCAAACCATCTTTATTGACTTTTGCATCAAGCTTTGCAATCTCTTTGGCGTGCAAAAGCAATTTTCTATCTCTTCTCTCCGTGGGTGCAAAATGACTATTTACACTCTCAAGATGAGATATATGGGCACCTATCAAAAAAGGTTCTCCCTTGAGAATTTTCACAAAAGAGTCTTTGAGATTTACTCTTCCTTTGCGAATCGCTTTAACTTCACTTCCTTGAAGTTGGATGCCTGCTTCGTATTTTTCCAAAATCTCATAATCAAATAGTGCTTTTTTATTTCTTGCTATCGTCTCACCCATTAAACTATTTCCTTATCCTAAAAAAACTACTTCCACTTCCACTAAAAAACCAACCCTCTTTTGAGTATGTTTTTATATCCTCGTGCAACATCTCGCAAGGCTCAAAAAGGTCGTTTAACTCTCTACATGTAAAGGTTTGCAACAAATCTTTTGAACTCATCTCTTCCATGCTCTTTGCCAATGCCTCATCGGTGTTGTAAAAATGCTCTCTAAATGCCCTATAAACATCTTTTGTATCACAAAAAACAGATGGCGTAACCACCTCCAAATCAAGAGGCTCTTCATCAAATAACACCACTTTTTCTCCAATGCCACTTACATTTGCACTAGAAAAATCATAAACAAAAAACGGCACATCAGCTCCCACTTTCGAGCCGATATTTGCAAGCTGTTCGACCGAAAGCCCAAGCTGGGCATTTTTGTTTGTCATATTTAGAAATGTTGCTGCATCGCTACTGCCACCACCAAGTCCCGCAAATGTAGGTATCTTCTTCTCTACATGTAGAGCATAGTGAGAGAAAAAATCATCAACTTTTTTTGCAAAACCATTTTCCCTCAAAGCCTGATATGCTCTAAAAATGGTATTTTTTTCAAGCGGACAATCAAAATCTCCACGCAATTCAAAAACTTCTTGAGTCTTTTTTGGTGCAAAAATAAGCGTATCAAAAAGGTTTTCAACTCGCATAAAACGAGAAACAAGCTCATGATATTCGCCTCTCTTGCCAACTATTTTTAAAAAAATATTGACTTTTGCATACGCTTGTTGAATCATTTTGTAAGTTTCTTGCTCAAGTCGACCAAAAGCTCTTCGCTTGCGTGCTTACTTGCCTCTACGTTGGCCGCCTTAACTGCTTCTTCAAGCTCTTCTCTGGAGATAAGAACCTCTTTGGGTGCATCTATACCAATCTTCACAACGCCCTTAGATATCTCCACTACACGTATCGTAATGTTCTTGTCAACCACTATCGCTTCGCCAACTTTTCTCGATAATACTAACACGTTACTATCCTATTAAGTAAATATTTTACATTGTCTTCGCAAATCTCAACTACGGAAAACCATCCCTCGCTTGTGATTTTATAAATGCCTCTTTCTTTTTTTTCAAACATCTCTACATGTAGGACTCTCCCAAGCTCTACATCTTGCATATCTCCCAAATAACTATTGTCTGGTACATTTAAGTACTCTAGCGGATTGAGTGCTCTTTCATCATCATAGACAAATCTACCCTCGCTAAGCCTCTCAAGAGAACTCAAACAACCATCAAATCCAAAACGCTTTGCCAAAAGTGAACCTATACTTCTAATATATCCGCCTTCACTAATAGCAATCTCAAATGTCAAAAAAGGGTGGCAATAGTGCAAAATCTTAAAATCATAAATGGTGCTTTTTATCTTTTTTAACTCAAAATCTTCGCCATTTCTTGCCAAAGCATAAGCTCTTTTGCCGTCTACTTTTTTAGCACAATATTTTGGTGGCAAATACTCAATATCCCCCAAAAATCCTTTTGATGCTATCTCAATCGACTCTGGTGCAAATGGCATAATGGACTGTACAGACTCAACTTTTTCAATATCCAATGTTGGGCTATATGCCCCCAGCCACAAGGTTGCACGATATCGCTTTGGTGTTTTATCAAGAAACCTAAAAAGTTTAGTATATTGTCCAAACGCAACGATAAGCACTCCGCTTGCAAAAGGATCAAGGGTGCCTGAAAAACCAGCTTTTTTAATGCCATATTTACGTTTAATGCTCCCCAAAAAACGATTT
>JAQUWL010000035.1 GCA_028692875.1 Sulfurospirillaceae bacterium
CTAGGTTTGGCTATCGGTGGAGTATTTTACTATTTTTATACCATCCCTGCCAAGGCTGTTGAGATTAAGAGTGAAAGCAGCACTGATGCGATTTTAAAGACGGAAACAGTATCTAAAATCTCAGAAGATGATGTAGGATTAAAGTTAGATTTGCTATTAAAAAAATCTAAGCAAAAAAATGAAAATTTAGAAACTAAGAGCAATATTAGTACCGTTAAAAACACTAAGCTGATTATGCCTACAAGTGACAATCGCATTGCAGATAAAGCTCCAGACATACCAGTGCAAGAGACCATCTCGCTACACACTCCGCAGATAAAACAAAAAGAGACAACCCCATCAAGCACTAAGCAAGATTTGGTATTGCAACAGATACAAATTAGCGATTCTCTTCCAAAAGAGGTTGTTGTTGAGTCTAAAGTAGAAGAGCCAAAAAAGCCAAAAAAACCATTGGTTATGAAAGTTGACTCTTTTTCACAGGAGGAGACTTTGTTGAGAAAATTTGACTCTTTTGGAGATTTTGAGAGTGCTTTGGGTTTGGCAGAGTTTTATTTTGACTCAAAAGAGTATGAAAAAGCTATTGTTTGGGCTAAAAAATCAAGTAAAATGAACCCTTCGTCGGATAAACCTTGGCTCATTTATGCCCAGTCAAAATATAACAGTGGCGATAAAGATGAAGCAATTAAATCTTTGGAGACATTTATGAGTTTTTCCGCCTCTTTTGAGGTTAAAAAGCTTCTTGAAAAACTAAGAGGTCAGTTGCAAAAATGATTAGACAAAATGTGCGAATAGGCGATATTTTAGTAGAAAAAGGTTTTATTACTGATGAGCAGTTATCAAATGCTCTAAGTGTGCAAAAACAGAGCAACTTTACAAAAAAGCTTGGACAAATTTTTATTGACGATGGAAATATAACTAGCAAAGTATTTGCAGAGATTTTAGCAGATCAGCTTGGATTGGATTTTATAGATTTGTATGCTATTGATGTGGATTTTACGCTGATGTCCTCTTTTGCTATAAATATGCTCAAAAATGCTCAAGCTATACCGTTTGAAGAAGATAAAGAGTTTGTACATGTAGCCGTAGCAGATCCTCTAAATTATGAATCTTTAGAGCTTTTAGGGCGAAGTATCGCAACTAAGCCTATAAAGCTTTATGTTTCATTGCCATCGGATATTCAGCATGTTTTTGAGAGGCTAGATATCATCTCAACAACAAAAACACTGGTAAGCAATATTAAAAAAGAGATAGCCTCTGGTGCTTACAGGGCGGATAATGAGCAAAGCTCTATTATGCAGTTGATTGAGCAGATTGTTAAGAGTGCCATTAAAAACAATGCTAGCGATATTCATATTGAGCCTTCAAGCTTTAATGTTTCAGTCAGAATCCGAATTGATGGAATACTAAGGGAGAGTTTTGTATTTGACCTTGATATTTACAATGCACTTGTTTCAAGAATTAAAATATTGGGAAATTTGGATATATCCGAAAAAAGACGCTCTCAAGATGGTCGATTTTCGATGAAAATCAAAGAGAACGTTTATGACTTTAGGCTTTCGTCAGCTCCAACGATGTTTGGCGAGTCTATTGTTATGCGTATTTTGGATCAACAGAAGATTTTGCTAAAACTAAATGACCTAGGAATGGAAGAAAAAACACTCAAGGTTTTTGACGAGCTATTGCAGTCTCCTTATGGCATCATTTTTGTTACTGGTCCAACAGGAAGCGGTAAAACAACCACTTTGTATGCAGCCTTAAATGAGATAAAAAGTATCGAAAACAAGATGATAACCATCGAAGACCCTATAGAGTACCAACTTCCACTAGCTCAACAGATACAGGTGAACGACAAGATTCAATACAATTTTGCTGATGCACTGCGTTCTATTTTGAGACAAGACCCTGATGTTATAATGGTGGGCGAGGTAAGGGATGCTGAGACGCTAAACATCTCTGTTCAAGCTTCTTTGACAGGACATTTGGTTTTTACCACGCTTCACACTAACGATGCGCCAAGTGCCATTACTAGGATGATTCAGATGAATTTGGAGCCGTATTTGATAGCAGATTCATTGGTGGGTGTCGTTGCTCAAAGGCTTGTGCGTAAAATTTGTCCTCATTGTAAAAGAGAGCATAAACCTCAAAAACAACTTATTGAAAAGGTAAAAAACTATTTGCCACAAGAGTTTACTTTTTACAAGGGCGAAGGGTGCGTTCGATGTGGTTTTACTGGCTTTAGTGGAAGAACAATGATAAGTGAAATACTAAAAATAAGTGAAACTACATCTCATATGATATCTATCGGAATGAACAAATACGAGATTTCAAGAAAAGCGGAAGAAAATGGCGATTATGAGCCAATGATAGTAGATGGTATCACAAAAGCACTTCGTGGCACCACAACACTTGAAGAAGTCTTGAGGGTAGCAAAGTAGATGAAATACTTTGAGATTGAGTATATTAGTGCTGGCGAAAGATATAAAATTGTCGTTTCTTCAGCACATAAAGTAGAAGCTGTTAAAGATTTTAAAACAAAATCAATAGGCGTTCTAGTTGGCATAAATGAGGTTGATGAGCCATTTGAGTATAAAATAGAGGCTTTAAAGGCAAAGATTAAAGATTATGCTAGACCAAAACGCATATCTCTTGAGCCGTATATCGCTTGTTTGGAGCAGATAGCCATAATGCTAAATGCTGGACTTCCTATAAATATTTGTCTTGAAGATGTTATTAAAACAGCAGAAAACAAAAGAATAAAAGAGATTTTTTCGGTTATTTTGAAAGATGTAGAATCTGGCGCAAGTATGTCTAAGTCAATGGAGCAATTTAGTGATGAGCTAGGCAAGATATCTATTGCTATGGTTGATCTGGGCGAAAAGACGGGCTCACTTGATGAGTCTATTAAAAAATTGGCGGATATTTTGCAAGAGGTCTTCAATAATCGTCTTAAGTTAAAAAAAGCCACTCGTTATCCAATAGTGGTAATATTTGCAATGATAATTGCTTTTTCACTTGTTATTACATTGGTTATTCCACAATTTCAAGAGATGTTTAAAGAGTATCACACTGAGTTGCCGTTCCCTACGCTGGTTTTATTATGGATAGAAAACGCCATAAAGCAGTATGCACATTTTATTTTGGCCGGAGCCTTTGCGCTTAGTATAGGCTTATCTATTGCGTATAAAAAAAATATGAACTTCAAGATGTTGTTTGATAGATACATGTTAAAAGTTTATATCGTAGGAAAGGTTATATATCTTTCTATGATAGGAAGATTTATTTATGTTTTTGATAAGCTTACAACATCAGGTATTCCTTTGGTGGATGCACTAAAAACTTCGATTGATATCGTTGATAATGTTTATCTTAAAGAGCGATTGCAAAGTATTGTAAGAGGCATAGAAGAGGGTAAAAATCTAACAGATAGCTTCAGAGATACCGAGCAGTTTGAAAGTATGATTATACAGATGATAAGTGCTGGAGAGACAAGTGGTTCTTTAAACAATATGTTAGATAAAATCAGCACAATTTTTAGAAATAGATATACCTACTTAGTTGAAAATGTATCTACAATGATAGAGCCACTATTGATAGCTGGCATTGCTGGTTTTGTTCTGCTTTTAGCTCTTGGCATTTTCCTGCCTATGTGGTCTATTGCAGAAGCTGTTGGGGGAGTGTGATAAGATGGAAAATATGGAGTTTGGCACTATCTCAATAGCAATTATGAGTACGATTATCTTAGGTGTGACTTTTTGGATTATTCACAAGATAACCAATATTTAGTTACATGTAAGAGTGATAGTGTTGTAGTTTGTAGTTCCATTGCCAGCTATATCTATCAATACAAAATCCCCCGAAACAAGATTTTTTGTATCTTTTGTGCAAACTTTATCTTTATTGACATAATGCGCATAAATCCAATAATCATTTTTATCTGGCTTCCCAGCAATCTCAATATCAGCCTTAACACCATTTGTTGGATGAGAAGCGGGTCCTGTAAAGATAGAGATATTGTAATCGGGAGTATTAAGATTGTGAGCTTGCTCAATAAACTCATTTCCAGCAGATTTTAAAACAGCTCCAAATACTTCGCCATTTTTAGAAAGCACCGTGGGATAGCCTGCCACATTTAGCAAGGCAGAGCTTTGGTTATTGCCCCATGTGAAAGGGTTTTCATTGATGCTCCACTCTCCGTGAGCACTCTCGAGTGCGGTGGTTACTGCCGAGACTGTAGCTATCTCGGCAGTTTTTTTAGCATTATCACGCAATCCGCTAAACTTTGGTATGGCTACCGTTGCTACTATGCCAATTATGACGATAACAAAGATAAGCTCCACCATTGTAAAAGCGGATTTTTTCATTCGGCTAATCTTTTATCTTGTTACAGAAACAAAGTTTTCTGCAGTTTTTGCACTACCACGTCTTTTAGCGTTTAGTGTTGTAACCGCAACAGTTGTTGCTGTCATATTATCTATCAACTTAACTGATTGGGCTGGAACTGTTATGCCAGTCGTTGGAGATATGTTGGTTCCATTTACGTCAACATCAAAAGTGTTAGGGTTAAATGCCCAAACATCATTTTTGTCTGGTTTGCTGGTTATGTCAGAGTTTGTTGCACTTGCTGGGTAGTTGATGCCACTGGTTGTATCACTTGCTTCGCCGGTAAGAAGTAAAATATCGTTAGCAGCCAATGTTGATGTTCCTGAAGCTATAACTTCCGCTCCGTCTGAGCCTATCGCACCTACGATTTTAAACTTGTCGCCTTTGCTCATAATGGTTTTTAAAACATTGTTCTCGTCATTGACTTCTGTTTTATAAGTATTTGTACCAGCTCTTGCGGTAACAGCACCATCGTTTATCGTTGTGTCATGCCATGTAACATTGCTATCTTTGTAGTCTTGCAGTCTAAACTCAACCGCTGCCACTATAGCGCCATCTAAGCTATTCATAGCTGAAATTTCACTGTTTGCTTTGGCGTTGTCTTTTACTTCACCAAACTTAGGCAATGCAGTTGCCGCCAAAATACCGATAATAACAATGACGAAAATCAATTCGACCATAGTAAAACCACTTCTTCTCATGTATAATCCTTAAAGTAAAAATTTCGTTAATTGTAGCATAAAGTCCTTATTTGCAACTAAGAAATCGACTTTTCCTTTATATAATAAACTTTTAACTATAATCTCATCCTAAAAACAGTAAGCACTCTAGGATGATGATGGCCCTTAGTAGATTAAATCAAGAACAACTTCAAGCAGCTACGGCACCAATGGGGCACAATCTTATCATAGCAAGTGCGGGCACAGGAAAGACATCGACCATCGTAGCTAGAATCGCTCATTTGCTCTCTAAAGGTATTTTGCCTCATAGGATTTTATTGCTTACTTTTACAAACAAGGCATCTGCTGAGATGATTGAGCGGGTGGGGCGTTATTTTGACAAAAGCATTACTTCTCAAATCGTATCAGGAACTTTTCACGCAGTGAGTTATCGTCTACTTAAAAAGATGGGCAAAAATATCTCTTTAAAACAGCCAAAAGATTTAAAAATATTGCTTAAAAGCATATATGACAAAAGACGATTTGATCATATCGACTCAAGCACAAGAGTATATCAAGCATCCTATCTTTATGACATTTTCTCGCTATATCAAAACAGTACGATTGAGCTTAGTTTTTCGGATTGGCTAGAGCAAAACGATAGCGAGCATGGAGTCTATTTTGATATATATGAGGACATTTTCGAGGAGTTTCAAGCGCTTAAAAAAGAGTTTGGATATGTTGATTTTAATGACCTTTTGATTTTGATGCGAGATTCGATAGCTCAGGGCGATATAGAGTTTGATGAGATACTTATAGATGAATATCAAGACACCAACACACTTCAAGGCTCGCTAGTGGACGCATTTAAGACCAAATCGCTCTTTTGTGTGGGGGATTATGACCAGAGTATCTATGCGTTTAATGGTGCAAATATCGACATTATAGGCACTTTCGGCTCACGCCATGCAAATGCAAATATATTTACGCTAAATAAAAATTATCGCTCATCGCAAAAGATACTCTCTTTGGCAAATATGGTCATTGAAAAAAATCCTAGACTTTATGCAAAACAGCTTGAAGTGACAAGAGACGGAGTTTTTGAAGCACCAAAGCTTTTGATTTATGATGAGCTTTTTTCTCAATATAGAGATATTGCAACCTTGATAGCATCATCTTCGACAAATCACGAAGATATAGCTGTTATCTTTAGAAACAACTCAAGTGCTGATGGCATAGAGGCAAGTTTGAGAGAGCAAGGTCTTACATGTAGACGCAAAGGAGGCATTAGCTTTTTTGATGCCAAAGAGGTAAAGGTGATGCTTGATTTGGTAAGTGTCGTTGTAAATCCCAAAGACATGATGGCATTTATTCACGTTTTTGAATACGCTAAAGGGGTTGGAAGTTCTATCGCCAGAGAGCTATTTGAGGGGTTGTTTAAGCTTGGCAAAGAGAGTATTTATGATGGCTTTTTTCATCCGCAAGAGAGTGATGAGCTATTTAAAAAACGTGCCAAAAATCACCAGCTTGGGCTTTTTGATGACCATCATGACCTTGGAAGTGTAAATAGATTTTACAATCTAGGTTTTGATGAGACTTTTTTGTCAAATCCTATACTAAAACATCCTAGACTTAGCGTGGAGGGTGCAAAATTTTTATTTAATTTTTACAAATATATCAAATATGCTTCTCGTGTTAAAAATCCTCAAAAGCTTATAAATCACATAATGAGTTCCGAAGTTTTTGATATGATTGCCGAGCATCTGTCGATAAGTAGATCCGTCAAAAAAGATGGAAGTATTGACGCTAAGGAAAAAGAGGAGGCAAGAGGGCGTATTTTTAGGAAAGGTCACTTGCTGAAAGATTTGGCAAGTGGTTATGCCTCAAGCGAGCGATTTTTAAATGCTTTGACACTAGGAGGAAGTGAAATCAGCGAGGGCGAGGGGGTAAATCTTTTAAGTGTACATGCAAGCAAGGGGCTGGAGTTTAAAGAGGTTTATGTTATCGACTTGATGGATGGAAGGTTTCCAAACAGAAAGCTTATGAGCAGAAGCGGAAGTCTTGAGGAGGAGCGAAGACTGTTTTATGTTGCAACTACTAGAGCAAAAGATATTTTATGTCTCTCCTATGCAAAATACGACAAAATTAAAAAGATTGCCTATGTCCACTCTCCTTTTTTGAGCGAAGCAAAACTACTAAGCGACTAAATTTTTATAATTTAAATAAATATAAAATTATAAATCTAAATTTTAAATTTATAATTATTGTTAATAAATCTAAAAAAGTTTTTATCGAAATAATTTCAATATAAAAAACTTACTCAAATATCACTAATGCCCAATTATAGGCTATATAATTAAATAATTTAACTTTCTTTTTATAATTAAAAATAATAAAAATATTAAAATTATATTTTTGTTTCAAAAAGTTTCAGTTGTAACTATTATTTTATATTTTGAAATAAAAGTTTGATTTTTGATAAATAAAATATGCTACTATCAAGCCATGTATAATATTATTTATACAATGGACTTATAATAAAAATGATTTTGTTTTGTATAAAGTCAAAAAGGAGTAGATGTGGAAGTAGAAATTTCTCGCAGAAGGTTCCTGCAAGGAAGTGTTGCTTTGAGTGTGGTGGCAGTTGGCGCAACGGCTAGCATTGCCTCTAAGGGCGAAGAAAAGCCGAAAATAGTTGGAAATTATGGTATCACAAAGACATCCAAAAAAGAGGTTGTTATGATACCTACACTTTGTGAGATGTGTGTAAACAAATGTGCTGTTTTAGCGAGAGTTGAAGATGGAGTGGTAACAAAACTTGATCCAAATCCATATTTTCCTAAATCAAAAAATATGTTGTGTCCCAGAGGAAACGCTGGTATTCAAGCACTTTATGACCCAGATAGACTTAAGTATCCGCTAATCCGTGACGGAGAAAAGGGTTCTGGAAAATTTAAAAGAGTCTCTTGGGATGAGGCAAATGAGTACATAAAAGAGAAGATGGTTAAAATTCTTGATGAAGAAGAAGACAATCGTTCAACCTTTTTGTTTTGTGCAGGCGAGGGTATGGCTGAACATACTTTCAAGACTTTTTATCAAGCGTTTGGCTCTTCAAACTGGCTTAACCATGCTTCGCTGTGCCTTCAGACGGTTGTGTCTGGGTATGGTGCAACATTGGGAACCTATCCTTCGGCTGACCTTGAAAATGCTCAATATGTCATCATGGCGGGAGCCAACAGGGCTGAGGCTATCGTTACGCCTGATAGTATGGATTTTTTCAAGAGAACGCAAGGAAGAGGTGCTAAGCTTATCTGCATCGACCCAATTTTTACAAATACAGCTGCGAAGGCTGACAAGTGGCTACCTATCAAGCCAGGAACGGATTTGGCGTTTGTGTTGGCTTTGACATATGTTGTTATTGATGAGAAGATGTATAACTTAAAGTATGTAGCAGAAAATTTTGATGGTTTTGAAGAGTATAAAGCTCACATCTTAGGACACAAATATACCCCAGAGTGGGCACAAGAGATTACTGGCATTAGCGCAAAAGACATAAGAGAGATAGCTAGAGAGTTTATGTTGTATGCTCCTAAAGCGATTTATTATCCTGGCAGACGCAGTACATTTTCAAAAAATGATTTTCAACTTCGTAGAGCGATGGCTATTTTTCAAGCATTGGGTGGCGGTATTGACACCAAGGGTGGCTTGATTTTTGGAAAAAGTCTTAAGATAGAAGAGCATGAAGGCTTATCTCCATTGTATGCAAAGGCAGAATCTCGCGCAATTGCTAAAAAAGATCATCCAAAAAAAGGCGAAGCTGGATATGCTGATTGTGCTATTGTCTCAGGTGGAGGCTCGTGGATAGGTTGGAGAAATAGATTTTTAGAGGGAAAAATGCCATACAAAGTTAGGGGTATGTTTGTCTATAAACACAATCCTGTACTAAATATGCCAAACTCAGCCAAAACGATAGAGATGCTTAAGAAGATGGATTTGGTCGTGGCTATAGATACGATGCCTAGTGATACGGTTTTGTATGCGGATGTGGTTTTGCCGGAGTGTACGTATCTTGAGAGAACTGACCCTGTTAAGACTTTTGGAGGCTCTGAGCCGTCTATCGCACAGCGAAATAAAGTTATTGAGCCCTTGTACGAAAGCAAGCCAATTATGGATATTTTGAGGGATTTGACCGCAAAAATATCTAAGCCTATTTTTGAGATTACTAAAAAGTATGATGAAGATGTTCAAGAGGCAATCGAAGAAGATGGCGAAGAGGAGGTTTATGCGGATTTTGATCTAACAAAGCCATTTTTGCACTCTCAAGAAGAGCTTAATGAGCATGCGGTAGCGAAGTATCCTGGAGCTGCACAGATACTTAAAACAAAAGGTGTGTATTATCCAGAAATGGACAAACTATTTAAGCAACTCTCTGTCAATGAATATCAATACTATCCAGAAAATAGCAAATTTTATAGCGTATTGGGTGGAAAAACAAAGATGGCATCTGGAAAAGTTGAGTGTAATTTGGCAAGTTTGGCCGATAAAGGCGTTGACGCAATGCCTACATGGAAAGATGAGTTTGCATTTGTGGTTCCAGCTGGAAAATTTAGATTGCTAACGGGTCGCCATGCACAATTTACGCAAAGTGGAACGTCCAATAACGCCATGCTGAAAGACTTAATAGACGAGAATTATATTTGGATAAATAAAAGGGTTGCTAAGCAAAAAAATATCGCTTTTGGAGACAAAATAGAAGTTTCTAGTAGAATTGGGTGTACAGTTTTAAAGGCGTATCCTACTGAAAAAATTGCCCCAGATATGGTCTTTTTTATACATGGCTTTGGACAAGAAAGTAAAGGTTTAAATATGGCATATAAGGTTGGTGGAAATGATAACTCTGTTATAGAAGACACCATCGAGCCAACATACGGTTCTTCTATTATGCACGAAACAAATGTAGAGATAAGGAAGGTGTAACATGGCAAAATATGCGATGGTATTGGATTATAAAAATTGTATTAACTGCAAAGCGTGTGAAGTTGCATGTAAAGAGGAAAACGGTATTTTGCTCGGTGCAAACTATCACAGGATATGGGTCGGTGTCAATGAGATAAAAGGCGAATATCCATTTTTAAATATCGCCTCTCACACATTTTATCCGAGCCAATGCCAACAGTGCGATAACGCTCCTTGTCAAGAGGTTTGCCCAACAAGAGCGACCTATTATGATGACAACGGTGTAGTTAGGGTGGATTCAAACAAATGTATTTTGTGTAGTTATTGTATGGTGGCGTGTCCTTACGATGCACGTTATGTTGATGAGAGAACTATGACAGTTGATAAGTGTAACTTTTGCTCAGACACAAGACTTGCACGTGGCGAAAAAACAACTGCTTGTCAAGCCACATGTCCAACAAAAGTGAGGATTTTTGGAGATATTGAAGATCCTAACAGTGAGATATCTCAAGTATTGCGAACAAGGGAGCATTTTACGTTGAAGTCTCATATAGGCACAGAGCCTAAACTGTTTTATGTGAAGTAAGGAGAAGAGATGTTAAATAAAATTTTACCACACAAAGAGATAACGCCTAAAGCACTGTTTGCTTTTGAGAAAACTCCTTTTAATATAGTGATGATGGTTGTTACAATAGGGCTTTTGGGTGCTTTTGCCTTTGGTTTTGTGAACTATGTTTTACACGGTCATCATGCTTATAATGTTACAAGAGAACATCCGTGGGGTCTTTTGATTGCTATGTATGTATTTTTCGTTGTATCTTCAACAGGCTTGTGTATCATCTCTTCGCTGGGACACGTGTTTCACATTAAGAGCTTTGAGTTTATCGGCAAGAGAGCCATTTTTGGTGCGATTATTACGATTGTTTCTGGATTTGCAGTCATCGGGCTTGAGATAGGACATCCTGTTAGAATGGTTGTCTACAACACGATATCTCCGGGTTTCACCTCCGCTATCTGGGGTATGGGCGTTTTGTATTCCATATATCTATTTTTGATTATTATGGAATTTATCTTTTTATCCAGAGATGAACACAAATGGTCTAGATTTTTTGGACTCGGCGGTTTGCTTATCGGTATCGCTGCGCACTCAAACCTAGGAGCTGTTTTTGGTTTTCTTGTTGGAAGGTCAATGGCAAATGGTGTTTTTTATCCTGTATATTTTATCCTCTCAGCGATGATTACGGGATGTTATCTTCTCTTTTTGATGTACGGCTATCGTTACAAGATGCAGTTTACGTCAGAGATGGAGAAGTTTTTGATGCACCTTGCAAGATTGCTAGGACTTTTGATAGCCATTTTGGTTTTCTTTGAGTTTTGGAGATTTTTGACAGCTATATATGGAAACGTTCCTGAGAGAGCCGATACAGCGTTGCACATCTTAAGCTCCAAAGCCTTTTGGATAGGCGAAGTGCTTTTGGGTATGGCGATACCGTTTTTTGTTATTTTGTACAGCAAGGCAAAAGCGATTAAAGCAACTATTTATGCTTCTATCGGCGGTATGGTAGGAATCTTTTTTATGCGATATGACCTTGTGCATGATACGCTTGTTTATCCTATGCAAACAATGAAAACAAGAGAGTATCAGCTTCCGCCAACATGGGTTGAGTATATGCCCTCCATTACAGAGTGGTCAGTCGCACTTGGCGGTATTGGCATCTGTTTGGCGATGTATTATATCGGCGAGAACTTCTTCTTTTTGGATCCAAACAAAGAGGATGAATACTTCAAGCATTATGTTGAAGCGGAGTAGTAAGTAGTTTTTATTCCTTACATGTAGAGAGTTTTCTACATGTAAGGAGTTTTTCTGAATCTCTTTGTCCGAAATCGGTAGTGTCAAAATAACTGTGTAAATCCAAAAATTTAATTTATCAGGAAGGCTTGAAAGTTGCTTTATCTGGTAAATTTATTCAAAGGATTTACAAATGAACATTTTAAATAAAGAAGAACTTCA
>JAQUWL010000015.1 GCA_028692875.1 Sulfurospirillaceae bacterium
GAAGTTCTTCTTTATTTAAAATGTTCATTTGTAAATCCTTTGAATAAATTTACCAGATAAAGCAACTTTCAAGCCTTCCTGATAAATTAAATTTTTGGATTTACACAGTTATTTTGACACTACCTAAGGATCTTAAATAATTGATATTTATGTGTCAAATTTTAAACTTAATCCTTTTGTAGCCTCATGTCTTCTGTTTGGCACCAGATGACTATACCGCAATGTCATTTCAAGCGTTTTATGCCCTAGTTGCTCTTTTATCTGCAGGATATCAAGTCCACTCATCGCAAGCCAACTGGCGTGCGTATGCCTTAAGCTATGCGCGGTTATTTTATGTTGCGTTTTGGCTTCTTTGTTTTGAGGAATAACTGCTTCTAGTGCAGTCATGAAGTGGTCTGATACTCTCAAAATATTTCCGCCTGTACTCGTACTAATCACCAAGTCAGATTTTTTATTTTCTTTGAGATAGTTCATCGTTTTTAACAATAAATCATTCATATATATATGTCTTGCATTGCCATTTTTGGTTTTTTTAAAATAAATTGTATTTGTCTCAAAATTCACATCGTTCCATCTAATACCAGTCTCATCACTACTTTTGTTTTTTTTTGAACTCGCTCCCGTGATCTCACTAAATCTTGCACCTGTAAACAACAGCAATACTGTTAAATGATATGTTGTTGTGTCAATAGATTGCAATATGTCCAAAAGCTCTTTTGCCTGTTCTTTGGTTAAAAATGACAATCTATGATTATCAATATCTGGCATTTTCACTTTTCCGTTAGAGATAGGGTTTACAAAATTATTTATTATCTCATGCTTTATCGCATAATTAAAAATTGTCCTGATAAGTGTTATTTGATGTTTGACGGTTTGAGCTGCTAGCCCAGTCTGTGTTAAGTCTTGTTTGAAGTTTTCTAAGTCTAATGATTTTAAACTTTTAACAGCTTTATTGCCAAAAATAGGGGCAATGTGCTTATCGTAATTCCACTTATCCATCTGGTGAGATTTTTTACTAATTTTTGCATGATCATAAAAGACTTTCCATAAATCATCTAGTTTAATTTTATTAACTCTTGAACCTTTTATGGTTGGCTCTTGGTCATGTTGAATTTTGTATTTAACTTCAATGAGCTTAGAATAAGCATCTCTAGCACTAAATTCACTTGAAGAAGTTTTTTTGCCAACTAAAACTTTTTTTGGCTTATTGTGTTCATCTCTGTAGTTTATATAGAAGGATATATCTCCATTTTTGAGTATATTTTTCCATACTCCCTCATATTTACCGCCAACTGGTTCTAGTGCCATATTCTTAAATCTTTATATTTAATTGTTTGATAAAATTAGCAAATTTTTCATCTGCTTCTTCTTTAAGAGACCATTCCTTTATAGAAGCTAAATCATAATCATTTTGTTCAGCAACCCAAACAGCTTGCTGTAAAGATTGTTCATCGTCCCAGTGATAATATGCAGCAAGCCTATCTTTAATACAATCAGTAGGTGTTAGAAGTCTTAATACACCTGCTTCTGTATCTATCTCTGCTATATCCTCAACAGGAGCATCACCAACGCCAAGAGGGCCAGAAGGAAATTCTATAAAATACTTTGTATCTTCATGAATAAAGTATTTGTTATGTTCTGTAAAGCCTAGTTTTTGCATAACATTATGAATTTTTTTATACTGCTCATTGTACCGATTAATTAAATCTAAATCCCATGAACTATATTCACCTCTACTGTATATCTCAACACATGAACCTCCAGAGAGAACGACATGTATATCTTTAGCAATAAGAGCATCGCATATAAACCCGCCTAACTCTTTTAAGTCCATATCTTTGCTCTCTTTTTTCATAATGGCTTACCTGGTCTTCTTGGGCGTTTTCTTTGCATTTCAAATTTCTCTTTCAATTCAGGCTTATAATATGGTCTTGCCTTATTGAGTAGCATAGTTAGTTCTTCTAAAAAAGCATATCTAGGATTTAAAAAATATACTTTTGTTCGACCAGACATTTTACTCAAAGCTAAACCATTTTCTTCAAAATGCTTTAATTGATTTTGAATAGAGGGTAAAGATACATCAAAGTATTTTGCCATTTCTCTTGCATACCCCTCTTTAAATACAAGAAGATATTGCAAGGTTAGTTCTCTATTTTTTGTGCCCAAAAGTGCTTCTAACATAGTTTTTCCATTGTGATATATAGTTTATGTCATTTGATACAAATATTATATCATAAAGCTTCAAAAATAATCAATACATTGTTTGATAAATTTTCTCGAAATAACTATTTTTTTACTACAGTTTTTACTACAATATTTAAAATTATATACTTTATAATGACTAGTATTGAAAAATACAAATACTTATTAAAAGCCTATATTATAGTGTTTTAAGAGCATTTGAAAAAAATTAAGAATTAATGAAAAGATGAGAAAAAAAGACTTAGGATCTGGTGCCGAGAGGCATGGGAGTTCGAGTCTCTTTATCCGCACCACTTTTTTACAAGCCTATTAAGCCATATATTTTCCTGATGACATATATATTAAAAATAGTAATTATTTCTTTGTTATTACTATGTAAACAATATAAAAAATTTACGTTTTGTTTACTCAAAAGCGGTATATTTTGTAAAACTATCATAAGTATTAAAAGGAAAAAACATTAAATCTTCTAACACAATTTCTATAAACTCGCTTATCTTGGGTGTATCACTATTTTTTATATTGACATCGAACTACGCTTTTTTTAAAAACACGATGGAGTTTTACCCTCTTTCGCTAGACAATATTGGCTTTTTATCTTCACTTACACTGACTCTTTTTGCGGTATTTGTACTTTTTTTTAGCCTTGTCTCTTCACGCTACATCATCAAGCCTATTGTGGCATTTGTGCTAGTGTGTGCCTCATTTGCAAACTACTTTATGAACAATTACAATATCGTTATTGACGATACAATGTTGCAAAATATTTTAGAGACAAACATCGGCGAATCTCTTGATTTGCTGAGTTTAAAACTAGTCATAAATGTCTTGTTTATGGGTCTTTTACCAGCATTTTTTGTTTTAAATCTAAACCTAGAAAAAACAACTTTTGCACAAGCTCTTTTTAGCAGACTCAAGATGTTGACGCTCATATTGGTTGTTGCCAGCATTGGAATCTTTACATGTAGCAAGTTTTACACCTCATTTTTAAGAGAACACAAGCCTTTGCGATACTACACAAATCCGAGCTATTTTATCTACTCAAGCATAAAATACACAACTAAACAGTTCTTCAGCACTCAAAGAGCTTTTAAAACCATAGGAAATGATGCCAAAAAAATCCCTAGCGAAACCAGAAAGCTCGTAGTTGTAGTTGTCGGCGAAGCGGTTCGCTGGGATAAACTCTCCTTCAATGGCTACCAAAGACAAACCACGCCACTACTTGAAAAAGAGTCGCTCATAAACTTCTCCAACATGTACTCTTGCGGCACCTCTACTGCGATATCTGTTCCTTGTATGTTTTCGATTTTAGAGAAAAACAACTACTCCGACATTGAGGCTAAAAACACAGAAAATGTTTTGGATATTGTCAAAAAAACAGGTGCAAATGTACTATGGCGTGATAACAACTCAGACTCCAAAGGGGTGGCGGAGCGTGTAGAGTATGAGGATTTTAAAACCTCCAAAAACAACCCAATATGCGATGAAGAGTGCCGAGATGAGGGGATGTTAGAGGGTTTGCAAAATTATATCGACAAGCACAAGCAAGGCGATATATTGATAGTTTTGCATCAAATGGGCAACCACGGTCCTGCGTATTACAGGCGATATCCAAAAGAGTTTGAGCGTTTTACTCCTACATGTAAGAGCAACGAGCTAGCTCAATGCACAAACGAAGAGATAACAAATGCGTATGACAATGTCATTTTGTACACGGACTATTTTTTGAGCAAAACTATTGGACTACTTAAGCAAAACGATGGTGCTTTCGAGGCGACTCTTTTATATGTAAGCGACCACGGCGAATCGCTAGGCGAAAAAGGTCTTTATCTGCATGGATTGCCTTATTTTGTGGCACCAGAGGCTCAAAAACATGTTGGAGCTTTTGCATGGTTTTCACAAAAAACACAATCTCGCCTTGATATGGATACATTTAAAGATAAAGCCAACCAACCATACTCGCATGACAATCTTTTCCATACGATTTTGGGGCTTATGGAGATAGAAACAACCGTTTACGAGCCTCAAAAAGATATAATACGTCAATTTAGAAAATAAGGACAACTGTGCGCAACCAACCAAAATATCACTTTTTTAAAAACACTATTTACGCTCTCAAAGGTGTTAAGGATATCATTTTAAATGAATCCTCTTTTCGCATAGAGTTGGTTTTTGTTCTGATTTTGTTGCCTTTTTTGCTGGTGCTTGAGCTAGAGATGATAGAAAAACTTTTGATGTTTACCACGTTGTTTGGAGTGCTTATCGCTGAAGCTATCAATAGTGCCATCGAGCGAGTAACTGACCTTGTAACGCTTGAGCATCACGAAATGGCAGGACGTGCCAAAGATGCTGGAAGTGCTGTCGTTTTTTTAAGTATCGCTGTTGCTGTTGTCGTATGGAGCATCTGCTTGTATAATCTTTTTTGGTAAGTTTGCTTTTACCAAATATGCGTTAAAATGTCCATCTTGCGGGGGGTATGTGACTCTGGTGTGCACCACGGCCTTCAAAGCCGATTGGGTGGGCGGTTGACCGTCTGCTGGTAGGTTCGATTCCTACACCCTCTCGCCATTAAAGTCCCTAAATATAGGGGTTTTGTATTTTAAAAAATGCTACAAAATGCTATGCGAAAAGTTTATATTAAGCAACAATAAGCACGATAATAGTTAAATATTGGAGCTTATGCTAAGAAAAACATTACCAAAAAGTATACAAGACTCAACTTGGCATATCTGCTCAAAAGAACTTTCGCCTATAAAAATGTTCTCATTCTCCTCGATAGATAAAAGTTTTTCTTTGGGCTATAAACTAGGGCTTGGTTGGTGCAAAAAAACATTGTAAGACAAAAAAGAAGATAACTTTTAAATTAACAACCTATTAATGAGAAAAAGTTTATAATCCCACACTATTAAACAAATGGATGAAAATATGAACGATACACAGTATCTGAGAGATAAACTAAAAAATGGCTAGAAGTAAAAAAGCATTTTTAATCGTTCTTTTTTTTACCGTTATAGCTCTTTTTTCAAAAGCTTTTTACAGCGATATGCAGGTCAAAAAGCTTGAAGACCAAATCGCCTTTGAAGAGTCAAAAGCATTGGCAAACTTTACTTTTGCTTTTAGGGAGCATTATCAAGAGACTTTTTTAAAATTTAAAATCCCAGTAGACGAGCAGACTTTGCATCTTTTGCCAGCTGTTTCTATCTCAAATATATCGGAAAAATTTACAAAAAAAGAGAGCGAAAAATCTGTCCTTAGAACAGTATCGCAAAGCCCTAGAAACCCCAACAACACACCAAACTTACAAGAGCAAGAGGCGATAAAGTTTTTCGAAAACAACAAAGAGCAAAACACTTTTTTCAAAAAACTAGACGACAATACACATTTTTACGCAACGCCTCTAAGAATTGGTCAAAACTGCCTTAAATGTCACGGGAAAAAAGAGGATGCCATAGCCTCCATAAGCCAAAAATATGAACATGGATATGACTATAAACTAAACGACCTCAAAGGCATAATGAGCATCCAGCTAGAAAAACAAAAGATATCAAATGCCCTAGAAGAGGAGATGCAAAAAGAGCTTTTTGTTTTGACATCGGCTAGTTTATTGTTTCTTATTGTTATCTACAATCTTTTCAAAATCATTCGCAAAAAAGAGGAAAAATATACTCAAACACTAGAAGAAGAGGTCGATAAAAAGACTATTATTTTGCAAGAAAGAGAAAAAGAGCTATATAAGCAGGTCTATTTCGATGTCAAAACCAACCTGCCAAATCGCAATAGTCTACTCTCAAGACTTGAAGAAAATCCTGACAAAAAGGTGCTAATAGCACTTCTAAATATTGATAGCTTTTCACATGTAAATGATTTTTATGGCTATAGCGTTGGAGATAGGGTGATCATCTCTTATGCCCAGTTTATACAAGACTTTTTAAAAAATTACGATAAATGCGAACTATCCCTTTATAAAATGCATGCTGACGAATTTTGCATCGTCTGTGCCGATAAAAATATGCCAGAATATTTTACAAAACTAATAAGCGAGCTTATAAAAACTTCTGCTTTATACTGCATTAATGAAGAGGGCAATGAAATCTATATCAACATAACCGCTGGCATCGGCAATTATATTGCGGATGCCGATATGGCACTTAGAAAAGCCAAAAAAGAGAAGAAAAACTACATCGTCTATAATGAGTCATTTTTGATTCAAAATGAGTACAAAGAAAATATGCAAATGAGCAAAAAACTCAATAAAGCATTGGAGAGAAAAGCCGTAGTTCCATATTTTCAACCTATCTTTAATGTTAAAAACAAAGCCATTGAAAAATATGAAGTACTTGCAAGACTTATCGAAGAAGACGGCACAGTGATTGCTCCATTTCATTTTATTGAGATTGCTAAAAAAACCAAACAATACGAAAAAATAACCAAAACAATCATAGCTCAAAGTTTTGACTATTTTAGAGAAAAGCCTTTTATTTTTTCTGTTAATATCTCAATGCTTGACATATTAAACCCCTCTACCCAACACTACATGTTAGAGCAAATCAAAAAATTTCCAGAGCCAAATCGCATTATGTTTGAGATACTTGAAACCGAAGAGGTGGAAAATTTTGAAATCGTATCCGCTTTTATTAAAACGATAAAAAAACTAGGTTGTTCCATCTCTGTTGATGATTTTGGAACGGGATATTCAAATCTTGAGCACCTTATAAAACTAGATGTGGATCTCATCAAGATAGACGGCTCTCTCATTAAAAATATAGACACGGATCAAAAATCTGAGATTATTGTAAAGCTTATTATAAACTTTGCAACCCTTTCTGGGAAAGAAACATGTGCCGAATTTGTACACTCTAAAGAGGTGTTTTACAAATGCGTATCATTGGGTACAACATTTGTGCAAGGCTACTATATAGGCGAACCAAAAGAAAAAATTGAAAACTCAACTCTTTATATATAAAGAAGAGATTTTGCCCCCAAAGGCAAGATTTCGCCAATAATCGTACTGTAAGCCAAACCTTCATTTCTCAAATGCGTCACAAGTTTTATTGCGTCATCTTGAGAAACAGCTATCAAAAGACCACCTGAAGTCTGTGCGTCATAGAGTATGATTTCGTCTTTGTGAGGATTTTTGGCTTCAACTTTGTCGCTCAAATAAGCTTTGTTTGTGTATGCTCCTGCTGGGATGATACCCATGTCCGCCATCGCTCTAGCTTCGTTCAAAATAGGAATATTTTTTATATCAAAAACGATGCTAACTCGGTTGAAACTCATCTCAAAAGCGTGTCCGAACAGTCCAAAGCCAGTCACATCGGTACACGCACTCACGTCATAGCTCTTCATAATCTGCGATGCTTTGTAGTTAAGCTCTGCCAAGATATGTGCCACTTTTTCAACCACACTCTCTTCAAGCATATCCGCCTTTATAGCCGTAGTCAAGATGCCCATACCCAAAGGTTTGGTCAAGATAAGCACATCGCTTATACGAGGCGTGTTGTTGCGATAAATTTTCTTTGGATGTACAAAACCCGCAACACTAAGTCCGTAAGTCATCTCAGGTGCTTGTATGGTATGTCCACCGACTATGACACCGCCACACTCTTTGACCTTGCTCGCCCCGCCCTCAAGTATCTCTTTAAGTACACTTTTAGGATGATGGCAACTATCAAAGCCAACGATATTCATAGCTGTTGCCACAACGCCTCCCATAGCAAAAACATCACTTAGAGAGTTTGCCGCAGCGATTTGTCCGTACATGTAAGGATCATCCACAACTGGCGTTATGATATCTACTGTTTGCACCAATGCACGATGTTCATCTAAATAATAGATACTCGCATCGTCATTTTCATCCATTGAGACTAGGACGTTTTTATGCTCGCACTTAAGCCCACCAATAGCTTCTGTAAGGTCACCCGGACCTAGTTTGGCGGCTCAGCCTGCGGCTTTTACGTATTTGGTTAATTTTGATTGATTGTTCATCATAGACTTATTGTGCCCTCGCCACCAAAAAGCATCTCAATAGTGCCATAAGCATTGCCTATTTTGCCAACTTTTAACTTATCACTCACGCCATAAAAGTCCAAGCAAACACCACAAGAGTAGATTTCAACGCCTTTTGCCTCAAATACTTTAAGTATCTGCATAACTGGCGAGTCCTCATCAGCCGTGGTAAGATACACAGCGGTATTGACACATACGATGCGTTTTGGCAATTTTGGAAGCTCTAAAGTCGATTTTAAAAAACCCACAACGAGCTTAGCACCCAACTCGCCCTCGCCAACTTTATCACTTTTTAGAAACAGAGTTTTGTCCAAAAATGTGTCTGCTTTAGTATCTGATGCGATGTTACATGTAAAGCCTTTGATGATAGCGATGATAGTTTTTCCGCCTTCTCGCTCCTCACTTCTAGCTTCATAACCAGCATTTTGAGCCAATCGCAGTACATTTTCTTTTGAGGCGATAGAATCAACCAATACCTCTAAAATAGCATCCTCCCCCAATGATTCTAGGGCTTTTTTCGTTTGAAGCACTGGCTCAGGACACGCCAAGCCACAACAATCTATCTTCATGATTTTTCTCCGTGAGTATTTTTGTTTGCCTAAACCTTAGGCCTTAAAAGCGGTATAGGCAAAGCCTATTATTTCATATTTTTCTCTATCCACTCTCTAGCCTTGTCAACAGAAGGAAACTTTTGACTTTTGGCAACTTGCACTTGTCCTTCGTAAAAACGGATACGGATGCCATCTTGCACCTCATCAATCTTGATGCGCGTAATCTTGTTGCTATTTAAAAAGACTCTGTCATTAAGTTTTACAAACATAATTTTCTCCTGCAATTTTGATAATTTATTCTAGCACGATTTGGGTAAATTTTATCCTAGTGCATACAAAGGGTTAAGTGCTTTTAAGATTTAAATAAAACCATCATCTTGTCTGCTTATGCCAGAGTATGTGGGTGTTAAAAATACCCACCAAAATCACTACGCTTTAGTTCGTTTATGCTCTTTTTGAGATATTCCATTCTTGCAACTACATTGTTTGTAAAATCTTCAACAAAGGGAATATTAACACCTCTTAAGCTGTAAAGTTTTTTAGAGTCTATATGCTTGAATATTTTTTTATAAATAGTGTTGAAAACAGAGATTAAAAGATTCTCTTGTATGTTAGTGTTGCTACAATGCAACGCTAAATCATATGCTGAAATTTTCATCATTTCAAACTGATCTCCAACTGCCATAGCCAAATCATGATCGTATTCTTCATAGAGTGTGATATTTGCGATATCATAAAATGGAGCAGTCTGCAAACTACCTGATTTGCTGATAAAAAAAGATATGTTTTTGCCATGTGCATCGCTATTACCAAGACATAGATTGACAAGTTTCCAAGTGATTAGAGACTGTATATATAGTGCCGGAATAGCCATGCGGTTTTGTGCACGAAATAGCTTTTGAAAGCTTACCCCTTGCCGGATATCTTGAACATCCCTTCTGTTGCCAAAATTCCGTTCGTATTTGTAGCTTGGGGGCATAGAAAGAAGCTGACATCCATCAATCAAATGTAGCTTATTTACACGTTTTCCAAATTCTATAATTTCTCGGTCAAATCGTTCAATAAAAAGAACAGGCTCATCATCAAAGTAGCGAATTTCTGTCTTGTTGACCGTCAAACCTGCTACTTTGGCAAGCTCTAACGATAAAAATTCGTTCCACACCAAATTATCATTGTTTCCAAATTTTAAAATATGCGTTGAAGCTAAATTTCCCTCTCCAAAACCAAATTCGCCATCAATCATTGTTATTGGTAGTTTTTCTTGAACTCCAGATAACGATAATCTTACTTTTTTATCCCAAATAACAATGGGTGTGTTTTTTCTATCCAAAATTCTTTCAGTTAGCTCTTCTTGAGTCACTTTCCGAAAGGTTGTCTCAATAGCATTTTCTGCACCAAAAGAGAGAGCCCCAGATGTTTCTCTCCCGATAGCTCTTAGCAATCCAAAATGATTGGACTTGCTGATTTGACATAACTCACTTAGTTTTTCCAACCCTTTGCCTTCTGGTAAAAGATTTACAATAAAATTTTTAACATCCTTTGCTACAAAATCTCCGGACAAGGGAAGAGCGGGAGATATGGAAAATCCATTTTGTTTCCAATCATTAGAATATGTAAGAGAAAGATCCTCGGCATCATCTATTTCTAAACGACCAACTACTTGTTCTCGATAAAAAATATATAAAAAATTGTTCATTTCACTCCTCGATTGAAAATAGAATTTTAATACCTAGATTTGTTGCTACTTTCAAAGAGTTATTAAGACCAACAAGCTCGTTGCCTTTTTCAATTTTAGCAAGCGTTTGAGTATTAATGTTGCACAATTGTGCAGTCATTTTTTGTGTAAGACCAAGGGATGTTCGTCTTGAAATAATAAGCTTTCCAAAATCTTCTGAAGTTTTTAGTATCGTCTCTTTTGGTAGATTTATCCGTTTAACAACTCTCATTCGCCCCTCCAATAAATACACTTTGGTATGTTTATTGGAATTGTACATTAAATGTAGATTAAAAACAATACAATGATGTGTTTATTGATGATTTAAATAAAAAAATACTTAAAAAACACACGATAGCGTATTAATTTTATTGCTCTATCTCAGTCTATTATTTACAAACCTCACACCCAAAAAAATCAAAATCGACACAATAATCATAACAGCCGCGACAGGTGCGGAGCTTGAGAGTCCAAAACTTGTAAATCTATCATAAATCAAAACAGGTGCGGTCATAGGATGATAAACCAAAATGACAACTGCGCCAAACTCCCCCAAACCTCTTCCCCACATCATCAAACAGCCATTAACGATATCTTTTTTGGCATTTGGAACAGAGATGGCAAGAAAAACTCTCAAAGGACTTGCACCCAAAGTGCGTGCCACTTTTTCAAGCTTTACATCCACCTTTTTAAAACCCTCTTTGGCTCCATTTATAAGAAATGTTGCGGATAAAAACATCATCGCTATCATAATGCCAGATTCTGTGCCGATAAATTTAATACCAAAAATCTCAAAAAAACTCCCCAGTCCTCCTTGCCCAAAAGCTACCAAAAGAGCGATTCCTGCGGCGGTATGAGGTATCATAATGGGGATATCCACAAGAGTTTCCAAAAACGAGCGTCCCCAAAAATCGTACCTTGCGATGAGATACGCCAAAGGAAGTCCTGTTAAAAGAGCAAAAAGTGTAGCAAAAAGTGAAACTTTCATAGTCAGTATTATCGAAGCACTTACATCTGCCTCGCTCAAAGTTTGAAGCAAAGTTTTAACATCGTTTCCCACAAGCATCTTAAACAGTGGCACTGTTAAAAAAAGCAAAATAATCGCCCCTAAAAAAATCAATAATGTTATAAACCAATATCTCATAGGTAACTTATATCCTTTTTATTAAATCCTATCATCAGTTTTTCGCCCCTCTCAACAGAACATCCTTCGTGTTCACGCTTAAGGATTTTTGCAAAAAACTGCTTATCTTCAACAGAAATAAACAACTTGAAGTGGTCAACTATACCCATACACTCGTCAAGCTTGCCCTCAAAAACATAATCACACGTCAAATCACGCTCTCTTGAAACCAAAATCTCATTTGGGTCGATAGAAAAAAGACGCTCGCTGGATTCTCCCAGCAAAGAGGTGGAAAATATATTTTTAAAGCCTAAAAATTTTGCAACATTAAGAGAAGTCGGATGAGAAAGCACCTCGTTTGCACTTCCTACTTGACACACTTTTCCGTCCATCACGATAGCAATCCTATCAGCAAGATAAGAGGCTTCTCTAAAGTTGTGCGTTACATGTAGGGTTGTTAAACCATAATGCCTATGGATATCTTTTAAAAACTTCATAATGGCATTGCGAAAAGTAGGGTCTATCGCACTTAGTGGCTCATCAAGCAGTAAGATTTTGGGTCGAGCAAAGATGGCACGAGCGATAGCGATACGTTGTTTTTCTCCGCCAGAAAGGTTCTCAACTCGTCTATCCAAAAGCTTTTCAAGCCCTAAAAATTGCACCAAATCCTCAAATAACGACTCCTCATCTTCGATGGTTTTGTAGCGACTAGCGAAACGGATATTTTCTCTCACGCTTAGATTTGGAAATAGGGCAAAGTCTTGATAAACAAAACCGACAGAGCGCTCTTCTGGAACTTTATGGGTAATGTCTTCATTGTTATAAAGCAGTTTTCCACCAACTTTGTGAAGCCCTGCGATAGACTCTAAAATTACCGTTTTTCCAGCCCCACTATGTCCCAAAATAACAAAGTATTCGCCTTCTCCTACATCAAAAGTGATATCTTGAAGATGAAAAGCCCCTACCTTACATGTAAGGGCTTGAAGAGAGAGAAAACTCATTTTTTACCTAAAATAGAAGCATCTCCTGTTATAACAGGTGGATTTAGTGCATCTTGTCCATTTTTCTTCATTATCGCTTGACCCTCATCCGAAAGAATAAAGTTTACAAATTTTACAGCACCATCTTTACTTACAGGGGAGTTTGCATTTTCAAACACACTAAGTCCATAAACCATTGGAGCTCCTAATTGATTGACTACTTCGCCAGGTTTTTTGCCGTCAATATTAAATGAAACCGTACTGTAAAAACTATCGAACTTTGCACTTTTAAGAGAAACCTCTTCAGGCAATGTGACGTATTTTAGTTTATGCTGGTCTGCTACAGATTTGTAGATATAAAGATAATCATACTGATTTGCCTCCAAAAGTCCTAACAAATCGGTCTCTTTTGGACGAACGATAACTTTTTTTGCATTCTCTTCGCCTATCTCGTAATGATCCCCGTAGCCAAAAATTTTATTATACAAACCCTCTTTTTTATAGTGCTTTTCAGCAAGCATTGTTACTAGCATCGAGCGATAACCACAAGGGTCTAGGTTAGGATTTGAGTGACCTACGACAACGCCATCTTTTAAGAATATATCTGGCCAATTTTGAGAGTTTATCTCTTTGGCAAATTTTGATTTATCTGTATACGCCAAAACCATCTCATTTGTTGCAAATTGGGCGTTAAACTTTGCGTGTTTTGGTATTAACATCGTATCTATTACTTTATAATCCGCACTTCCAATAACATCGGCTGGACGATTTAAATCGGTAACTTTTCTTGCTGCTGCTACACTGCCACTTGGCTCACGTTGCACATCAAATTGAGGATATTTTTCCTCAAAAACTTTCTCTATCTCAGCAAATGGCACCGAAAGACTTCCCGCATGAAAGACAGTAACTGGCTCTTTTGCCAATAAAACACTGATGGCAATAGCACTAAGTAAAACGATTTTCTTCATAAAAAGCTCCTTTTAGATATGTAATTTTTGCATATTTACATGTAAAGGAAAACGAATTTTCCCTTACATGTAAACCAAAATCTACTCTTTAAACTCTTTTTTATTTCGTGGTTTTAGAAACAATTCACGAAAGCGTTCATTGGCATAACTTTCGATATCTGCTTGAAGTTTGCGATAGTTCTCCATAAACTCTTTGGCAACAGGAGTGAGCGTTGTTCCGGCATTTTCCCCGCCACCTTGCTTGGTTTCAACCATCGTATCGTTGATATTTTTTTGCAAGATTTTGATGTGTGTCCACGCTTTTTTGTAGTTCATCCCTATCTTCTCAGATGCTTTTGAGATAGAGCCTTCTTGTTCTATAAACTCCAATATCTCGGTTTTTCCCTTTCCAAAAAGAAGCTCACCTTCGGCGTTTTCTATCCATGATTTTGTTTTGATGTAGAGACGAGGTCGCTTTTTTTCTTTAAAACAGCCCAGCTCACAGTACTTTACGTCAATATTTTTCTCTTTTAAAGTACCTCGTATTTTTTTCAAACCAATGCCACCAGCACAAGATCTCGCATCTTTACATGTAACTCGATTTTGCTCATCCAAAAAAGGCTCTATGCGACTTAGTGCCTCTTGGTCAAATACTCCACCTTCAAGTTTACCAAACTGCCCTAACTCGCAACCATCGATACGAATATCCATCGCTTTGGCACAATCGCCGACTTCCAATGGAGTGCATTTGAGTTTTGTTGCTATTTTAAAAGCATCAGAACAGTCCAGCTTGCCTTTTTCATTTAGATATTTTTTTATTAAATCTTCCATCTCAGACATTGATTCTCCTTGGATGGCGATATACATTCATCTTGTCGCCTCGCACAAATCCAACAAGTGTAAGTCCAAATTTTTCAGCTATCATCAAACCTAAACATGTTGAAGCGGTACGTGAAGCCAAAATCGGTATTTGATGCATAACTGCCTTTGCCACCATCTCAGAGGAGAGACGACCACTTACCATCAAAAAGGCTCTGCTTACATCAACTCCAGCCATCTGAGCTTTGCCTACAACCTTGTCGATAGTGTTGTGCTGAGCTATATCTTCGCCGATAAAATAGGTCTTCTCGTCAGTAAAAAGTTTTGCCGTATGAACACATCCTGTCTGCTCATACAGTGGGCACTCGGTGTAAAATTGCCCCATCTCTTTGCACAAAACCTCTGCACTTAAAGTAAAATCACTTTTGATAACTTTCGCCTCAATCGCCTCTGGGTCGATATTTGCCGTTATACTTTTACCGCAACCGCTGATGACAACACCCTCGGCATTGAGTTTTTTGATGTTTGCCTCATTTACTTTGGCTTCTATTTCGATACGCATTCCATCGTTTAAAAGCTTCATCTCTCTTATGTCGCCAAAACTCTCTATGATATTTTCGCTCATCAAATAGCCAACGGCTAATGCTTCTTGATCTACAGGTGTTGCCATAACTGCACCTACTTTTGAACCATTAACGATAAGCTCTAGCTTGATTTCACGCACCAAAGTATCATCGACTTCATACGCTTCATGTCCCTTGATTTTTGTAATCTTAGTTTGAAAAATCGGCTCCATTTTTTTCCTTTTACTATGCCTTTTGAGCATATTTTAGCGTCAATAAATAAGGAAGCCCCTTAAAAAGGCTTCCTTACATGTAAAGATTTACACTTTACCTTGCTCTTTTAGTTTTCTATACCAAGAGCTATGGAGGATTTTAACCTCTTCTTCTTCTTTGTAGCCTGTTAAAATACTATGAATAGCACCTTTGATGGCAAATATCGACATATAGATATGCACAAAAAAGAGTGCTACAACAGCAAATCCAACTACGTTATGTAGTATTGCTGAGACTCTAAGAAGGTCTATTTGAGAAAGTCCTGTGATGTTATTTAGCATTTCGATTTTAAAATCAAGGAAATACATCATAGCGCCTGTAACAATCATCAATACTCCTCCAAGAGTTGCTAACCAATACCATGTCTTTTGACCAGCATTAAACTTGCCAGCAGGAACAGGGTTTTTCACTTTTGAAAGGTATCCACCTACTATCATCAGCCATTTAATATCATCCCAGTGAAGGAACATATCTTTGACCCACATAACAAACATTGGGATAACAACGATAGCAAAAGGGATAGTAAAGATGCCATGTAGGTTTTTACATAGTCTTACAAATGTTCCGCCACCGAAGAAGTCACCAAAAACAATCACAAAGCCTGTTGGAACTATCACGATAAAAGAGATGGCTGCTATTTGATGAACAACTCTATTGAACATATCAAATGCATAAACCTTCTTTCCTTCATGAGAAAATACTTTTGGACCAATAACCTTGTAATGCACAAAAAACACAAGTGGCACTAAAACAAGAATCGCCAAAAATATCTTTCCAAAATAGTGATTTTGTAACATAGTAAAAAGAGCACCTAATTTTAAAGACTGCTCTTGTCCATATGACAAAATATTTGGAATCCGCATCTCACCCCAAATCTGGCTATCCGCAGCAAATGCTACGGAAGCCAAACAAGCAGTTGCGACGAAGAAATAAAAAAACTTTCTCATCACCGCTCCTTTGTTTATTTGGTGTAAGCTCTATCCCATCCATAAGGAGAGTTTGCACCCTTACCACGTGCGGATACACGAGCTCTATATATATTGGATATGGACTCTGCGTCACCTACAAGCAATGCTTTAGTAGCACACATTGCCGCACATACAGGAACTTTTCCCTCTGCGATACGGTTTTGACCATAAAGATGTCGCTCTTCTTTTGAGTTTGTCTCCAATGGTCCGCCTGCACACATCGTACATTTATCCATAGCACCCTTAGCACCAAAAGCACCATCTCGTGGAAACTGTGGTGCGCCAAATGGACACGCATACAAGCAGTAACCACAGCCTATACATTTGTCTTTATCGTGAAGTACAATACCGTCTTCTCTGATATAAAAACAATCAACTGGGCAAACTTGCTCACATGGAGCGTCTGTACAGTGCATACATGCGATAGATGTTGAAAACTCTTTACCGGGAATCCCCTCATTAATCGTTACAACTTTTCTTCGGCTGATACCAACAGGCAATTCGTGAGCCTCTGCACAAGCAATAGAACAGCCATCGCATTCTATACATCTTGCCTCATCACAATAAAATTTCATTCTTGCGTATTCCATCTGCTCCCCCTACGCTTTTTCTATGCGGCACAAACCGCCTTTAGTTTCAGGAATCTGAGTGATGATGTCATAACCATAGTTGGTAACAGTATTGACACTCTCGCCACTTGCATAAGGCTTTGTTCCTGCTGGGAAATTACCCGTTCTATCCGCTCCTTGGAAATGCCCTGCAAAGTGGAATGGCATAAAGACCATATCTGGCAAGACCGTCAATGAGTATTTTGCTTTCACTTTGATTTTTGTACCCTCAGGAGAGTGTATCCACATCATATCACCATTTCTAATACCATGTTTGAGTGCCAAATCTGGGTGGACATTACAGAACATCTCTGGAGTTAATGCAGCGATATACTTAGATGCACGGTTTTCAATACCCGCACCATTCATCGTTACCAAACGTCCTGTTACCATGTTGATTGGGAACTCTTTAGCATAGTCTTTCGCACTTTGAATCGAAATGTACTTCGTCATAACACGGAAGTGATTTGCTTTATCTGGATATGCTGGATATTTTTGTGCCAAATCCGTACGTGGTGAGTGTAGTGGCTCACGATGCATTGGGATATGGTCAGGGAAGTTCCAAACAATCGCTCTAGCTTTCGCGTTACCATAAGGACAAACGCCCGCTTCGAGTGCTTTTTGAACTAAAATACCACTGTTATCAACTTTCCAGTTGGCTCCACATGCTGCTTTTTCTTCTTCAGTAAGCGTAATGCCAAGAACTGCTTCAATATTGGCTTTTGTAATCTCAGGGTATCCTGTTTCGATTTTAGAGCCTTTAGGGAAAGAGCCTTTTTCAGCTAAAAGATTGACACCGTCTTTTTCTAAACCAAAGTTATTTCTAAAGCCCATACCGCCCTCTTTAACAGAGATAGAGGTATCATAAAGGTTTGGACTACCACCATGTGTTTTTGTCCAGCAAGGCCATGGGAATCCATAGTACTCGCCTTTCATTGGTCCCATTCCAGCACCGCTTACTTCATCAAACATATGCCAATTGTCAGTATGTTTTTTGATACGCTCTGCTGTCCAACCAGTCAAACCAATCGTTTTGATGATTCTTGCAATCTCATCTGTCGCATCTTCTGGCCATGTGAATGTTTTTTTATCTTTCATAGCAAGCTTGCCATCAGGTGTTTCTACCATCAACATCGCTTTTGTATATTGCTCATAGAATCCTAATCGCTTAGCTAGTTCAAACATGATATCTTGGTCAGGCTTGCTCTCGTACAATGGCTCAATAACTTTGTATCTCCATTGTGCACTTCTATTTGTTGCAACACAATAACCACTTGTTTCAAACTGAGTTGCTGCTGGAAGGATAAAAACATTGTCTTTTTTATCGGTCAAAATCGCAGCTTCGTTTACAAATGGGTCAGCAAGAACTAAAAGGTCAAGGTTGTCTAAGCCCTCTTTGATTTTTGCTTGTTGTGCAACAGAAGTGATACCATTTCCCATAACCACAAGGGCTTTGAGGTGTGTACCAGCATTTTCGATTTTTTCATCATTTTTGACATTTTGAACACCGGCCCACCAACGTGCGAGTGAGAAGCCGTTTTTTGTCATCCAAGATGCATCTTTAAACTGCGACACGAGGTACTCATAATCAACACCCCATTGTTTTGCGAAGTATTTCCAAGAACCCTCTGCTAAACCATAATATCCAGGAAGTGAGTCTGCTAAACATCCCATATCGGTCGCACCTTGTACGTTGTCGTGACCTCTTAGAATGTTTGTACCACCACCTGCTCGTCCCATGTTTCCAAGAGCAAGTTGAAGGATTGGAGCCATACGAGTATTTGATGTACCGATACTATGTTGTGTTAAACCCATCGCCCAAATAAGTGAGCCTGGTCTATTTTTTGCATAGATATTGGTAATTTGAATAAGTTTTTCGGCAGGAACGCCTGTGACATCGGCAACCACTTCAGGAGTCCATTTTTTTGCCTCTTCACGGATTTTGTCCATGCCAAAAATACGTGCGTTGATGTACTCTTTATCTTCCCAACCATTAGCAAAGATGATATTGAGCATGCCGTACATAAACGGAATGTCCGTACCAGGGCGGATTTGAGCATATATATCTGCTTTAGCAGCTGTTTTCGTAAAGCGAGGGTCAATAACGATGATTTGTGTGTTATTTCTCTCTTTTGCCTTCAATAAATGTTGGAAACCAACTGGGTGATTTACCGCAGGGTTTGATCCAAAAATAATGATAGCTTTTGACTTTTGCATATCTCCAAGGGAGTTTGTCATAGCACCGTATCCAAATGTATTCGCCACACCGGCGACTGTGGAAGAGTGTCAGATTCTCGCTTGATGGTCTGTATTGTTCGTACCGAAAAATGCAGCAAACTTTCTAAAATAGTACGCTTGCTCATTACTCATCTTAGCCGAACCTAAAAATTGAACTGAGTCAGGACCGTCTTTTTTCTTCAAATCCGCCAATTTTGTAGCGATACGATTAAGCGCTTCATCCCAACTTAAACGTTTCCATTGACCATTTTCTTTGACCATTGGATATTTTAATCTTACTTCTGAGCGAACCATGTCTATCATGTCCGCACCCTTACAGCAGTGTCCGCCAAGGCTTATTGGGTGGTCTTGAGCAACTTCTTGACGAACCCATACTCCATTTTGAACTTCTGCGATAACGCCACATCCTACTGAGCAAGAAGTACAAATTGTTTTGACTTTCTTACTTCCAGGAAATGGGTTTTTAACCTCTTCTTCTGTTGCAGCTCTAGTTACATTTCCACTAGCAAAACCCGATGTTGCGCCAAACGCACCAGCAACGGCTGCCATCTTAAGAAATGATCTTCGACCTATACTAGTCGTTAGAGCACGTGTTGTAGAGTTTTCCATTTACTACGCCTCCTTTTTTCTTACATGGCAGACTTATAAAAGTCTTCCCACGCTTGAGTTTTCTTATAGTTAATCTCTTTTTTCTTCGATTTTCCTATAACAACGCCATTGGAACTTTTTGAACCTTTAGCACCCGCTTGAGCACCGACAACACCTACGGCTGTAACGGCAACACCAGCGATTGCAGCTTTTTTAACAAAGCCACGTCTGCTTTCGTTCATCTAGCACCTCCTTGCATAAATTAACCTCTTATCCCAAGAGATTGCCAAAGAAAATAGCTTTCCCTTTGGTAATCTCTATCATAAATTTAAAGATTATCTTGCTTTACGCTCCACAACATCCAACTCTTTGCCCGCCATCTTTTTGGCTTTGTTTTCTGCTCTTCTTCTAGCCTCAGCAGGAGATATTGGCTCTACAGGTTTTTGAACTCTTTTTTTTGCCTTTAGAGGTGGTTTTGTTACTTCAAAATAGAGGCGTTCAAATGTTATAAATGCATTTAAAACAACGGCAACTGATTTGTAAATTTTTGACATTTTGTGTTCATATACGTTGATAACAAATTCGTCAATAAATGGATTTATGATTTCGGCAAACATACAGTGTTGAAGATTTTCATACTCTTTTTGTCCATCAATAATAAGCTCAACAATCTCGTGCATAAAGGTAAAGATAAATCCGATAGAATCTTCGTTTTCTTTAAAATTCTGCTCATCTCTTCGGATGTGTGTTTTGCCTAAAAAGTTTTTGACTTCAACACGTTTTTTACCACTCTCCACACCTTCATCGTAGTAGGATGCGGAAGTCCTAACAACAGGAAAGGACGGATTATGAAAAATATCGTCATACTCTTGAATAAGCACCTCTTCGCCAAGCTCAAGAATATACTGTTTTATCTCTTTTAGTGCTTCGCCAGAGTTTTCATCCAAAGGATATTCTATCATCACATCAAGAGCATCTACGACACCGCTAAATCTATCTGCACGTGTGGAAAAAACAAACATCTTGCTCAAAAATCCATAGTATAGAGACCTTGCTTGATTTACAGATTCTTTATTTATCACACAATTCCTTTTCTTGCTAGACTTAAAATAGAGTCAATCTTCGTATACCATAAGAGAATATGCCCAAAACAAGAAGTTTAAAGGCTTATCTCTAGGGTTTTTATTCGTATAGTAAAACATTGTTTACCAATATGTTAGAAAATTTATCATAGTTAAGCTTAGCTGGAAATTGGGTATTTGAAGTAGTATTAAAACTTAAATTTAACTTAAATATGCAAATTAAGCATATTGCTTTGAGAGTAGTTGCGTTATGCGGATTGTAGTTAAGGAGCCTTTAATAACTCCTTAACTACATAAATCCTTACATGTAAAGATTTACACTTTACCTTGCTCTTTTAGTTTTCTATACCAAGAGCTATGGAGGATTTTAACCTCTTCTTCTTCTTTGTAGCCTGTTAAAATACTATGAATAGCACCTTTGATGGCAAATATCGACATATAGATATGCACAAAAAAGAGTGCTACAACAGCAAATCCAACTACGTTATGTAGTATTGCTGAGACTCTAAGAAGGTCTATTTGAGAAAGTCCTGTGATGTTATTTAGCATTTCGATTTTAAAATCAAGGAAATACATCATAGCGCCTGTAACAATCATCAATACTCCTCCAAGAGTTGCTAACCAATACCATGTCTTTTGACCAGCATTAAACTTGCCAGCAGGAACAGGGTTTTTCACTTTTGAAAGGTATCCACCTACTATCATCAGCCATTTAATATCATCCCAGTGAAGGAACATATCTTTGACCCACATAACAAACATTGGGATAACAACGATAGCAAAAGGGATAGTAAAGATGCCATGTAGGTTTTTACATAGTCTTACAAATGTTCCGCCACCGAAGAAGTCACCAAAAACAATCACAAAGCCTGTTGGAACTATCACGATAAAAGAGATGGCTGCTATTTGATGAACAACTCTATTGAACATATCAAATGCATAAACCTTCTTTCCTTCATGAGAAAATACTTTTGGACCAATAACCTTGTAATGCACAAAAAACACAAGTGGCACTAAAACAAGAATCGCCAAAAATATCTTTCCAAAATAGTGATTTTGTAACATAGTAAAAAGAGCACCTAATTTTAAAGACTGCTCTTGTCCATATGACAAAATATTTGGAATCCGCATCTCACCCCAAATCTGGCTATCCGCAGCAAATGCACCAACCATCGCCAGTCCAAAGACTAGCGATAGGATTACTATTTTTTTCATAGCTTACTCTTTTTGTTTATTTGTAAGCCGCATTCCACATTGCCGATTCACTTGCACCACGACCACTTCCACGTCTTAGAACGCGCTCAGTGATAATTTTTGAAACGGATGTGGCATCGCCAGCAAGCAAAGCTTTAGTTGAACACATTGCCGCACATGCTGGAACTTTTCCCTCTGCAATACGGTTTTGACCATAGAGTTGATACTCTTTCTCGCTATGTGTATCCTCTGGACCACCTGCACAATATGTACATTTATCCATTGCGCCTTTGGAGCCAAAAACTCCTTGTCGTGGAAACTGCGGTGCCCCAAATGGACACGCATACAAGCAGTAACCACAGCCTATACATTTGTCTTTATCGTGAAGCACGATGCCATCAGCTCTGATATAAAAACAATCAACTGGGCAAACTTGCTCACATGGAGCGTCTGAACAGTGCTGACATGCGATAGAGAGATAACTCTCTTGTCCTATCACTCCCTCATTAAGAGTAATCACTCGTCGGCGATTAACGCCCACTGGAAGATGATGTGCCTCTTTGCAAGCCACTTCGCAGCCGTGGCAATCAATACATCTACTCTCGTCACAGTAAAATCTCATACTTGTATTTGGTGTCATTGTCCGCCCCCTTACGCTTTCTCAATACGGCAGAGCGTACATTTAGTCTCTGGCGTAGTGGTTACAATATCAAAGCCGTAGCTGATAATGGTATTAGATCCCTCTCCAACAGCATATGGCGCCAAGCCTTTTGGGTATCGACCCAAAATAGACTCTCCTTGATAAATACCTGAGTAAGTGTACGGCATAGAAGCAGTATCATATGCAACACGTGTACTAAACTTACATTTTACTTTAATACGAAGACCTGTTGTTCCATAAATCCATACCATGTCGCCATCCCTTAAGCCTAAATCATGTCCTTTATCTGGATGGATATCGAGCAATGGCTCAGGTGCTAGCTCTGCAAGATAAATCGATGACCTACTTTCCGTTCCAGTCCCCAAATGCTCAACATAACGACCAGTTAGAAGTTGCATTGGGTACTCTTTCGCCCATACTTTTTCGTTTTGACGGCTCTCATACTTGATGTTAGCTCGGTAATGATTATCCTTGTCTTTATAAGTTGGATATTGAGCAATCAAATCAGGACGTGGAGAGTGTAATGGCTCACGATGTTTCGGAACTTTATCGACCCATTCCCACACAACAGTTCTAGCTTTTCCATTGCCATACGGACACAATCCTGCCTGCATTGCTTTTTCAACAAGGATGTTGCTAGTATCAGTTGACCACGATTTGCCTTTGACTTTCTCTTTCTCTTCGTCGCTCAATTTAATACCCGTAATCTCTTCGACATTTGCGGCAGTTATATGGTCATGACCCTTTGCACCACTTTTGGTTCCTTTAAGTTCAACCTCAGAGAGCAAACTTGTGCCATCTGGAGTTTTAGGCGTCCAACGAACTCTAAAGCCCATACCACCTTGCGAAACAGGAATACTATCATCATACATTACAGGAGTTCCAGGATGTTTTTCACTCCAGCATGGCCAAGGAAGACTATAAAACTCATTCTTAAATGGTCCGCTTCCTTTTAAAGTTTTTGGATCAAACATATGCCAATTTTCGCTTTGTGCCTTAAGACGCTCTGGCGTAATACCCTGCAAACCTATACTTCTGATAGCCTGTGTGTACTCACGTGTCGCATCTTCTGGCCACGTAAAGCCACCTTTTCCGTCGCCCATTGCTCGAACAAGCTCATCGTAATATCCAAGTTTTTTTGCCAACTGGAAAAGAATCTCATGGTCAGTTTTGCACTCGTACATAGGCTCAACTACTTTATTTCGCCATTGTGTTCCACGGTTGGTTGCCGTTACGGTACCACTGGTTTCGATTTGGCTGGCCGCTGGGAGCATGAAAAGGTTATTTTTCATATCAGCAATCGCACCCATATCGTTAAAATAAGGGTCAACAATAACACAAAGCTCCAATTTTTCCATCGCTTTTTTTGTCGTATCAGTCAAAGAGATAGACGAAAGTCCGCTACCGATATTCATCATACCTCGAATCATCGTTCCGGCATTGTTTTTTGCATTTTGCTCTTCCAAAACGCCAAAACGCCATGTCGCAACACTAAAACCGTTTTTGTGAAGCAGATCTGGGGATTTAAAGCGTGATTGCATCCATGCATAATCTACTTTCCAGTTTGAGCAGAAATATTTCCAAGCACCCTCAGCCAAACCATAATAGCCAGGTAAGCTGTGTGCAAGGTTTGACATATCGCTCGCACCTTGAACGTTATCGTGACCTCGAAGAATATTACATCCGCCACCTGGTTTTCCAATGTTACCAAGTAAAAGTTGGAGAATAACAGTCTGACGTGTATTTCCCGTACCTACAGAGTGTTGTGTTAAGCCTTGATTGTAGATGAGTGTTGCAGGTTTTGCACGTGCCATCATATTGGTAATTTCAATAAGTTGATTGGCTGGAACGCCGGTAATGTTTTCAACAACTTCTGGAGTATATTGTTCTGCTTCTTTGGCAGTCTCTTCAAAACCATAAACACGATTTTTGACATATTCTTTATCGTAAAGGTCGTTTTTAATAATATGTCGAATCATACCGTACATAAACGCTATATCTGTACCAGGGCGGATTCTAGCAAACATATCTGCCTTTGAAGCAGTTCGACTAAAATATGGATCAACCACAATTATCTTAGCGCCAAGCTCTTTAGCACGTAAGATATGCACCATACCAACTGGATGAGCAACCGCTGGGTTAGCTCCGATAATAAAAATGCACTTAGAATTTTGAATATCACCTAAGTGATTTGTCATGCCACCATAACCTAATGTATTCGCCACACCGGCGACTGTAGGGGCATGTCAGATTCGAGCGATTGTGTCTATATTGTTTGTTCCAAACATTGCCGCAAATTTGCGGATATAATAAGACTGTTCTCCAGAAACTTTTGATGATCCTAAGAACATCATGCTATCAGGTCCGTACTTCTCGCGAAGTGTTTTCATTTTATTGCCGATTTTAGTGAAGGCGTCATCCCAACTGATGCGTTTCCATTCACCATTTACTCGCTCCATTGGATAGCGAAGACGCTTCTCTCCACGGACACGGTCAATCATATCGGCACCCTTACAACAATGTCCTCCCAAACTAATAGGATGGTCTGTTGCTGGTTCTTGTCGAACCCAAACACCATTTACAACCTCTGCTTCAATACCACATCCAACAGAACAATAGGTACAAATCGTTCGTACTTTTTTAGAATTTGGGTATTTCTCTTTTAGCTCCTGCGCATTTGCAGGTCTGAGCACCTTTGATTCATCTGCACCCAGTGCACTGGTGGCACCAGCTACACCAGCGATCGCAGTCATTTTTAGAAATTTTCTTCTATTAAGACCACGAGCATTCAATGCTTCGCTCATATTTTTCCTTTCTTCATTTTAAATCTTGACACGCATTCAAAGCAAAGCTTCTCATGCTACGCTAACGCTGAGTTTTTCTCGGCGAAAAGCCCTCACACCCTTGGTGCTCTTTTGGCATTTGTATCACATTATCTGAGGCAAAATTGCCCTGACCAATGTCTTAAAACGCCCGTTTATAATAGTTTTCCCAAGTGGCAGTTTTTTGATACAAAATCTCCACTTTTTTTGATTTGCCCTTAACAGTCTGTCCAACTGGTTTTGTTCCAGCCGCCAAAGCACTAGATGCCACTATGCCAGTAGCTGCTGCAACCACAGTCGTTTTACCAGCATTGACCAAGAAGCGTCTTCTTGAACTCTCTTTCGTCTCCATGGTTTACCTCCTTTCATAGATTTTAATTCTTATTTAATATACCCTTGTTCAAAATCAATAAAACTATCTAAAATAACTGCTATATCTTTGTAAAGATTTGCTTTTGGATTTGAGTCAATCTCGTCAATAAACTGTTTTACAAAAGGCAAAATATATAGTTTGAAAATCTCTTTTTCAATAGATTGAAATTTTTTCTCTTCAATGCAATAACGCATAACCAAAAATAAAAAACCAAAATTGTCTTCAGTCTCTTTGAAAATATCACCATTAGCACGAATTGGAAGCTCTTTAATCGTCTGCCTAATATCCACCAAAATATCGCCGTTCAAGCAGCCTTGCTTAAAATGTGAAATATAAGGCAATACCACATCGCCGGTTGCTGGAATACAAAAAAGATTGTCAAACTCATCAACAAGTTTTTCAAAACCGCCATCAGCTTTTATCTCAAAATTCAAAATAGCAAAACTTTTTTCCACATCTTCATCCAACGGTGCTGTGCCCAAGCTATCAAGTTGTGTTTTTATAAGCTCCTTTCTTCCCCTTAAAAGGTCGCCCAAAAACAATCCCGCAAAAAAATCATAAAAAACAGCACGAGCTTGATCGATACCTTTATCCATAATCTATCCTTGTTTCTCATTTAAATTTGTCTGTATATCTTTACATGTAGAGGTCAAAAAGGCTTGTAGTTTCTCTTTGTTTTGGTAGACATCAACCGAGCTAGAAAAAGTTTTTGTGGTCTGCGGGGCATAAAAAAGGATATTTTGTCCACCTTGCTCTAAAATAACTTGAAGATGCGGATAAGAGATAAAATGCTCCGTTTCCACCACAAGCGGGATATATCCATCTGGAATCTCAATCCCGTCTAGCTTATTTAGCTCAGCCTCAGCAACAATAAGAGTTTTTCTATCTTTGCACACTTTCGCCACTTCTGCAAATGCTTTTTGCGAAAAAGGGGCAAAATCAAGTGCGCCCTTTGGACAAACTCCCACGCATTTGCCACACGAAATACAATCAAGCGGAGAAAAAAGTAGCTCTTTGGTCGCATCATCTTTTAAAATACCAGAACTTGGGCAGATATCCACACAAACACTACAATTTGAGCCTTCACTGTGATGATATGAACATAGCTCACTCTCATATAAAATCACATTTTTATACTCATAATGTCCGATGCGATTGCGAATACGCATAAGTAAAGCATCCCTATCCATAGGCTCTTTAACGCATTCAACTCCTCTTTGTTTGCATTTTTCACTAGCAAAATCAAACATCAATAGCTGAGCACACACGCACTCTGTCTCTATCTCTTCAGCTTTTTCTTCATCTTCGGTTATCTTCATAAATCTAGCTTTAAAGGAACCAAACCCTCCCTCAAGAGAAATAAGTTTTGATGGCAAAATATGCACAACATCAAAAAGTTGTTCTGCTTTTTGAACAAACGCAAAAACCTCTTCGCCATCGCCAATAACCATAACGCTACGCCCAATAACAAGATTGTGGCTCTCTTTTGGAGAGTATTTGTGGCGAATAAAACGCATCTCGTAGAGTTTTTTAAGCACCTCTTTTTGCTCTTTTGGCTGTGCTTTTGTATGTTTTACGTACCAATTAACCTCTGGGGCAAAAACGAGGCTTTGATGTATCTCGTTTGAAATAAGTGCATCTGCGTAGTTGGCACCCTCTGGGTCAAGCACCATAATGCCCTCGCCATTTTCAATAGGAGCACCTATTTCAGGATCGCTAACAAAAAGATATCTAATTTGACTCATTTAACCCACTCTATTATTATGCAAAAAATGCATATTTGTAAATCTTTGCTTAAAAAGATATGCGTTTTTTGCATATCTTTGGATAAATAAAAAGAGTCTCTAAAAAGAGACTCTCCACACTTTTTACTTCTAATTTTTTTCCATATGCGCTTTAAACATCACTTTAGGCTTACAATCCGCACAACAATAAAGCGTGCGTTTTTTAACCTCATCATTTCCAAAAATAGATCCCATTTGCTGAGATATCTTCTCGATAGCCTTGGTTGTTGCAAAAGGTTTGCCACACTCTACACATGTAAATAGTGTATCTTTTGCCATAATGCGTTGCGAAAACCAACTAGGCTTCAAGTGGATTTCATCTTTTATAACTTTTAGACAATCTTTCTCTGGACATGTAACTTCACAATATCCACAGTTTGTACAGATAGAAGCATTGAAACGCAAAGAGTTATCTTCGGGATGTGCGGTCAGCGCTCTTACATTACAAGCACCGACACAACTCAAGCAAAGTGTACATGTAGCATCGTTTATAACGATATCACCATAATGTATATGCTCGCCCGTCTTTATGACTCCCAAATCTTCGTTGCCAACCAAATGTGCTAGCCTTGCTGAAAAAATCTCTCGCTTTTTCAATCCATCTTCGTTGATGCCGTACAAACACTCAGCAAAGCTCTCTGCTTTTGTCAAGGCATCTTCTAATTCAGCAACATCTTTACAGACAAAAATAGCCTTTTTGTGGTATTTTCTCTCAAAAATTTCATTGATGATGCGAATAGCATCGCCTGTACCTTTAGATATAAAGTCACTATAAAAAATAACGCTTTTACCACTAGTTTGCAACAAGTTCATCAAGTGTGCTTCGTGAAGGTATTTCTCGCCCTCTATCGCCAAAGGCAATACATCTTCTAGGAGTTGTACATGTAAAGATTCTATATCCATCTTTTGAGGAATTATGAGTGCAACTTTGTTTTTATAAAAAGGTGTTATCTTGCTAAATACAGCTCTAGGCATCTGCGTATAATCAAGTGCGCCACTAGGGCAAATGCTTATGCAACCACCGCAACCGTGACAGTCTATATGTGAAAAAACTAGTTGTCTTTTTTCATCATTTTTTAAAATCGCCACAGTTGGACAGACCTCGGCACATTTTCCACATATCTCATGACGTCTTTCGTGGTATTGACATATAAAAGGGTCATAGCTTATAAAGTTTTTGTAACGGTATACACCTTTAGAGTTTTTGACTTTTCCGATCGCCTTGTCAAGCCCCAATACAGCTGGGTCATATACACCGCTTTGCTTTGTGGCAAACAAAGGGGCATTCCACCACAATATCTGGTCAGTTTCAACGTCATAATGCTCATCGTTTTTAATAAGACTTACATGTAAGCCTCCGATATGTCCTTCAACATCTTTTATCATGCTAGGGCTCAGCACGATGCACACTAAGCCATCATCGCTAAACTCTTTTTTAAGCTCCTCGCACGCTTCGTCTGTTACTATAAGTAACTTATCTCCAACCTCTTGTTCAAAATCCATATCTTGTTCGCCATCAAAAATTGTAGCTCGAACGTCATACAAGGCTTTAACTGCATGTATCTTTTTTGAGAGAGAGTCTTGTGAGTTTTCAAGATAGAAGTTTATCTCTGGAGCATACAAAACGCTCGAAGTGGTTTTAACATTTGAGACTATAAATGTAGCATCCGGAGCATTTAGTGAATCAACAACTTCAATAGAGTCATCCAGTGGAAACTCCAAAGGACTTTGCGTGTAAAACATATATTCTTTTTGCATTTTTAGAGCCTATTGCGTAAAAGGTAAACGATTGCTTACCAGCATTGTAAATTGATTTATATTAAAACGAACTTAACCAAAAAATAGCCTCTAATGCAACTATTTATTGTATATGCAAGGCTTACTTGTTTTATTGTATAATGCATAAAATTACGTTTATGAAGATAAAAAAGCTAAGGATTGTCTGTTTTGGTAAAAGCTCCTTTTCTAAAAATAACTTTTATTATATCTTTTATAATACTTGCTTTGGTTGTTGCTTTTTTTGTGATAGCGTCCAAAAACCACTCACATCAAACCATAAAACTAGGTGCATCTTTGCCACTAAGTAGTATAAATCAAGACCTAGGTCAAGAAGTTGCCATCGGAGCAAACACATATTTTCAGCACATCAATGACACAAAAGGCGGAATTGCAAATAAAAAAATAGATTTTATCTACTATGACGACAGATACGAGCCAGAAAATACCATCGCAAATACTAAAATGCTTCTCAAAGAGGACGTGTTTGCCTTTTTTGGTTTTGTTGGCACGCCCACAGTAAAAAGAATTCTTCCGCTTATCGCAAAAACAAACATCCCTTTTATCGCACCTTATACGGGTGCGTCTTTTTTAAGAAATGACAATTTGCCAAACATTGTTAACTTTAGAGCGTCTTACAAGCAAGAGATAGAAAATATTGTTGATTATCTAGTTAAACAAAAGGGAGTTAAAAATATCGCTATCTTTTATCAAAATGACGACTATGGCGAGGAGGGTTACATAGCACTTGATGAGGCTATGAAAAAACGCAACATGCACATTTACGCAGAAGGAACCTACAAGCGCAATACTCTTTCAATAAAACAAGCCCTATACGAGCTAGAACTAGCTCGCCCTGATGCGATTATACTAGTTGGAGCATACAAACCAACGGCTCATTTCATTGACAAAGCTAGAAAAAACATATTAAAAGATGTTTTGTTTTGTCCCATATCTTTTGTAAATGCAGATGCCTTGATGAGTGAGCTAAAAGGTGATGGAAAAAATATCATCTTTTCTCAAACCGTTCCCTCCTACAGCGACACCTCCCTTGATGAAGTTAAAGAGTACCTATGGTTGCTACAAAAATACTACCCTGAGCACAAACCAACACTAGCCTCATTTGAGTCTTTTTTGGCGACAAAAACAGTGGTATTAGCACTAGAAAAAACAAAACACTCACTAACAAGGGAAAACTTTTTAAATAGCCTTAAAACCTTAAACAAAGAGACTCTAGCATCGGTAAATATACAATATAAAAATTCTCAGCTACTTAACACAACATATCTTTCAATTTACGAAAACGGCACATTTTCCATAATAAAAAAAGAGGTCAAATAAGATGACCTTTTATAATTTTTTAAATAAAACACTAAATAAAATAAATTTCAACAGCAAAACAAAAATACTCATAGCAATTATCGCTGGAGGCATGATAACAATAGGTTTTTTGATGTTCATCTCCATCTTTGCCATAAAATATGACTATGAGACCCTTTTCAAAAAACACACCCAGCCTCAAGTAGAGCTTGAAGAGATACGAGATATCTACCATGTAAATATAAATGAGACACTTTTTGACTTGCGAAAAAGCCAAATCAGCGAAGAAGATGCACTAGAGGTCATCGAATTGGCTCGGCAAATCATCCAAAAACAGTGGAAAAATTATATCAATACCTCAATGGAGCCTATCGACACGCTACCAAAATTTGCAAACCAATGGCTTAGCTTCTTTTTGTTTGTTGATGCTCCACCAAAACAAAATCTTTTTCAAAAAAGCATAGCGGACAAAATCAAAAACAAAATGCAGAGAATTGATGAAGAGATTTTGATGATTGTAGAGCTTCTAAAGCAAGGCAAAACAATCAACACAGACAAACATATCGAAAACGTAACACTTGAAATAAACTCTATAAATATCTATTTTGCAAGTCTGATTAACACACACTTAAAGATGGCTATCTCGCAAAAAGAGGCAAATGACGCCTTGTTTAGAACCAGTATTTACATGTTGGTTTTACTTATTAGCCTCGTCTTTTTTCTAAGTATCGTAATCTCTCTTCTTCTTATAAATCACTTTAGAGAACTACACGACTCGCTAGAGCATAAGGTTGAAGAAAAAACAATAGAGCTAACTTTGCTTAACACATCTTTGGAAAAACGGATAAAAAAAGAGGTTGAAAATAGTCGCAAAAAAGACAACATCATGTTCCAACAAGCAAGACTTGCAAGCTTAGGAGAGATGTTGCAAAACATTGCGCATCAATGGCGACAACCATTAGGTACTTTAAGTATGATTGTTCAGAGTTTTCAAACCAAATTTCTAGCAGGTAAACTAACTAAAGAGTTGATTGAAAAAAATGTGGACGATGCTATGCTTTTGGCACAAAATATGTCAGATACACTTGATGATTTTAGAAATTTTTTCAACCCAAATAAGACAAAAAATCAATTTTCAATCTTAAAAGTTATCGAAAAAGCAACCGACCTATCCAAGTACCAACTTGAAAAAAACGATATCTTACTTCACTCTTTTGTTCCACAAGATACTATTATTTACGGGTTTAAAAACGAGCTTATTCATGTTATTTTAAACCTTATAAATAACTCCAAAGATGCACTTAGCACAAAAACTGAGCTTAAAAATAAAAAGATATGGATTACCACAAAACTTAGCAAAAGCCGTGTTCTTATAACGGTTATCGACAACGGAGGCGGAGTTGAACCTGCGTTGTTGTCTAAAATTTTCGACCCATATTTTACAACCAAACACCAAAGCATAGGAACTGGAATCGGGCTTTACATGTCAAAACAGATTATTGAAAAACATATGCACGGTAAGATATACTGCAAAAACATAAAACACAACATGGAAGATGAGACACTCTATCAATGTGCCTCATTTACGATATCCATCCCAATCAAAGAGAGAAAAGAGAGATGACAAAGAAACAACGAAACCTAGATATCCTAAATCAATTTAGCATTTTATACATTGAGGACGAGCCAGAGTTGCTCAAACATACCAAAACCGTTTTGGAAGATTTTGTAAAAAATATATACGCCGTAGAATCGATAGAACTGGCTTTAGAGGCTATCAAAAAACACCATATTGACGTTATTGTTTCGGATATTTTGCTTAAAAATGAAAACGGTATTGAGTTTATCAGGCTATTGAAAAATGAGTACAAGATAAACATACCAACGATACTTATGACTGCACATACCGACACAGAGTATCTTTTAGATGCGATAAAACTCAAAGTGCAAGACTACATCGTCAAGCCTGTAAATATCAAAGATTTGCTAAATGCTTTGCATGATATTTTACTTCCAAAGGCACAGCAAAAAGAGATAGAAAAATTCTACCGCATCATCAAAACCATCTCCGCAGTAACTGATAGCAAACAGATTGAGCTTATACGTTTTATCATCAAAAATCTTGACGATGAAAATATGCTCAACTGCTCTTATAGTGACATTATGGCGAGAATCGATATAAGCAAACCAACTGTTATCAAAGTATTTAAACAACTTATAGACCTTGAAATACTCACAAAAATCCAAAATGGCAAATACCTTTTCAATGAAAACCGCCTACCTTCTCCGGAGTAACTATGCAAAATATACTCAAAAAAATACCCAAAATAGACAAAATCATCAATCATTCACTTCTTGATGGGCTTTGCAAAAAACTTCTCACAAAGATAGCCAAACAGAAGATAGAGATATTGCGAGAAGATGTGCTTTCAGGCAAAGTCTGCGATGTTGATGAGTCTTCAATAGCACAAGAGATAAAAAAAGCCTACGAAAACGTGCTTGAGCCATCTTTAAAACCTTTGATAAATGCCACTGGAGTTATCTTGCATACCAACATGGGACGCAGTCTTGTCTCTAAAACTCTTTTACAGCGAGCTAGTAAAGTTATATGCAACTACTCAAATCTTGAGTATGACCTTGATAAAGGAAAAAGAGGCGAGCGATATGAACATGTAAGCAACCATCTAAAACAACTCTTACATGTAGAGGATGTTTTAGTGGTAAACAACAACGCTTCGGCAGTATTTTTGATTTTAAATACTTTTGCAAAACGCAAAGAAGTTGTTGTTTCACGAGGAGAGTTAGTCGAAATCGGCGGAAGTTTTCGCATCCCTGAAGTGATGAAACAAAGTGGAGCAAAACTGCAAGAGGTGGGAGCTACCAATAAAACCAAACTTAGTGACTACAAAGAGGCGATAAGCCCAAAAACTGCCATGCTTATGAAAGTTCATCAGTCCAACTTTTCCATCGAAGGCTTTAGTGAAAGCGTGGATTTTAAGCAGATTCAAACACTTGCAAAGGCATATGGGTTGATTGATTATTTTGATGTGGGAAGTGGCTACGTGGGCGAACTTCCGTACAATCTAGGAAACAAAGAGCCATCTTTAGAGCAGATACTCTCTTGCGACCCATCTTTGATAAGCTTTAGTGGTGACAAACTTTTTGGAAGTGTTCAAGCTGGCATAATCGCTGGTAAAAAAGAGCTTATCGCTAGACTTAAGAAAAACCAACTTTTAAGAATGCTTAGAGTCGATAAAATCACACTCGCACTTTTAGAAGAGAGCATAAAGGCTTATTTGCAAGAGGAGTATGAGCTTATTCCAACTTTATGGATGTTGCATCAAAGCGTTGAAAAATTGGAGCAAAGAGCCTTACATGTAAGAAGTTTTGTGGGCGAAAATATATGCGATGTTGTCCATAGCCAGACCTACATGGGAGGCGGAACTTTGCCAAACCGCACCTTCGCAACAATAGCCCTACATGTAAAGGGCAAAGCTGTCAATTTGGAGCGTCAATTTAGAAAACATGGCATTATAGGTCGCATAGAAAATGATAAATTTTTGCTAGATTTTAGAAGTATTTTGCCAGAGTTTGATGAAGATTTAGGAAAAACAATCAAAATTATTGCAAAAGAGTTTGAATGAAACATGTTATCGTAGGAACTTCTGGACATATTGACCACGGCAAAACCGCCCTTATTAAAGCTCTCACTGGATTTGAGGGCGACACACTAGAAGAGGAGAAAAAAAGAGGCATCACGATAAATCTTAGCTTTTCAAATCTTGCAAGTGAATCAAAAAACATCGCTTTTATAGATGTTCCAGGGCACGAAAAACTCGTTAAAAATATGATAGCAGGAGCCTTTGGATTTGATGCTGCACTACTAGTCGTAGATGCAAATGAGGGCATAATGCCCCAAACAAAAGAACACTTACACATCTTAAATCTCCTACATGTAGGCTCCCTTGTTGTTGCACTTACAAAATGCGACCTTGCGGATATTGAAACAATTCAAACAAGAGAGAAAGAGATAAAAGAGTATGTTGAAAAACTCCCATACCTAAATATAAAAGCCACTGTTCCAGTAACTATTTTCGACCAAAACAGTATAAACAATCTTAAAAAAACACTCTTTTCACTAGAGCCAAAAGAGAGAAAAAACGACAAGCTTTTTCGCTACTATGTAGATAGGTCATTTTCACTCGCAGGCGCTGGAGCCATTGTAACTGGCACGATACTAGATGGACAACTAAGCGTAGGCGATAAAATCTTTGCACCAGAGTACGAAAGAGAATTTACGGTACGAAACCTTCAAGTGCATGACCTAGATACAGCTTTAGCGACCACTTCGCAACGTGTCGCCATCAACCTTCAAGGCAACTCCAAAGAGCTTTTAGAAAAAGGCGCGCTACTAAGCAAAAAAGGTTTTTTGAGAGGTTTTGAATGTGTAGATGCATGGATAGAAACGATTGAAGGTCAATCACTAAAACACAACTCCAATGTCATTCTTTACGTAGGAACTAAACAGTGTGAAGCTAAGATTTTGGGGCTTGAGAGCGAAGAAGATATCAAAAATGGCTTTGTAAAACTTCAATTTAACAAAAAACTTTTTTTGACCTACGATGAGCCGTTTATCATCTCCAAATCAGGTCGCATAGCAGGTGGCGGACGCATTTTAATTCCCATAGATGACCCTATTAAAAAAAGAGTAAAGCTGGAACTTTTGCACTACCTAAAAGATAGGGATTTTAAAAACGCTTTTAGACTCCTAGTTTTTATGCACAAAAGAGGCTTTGGCATCATATCTTCTAACCAGCGTTTCCGACTCAATCATGACGAGGCAATAGCCATTGCGAGAACTCTTGAAGATGTTTTTTTGGACGAAAAAGCTCTTGTTGTTTATCCTCTTTTTTCAAAAGATGAGCTACAAAAGAGTATTTTGGCAATATATGCAAAAAACAAATATGCTCTTTTATCCCCAAACTCCCTTGCTCTTAAAACAAAATGGGCAAGCCATGCACTTATCGAGGATGTTTTACAATCGCTTTGTGAAAAAGGCGTTTTGAGTTTGGATAATGGCGTCTACAAAAACGCCTCTGTTGAGCTTGGCAATATCGAAGAACATGTACAAACACAGATTTTTGCCATTTTAAAAGATGGTGGTTTATCGCCGGATGCCCCTTACAATATCTATGACGATTTAGATATTGACCGAAAAATGGGCGATGATGCCTTAAAAAATCTAACCAAATCCAAAAAAGTAGTGCGTCTTGCCCACAATCTTTTTATCGAAGCAACTGCTTTAACTAGAGTGCTTGTTTTGATGCGAGAAATCATTAAAAATGAGGGATACGTGGATGTTCAATCGCTCAAAAAGCATCTGGAGTTAAGTCGAAAATATCTTATAGCGTATTTGGATTATCTGGATGCTTTTGATGACATAGTAAAAGAGGGCGACAAGCGAAAACTACGCTAAATAGCCCCTTTGCAGAACTTGAGAAAAGGTTTCATTGCTTATAGATAGCTTTGTGACGATATCTGAAACTTTTTTGATATCAAAACTCTCCACAGCAAGAACGACTTGTAGTAATTCTCCGATATCGCCGACGTGTTTTGTTAGTGCTAAGTGTATAGTTTTATCCAAATTTAGCTCATCAAGTATAAGCCCCATAGGAACGCCCAAAATAATATCCAAAAGCGATAAAAGCCCAACAAAAGAGGCTTCTGAGGCTAAATGTTTTTGCAAATTGGAGCACGCCACAAGCTCTGACATAAGTTTTGCTCTTGTTTGAGCAAGTACAAAAACAGGGTTTAGGTGCAGTTTTTTTTCACTTCCTATTGACTTTGAAAAGGCTATCAAAAGCAACCACTGGCGAAGTGGCTTTTTGCCCAAAAGTGCCAACATGTGAGGAATCGACTTAACCTCTTTTTTAATACCCATAAATCCAGAGTTCATAAATCTTAAAAGCTGAATAGTCAATTCAACCTCTTTTTCAAAAACCTTTGCCACATCACTCACGCTTACATCATCATCGTCAAGCATATTGATAATTTTAAAGATATTTTTATATGCAGGGTCCAGTGATTTTTTTGTTACAACATCTGGCTTTGCAAAATAATACCCTTGAAAAAGCTCACAACCACACTTTTTGTAAAACTCATAATCCTCTTTTGTTTCAACTTTTTCTGCCAATATTGTAAAATCGTACTCCTTTAAAAACTCGAAATATTTATCAGCATTCTCTTTGTTATTTTGCAGTACATCTACTTTAATAAAATCCAAATATGGGAAAAGCGGACAAAATTTATCAGTATAGTTTGCATTGCAGTGTGCATCATCAAGTGCTAGTTTAAAACCAGCATCTTTCAACTCTTTAATCCTTGCCACAGTCTTTTCATCCACTCTAGTGTCTTCTAAAATTTCAAGCACAAAACGCTCTTTTGGAATACTAAAAATAAGCTGATCCATTAGAAACTCATGGTCAACATTCACAAAGGCATAACTATCATCAACCAAAGTATTTATGCCAAAATGGTTAAGTGCATTTACAAGAACTTTTGCTGTCGCCAAAAGCTCATCGTCAAAAATAGCTTTGGTAACACCATCTGTATCAACAGCTCGAAAAAGGAGTTCATATCCAAAAATCTCATTTTTTGCATCAATAATAGGCTGTTTTGCTATGTATATTTCACTCATTTTTTCTCCTTTAAAGCGATTTTATTTCTCGGATTTTGTTTACCATCTATTCTTAATGGCATTGTATAATATAATTCGTTTTAAAAACATAAACAACACTCCAACAAGGAAATGAAATGAAGAAGATATTAGTTCTCTCTTTGGCATCTCTTAGTCTATTTGGCGCTTCAGACGCTCAGTTAATAGAGCACTTTAAAGCCAATATTCAAGTGCCCAACATCACAATAAATGTTCTCTCTAGGCAAAAAATAGACCCGAAAGATGATATCGAATATGTAGTTCTAAACATCACAGATGGAACAAGGGCGCAAAAACTAGATATATTTACAAAGGGCGATTATATTTTTCCTGACGTTATCAGCGTCAAAGAAAATGGAAGTATAAAAGAAAAATTTGAGCGTCAAATGGTTGTATCTAGCATCGCTCAACTCTACAAAAATGAAGACAAAAGCAATATCGTTGTTCTTGGAAACGATGCCAAAAAAGAGACATTGGTTGTCTTTACAGACCCAGAGTGTCCTTTTTGCAAACAAGAGCTTGAGAGCATAGAAAACAAGTTAAAAACCTATAATATCAAGATGATTTTTACACCAGTTCATCAAAAAACATCTCTTGAAAAATCATATCTCATATACAAGCAAACTGCCACTTTGACAGATACTGCAAAAAAAATTGCAGTTGTAAAAAAATATTTTAACGCTGATGCAGACCAAAAAGTTACCGATGCAGAAGTTGAAAAGATGGAAAATCTTAGACGCAAATATCTCTCCGCTGGACTCAAGGGTGTACCTTTTGTTGTTAGCGAAAAAGAGTTGCTCCACTAAAATAAACAATGTGCCATCTCCTATCAGATGGCACATGCACAAAAATAATAAAAATTATGATAAAATTGCCCCTTAATGTAAATAAAGGGGCAATTTGTGAGTTTGCTTGTTTTCTTGAGCTTTTCTTTATCTGTAGTGTTTGCAAGTATAACTTTTATTTTGTATCTACATTTGCAAAAACAGAAAAAAAATATTTACCATCTTGAAGAAAAACTAAACGAAGCAAAAAATATCCTCAATGCTATCCCTTTCCCTGTTTTTTATAAAGCACAAAATCAAAGCTACTCAGGCGTAAATAAAAGTTTCAAAGAACTTTTTAGAAATACCGAAAAAGAGGTTTTATCTATTATCCAAGAGCAAGCAACGGTAAATTCTCAACAGATGATTTTAATGCCTTATGACAACGAAATTAAAAAATACACCCTTGTTAAAATCGCCAATTTTATAGAAGATGAAACTCTCTCCAATGTTGGAATTATTGTAGATATAGATGAACTTACAAAGAACAAAGAGACTTTATTGTCGATTAAAGAGAGGTATGAGCTTGTTTTGGATGGTGCAGACGATGGTGTGTGGGATTGGAATATTCAAAAAGATACCGTCTACTATTCCAGCCGATGGAAAAAAATTATGGGTTACGATGAGGCTAGTACGCCAAATGACCTGAATTCTTGGTTGAACCTTGTTCATCACAAAGATATGGCAAAAGTCAATGAGGCACTCCGAGCTCACCTAGATGGGAAAAGTGAAGTTTTTGCCATCGAGCATCGCATCAAGACCGCTCCAACGCTTCAATGGATTATCGTTAGGGGCAAGGCAATTTTTGGCAAAAACAATGTTGCAATAAGAATGGTAGGCTCCATCACAGATATCACTGCAAGAAAAATAGCCGAAAGTGAACTGGGCAAGAGTCAAAAACTATTTGCAACTTTTATGGATAACTTGCCTGCAATAGCTTTTATAAAAGATGCACAAAACAGATACCTCTATCTTAACCACTTTTACCAAAATTTTATCGGCTTTAAGAGCTGGGAGAACAAAACCCCTTATGATATTTTTGATAAAGCCACTGCGGATATGATTACCACGCATGATAGAATGGCTCTGTACGAAGATGAGAAAATTCACGAAGAGTATATTTACGGCGAAGACGATACTCTAAGACTATTTAAAGCCTATAAGTTTCCTATTGATGGGGATGGAAAAGAAAAACTGCTTTGTGGATTTGGTATAGATATAACAAAAGAGCGAGAGTATCAAAAACAGATGGAGCTATACACAAAAATCTTCAACAACACCTCTGAGGGTATTCTTATAACAGACAAAGATGGCATTATAGTAGGTGCCAACAAAGGCTATGAAACCAACACTGGCTATAAGCTTAAAGAGATTTTGGGTAAAAAACCGAGCCTAAGAAAATCAGGAAAGTATGACCAAAAATACTATCATGCGATGTGGCAAAAACTTCTACAAGAAGGCTCATTTAAAGGTGAAATATTTAATAAAAATAAAGATGGCAAGATTTTGCCGGAGATTATAAATATCAGCTCTATTAAAGATAATAGTGGCAATATAGCATACTATTTCGCAATCTATCAAAGTATTTTAGAACAAAAAGAGACAGAAGAGAGACTCAAGTATCTTGCTTATTATGACAGCCTTACAAGCTTGCCTAATAGATTTTTATTTAACGATAGGCTGGAGCAAGCAATAGCTCGTACAAAAAGAAATAATTCCATGCTGGCTCTATGTTTTGTGGATTTGGATAATTTTAAGTATATTAATGACACCTTTGGGCATGAAGCTGGCGACAAAGTCTTGCGAGAAACTGCTTCAAAACTCAAAAGTGCAGTTAGAAATACTGACACGGTTTGTAGGCTCGGAGGAGATGAATTTACGGTTATTCTTGAAGATGCTCGCAATCTTGAGGATGTTAAGAGTATCGCAGAAAAAGTTATATTCAACTTTACGCATCCGTTAAATTTGGACGACACAACAGAATACACAATCTCTGGAAGTATAGGCATTAGTATCTATCCAGATGATGCCCAAAATGAAAAAACCCTCCTTAAATACGCAGATATGGCGATGTATCAAGCTAAAAAGAAGGGTAAAAACTGCATCTCTTTTTTTGGCGAATACTAAAATATTAACAAATCATTGACACAAGGCAGATATGATAGTGCATAAGTGATTTAGGATAGCACACATGGAAATAGAACTTTTAATGATTGAGGATGATTTAGAGTTAGCGGGCATATTATTGGATTTTTTAAAACGATACAACATCAAAGTTACCAATTATGATGACCCTTATCTGGGCATTAGTGCTTTAAATTTAAAAAAATATGCCTTGCTTATTTTGGATTTATCTTTACCAGGAATGGATGGCTTGGAGATTTGCAAAGAGATTCGAGCCAAAAACGATATTCCCATTATCATCTCTTCAGCACGTGGCGATTTGGAAGACAAGATAATCGGACTTGAGCTAGGAGCGGACGACTATCTACCAAAACCTTATGAGCCAAAAGAGCTTTATGCACGTATCATGAGTGTTTTAAGACGATATAAACGCACGTTTCAAAATGAAGATACGCCTTCTGTTTTTAGGCTAAACGAGCAAGGTAGAACCATATTTTTTCACGACAATCTTCTAAATCTAACACAAGCCGAATACGAAATACTGGCCCAGCTGATCCACAAACAAGGGTGCGTACTCTCAAGGACTGAGCTGATTAACAACACAAATACACTTAGTGATGAGAGCGAAAACAGAAGCCTTGATGTTATAATCAGCAGAATTCGCTCAAAGCTCGGCGAAAATTCAAAAGACTCTAAACATATTCATTCAGTAAGAGGGATTGGCTATAGGCTTGAATCATGAAATGGCATCACTCTATTATTTTTAAAATAACACTTATATTTTTGCTTGCTTTTATTGGCATAGGAGCTGTTTTTGTACTTCTCGCACATCATAGAGATAAAAATGACCTTATGCATGCCCAGCATTATGTTCAGCTTGCCATTAGATCTTCTTTTGACAGAGCCACTAAAGAGATGGATTGGGAAAAGCTTAAGGAGGCCGGTTTTGAAAATATTGAAACAGAGCCTTTGAGGTCTACCATAATTGAACATGCAAAACTTGCAAAAAAAGAACACAAAAATGCCCTAGGTGAACCCATCAGACCAAATCTTATTACCATTTTTTATCAAGATTTTATTTATGCCGTTGCAAAAAGACCTAGAGGTGAAACCATTGTTCTTTTAACACCTTATAAAAAAGAGGTTTTGTCACAGTTTGTTTTTCCCGTTATGGCATATCTTTTTATCTTCTTTTTGTATATAGGAATTTTAAAAAGCATACTTCCTGTTAAATCACTTAGAGAAAAAATAAGACTTTTTGCAAATGGAGATTATGATATAGAGTGCTCAAGCGAAAAGAAAGATGAAATCGCAGGGCTTGCCAATGAGTTTGACAGTGCCGTTAAAAAGATAAAAGGCTTGAGAGATTCTAGGCAACTTTTTTTAAGAAACATTATGCACGAGCTAAAAACACCTATAACCAAAGGAAAACTTGCGATTGAGATGTTTGAAGACTCAACCTATAAAGACATCCTCAAAAACGTCTTTAAACGACAAGAGACACTTTTGGATGAATTTTCTCGCATTGAAAAGCTAAGTGCAGATGAGCTTAAGCTTCATATTGCACCGTACAAAGCGGATGATATTGTTGATTTTGCATTAGATATCATTGATGAGAAACGAGGCAATATCACTCAAAATATTAAACCAATAATCCTACATGTAGACCTTGAGCTATTTGCCACAGCTCTCAAAAATCTACTAGACAACGCTCTAAATTACTCAGCAGACAATCATGCAGCGATTGATATTAAAGAAAATACTATTGTTGTGTCGAACAAGGGAGAGCCTTTAGAGTGTCCTTTGGAGGATTTTGCAAAACCTTATTTTATGGGCACCAAAAAGCAAAAAAGCTCACGTGGACTTGGTTTTGGACTCTATATCGTATGGCATATCTTGAGATTGCACAAAATGAAAATCACATACGATAGAAAAAATGACACTAATTTTTTTACTATTTATTTCTAGTTTTTGGCTCTTGAGCTGAACCATATCCGACAAAAAATGCCAAATTTAAGCAAGACTTATTGACGATACCCTTTTTTGAAGGACACCGTTTCATATACGTATTTATTTTTTTCCCATCTTTTAATGTTATGTTTGGAAAATATGGATTCATATAATCTATGACATTTTTACCGTTAGAGTGATGAATAAAATGAACAGTTCCATCATTATCCACTTGAGTTACAATTCCAACATGTGTGATGTTGTGAGATTTTGGTACTTTTATTTTTGAGCTTGTTCTTGCCGTGTTGGCAAAAAAGACTAAGTCCCCCAATACAGGCTCTTTGTCAAAATAAGCTCTATTGTTTTTACGCATCAAATTATACATAGCACGGGATTTTCGAGCATTGTCGTAGTATGCGTCAAGCTCTTTTTTAAAATAGTAAGGATAGCCGTTTTTATCATTTATAAGATTGACAAATCCAGAACAATCTCCACCATCTTTTTTGCCTTTATAATGCAAAGCACTTTGAATAATCTTTTCTCGCCATGCAAAAGATACAGCATCTCTTGATTTGTTTGTTTTTGTCGGCTTTATTGTCTCGAAGTTTTTTGGTTTTTGTGTGTATGGATTTTTCTCCTCAATCCACCCTTCTGGCTCTACTTCAGGGCTTTGTTTAGCATATGACTCTGATTTTTGAGTGGTTGTATTGTTGTCTTGCGTTGTTGGCGTCTCAAGTGTTTTTTCAGCACAACCGCTAATAAAAAAAGATAAAAAAACCGCACAAAAAACTATACGCATAAATCTATTTGCCTTTTTTTTGATTTTTTAGAAAGTATAACAAAAGTTATAATTTTTTAAATCAGAATTAGGCAAAGATGTAATCTTTTTATTTTGATACACTCCTTGAAAAATACATTTTAGAAGAAAATTTTATTTATCATTACCGCAAAGACACCAATAGGTGTTATATATTTAATGGAAAAATACCATAGATTAAAAATAGAGTCGCTCATAAAAGGCGAAAGCAATGAATAGAGTCTATTTTTTTCAATTACAAATCCCACGAAAATAGCAATTAATATTCCGCCCAAAGGCAATAGTACCGAGGAGCTTAAAAAGTCAAAAATATCAAAAAATCCTTTGCCAAAAAAAGTAACATATTTCTTTAGTTCATCTATGTTTGAAAGTAGTGCGAGCATACCCAAAAGATAAACAACAGCACTCAAAATAACCAATGATTTAGTTCGTGATATTTTAAAACGATCAATCATATACATAACTGTTGGCTCAACAATCGAAACCGCAGAAGTGATTCCTGCAAATGCCAAGGCCATAAAAAACAGAACACCGATAGCATTGCCCAGAATTCCAAGTTGATAAAACAGAGGAGGTAAAGATATAAAAATCAACCCCGGTCCCTGTGATGGTTCGGCATTAAAATGAAAAAGAAACGAAAAAATTACCAGTCCTGCAACCAATGCTATAACAGTATCAAGCACAGCAACCATAAGGGAGGATTTGGCGATATTGGCATCTTTTGGTATAGAGGCCGCATATGTCATGATGGTTCCCATGCCCAAAGAAAGAGTAAAAAAAGCATGTCCAACAGCTGCCAAAATCGAGCTGGAGTGAACCTTTGAAAAATCTGGTACAAACAAAAATGCAACTGCCTTGCCAAATCCACTTAGAGTAAATGAGTAGGCAAGTAGTATTAATAAAATGATGACCAGTAAAGGCATTAAAATCAGGTTGATCTTCTCAATTCCCTGTTTAACGCCTTTTGATACAATAAAAAATGTTACAAAGAATGCTAATGTAAAAAAGAGTGTTTGTGTTGTGGTGTCGGCAGAAAGCATTCCGCCAAAAGAGCTACCCGCCTCTTTAACACTTGATGGAAGCGAAAAGGCAGAAACATAAATGTATTTAAAAATCCACCCAATAACAATCGTATAAAAAGAGAGTATCAGTATGCCTGTAAAAATCATAAAACCGCTGTATTTCCAAAGGTTGCCGTTTCTCGGTGCTAGACTTTCAAATGCACTAACTGCATCCCCCCTACTAAGTCGTCCTATTACAACTTCTGCTAAAAATAGTGAAAGACCTACAAAAGTGATGGTTAGCAAATAAATAAGAACAAATGCACCTCCGCCATTTTCGCCTGTCATGTATGGAAATTTCCATATATTTCCCAGTCCAACAGCACTTCCTGCTGAGGCCATTATAAATCCGAATTTACTAAATCTTGCTCCATGCATAACAAAACCTTTGTATTAAAATTCAATTTATTTATTTAGAAAGTCTCTAAATTTTTTGTTTTCTATGATTTTTCCAGCTCCCAAAATAATGTTTTTTAATGGATTTTCGACTTTGTGAGCAGAGATGTTGAGTTTTTTTTGCAAATAAGTATCCAGCCCCTGCAATATAGAGGCTCCACCTGTTATAAATATTCCATTATCGTAGATAGTATTTGCAAAATTTGGAGGCATTTTGGAAATAAATCCATGTGCTAGGTAGGCAATTTTTTCAACAATTGGTAAAATAGCTTTTTTTGCATCATTTGATGAGATTTCAAATGTTTGAGGCATGTTTGTTATAAGATTTTTAACGCTTACATGAAATTTTTCCTCTTTGCTTTCGGTAATATTGCTAATATTTTTCTTAATTATTTCAGCATCGCCCAAAGAAAGAAGGACTCTTTTTTCGCTTTTAAAATATTCCACAATCGCCTCATCCATATCATTTCCGCCACTTCTAATGGAGCTGGTTGCAACAATTCCATTATATGATAAAAGGGTAATTTCACTTACTCCAGCACCAATATCTAAAATCATGATGCCTTCAGAGGTGGAGATATCTTTTAACGAACCTATTGCGGCCGAGAACGGGTCTTTTATTAAAAATACTTCACTTGCTCCGCCATCTTTTGCTGCCTCTAAAACAGCCTGTCTTTCTATGTGTGTAAGGTCGCAAGGAACACTTATAGTTATTTCTGGTTTTATCAATAAAGACCTATGGGAAATTTTGGGAATAAGTTTTTTTATATACTCTTTTGTGCCCGAAAGATTTGAAATGGCACCTTTAGAGAGAGGATTTATGACATGTATATTCTTTGGGCTTTTGCCAAACATAATTTTTGAAGAGATTCCAAATTCTGAAAAAGAGCGTTTTTTGACATCAAACGATATGGAAGTTGGCTCATCAAAGATAATACCATTGTCTGGCTGGTAGACCAATGTATTGTTTGTTCCAAGGTCAATAGCAAAACATTTTTTTCTAAAACCAATAAAAGAAAACATTGCTTTATTCACTTTTTAATTTTATTTTTTTGGTTCTTTTTTTTCTTGAGTAAATGTTGATAGATTCAACCGCCAATGAAAATGCCATTGCAAAATATACATATGCTTTGGATATATGAAAATTTAACCCCTCTGCTATCAGCGTTACACCAACTAAAATCAAAAATGAGAGAGCCAAAATCTTAATTGTAGGGTTCTTTTCGATAAACTCGGATATGCTTTTAGAGGCAAACATCATTACGCCAACTGCTAACATAACAGCGACTACCATAATGATAATATTGTTTGCCATGCCAACTGCGGTAATAACAGAATCGAGAGAAAAAACGATATCAAGTATGGCTATTTGTATCAAGATGTTGAAGAAACCTCTTTTGTTGCTGCCTGTTATTGCAGAAGGCTCTTGTTTATCATTTTCAATATCATTGTGAATCTCCATGGTCGATTTTGCCAATAAAAAAAGTCCACCAAAAATCAAAATCAAATCTCTGCCGGAGATATCTTGAGAAAAGAGTGTAAAAAGAGGTGTTGTAAGTTTCATTATCCAAAAGAGGGATAGCAATAATAAAATTCTTGTTATCATTGCAAGAGCTAGTCCAAAAACCCTACCTTTGTCTCGCTGATGAGCAGGGAGTCTGCTGACCAAAATAGCGATAAATATGATGTTGTCAATGCCAAGGACAATTTCTAATGCCGTTAGTGTTGCTAAAGCGACAAGCGCCTCAAATGTAAAGAGAGATTCAATCATTTAAATATATCCTAATTTTTTGACTATTTTAGCGTGTTGAGAGTATAAAACTTCTTAGTTGTAAGCTTCATAAAGTTATAATTTTTATTACTTACATGTAAAGGTGTATATATGATTTTTGGCAAGATAGACTATATTAATTTGCTTCCGTTCCACGTGTTTTTAAAAAAATCTTCCCTTCAAAGCTCTTTTAAGCAGTCCTGTGAAAGAAAAAAATCTGTTCCATCAGACATCAATAGAAAATTTAAAAAAAGAGCTGTTGATGGTGCATTTATCTCGAGCATAGAGAGTCAAAAAAAATCCATAAAACCTCTCTCTCTGGGAATAGTTGCCAAAAAAAATGTTAAAAGCGTTATTGTCAAAGAGGGTATTTCAAAAAAAGATCCAGCATCTGCAACCTCAAATATTCTCGCAAGAGTACTTGACGTTAAAGGAGAGGTGTTTATAGGAGATAAGGCATTGAAACTTTACATTGAAAATCCAGAGGACTATATTGATTTGGCTACAAAATGGAATGCAAAGTATAAATTGCCTTTTGTTTTTGCACGACTCTGTATAAATAATCATCACTCTTTCTATTCAAATTTAACCAAAAAATTTAAAAAAAAATCAATCAAAATTCCGCAATACATATTGAAACATTATTCGATAAAAAGAGGGATTGAGCCTATCGAAATTAAAAAATATCTTTCACTTATTAGTTATAATATCGGTTCAAAGGAAAATAAAGGATTGAAACTTTTTTTCAAGAAAGCAAGGTTCTTTAAGCATATAAAATAAAGGAGTAGGATGTCAGACAAGAGCTATATAGAGAAGGTGCTTCGACCAACAATTCAAAGTACACCAGGTCAGTCAGAGTTTTACCAAGCAGTTGAAGAGGTCTTGATCTCTTTGGAGCCTCTTTTAAAGACAGAGCCAAAATATAATGATAACAATATTATAGAGCGCATTGTTGTGCCTGAGCGTCAGATTATTTTTAGAGTTACATGGATGGATGACAAGGGTAAAATCCAAACAAATATTGGCTATCGTGTACAGTTTAACTCAGCCATAGGGCCGTACAAAGGTGGTTTGAGATTGCATCCTAGTGTAAATCTAGGCATTATTAAGTTTTTGGGATTTGAGCAAGTCTTTAAAAATTCACTAACAGGTCTTGCCATAGGTGGCGGAAAAGGCGGAAGCGATTTTGATCCTAAGGGCAAAAGCGAAGGCGAGATAATGAGATTTTGTCAATCTTTTATGACAGAACTCTATAGACATATTGGCGGAACAAAAGATGTTCCAGCAGGCGATATTGGTGTTGGTGGAAGAGAGATAGGTTACATGTACGGTCAGTACAAGAGACTTACAGGTCTTTACGAGGGTGTTTTAACTGGAAAAGGTCTTAACTGGGGCGGATCGCTTGCAAGAACAGAGGCAACGGGATATGGTTCAGTCTATTTTGCTGAAAACATTCTTAACAAAAAGGGAGATAGCCTTAAAGGTAAAATTTGTAGCGTTTCTGGTGCGGGAAATGTTTCTATTTATACTATCGCTAAGCTTTATGAATACGGTGCTAAGCCTGTTACATGTAGTGATTCCAAGGGTACTATTTACGATAAAAATGGTATTGATATTGCATTGCTCAAAAAGATTAAAGAGGTTGACAGAAAAGATTTAAGCGAGTATGCGAAAGCTCGTCCAAATGCAACATATATACCTCTTGCACAGTATCCCGCAGGAACAAATGCTGTTTGGAGTATTCCTTGTTTTGCTGCATTTCCAAGTGCAACACAAAATGAGCTAAATCTAGCAGATATTAAAACGCTTTATGCGAATGGTTGTCGCTTGGTTAATGAAGGTGCAAACATGCCAAGCACTCCGGAGGCGATTGAGTTTATGCTTGAGAATAAGATGTTCTATGGACCAGCAAAAGCAGCAAATGCAGGTGGTGTGGCAACAAGCCAGCTAGAGATGAGTCAAAATGCAAGCATGCTGAAGTGGACTTTTGAAGAGGTTGATAATAGGCTCAAAGGTATTATGAAGTCAATTTTTGACCTATCTTATGCGACATCAAAAGAATTTGGCGATGAGGGAAACTTGATGTTGGGAGCTAATATTGCAGGGTTTAGAAAAGTAGCTGATGCTATGATAGACCAAGGGGCAGTATAAGTCTTTAGATGTAAAGGAGGATTTCTCCTCCTTTGTTTAGTTCACTATTGTATTAAAAACTCTATCGCCCGCATCTCCAAGACCTGGAACAATATACCCATCATTATTTAGTTTATCGTCAATACATGCCGTATAAACGGGCACGTCCGGATGAGTCTCGCTAAAACGCTTTAGGCCTTCAGGTGCAGAAACTAAACACAAGAAGCGAATATCTTTTATGCCCTTACTTTTTAGAAAATTGACTGCATCTATCGCTGTTCCGCCTGTTGCAAACATCGGGTCAATAATGATAGCCACACGCTCTTTGCAATCTTTCGGAAGCTTAGCGTAATAAAACTCTGCTTCAAGCGTTTTTTCATTGCGCTGAAATCCTAAAAAACCCACACTCGCATCAGGTATCAGTTTAAAAATACCATCTAACATACCAAGAGCTGCCCGAAGAATCGGGCAAATCATAATCTTAGCATCTAGTTTTTTAGCTTCAGCAACCGCTACTGGCGTTTTTACTTTAACGCTTTTGAGTGGCAAATCCCTTGTTGCTTCAAAAAGCATCAAATAAGAAATCTCGTCCACCAAAAGCCTAAACTGAAATGGTTCAGTTCTTTTATCCCTTAAAATAGAGAGTTTATGCTCTATTAAAGGATGACTTATAACATGAACGTTCATAATTTATTTTCCTTCAGCGTCCAAAATCGCTTGAAGTTTAGCTCTATATGCTTTTATATCAAAATCTTTTATGCGAGCAACACCATCTTTTATGGCAGCTTCAGCAACAGCACAACTTACCCATACAAACACACGTCTATCGAACGGTTTTGGGATGATGTAGTTCATACCAAATTTCAAATCCTCGCCGTTATAAGCTGCCTTTACATAATCAGGCACATCTTCTTTGGCAAGTTTTGCTAAAGCAACCGCTGCTGCCATTTTCATACCTTCAGTTACTTTAGTAGCTCTTACATCAAGTGCACCTCTAAAGATAAATGGAAAGCCCAAAACATTGTTTACTTGATTTGGATAGTCGCTTCTACCTGTTCCCATCATTATGTCATTTCGTACCGCATGTGCCTCTTCTGGCAAAATTTCCGGCGTTGGATTTGCAAGTGCAAAGATGATCGGATATGGATTCATAGACTTAACCATAGCTTGCGAAACAACGCCTGGAGCTGAAAGGCCTAAAAACATATCAGCACCCCTCATCGCATCTTCTAAAGTTCTATCGCTTGTCTTAATGGCAAATTCTGCTTTGTATTTGTTTAGATCAGTTCTGCCAGAGTGGATAACGCCTTTTGTGTCAATCATAACGATATTTTTTGCACCTAAAAGTCGGTACATTTTTGCACATGCGATACCCGCAGCTCCAGCACCCGATACAACTATTTTCATCTCTTCTATTTTCTTGCCACTTATTTCAAGTGCGTTAATAAGACCTGCAGAGGTAATCATTGCTGTTCCGTGTTGGTCATCATGCATTACAGGAATATCAACACAAGCTTGAAGTTTTTGCTCGATATCAAAACAGCCTGGTGCTTTAATGTCTTCAAGGTTAATGCCACCAAACGTTGGAGCAAGTGCCTTGCAAATAGCCACAATTTTATCAGTGTCATGCTCGTCAAGCTCTATATCAAAGGCATCAACATCTGCAAATTTTTTAAACAGTACAGATTTACCTTCCATTACAGGCTTTCCAGCAACTGCACCAATATCGCCAAGACCAAGAACGGCTGTACCATCGCTAATAACTGCTACTAGGTTGCCTTTATTGGTATATTTATAAGCTAGCTCATTGTCTTTTTCAATTTCTAAACAGGGGTGTGCAACACCCGGTGTATACGCCATCGATAAATCTCTTGCCGTGTCGCATACTGTTTTTACGTCAATAGCTATCTTTCCACCAATATGGTACTCTAAAGCTTCCTCTTTAGTCACTTTTCCTTTATTGCTCATAATCTCTCCTTAAATAAGATATTAAATTTTCAATTCTCTTAACAACCTCTTGATAACCGATAATTGATAACACTTCAAAAATAGATGGACTTACAGCACTTCCTACCATTGCGATACGAATGGATTGTGCTAAGTCTTTTAGTTTTAACTCTTTTTTTTCTAAAAAATCTTTTGTAAATAGTTCAAACTCACTTGTCTCACTCATCGCCCCATTTGAAACTAGAGCCTCAAAATAACCCTTTAAAATCTCAATGCCTTGTGGGGTCAAAAACTTTTCAACTGCTTTTTCATCATAGTTTTGAGGCGTGTCTAAAATCTGTCTTACATGTAGAGCAAACTCTTTTAGTGTCTTTGCTCTATCTCGAAGTGCATCAATTAACACATCTTTCTTTACATGTAGAGAAATATCAACGTCAAAATACTTTAACTCTTCTATCAATCTTTCGCTCGGTAGCGTCTTAATATAGTGAGTATTTAGCCATAAAAGCTTTTCGGCATTGTAGGCAGAGGCGGATTTGTTTATATTTGATGGGTCAAAAAGCGTTCTCATCTCTTCTAGTGAAAATATCTCTTGATCCCCATGGCTCCATCCTAGGCGAATCAAAAAGTTCAATAACGCTTCGGCCAAATAGCCCTCTTTCTTATAATCCATAACATCTACTGCACCATCACGCTTTGAAAGCTTTTTGCCCTCTGGATTTAAAATCATAGGCACGTGGTAAAAATTTGGAACCTTCCATCCTAATGCTTGATAAATAACTATCTGCTTTGGAGTGTTTGAAAGATGGTCATCACCTCTTATAACATCGGTAATGCCACTAAGTGCATCGTCAATAGTAACGACAAAATTGTAAGTTGGCGTACCATCACTTCGTGCGATAATAAAATCATCTAGCATGTCTTTGACATTAAAAACAACTTCACCTTTTACACCATCTTTAAAAGAGATTTGCCCTTCAGTTGGTGCTTTGATACGAATAACCGGCTCAACGCCCTCAGAAGGAGTCCCATTAAAATCACGATATCTGCCGTCATATCGAGGTCGCTCTTTGTTCGCCATTTGACTCTCTCGTAGTACGTCAAGCTCTTCTTTGCTCATATAGCATTTATACGCCTTGTTGGCATCTAAAAGTTGCTTTACATAGGTTTTGTAAAGGTCAAATCTCTCTGACTGATAAAGTATCTCGCCATCATTTGCCAATCCAGTCCACTTAAACGCTTCCAAAATAGCCTCGGCCGCCTCTTTGGAGTTGCGTGCCAAATCTGTATCTTCAATGCGAAGTAAAAATTTTCCACTATTTTTGCGTGCCCACAAAAAACTGTAAAGTGCGGTTCTAAGTCCGCCAATATGCAAATATCCTGTGGGGCTTGGGGCGAAACGAGTTACAATCATGCAGAGCCTTTATATATGATAAACTTATAATTATGTATAAATTATGTATCAATTTGTTACGTCTTTAATCAAAAAGACAACGCCCACCACACGGGCTTTTGTTTTAAATTTGTTTTGGGACAAAAAATGATATCATTTGTGGTTTTTCAGCAAAAATTATATAGACTTTTTACTTAAATAAAGGATTATGAATGATAAAAATGACACGTATGTTTTTGAGTACTTTGATGTTAGTGGCAATAAGTTTGAGCACTTCTCAAGCTGGCATTGTAAATGGAGTTTCGGTTATTATCAACAAAGAACCCATCACTCTTTTTGAGGTTTATAAATACTCTCAAAAACTGAACATTTCCAAAAAAGAGGCTTTGGATATCTTAGTAAGACAAAAACTTGAAGATGCCGAAATCAAAAAAGAGAATATTACAGTAGATAGTTTTGAGGTTGATAAATATATCGAAAACATTGCTACTAGCAATAAAATGAGCAAAGAAGATTTTCTAAATATGCTCAAATCTAAAAACATAGACGTTATAGAATATAAAAAAGATATGACAACCAAGCTTAAGCGAGAAAAGCTATACCAAAAAGCATTTGCTGGGAAAATGCAAGCCATAGACGAACAAGATATAGCACATTTTTACAATGAAAACAAAGAGATGTTTACCCAAGCATCTTCTTTTACAATCACAACTTATACATCGCCAGACGAGAGTGCATTGGAGAAGATTCAGCAAAATCCTATGGCGGTGGTTGCTGGAGTGGAGATACGAAATGCCACGGTAACTCCTGACAAGATAGATCAAAGCCTACAGGACCTACTTAATAAAACATCCTCCGGCAGTTTTACACCCATTGTAAAAGCCTCAAACAATTTTATGATGTTTTATGTCAAAGAAAAAGGCGGTGTGCAAACAGCCTCTTTAGATCAAGCAAAAAATTTCATATATAATAAACTGGCTCGAGAGAAAGAGCAAAAAAGCATCGAAGAGTATTTTGAAAAACTAAAATCCTCAGCTTCTATCACAGTTGTAAGAGCACCTTAGTATTTGTAAAGATTTAAAGAGCCGTTGAAAAAAACGGCTCTTTTTTAGTATTTTGAAAGATAATTTGTATCGAATTTATTGGAGATAAAGTCCTCGTTATCCATCATATTTAGATGAAAATCTCTAACCGTTTTAATCCCCTCAATCTGAAGTTCACTTAACGCTTGTTTCATTTTCTTAATCGCTCTCCCACGAGTTTCGCCCCAAACAACAAGTTTCCCTATCATAGAGTCGTAGTGAGGAGGCACGTTGTATCCTTGATATGCATGGGAGTCCATTCTTACATTTCTACCACCAGGTATTATATATTTGGTTATTTTTCCTGGGCTTGGGATAAATTTTACAGGGTCTTCTGCGGTAATACGACACTCAATCGAGTGACCTTTGAGCTGGATTGCACTTTGGTCAAAAAGTTTATCGCCCTCTGCTACTCGTATCATCCACTCAATAATATCAATACCACTAACCATCTCGCTAACACAATGCTCCACTTGAAGTCTTGTGTTCATCTCCATAAAGTAGAAATTTTTATCCGCATCAAGCAAAAATTCAAATGTTCCCGCATTTTCATAACCGATAAACTTAGTTGCTTTAACGGCTATTTCTAGCAGATTGGCTCTTGTTTTTGCATCCAATGCGATAGCAGGAGACTCTTCTATAAGTTTTTGGTGACGTCGTTG
>JAQUWL010000016.1 GCA_028692875.1 Sulfurospirillaceae bacterium
AGTTCTTCTTTATTTAAAATGTTCATTTGTAAATCCTTTGAATAAATTTACCAGATAAAGCAACTTTCAAGCCTTCCTGATAAATTAAATTTTTGGATTTACACAGTTATTTTGACACTACCTATGGCTTGTAGCTCTGCGTTTAAAACCTCTTGCATTTTAGCGTGCACCTTTGCATACCAGTTTTCGTCATCTGCGGGATTTATCGGCTCAAGATAGACTACTCTAACATCTCCGCTGTGTGCCGATAGATTTTTTGAATCAAAAACATATCTTGTGCCAACGACAACAACGGGTTGCACGACAAGATTGAGTTTTTCTGCGAGTACTTTTGCACCATTTTGAAATTTTAAAAGTTTTTCACCTTTGCCTCGTGTGCCTTCTGGAAATATAGCTATAACTCTTCCTTCGCTGAGTCTTTCTTTCGCTTGCTTAAGCATCTTAACCATAGAGCGCGAGTCTTTTCTGTCTATCTCTATCATCTTTGGTGCTCTTAAAATATGCCCAAAAAGCGGAATGTCTCCTATCTCTTTTTTGGCAACCCAGCACAAATTTTTTGGATAAATTCCCTCTAGCGCAACTATGTCAACGAGACTTTGGTGGTTAAGCATAATCATTTTGGCATCATCGGAGGGTTTGTTTTTGATGAGTATATTAAAACTCATCAGATAAGTTTGCATTTTTGCCCACACAAGACGTATCTTATGTGTTTTGCTTTTAAAGGCATACATCAGTACAATCGTAATAAGAACCGTTACAACAAATTGAAAAATAGTTATTATGCCTCTAATTTTTGACAACATTTGTCTCCTTTACCCATCCGATTTTGCTATTTGGAAGTAAGATTTTGATGTAACCATTTTTTTGGCCCAGCTTCTCTACATGTAAGGATTTTTCTGTTGTGTAAAATACTGAAGATTTTGCTGTTGGCAAAATCATAACATTCGTATTTTCAGCAATAACAACGGCATTAAGATGTGTTTTTTCAAAAAAGAAAAGCATTGTAAAGGCGATAGAAAATAGCAGATATATAAACTTTCTTCTTTTGAGGAAAATTAAAAAAATAATCCCAGCAAGGATAGCATAACTCATACTTTTGTATAGTTGAAAACTGCTCTCTTTGGGATTAAGTCCTATTTGAGTGCTTACTTCATCGCTATCCAAAACAACGGAAATAGTGTTTTTGATGTATTTGTTTGTTTTAGTGTCAAAATAGGTAAATTCAAAATTTTGCTGATGTTTTGGAATGATAGCATAGTAGTAAATTTTTTGTACTGGTGAAGTATCCAAAAATGAGTCAATATTGTCTTTAACAACCCATTCAAGCGAAAAATCCTTGAGATTTGAGTTTGTTGCTTCTATCTCTAGGACAATAATAAGATTTTTCTCATCGTAAACAGTTGTTTTGTCTTTTTTGACGACCAATGACTCTGCGATAACATTGCTAAAGTATTTGTCTTTTTTAAGTTGAAAAATCTTTACGGGCGGAAAGCTGATTTGCTCTGTTTCGATGATTTTTTCGCCAGATAGAACAGAAACGTTTAATGTCGGAGGCGTTACGTTTTGAGATTTTGCCTTGATGTAAAATGTGTTATAAAATATATTGTCGCTATACCATTGCCATTTTGCTTCAGGGTTTGTAATCTCTATGTATTTATTTGGAGAGAAATTATTGGTAATATCATCAAAGTTTTCATCTGAGATTATAGCTTTTATTCTTACTGGAAAAACCTCTCCAACGTAAGCTTTTGCTGGAGAGGCCTCGCATGATAAAAATAGTGATTTTGATTTTTTGAAAGGCTCATCTTGAAATGTTTCATCTTCTTGTGCTGACAGAAAAGATGAAAAAATCAGACAAAGTGATAAGATAATCCAGAAAAATCTTTTATTCATAGGCTTATTTGATAAAGCCTTGAAGCATCTTGACGCCATCTTCTGAGCCCAATAGTGTCTCCATTGCACGCTCTGGATGAGGCATAAGACCAAATACATTTTTGTTTTTGTTGCAAATGCACGCAATCTCATCAATAGAGCCATTTGGGTTGTCAGTGTTGCCATTTTCATCGCAGTACTTTAGTAAAACCTGATTGTTAATATATAGCTCTTTGAGTCCATTTTTGTCAATAAAATAGTTTCCCTCTCCGTGTGCAATAGGAATGTTGATAATATCATTATTGGATAGTTTACGAAGAAATTGGTTGTTGTTGTCAATGACTTTAAGATGTTGATATTTTGAAACAAAGTGAACATTTTGGTTACGCTTCATAGCTCCTGGTAGAAGATGTGCCTCTAGCAACATCTGAAAACCGTTGCAAATACCCAAAACATAACCACCGTTATTGGCAAACTCAATTACAGCTTTCATGATAGGTGAAAACTTTGCGATAGCTGCACTTCTAAGATAGTCGCCATAGCTAAAACCACCAGGCAAAACAACCAAATCGGTTCCTTGCGGAAGTTTTTCCTCTTTGTGAAAAACTAAAACCGCCTCTTGACCAAGTTTTTCAAACGCATATTTGGTGTCCATTTCACAGTTGGTTCCTGGAAAAACAGCAACAGCTACTTTCATGCTGGAAACTCGATAGAGTATGTTTCTATTACCGTATTTGCCAAAAGCTCTTCGCACATTACTTGAACTCTTTGCTGTGCCTTTGTTTTGTCGTTTTCGTTGATTTCTAAGATAATCTGCTTTCCTATTCTAACATCAGACACTTCGTTAAAATGCAAAGAGGATAGGGCGTGATGAACGGCTTTTCCTTGAGGGTCTAGAACACCGTTTTTTAGTTGAATATTGACGATAACTTTCATTAAAAAAATCCTTATTTATGGGTTAAAATTCTTTTTAAAACTTCTTCATAGGCAACTTTGACATTTCCTAGTCCTTGTCTAAATCTATCTTTGTCTAATTTTTCATTGGTTGTAGCATCCCAAAATCTGCAACTATCTGGGCTGATTTCGTCTGATAGGAGGATGTTTCCATCTTTGTCTACTCCAAATTCAACTTTGAAGTCAACTAGCTTAAGTTCTCGCTCAGCAAAAAATGATTTTAATATGCTGTTGATCTCTCTTCCTAGTCTTTTAAGCTCTTCTAGGTCGGATTCACTCTTTACTAAGTCTAACAGCAAACAGTGTTCATCGTTTATGAGTGGATCGCCCAAAGAGTCATCTTTGTAGTAAAACTCTACCAACGTAAAAGGGAGCACGGTGCCATCTTTGATGCCAAGTCTTTTACTTAGTGAGCCAGTTGCAATGTTTCTAACTACAACCTCAATAGGAATAATATTTACTTTTTTGATTAGTTGTTCCGTATCGTTTAGTGTTTTAATAAGATGTGTCTGAATACCATTTTCTTCCAGCAGTCTAAAGAGTTGATTACTGATTTTGCAATTAAGGGCACCTTTTCCATCTTCATTGCCTCTTTTTTCTGCGTTAAAGGCTGTTAAATCATCTTTAAATACGGCAATGAGTCTATTTTCGTCATCTGTTTTAAAGAGTTTTTTACCCTTTCCTTCGTATATTAGTTCACGTTTTTCCAATGGTTTCTCCTGTTTTATTTTTTAATCGAAAGCACTTTGATGATATCAACGGCAGTTTTGAGTTGCAAGTCTTTCATTAGGTCTTCTGTATCAATCTTATCTTTTTTCAATTTTCCAATATTTTCTGATTTTTTATCGCTTTTTTCTTTATCTTTTTTGCTACTGTCTTCGCCATTTTCAAGCTTTAGAAGTTCGCCTTGAAGATGTTTTTTCAAATCTTTTTCTTTTATAGCAGAAGCAACTGCTTCATTTGATTTTTGTGGTACAGCTGCTGGATATACGACAATATCAGGAGTTACTCCCTCTGCTTGTATCGTTCTTCCGCTCGGTAGATAATATCGTGCTACTGTCAATCTTAAACCCTCGCTATTAGGCATAGGGATTACCACCTGAACACTTCCTTTGCCAAATGTTTTTTCTCCAATAATAATCGCCCTTTTGTGGTCTTGTAAAGCTCCACTTACAATCTCACTTGCACTTGCACTTCCACCATTGACAAGTACAGCAAGTGGTGTTTTGGAAAGCGTTCCCTCTTTTGTGGCTTTGTATTCTGTGTTTTGGTCTTCCATTCTGCCTTTTTGAGAGACGATAATTCCACTCTCTACAAATATATCTGTAAGCTCAACTGCTTGATTTAATAATCCACCAGGGTTGTTTCTTAGATCCAAAACAATTCCTTTTATATCTTTATTTTTGGAAATAGCCTCTTTTGCATCATCTACAATATTTTTATCGAAGCTAACGATGCGAAGATATAAAATATTTTCATTTTCTATAATTTTTGAGTAGACAGAGTCAATTTTAATAATATCTCTAACGATTGTTATCTTTATAGGCTTTGTTTCACCTTCTCTTACAAGTGTAAGTTCAATGCTTGTCTTTGGCTTTCCTCGCATAATCGCAACAGCTTCGTCAATGGTCATATTTAGCGTGGATTGTTTGTTTATTTTTAAAATAACATCGCCTGCTTTAACACCAGCCGCTTCAGCAGGAGTGCCTTCCATTGGGGAAATAACGGTCAATGCACCATCTTTGATGCCAACAGTAATGCCAAGCCCTCCAAATTCGCCCTCTGTTTGAATTTTTAGGTCTTTGTAGTGTTTGCTATCAAGATAAGAGGAATGGGCATCCAGATTGGTAAGCAATCCTTCTATTGATTTTGTGATAATTTCGTTAATTTTCAAATCATCAATGTAGTATTTTTCAATAGTTGCAAGAACTCTTGTGTATTTGGTTAGTGCAGACAATCTGCTTTCATTGTTTTCAGCATTTTCTGCAAACAAAGAGGTGGAGAAAATCAAAGAAGTGCCTAGCAGTGTTGTGGCAAAGCCAAGTGTTGCAAATTTTAAGTGTTTCATGTTGAGTGTGTAACTCCCTAGTTTTTAATAAAGCCTTTAAATTGAAGGTAAATTATAGTCAAATTTCCCTAAATTTTTGCATAACCCATACGATAACTTTTGTTTTTAAAAGTCCTTTAAATAGGCAATAGTGAGTGATAACATGAAAGATATTTATAAAAATATACTAAATAAACTTGACAATGATAGACTAAAGTTGTAGAATATATCCCATAAAAAAACACAAGGAGTCGCACCATGGATTCACTTTTTGAAAAACTAACAAATCAAATGACTGAATCAATAGAAAGTGCCATTAGTTTGGCATTGCATTCAAAAAATTCCGAAGCAACACCATTACATGTAGCGTGGGGTTTGTTGAGCAATTCATCTTCCATACTCAATCAAGTTTTAAATAAGCTTAGTATTGACAAGACACCTATTGAGCTTGAGATTAAAAGTGAAGTTAAAAATTTACCAACATCTTCACATGTAACAAAAGAGACAATAAAAATTTCTCGAAGTCTTGTTGAGTCGTTGCAAAAAGCAGAAGGACTTATGCGACAAAAAGGCGACAGTTATCTTGCGGTTGATACTTGGTTACTTTCCAATATGGACAGTGACCCGCTAAAGAAAATTTTTTCAAAATACCTCAATGTTTCAGAGTTTAAGAAAAATCTTGAAGCTATAAGGGGCGGAAAAAAGATAGATAAGCAAAGTGGCGATGAAAATCTTGAGGCACTTGAAAAATATGGTATTAATCTTACCAAGCGTGCAAACGAAGGCAAGCTAGACCCCGTTATCGGAAGAGATGAAGAGATACATCGCATGATGCAGATTTTGATAAGAAAAACAAAAAACAACCCCATTCTGATAGGCGAACCAGGTACTGGAAAAACGGCTATTGCAGAGGGTTTGGCTATCAAAATCGCACACAATGATGTTCCGCTAAGTTTGCAAAATAAAAGCGTAGTTGCTCTTGATATGAGTGCTCTTATTGCTGGGGCAAAATATCGAGGCGAGTTTGAAGATAGACTTAAAGCTGTTATTGATGAGGTAAAAAAAAGTGGTAATATCATTTTGTTTATTGATGAGATTCACACTATTGTTGGAGCGGGTGCTAGTGAAGGCAGCATGGACGCTGCAAATATACTTAAGCCAGCCCTTGCAAGAGGAGAGTTGCATACCATAGGTGCTACAACGCTCAAGGAGTATCGAAAATATTTTGAAAAAGATATGGCACTTCAAAGACGATTTCAGCCTATTACTGTAAATGAACCAAGCATTAACGAGGCTTTGCAGATACTTAGAGGCATAAAAGAGCATTTGGAGGCTCATCATAATGTCAATATTATGGATTCAGCTCTTGTGGCAGCGGCAAAATTGAGCGATAGATATATTAGCGATAGATTTTTACCAGACAAAGCCATAGATTTGATAGATGAGGCTTCGGCTGAACTGAAGATGCAAATCGAAAGTGAGCCAACCGAGCTTAGCAAAGTCAAGCGAGAAATAAGTACATTAATGGTGGAAAAAGAGGCACTTTTGATGGAAAAAAATAAGAAAAATGAAGAGAGAATCCAAGCCATAGAAAAAGAGCTTAGTAACGCCAAAGAGAAGATGCACTCTTTGGAGATTCAATTTGAGAGTGAGAAGAGTGTTTTTAATGACATAGCCTCATTGAAAAGCAAGGCAGAGTCTCTGCGAAGAGATGCTGAGCTAGCGAAAAAAAATAGCGAGTTCAACAAGGCAGCAGAGATAGAGTATGGAAAGATTCCTGAGCTTGCCAAACAAGAGCAAGAGCTTAATGCTAAGTGGGAAAAAATGGTAGAAGCGGGTACTTTGCTTAAAAACTGTGTCGATGAGGAGATGATAGCCTCTATCGTAAGCAAGTGGACAAATATCCCTGTAACTAAAATGCTTCAAAGCGATAAGCAAAAGGTTTTAGGCATTGAAGAGAAGTTAAAAGAGAGAGTTGTGGGGCAAGATGAGGCATTGCGTGCTGTTGGTAGAGCTATAAAGCGCAACAAGGCGGGTTTGAGCGAAGGAAATAAGCCAATAGGTAGTTTTCTGTTTTTGGGACCAACTGGTGTTGGAAAAACGGAGAGTGCTAAAGCTTTGGCAAACTTCTTGTTTGATTCGGATAAGTCTTTGATACGTTTTGATATGAGCGAATATATGGAAAAACATGCTGTTAGTCGTTTGGTTGGCGCACCTCCTGGATACGTTGGCTATGACGAGGGAGGACAGCTAACTGAAGCTGTAAGACGAAAGCCATATAGCGTTTTACTATTTGATGAGATAGAAAAGGCACATCCTGATATCTTTAATATCTTGCTTCAAGTTTTGGATGATGGAAGACTAACTGACAACAAAGGCGTTACGGTTGATTTTAAAAATACAATTATCATACTAACATCTAACATTGCAAGTGGAAAAATCATGGAGTTTGAGGGCGAGAAGAGGGAGTCTGAAGTTATGAATGAGCTTAAGCGTTACTTTAGACCAGAGTTTCTAAACAGATTGGATGATATTGTTATATTTAATCCTCTAGGCGAGTCACAACTGGAGCAGATTGTTTCGATTATGTTTGAAGATATCCAAAAACGACTTGCCAACAAAGATATAAAAGCAACCTTGACTCAAGGTGCTAAGAAGATTATAGCTGAGGCTGGATTTGATCCGGTCTATGGAGCTAGACCACTAAAAAGAGCTTTGTATGAGTTGGTTGAAGATGCGGTGGCGGAGATGATTTTGGAAGAAACCATCAAAGAAGGCGATACTATTTTGGTGGACTCTAAAGGCGAGAGTATCACGATAATAAAACAGTAAGTGTCTTTACATGTAGGGGCAAAATCCCTACATGTAGCATCTCTAAAGTCCATATTTTAGGCATATCATAAAATAATACATATAGTTTTATGTATTATTTGCAGTCCATTATGTCAACGGTAAATCGAAACAGCTCTTCATCTTTTATATCAAAAAAGAGATAAATAAAAATACCGCCTTTGCTCATAATATATCTCGTGTCCTCATTTCTACATAAATCTTTTCTGTTGCTATCAAAAGTATCCTCAACAACATCGTCGAGCCCCTCTTTTAGCATTTTTGCAATGGTTTGGTTGTTTGTGTTAATTTTATTTCTGTACTCTAGAGTATTTTTTTTGGCAATAACGCCGACTAGTTGTGTTAGTCTATCTAGCTGTATCGGAAGAGTCTCTTTTGCTTTTTCCTCAATAAGTATCATTATTTTTTCAACATCTTCACTTTTCATGTCATCAAATTCTTGTGTAGCATCAGCCCATAAAAACAGGCACAAAAGAGATAAAAGTACTATTTTTTTCACAATAACTCCTTTGATGAAATTCTACTACAAAAAATGTTTGTTTGAGTCAAAAAAAATGACAAATATGCTACAATTTTTTCAATAAAGCGTTAGTTTCAAAAGGGGTATTAGTGAGTTATCTCGAATGGTTTGAAAATCACGGCAACAAGCATCTTGAGATAGTGCAAAAGTTGCAAAGCAAACACTATACAAAAGAGCAAATAATTGACTATTTTTCTTTTGATAACATGTGTAAAAACGAAAGTGATTTTTGCTATCTTTACGCTCAAAATAAAAAGTGCCATAAGATTACTTATTTAAATTGCTACATGTGTGCATGTCCACATTTTAGATTTAACGACAATGGTTTATTTGAAAAGGATGGAGTTATTGTTAAAAGTACATGTACTATTGACTCTAAAAAGGCTATATTCTCTACATGTAGCGGCGTATCGCACTTGGATTGCTCTAACTGTACTGTGCCACATTCAAAAAGATTTATCGTGCAAAATTTTTCAGATGACTGGTTTGAAATTATGAAAAAGTGTAAGAGGGATTAGCCTCTTACATGCTTAGCGGTGTTTTGCTTACGATAATGCCATCTTCATCGGCATATATATAGTTTCCATTTTCAAATTTTACGCCTGCAAAATTGAGCGTTATCCCAATATCTGCATTGGATGGCTCAGGGCATTTTTTCGGGCATGTTCCTAGCGCAAAGAGCCCAACTTCTATGTTTTTGGTGTTAACTATATCTCTCACGTAGCCATTTATTAGAATGCCAGACCAGTGGTTTTCTTGAGCAAATCCCATAAGAATATCGCCAACAACCGCAACGTATTTTGCATCAACATCAACAACCGCAACCTTTCCTTTGCCATTTGTTTTTAAAAGTGTTACTAAGTCTTTGTTGTTATCTTGAAGTCTAATAGTGACAATTTCGCCCTCAAAATAGGACTTTCCACCGTATGACTTAAATAGTGGTAGTGCAACTTGAACATCATCTTTGTATTTGTCGCATAAATCAGAAGTATAAAATTCCATGGTTTCTCCAGCTTTTTTTGATGGCAAAATTATACCTTGTATATCATACTTTTTAAATATTTTTTCGCTAAAATGCGAACCTTACACAAAATGTTGGTGGTTAAGATGAAAGTAGTTACTGGGGTAGTGGGAAACGATATCCACGTGGTCGCAAACAGACTAATCGATATCTCCTTGCAAGCAAGAGGTTGCGAAGTTTTTAATTTAGGTGTTAATACGTCGCTAGAAGAGTTTATAGATGCCGTTGTTGAGACAGATGCTGATATTTTGCTTATATCTTCACTGAACGGCGAAGCCGAAGGATGGTGTAGGGATTTGCAATTTTTAAGAGCCGAATACCAACTTAGAGATGTGGTTTTTGTTATTGGCGGAAACCTAGCGGTCGGAGAAGCAAAAGATAGTGATATCGTGCCAAAATATAAATCTTATGGATTTGATTTGGTGTTTCATCAAGTTGATTTAAATACTGGTTTAGACGCACTAGAACAATATATGAAAGACAGATCATGAGTTTACTGCAAAGAGAAAGAGACGTTATTGTCAATAATGAATATGTCGATAAATTTGATTTTGAAGAGATAGAATCTTTTATAAAAAATGCCCCAAAAGAGCTTTTCATATCCCACCATTTTAAAAAACGAGATAGGCTTTTAGTTCAGCCTCGTGGCGGATTTCCAACTTACAAAAAGATGTTTGCACTTTATGAAGAGTTTATGAAGGCAGACATAGATGTTTTGCCTTTAACGGTTGATAGCAATACTAGACTTAATGACTATGCTATGTCCAAAAAAATGCTAGCACTTTCTGAGGAAAACGAGATGGATATGCTCAATGGATATCCACTTGTAACTCACGGATATCGAACAACAAGAAAGATGATAACTCACTTCAATAAACCTGTTAGTTTGCGCCACGGTACACCAGATGCAAGGCTTTTGGTTGAGACGGCTTTGGGTTCTGGTATTTTTGAGATTGAGGGCGGTCCCATAACCTACATGTTGCCATATTCAAAAAATTTTCCACTCGATAAGGCGTTTTTGTATTGGAAATATGTTGATAAGGTTTGTGCCAAGTATTCGCAACTCAATGAGCCAATAAACCGTGAATCTTTCGGACCTTTGACTGCTACTTTAGTTCCTCCATGTGTCGTAATAGTTATACAGATTGTGGAGATGTTGCTATCTTTGGAGGAGGGCGTTAAGTCTTTTTCTGTAAGTTTTTCGCAAAACGGCTCTATGATGCAAGATATAGTAACCTCCAATGTTATAAAAAAGCTTTCTCGCTTCTATGCTGATAAATTGGGATATAGCGATACAGTTATAAATCTAGTTTATCATCAGTGGATGGGGGCATTTCCTCGAAACAAAGAGCTTTCAGATTCTCTAATCAATACAAATACAGTTATAGCAGCGATGGTAAGAGCTGATAAGATTATCATCAAAACCCGTGATGAAGCGTTTGGAATACCAACAATGCAGTGCAATGCCCAATCAGTCGCAAATACCAAATACACACTTAGAACACTTAAAGGACTTCCTGTTGTGCATGATGAAGAGGAGGAGGCAAATCTAGAGGCCGAAGTTATTTCTATAATGGACGCTGTTTTAAGTGACCATGCCGATACTTTGTGGCGTAAAGTGTTTAACTCCATCAGAAGTGGCATTATTGACGTTCCTTTTTCGCCACATATTATCAATAAAAACGAGGTTATTACTATTCGTGATGACAACGGCAATATTCGCATTATCGACAAAGGAAAATTGCCAATTAGCGACAAATGTTTTGCCTATGAAAAATCAAAAGTAAACCTACCTCCAACGCAAACAGAGGTTATCAATAAAATTATCCACGATATAGGGGCGATGCTATGAATGAATTACTGATTGATATCGGAAGCACCTATTTTAAAGTTTGCTCAAAAGAGGGAATATCTCAGCATTTTAGGGATTTTAAGAAAAACATTTATGACGACCTAAATACTAAATGTGCCGACATACTCTCAAAGTATGCAAAAGAAGATACCTATATCTGCTCTTCTGCAAATGGCGGTTTAAGTACGCTTATTATTGGAGTGACAAATTCATTTAGTCTAAAATATGCCAAAAATATTGCCTACAACTCAGGCATAAACATAATAGACACAGTTCTTTATGGCAAAATACAAGAGAGTAAGATACCTTCAGAAACACTAGATGTTGTGATTATTGTTGGTGGCATTGATAGTGTTGGTGGATTTTTTGATGAAAAGTTATTTGCCTACTTGAAAAAACTTACATATAGCAACATTGTTTATGTCGGCTCTTCTAAAGATGCACACTACTTGAGTGAAAACATTGCCAATTTAAAAATTCTTAGCAATATCATTACCGACAAATTAAAATTAAACGAAGGAGAGCTAAAAGAGTATCTAACCAATCTATATCAAGAAGATATTGTTGGCAAGGAGGATATTAAGCATCTTTACGACATCACTTCAAACCAAATATATTCTACGCCATATATTGTAAACCGTTCTTTGCCTTTTATTGATGCTGAGTTTGATGTGGTAAATCCATTTATTGTTGTGGACATTGGTGGTGCAACGACAGATATCCACTATAGTAGGGATTTAGTGCGAGACAATATGTTGACTGAGAGCGAGTACGATAGACTGGTGTTTAAGAAATTAGGCGTCTATAAGTCACGCGAAACATTGATACATGCAGCCAAGAACAATGAGTTTGTTTATGAGCTTTTGGCATATTTAAATGTGACGGAAAATATTTTGGATGAGCAGAGTGAAAAAGCGTTACGTATTTTGATGCAACTCTCTATATTTTTGGTTCTTTGTAAGGTTTCAAGGCTTAATAGTGTATATGTTACGTTAAAATTAGAACAGCTTAAAAGCATTGTTCTTACAGGTGGTATCACTAAGGTTTTAACACATGAAGAGTGCGAGAGCATTATAAGCTTTTTTTATCGAAAGATTATGAATTTACATCATATTCCAACAATCGTTTTGGATTCAAATTATGATATTTGGACATTGGGTATGGTTCAGCAACATCATCAAAGGAGCGAGACATGTCGATAAACTGCATAAGAACTTTAATCGAAAAGGCGAATCAAAAGTGTCCTGATAAAATCGCTTTGATTGACGGGGTTAAAAAAATAACATACGCAGAGCTTTTTAGTAAAGTAAATCAAGTAGCAAAATATTTTAGCGAGCTAAAACTTGAAAAAGGCTCAAGAATCGGCATATATTCACATAAAAACAGTGAGCAGGTAATTGCTATTTTGGCTCTGCTTTCTACGGAGTATATTTTTGTGCCGATTTCTCGTTTCCTGAAACCAGAACAAGTAGAACACATTATCAAGGATTGTGGTATTGTCTGTTTGATTACTGATTCTGCGAAGATTAAAAGCATTGATGAGATTGATTATGAAGGTATGGTTGTAACTTATGAGGCGATTAAGCGTGATATTGTCTCTTTTGAGGAGATTTATAAGTGTTGTAGCGATAGCTATACATGTAGCATTGGTGGCTACAAAAATGCCGTTATTACGTACAGTTTTGGCTTAACCGGTTTTCCAAAAGGTATTGTTATTACGCATCGAAATTTGATAGATAGTGCTAGAGTGGTTTCGCAGTATTTAAGTTTGAAAGAGGGCGATGTTATTTCGGGTTTACTTCCTTTTATTCTTGATTATGGATTAAATCAGATTTTTTGCTCCATTTACAATAACGCCACACTTGCTATTCACAGTATGCTTTTGCCGGCAGATTTTTTCAATCATCTAATCAACGACAATGTTACTGTTTTGCCTTTGATGCCAATACATATAACTCAAATGTTTGATGCAGAGGTTCAAAGAGTTCCAAATGCTAAGCTTTTAGGCAAGATAAGAATTATTACCTCATCTGGTGGTAAGCTCACGCCAAAGATGATTCAAGATATCGAAATGCATTACTCAAGTGCAAAATTTTTCTCTATGCATGGACTAACCGAGGCTTTTCGCTCAACCTACCTAGACCCAAGCCAGCTTAAAATACGTCCAAATTCTATTGGAAAGCAGATTCCAGGTGTTGATATACACATCATTAATGATCAAGGAATGGAGTGTGTGCCTAGAGAAATAGGCGAGCTTGTTCACAGAGGAGACTATATCTATAAAGGATATTGGAACTCTAGGGAAGATACTGATAAGCGTTATAAAAGCATTAAAGTTCTTAAAAATATTGTCAATCTTGAGGGAGATTTGACCGATGAGATAGTCGTTTGCAGTGGTGATTATGTTTATCGAGATGAAGAAAACTATATATACTTTGTCGGCAGAAAAGATGACATGATAAAGTCATGCGGTTTTAGAATAAGTCCATATGAGATAGAAAGTGTTGCAAAAGATAAGATATTAAACATCATCGAATGTGCTGTTTTTTCAGTAGAGAATGAAAAAATCGAAGAAGAGATTGTTATGGCATATAGTGCAAAGCGTGAAATTCCAAAAAATGAAATCCTCTTTGAGTTAAAACAGCATTTGCCAAACCATATGATACCTTCCATCATAATTTACAAAGAAAAGTTGCCATTGACCTCTTTAAGTGGTGGCGGAAAAGTAGATAAAGAGGCTCTAAAAAAAGAGGTTTTAAGTTTAAAATAGCGTAGCGTTGAGAATATTCTAAAAGTTAGCTTATTCAAATTTAAGTAAAACAAAGGTAAAATCCATACCTTAAATTATTTTTTATCAAAGGACTTTTAATGAAAAGAACGTTTCAACCGCATAATACACCAAAAAAACGAACTCATGGTTTTAGAGCGAGAATGAAAACTAAAGGCGGTCGCAAGGTAATTATGGCAAGACGTGCCAAAGGCAGAAGAAGATTGGCCGTTTAAAAAGTTATGAAACTCTCAAGGATACAAGAGAGTATTCATCAATCTATAAAAACGCAAATAAGTGGCATTCGGTTAGTGTTTTAACTTTTTGCAATAGCGTTTCAGAAAAAAAAGTAGGATTTACCGCCAGCAAAAAGGTTGGTAATGCCATCAAGAGGAATTTGGCTAAGCGTAGATTGAGAGCCATTTTCCTAGAGATTCAAGAGAGTCTAGACGACGGTATTTACGTGTTTGTAGCAAAAGAGAAAATCAGTGAAATGACATACGAAAATCTCAAAAAAGAGGTTCTTTGGTCGCTTAGAAGACTGAATTGTATTAAAACGTGAGAAGAGTAGCCCTTTTTCTAATTAAACTTTATCAAAAGTTTTTAACGGTTTTAAGTTATGGAAGCTGTAGATACTATCCTACATGCTCTCAGTATGCTAAAGAGCAACTTCTTTTTAATGGATTTTTCAAGGCAATCTTCTATAGTTTATTGCGTGTTTTAAGATGCAACCAGCTTTTTGCTGGAGGGGTTGACTATCCTGTCGTCACTAAAACATTCACAATTCCTCCTCTTTCTACTACATGTAAGTTCAATTTTTCAAATATTTCTTTTTGGTTTATTCCAAAAGATTCTAAAAGCTTTTATGTTGTAAGGGCTTTTAAAACACTTAAAAAAGGGACTTCGCAATGGACAAACTCAGCAGTCAAACCAGAATTATAATCGCAACGGTTTTATCATTTTTATTTTTTGCGGGATATGATTATTTTTTTATTCCAAAGTCTCAGCCTAATGTCGTTTCGACTACACAAGAGCAAAAAGATACTGCTAAAACTAATATTCCCTCAACTCCAAAAAATGAAAGTGTTGTAGCTTCAGCCGTTACGCCTTCAGTGCCAGTTGCTCAATCAGAAGAGGTTATTGCGGTTGTGAAAGCGGATTTTTATGAGATGCATATCGACAGACTCGGTAGAGTTTCAAAATTTTATCTTAATGAGCCAAAATATCTTAATGAAAGCAATGAGCGCATACAGTTGATTGATGTATCAAAAAAAATCTTCCCACTTGAGCTTAGATTTGTTGATACAGCTATAAACAATGAAGCTTTTTCTTTGGCGTATAGTGCGGACAAGAATGCTATAGAAGTTAGCAAGGATGGCAAAGGTGTTTTGGTATTGACTCAATCGTTGAGCGGACTTAGTGTTATAAAGACAATAACTTTTTATCCGGCGGGCAATTTTGATGTAAATATAAAACTAAGTCAAGAAAAAGAGTATTTTGTCACACCAGGTTTTCACTCTGGCGTAGCTGTAGATAGTTATACGTTTCATGGTGCATTAATTCAAGATGGTGATGGAACCATAAAGACCATTGACGATGGTGATGCCAAAGAGAATACAAATTTTACAAATGCAAAGATAGTTTCAATATCTGACAAATATTATACCTCTGCTCTATTTGAGCTAAAAGACGGCGTTAGTGCCGTTGCTGTTCCTGATAAAGATAAAAATCCAACTCTATTTATTAAAGGTAATAAAGATTTTACACTAGGTGGATACATAGGACCTAAAGAGTATACGCGTCTATATGCTATAGATGCACAACTTACAAAAATTATTGAATATGGATTTTTTACATTTATATCTAAACCTCTTTTTACACTTCTGGCATATTTGCACGGTCTTGTTGGCAACTGGGGTTGGGCGATTGTAATCATGACTATTATTATACGCCTTGCACTTTACCCGTTGACCTACAAAGGTATGGTTTCAATGAATAAGCTAAAAGAGCTTTCCCCAAAAGTAAAAGAGCTTCAAGTGAAATATGCGGATGATAAGCAAAAACTAAATGTCCATATGATGGAGCTTTATAAGAAGCATGGTGCAAATCCAATGGGTGGTTGTTTGCCTATTTTGCTTCAAATACCTGTCTTTTTTGCTATTTATAGAGTGTTGCAAAATGCTATCGAACTAAAGGGTGCAGAGTGGATTTTATGGGTGCAAGACCTTGCTGCAATGGATCCTTATTTTGTCCTTCCTGTTGCGATGGGTGCAACTATGTTTTTTCATCAAAAAATTACACCAACAACTTTTACAGACCCAATGCAAGAGAAGATTATGAAGTTTTTACCACTTATTTTTACATTTTTCTTTGTAACATTCCCAGCAGGATTGACGCTTTACTGGTTTGTGAACAATCTTTTCTCAATCGCACAGCAGTTTTATGTAAACAAACTTTTTGCAAAAAAACATGAAGAAGTAAAGGTTGTAAAATGATACGAATTGAAGCAACAACTTTAGAAGAGGCATACTCTAAAGCCGCAAGCGAGCTATCTTGCTCTGTTGTTGATTTGAAAATCAATATTATTCAAAATGCCTCAAGTGGTTTTTTGGGGATGTTTAAAAAGAATTCCATCATTGAGGCAGAAAAGATAGGTAAAGAGGATAGAAATGCTCCAAAAAGAGTAGAGTTCAATGCTCCTCCTTCTGCCCAAAATGAAGACTTTTCTGACGAAAGAAGAGATAAGAACAGAAGAAATAAGAACAGAAGAAATAAAAATAAAAATAGAGATTTTGTTAAAAAAGATGATATTTTGCCAGTTAAACCTATTGAAAAAGAGGTGGAAAAAGAGCAAAACATTCAGTCTCAAGTACAAATAGTCAAAGAGGATAAAAAATTATTTGTACAGTCGCCCGTTGGCGTTTTGAGAGAGTTTCATCAGCAAAAAAAAGACGTTGATGAGGTTTTGCCAGAAGTTAAAATGCAAATAACAAACCTTTTTAAATATAGCTGTTTTACCCTAGGTGAGATTAGTGTTTCAAAATACAATGACGAAACTATACTTTTGGAGTTTAGTGGCGAAGATGCTGCTCTTTTGATAGGAAAAGAGGGTTACCGATATAAAGCGTTATCGTATCTTCTTTATAATTGGATAAATATCAAGTATGGTTTGGGCATAAGGCTTGAGATAGCTGAATTTTTAAAAAATCAAGAAGAGATGATAGCTAAGTATTTGGTAGGTATTGTTGAGCGTATTAAAAACACTGGAAGAGGTCAAACTCGTATATTGGATGGTGTTTTAATTAAGATAGCTCTTGAGATACTACGCAGTGAATTTCCAGATAAATATGTTGGTATAAAATCTAGCAGAGATGGCGGAAAATTTATTGTTGTTAATGATTTTAATAGGAAAGCTCCATAGACACTATTTGCGCCATAGCAACCAGTCACGGCATCGGCTCCATCTCTGTTATCAGGGTTAGTGGGTCAGATGCTTTGCTCTTTGCTCAAAAACTCTCACATAAAGATACATTTTCTCCCAGACATGCAACACTCTCCTATCTGTACGACTCAAAAAATGATGTTATTGACCAAGCTATTGTTATCTATTTTAAAGCACCATTTAGCTTTACCGCCGAAGATGTTGTTGAGTTTCAATGCCATGGTGGTGTTGTTGTTGCACGTATGGTTATTGACGAGCTCTTACATGTAGGTGCTAAACTTGCTCAGCCGGGAGAGTTTTCTAAGAGAGCATTTTTAAATGGAAGGATTGACTTAAGCGAAGCCGAAGCTATAGCCTCTTTGATAGAGACCAAAAGCATTGATGCAGCAAAGATACTTGCAAGACAGATGAAGGGCGATTTGAAGCATTTTGTTAACGATACACGCGATGCTTTGCTTGAAATTTTGGCATTTGTGGAGGTCAATATCGATTACGCAGAAGAGGATTTGCCAAGTGATATTATGCGACTTATTTTGGAAAAACTTCTACATGTAAAGGCTTTGTTGCAAAAAACTTATGAGACAAGCAAGCAAAGAGAAGGGCTGATAAGCGGTTTTAAAGTTGCGATTGTTGGTAAGCCCAATGTTGGCAAAAGCTCTTTACTAAATATGCTTTTAAACTACGATAGAGCTATTATTAGCGATATCGCTGGTACAACGAGAGACACTATCGAAGAAGAGGTGCGAGTCGGTACGCATTTGATTAAGATAGTTGATACAGCTGGTATTCGAGAGGCGAGCGATAGTATTGAAAAAATTGGTATAGAACGCTCAATTCAGGCGATGGATGATTCTGAGATTATTATTGCTATGTTTGACAATGCCTCAATTTGCGATGAGCAAGATGCTAAGATGTTGTCTATTTTAAATAATTATAAGAAAGACAAACATATTGTTATGGCTTTAAACAAGTGCGATTTGGATAATAAATTTGATACGTCTTTGTTAGGCGAGGATTATGTTTCTTTGAGCTGTCATCGCAATGGAGATGTTATTATTGAGAGGTTAAAACTTTTACTAGACAAGACCCCGATAGACGATGGTTTGATTTTGACAACTAAGCGACAAATGGAGGCTGTGAAGTTTGCTTTTGAGGAGATTCAAAATAGCGAAATGCTTTTGAGTGAGGGCGAATTGGAGCTTTTTGCTTTTCATATTAATACGGCTATTGAGAGTATAGCATCTATTAGTAGACCATTTGAACGAGACGAGATTTTGGACAAAATGTTTGGCAGTTTTTGTTTGGGCAAATAGCTTTTTAGTACTTATTTAGCACTTATTTAGTAGAATGAGTGAATTTTATTATGCAGGGTATATCTATGGAAAATCTTGATGAAGTTTTAAAAAAACACAAATTAACAATGGACGAGTATAAAAATATTTTGTCGATTTTGGGTCGTGAGCCCAACATGCTTGAGATGGGAATCTTCTCTTCCATGTGGAGTGAGCACTGTTCTTATAAGTCTAGTAAAAAATATCTTAGAGGTTTTCCAACTAGTGCACCGTGGGTTATACAAGGACCTGGCGAAAATGCTGGTGTTATCGATGTTGGCGATGGTATGGCGGCAGTTTTCAAAATGGAAAGTCACAACCATCCTAGTTTTATTGAGCCGTACCAAGGTGCAGCAACTGGCGTTGGCGGTATTTTAAGAGATGTTTTTACGATGGGTGCTCGACCAGTAGCCAATATGAATTCACTTCGTTTTGGAAATATAACCAACAATGACAAGATATCAAAGCATCAACGATATTTGGTGCGAGGTGTTGTTGCTGGTATTGGGGACTATGGTAACTGTATGGGTGTTCCTACTGTGGGTGGCGAGACTTTTTTTGATGAGAGTTACAATGGCAATATTTTGGTAAATGCGTTTACTTTGGGTCTTGCCAAAACTGATGAGATTTTTTATGGACGTGCTGAGGGCATAGGCAATCCCGTTATCTACGTAGGAAGCAAAACAGGTCGTGATGGACTAGGTGGAGCCGTGATGGCAAGTGATAGTTTTACAGAAGAGAATAAATCACTTCGCCCAACCGTTCAAGTGGGTGACCCTTTTGCTGAAAAGTTGTTGCTTGAGGCGTGTTTAGAGCTATTTAAGAAAGATTATATTGTGGGCATTCAAGATATGGGTGCTGCTGGTTTGACATCAAGCTCTTTTGAGATGGCAGGACGTAGTGGAAGCGGTATGAAGATGTATCTTGATAAGGTTCCAGCACGTGAGCCAAATATGCAACCGTTTGAATTTATGCTCTCGGAGTCTCAAGAGAGAATGCTTATTTGTGCAAAAAAAGGCTATGAAGATAAAGTTTTAGATATTTTTAGAAAATGGGATTTGGATGCTGAGGTTATAGGAGAGGTTACTGATACGGGCAATATGGAGCTGTTTTGGCATGGTGAGCGTGTAGCAAATATGCCTGTTCAGCCTGTTGGCGAGCAAGCACCTGTATACGATAGACCAGTTAAAGAGCCAGAGTATTTAGCAAAAATAAAAAACACTTCTTTGTATGATTTTCAAAAAATAGACAACCAAGAGGCATTTGAAAAACTTTTTTGTAGTGTTGAGGTGGTCGACAAGTCGTGGATTTTTGAACAGTATGATTCGATGGTGCAGACAAATACTGTTAAAGCCCCAGGAAGTTTAGATGCGAGTGTGATTCGCATAAAAGAAAATGGCAAAGCTTTGGCTATGAGTAGTGATTGCAATCCTCGCTATAACTACATCGACCCATTTAAAGGTGCCGCCGCTGCGGTAGTTGAGAGTGGACGAAATGTTGCGATGAGTGGTGCACGTCCTTTGGCTATAACGGATTGTCTAAACTATGGCAATCCTGAAAATCCAGAAGTTATGTGGCAGTTTGCACAGGGCTGTTATGGCATAAAAGAGGCGTGTGCAAAACTAAATACACCTGTTGTAAGTGGCAATGTTTCTCTCTATAATGAAACAAACAAAATAGGTGTTTTTCCTACGCCAGCGATAGTTATGGTTGGGCTCAATGATGATGCAAATAAGACACTTCCTTCAAGCTTTCAAAAAGAGGGTAGTAGTGTTTATCTTATAGGCGACACAAAGAGTGATTTTGGCGGTAGTTTGTATATGAAAGAGCTTTTTGGAAAAGTTGAGGGAAGTTTGTCTGAGATTGACTATGAAAAAGAGCTAAAGCTTTGGAATTTAGTCATTGAAGCAAATAAAGATGGTTTATTGAGTTGTGCCAAAGATGTAAATGTTGGCGGTATAGCTATCGCATTGGCTAAGATGGTTGCGGTAAGTGGCAAAGGTATTGATGCTAATGTGGAGCTCAATGATAAGCGTGATATTTTTAGTGAATCTTTTTCAAGAGCTATAGTGGAGGTTGTTGACGGCAATGCTTTTGAGGCAAAAGCAAGAGATATTGGGATAAATGTGACTAAAATAGGCACCGTAGGCTCAAATATGCTTAAGATAAACGATATAAGCATGGCTGTTGATTCAGTAAAAAAAATCTACTTTACTCGTTTTAAAGAAGTCGTTGAACAAGATATTTAACTCTTACATGTAAGGTTGAAAGGGCTTTTTATGGGCTTTTTCAACCCTTTTTTTACATCTTTGTCTATTATGGTCGATATTATAAACATCAAATTTTAAAGGCGTGCTATGCAAAACCTGTACGATTCAAGTGTGGCAATAAAATGCAATACTGATTTGGAGTTGAGGGTTTATACCTCTAGGCTTTTGGGCATGGATGCTGATTTGGTTTTGCACGGTGGTGGCAATACCTCTGTAAAAACGAATGAAAACAATCAAGATGTTCTGTATGTAAAAGGTAGCGGATGGGATTTGGCAACGATTAAGCCCCAAGGCTTCTCATCGCTAAGGCTAGACGCACTCCAAAAAGCTGTCGAGATAGAGTCTTTAAGCGATACACAAATGGTTGAATTGCAAAAAGAGGCAATGATAAACAAGAGTGCACCTTCGCCCTCCGTTGAGGCAATACTTCATGCGATTATTCCTTATAAATTTGTTGACCATACGCATGCTGATGCTGTTGTAACTATCTCGAACTCAATACACGGCGAAAAATATATAGAAGAGATATATAAAGATTTTCTAATAGTTCCTTATGTTATGCCTGGATTTATTTTGGCAAAAAAAGTTTACGAGCTAACAAGAGGGATGGATTGGTCTACATGTAAGGGTATTATTTTGCATCATCACGGAATATTTACCTTTGCCAATAATGCAGAGGAGTCTTATGACAAAATGATTGATGCTGTAACTTTGGCAGAAAAGTTTTTGGATTTGAAAGCACCTTTACATGTAGAGAATAAAGTGGCTAAGGGCGAATTTGATTTTGATGTGCTTAAAGATTTGATTTGTGCCGAAAAAGGTCATGAGGTTTTTGTAAAGGTAAATACCTCCAAACTTGCCAAAACATATGCATCGCAAACAAACATCAAAACACTTTGTAAGAAAGGGGTTTTGACGCCAGAGCATATTTTGCGAACCAAGCGAGAACCGCTTTTTATAGATAGCTATAATCTTCAAGAGATTGTTGATATTTATAAAAAGGAATATATGAGTTATTTTAAGACATTTTCCAAAAATAGTGAGATATGTCTAAATCCATCTCCAAATTGGGCTGTTATAAAGGGCTACGGAACGGTTAGCTTTGGAAAAGATGAAAAAGAGGCTTCTATCATCGAGGATATAAATAATCATACAATGAGAGCAGTTTTGAGAGCCGAGTTGTTAGGTGGTTTTAAAAGCATAGGACTTAAAGATAGTTTTGCGATGGAATATTGGGAGTTGGAGCAGGCAAAACTCTCAAAAGAGAAAGCACAGCAGAACAAAGAGCGTTATATTATGAGTATCGACGCAGGTACCGGCAGCGTTAGAGCTGTTATCTTCAATCTTGATGGCGTGTTGATATCGGTTGGGCAGGAGGAGTGGTCTCATTATGAACAAGAGGGTATTGCCAACTCTATGAATTTTGACTGCAAACAAAATTGGCCTATTATTTTGCGATGTATCACAACGGCTTTAAAAAAAGCAAATATTCACGGCGAACAGATAATAGCCGTAAGTGCTGCTAGTATGCGCGAAGGAATAGTGCTTTATGATAAGGATTTAAATGAGATTTTTGCCGTAGCCAATGTAGACGCCAGAGCCGAGCAGGAAGTGGTAAAACTTAAAGAGGTTGTTGGGCTTGAGGAGAAATACTATGAAAAATCTGGACAAACTTTTGCACTCGGGGCATTGCCTAGACTTCTTTGGGTTAAAAGACATCAACCACTTATTTATGAGAAGATTTTTAAGATATCAATGTTGAGTGATTGGATACTCTTTAAACTAAGCGGAGTTATTGCTAGTGAGCCTAGTAATGCTGGCACGTCAGGCATATTTTCCTTGCATAAAAGGGAGTGGTTTCCAAAAATGGCTAGTAAGATAGGCATAAAGGATACTATTTTTCCGCCTTGTTATGAAAGTGGAACAGTTCTAGGAAAGGTTACATGTAGAGATTCAAAGCTAGGGCGAGAGACGCTTGTTGTTGTTGGTGGAGGTGATGTCCAGATGGCAAGTTTAGGGTTGGGTTTGGTTGATATTGGAGATACCGCCATTATAGGTGGTACATTTTGGCAACAAGTGAGAAATATCCCCTCGACTACAATACCGCCTCTAGATATGAGTATGCGTATCAATCCACATGTTATTTCTGGTCAGTCACAAGCAGAGGGGATTACATTTTTTAGTGGACTTGTGATGCGATGGTTTAGAGACGTTTTTTGCGAATCAGAAAAAGAGCTGGCAAAAGAGAGAAAAATAGATCCTTATACTATTTTAGAAGAGATGGCATCAACTGTTCCAGCCGGTTCAAATGGCGTTTTGCCTATTTTTTCGGATAGTATGAAATACTACAAGTGGTATCACGCTTCGCCGAGTTTTCTAAATCTCTCCATTGACCCAAAAGTTTGCAATAAAAGCGTTATGTTCAGAAGTTTGCAAGAAAACGCCTGTATTGTGTCGTGGATAAATTTGAAAAATATAGAAAAGTTTACGGACACTAAAACAAAAGAGATTGTTTTTGCAGGAGGAGCCAGCAAGGGAGCTTTGTGGTGTCAAATTCTTGCTGATGTGACAGGTCTTAAGGTAAAAGTTCCTGTTATTAAAGAGGCAACCTCCCTAGGGGTGGCGATTGTTGCGGGATTTGGAGCTGGTGCATATCGTGATATTTCAATAATGACAAAAAAATTGGTAAAATGGGAAAAAACGTATCTTCCTAATCCTCAAAATCATGAAATCTATAAAGATGTAAGAAAAAGATGGCAAAAGGCTTATGAGGCACAACTGAAACTTGTGGATGAAGGTGTTACGACCTCGATGTGGAAATCCCCTGGAATGTCATAAAAAAAGGAAAAGAATGTATTTGACAAATGAAAAAGAGCATAATTATCGTTTTGAAATGTATGGACCAAAATATCTTACAAATGGTCCAAGGATTGATTTTGGTATCGTTGTAATTACGCCCAATGAAGCACATCCTTGCCATAAGCATGTTAAGCAAGAAGAGTCGTTTTTTGTCTTAGAGGGAGAGTGTGTAGTCTATGTTGATGGCAAAAGAGTACTTATTCAAAAAGGTGATTATTTGCGATGCGAACCAGGCGAATCACACCTGTTTAGAAATGAAAGCGATAAGGATTTTAAAGCGGTATTTGTAAAAGCACCTTTTTTTGAGGAGAAGGACTCGGTTTACATACAGTGGCAACCAGGAGAAGAGTTTTCTGATGTCTGATATTTAGGTTTTAAGGGTCTTTTTTGCTTTGCTTTTTTTGATTTTCTTTTTTTGCTGTAAGTTTGCCAGTTTGGCAGGTTTTTTATCTAAAAATTCACTAAAAACCTTTGTGGCAACTTTCCATCTATCGGCTCTTGAATCAAGCATAATTAGCACAAGGTCTTTATTGTCTTTTTTTGCTCGTGCCACCAAGCAAGGTCCAGCTTTGCTTGTGTAGCCAGTTTTGATACCCACGGCATATTCGTATTTATCTAAGAGCTTATTATGATTTTTGGCGGTATATTTTTTACTTGTACTGAGTGACTGAAATTGGTGTGTTTTGCTTTTTACAATGGCGTTAAAAAGTTGATTTTTTATGCTGTACTCAGTTAGCTTAAGTAGATCCTTTGAAGTTGTATAGTGATTTTTATGCTCCAGCCCGTTAGGATTGACAAAGTTTGAGTTACGCATGCCTATCTTTTTCGCTTTTTCATTCATAGTTTTTGCAAAGTTCTCAACTGAGCCTGAAAGAAAAATAGCAATCGCCAATGATGAGTCATTTGCGGATTGAATCAGTGCCGAGTTTACCAAGTCTATCAAGTAAAACTGTTCTCCTACCTCAAATCCTGCCTTTGATGGCTCCACTTCAGTCATCTCTTTTGTGATTGTTACAACGCTATTAAGTTTTCCGCTCTCGAGAGCTAAGATAGCAGTCATCATTTTTGTTAAACTAGCAGGTTTAATTCGCTTGTTTATATTGCTTGAAAAAAGTATTTTGTTGGATTTTAAATCCTTGAGAAGTAGGGCGTCAAATTGGCTGTCGATTTTATTTAGTGTTGGTATATTGGCGTTTAAAGTTGTTAAAAAAAGCAGTATAAGTAAAATTTTTTTCACGTTAAATGTCATTTAAGCTCCTTATTAGTCCGAGATTATAGCCAATTTTATTGTTAATTTTATATAAATCATGAGGTATGAATATTTTTTCTTTTATTTTTTTTGGTGCAAAGAGGTTTTTCTTTGCACCATTTTAAGTTTTAAAGTTGGGACTCAACCAATTTTCTAAGTTGTGTGTAGCCAAAACTCTGAAGAGGTTTGCCGTTTACGAAAAAGGCTGGCGTTTTTGTAGCGCCTAGTGTTTGAGCATCTTGAAGGTCTTGCATAACTATTTTTGAGATCTCATCTTTTTTGATATCTTCTTGAAGCTTGCTAACGTCAAGTCCAATTTCTGAAACCACAGACCAAATAAAGCCAATATTTGCAGGTGCTGTATGGCTTGCCCATTTGTCTTGATATTTAAAAAGCAGTCCTAGCATTTCGTCGTATTTTCCCTGAAGTCTTGCTCCTTCAAGCATTTTAACGACATACTCAGAGTTTGAATGATAAGGGGCGTAGCGCAAAACAAGGCGAATTTTACCCTCATTTTCTTTCATAAGTGTTTTTACGAACGGATGAAAATCTTTACATGTCTCGCATGCAGGGTCAAAAAACTCAACGATAACAGTTTTGGCATTTTCATTGCCATATGCCATAGAGTGAGGTCGCACAAAAACAGAGGCATTTTCTTTTGCCATAAATCCAAGTTTGTCGGATTGTGCATTTTTATATATGCTTCCTCCTACAATAAACGTCACAACAAGGATAAGCCCCGATATCACGATAAGTATCTTTTTGTTCATATTTAAAATCTCCTTTTTAAAATAGTTAGAAAAATCGCAATAATCGTAAATGCGATTAGTGAAAGCATAGGAATAGTTAAAAAACCAAACCAGTTAATGTAGATACTTGTGCACGAAACTCCTTGAGTGCATGGCTGAGCACTTTCTGGGATGATTCCATAGTGTAGTAAATTTTGGTATCCAGCTAAAAAAATACCTAAAAATACCAATGGAAAAGAGTATTTTATGACACTTCTATCTGGCGAAATTAGCGCCACTAGAAAAATAACCACAAGCGGATACATGCAGATTCTTTGGTACCAGCACATAACACACGGCGGAAAAAGCATTATCTCGCTAAAAAATAGACTTCCTAGCATCGCTATTGTTGCCACAATCCAAGAGGCAAACAGGAGATACCAAGAGAGCAAATCTGTTTTTTCTTTTTTTTGCATAAACCCCTCTGTAAAGATAAATTTTTTGGTTATATTATCTTTTTTATATTAATAAAACATAAATACTAAAAATAGCCAAAAGACCTATATTTAGGGCTTTGCTTGTATATTATTTTATAATTAATATTATAAAAAGTTATTTTTATCAAGATGTGTTTTTAATTTTTTTTATCTTTTTTAGGTCATCTAAAAATAACTTATTGTAAAATCCATTCAACTATTTACATGTAAGGACATTATCAGTGAGAGCATTGATTAGCGTAAGCGATAAAACGGGGATTGTGGATTTTGCTAAAGAGTTAAAAGGTTTTGGCTTTGAGATTGTTTCGACTGGCGGAACATTTAAATTGCTTAAAGAAGAGGGCGTTGATGCTCTTGAAATCAGCGAAGTAACAAAGTTTCCAGAGATGTTTGATGGGCGTGTTAAAACACTAAACCCGATGATACATGGGGGCATTTTGCATCGAAGGGATTTGCCTTTACATGTAGAGACTGCAAAAAAGCATGGTATTGTCGGTATTGATTTGGTGTGCGTAAATTTATATCCATTTAAAGAGACGATTGCTAAAACTAATGATTTTGATGAGATTATAGAAAATATCGACATCGGCGGTCCTGCGATGGTGCGAAGTGCAGCGAAAAACTTTCAAGATGTGATTGTAGTTACAGATGTTTTGGACTATGATGTAGTTATTGAAGCCATAAAAGAGAAGAAGAATACTCTTGAATTTAGACGAAACTTGATGATAAAAGCATATGAGCATACCGCAGCGTACGATAGTATGATAGCAAACTATATGAATGAGCGTTTCAATGGCGGTTTTGGAGAAAAACAGTTTGTTGTTGGAACGAAAGCATTTGATACACGTTATGGCGAAAATCCTCATCAAAAAGGTGCTCTTTACGAGTTTGACTATTTTTATACAAACAACTTTAAAGCCCTAAAAGGCGAGGCAAGTTTTAATAATATGACTGACATTAACGGCGCAGTCAAAATAGCAGCCTCTTTTGGAGATGCTCCAGCGGTTTCTATTATCAAACATGCCAATCCTTGCGGTTTTGCGATTGGGGAGAATTTGCTTGACTCTTATGTAAAAGCTCTAAAATGCGACCCAGTTTCTGCTTTTGGTGGTGTTGTGGCGATTAACGGAACGCTCGATAAGGCTTTGGCGGAAAAGATTAACGAGATTTTTATTGAGGTAATCATCGCAGCCAATGTGGACGAAGATGCTCTGGCTGTTTTTGAAAGCAAAAAGCGTATCAAGGTATTTACACAAGAGAGCAAATATCTTGTATTGAGTGATGATGCATATGATTTTAAGCACGTTGATGGCGGATTTGTCTATCAAGATAGTGATAGAGTTGGCGAGGATGAGGTTAAAAATGCAGAGCAAAAAAGCCAAAGAGGTGCTACAAAACAAGAGTTTTCAGATTTGGAGATAGCCTACAAAGTAGCAAGCCTAACCAAATCAAACTGTGTGGTTTATGTCAAAAACAGTGCTATGGTTGCTATCGGAATGGGTATGACAAGCCGAGTAGATGCTGGAAAATGCGCATTGATGAAAGCAAAAGAGATGGGGCTTGAAGTTGAAGGTTGTGCTATGGCAAGTGAGGCATTTTTTCCATTTCGTGATAGTGTTGATACCGCTGCTCGTGCTGGAGTTAAGGCGATTATTCAGCCAGGTGGAAGCATTCGAGATGATGAAGTTATACAGGCTTCAAATGAACATGGCATGGCTCTTTATTTTACAGGGATAAGACATTTTTTACACTAAAATTTAATTAAGAGTTTTTTTGTCTTAAACTTGATAAACATCAATGAATTTTTTTGCTCTACATCTTACAATACGGGATAAATTTTAGGAGAAGATGTTATGTGGCCAAAAGATGCCAAAGAACTAAAGATTGAAAATGCGACGGTTCCGTTTTTTGCATATGTAAAAGATGGTCATAATTTTATAGGTTTTGATACCTCTATGTGTGTTCCTCCAGAACCTATGGTTAATGCGATGGTGGCACTTGAGAGCTTATGTGATGCCGATACAAGTATCGTTATGATTAACCATCGAAGTCCTGTTGGTCTTCTTGCAAAAGTAAAAGATTTTTACGATATAGCAACCGAAGAGTTAGGCGAGGGCAAAGTAAAATTAACATTTACACACCTTAAGGGAAAAAGCGAAAAAGCTGATCTTAGTAAAAAAAGCTGTGCTGGCTGATGCGTGGTCTAGCAACTGAAATGGCGCCACCTTTTGTATTGGTGGCACATTTTTTTATCGCATCGGTATTTTTCTTAATGGTTTCTTTGGGTTTTCTTCCTTTTTTATTTGAAGAGACTGGGGGTTTTTTTCTCACACCAAATTTAGCCTCCTTTGCACACCTTTATCTTCTTGGTTTTGTGATGATGGTTATATTTGGTGCTATGTACCAGCTTGTTCCTGTTGTTCTTGAGGTAAGCGTTTTTTCAAAAGATTTTGCATATATTCAGTTTTACATGTATGTTGTTGGTTTTGTCTTGCTGGTTGTTGGTTTGTATACCCCTTCTTTGACGGCACTTATCCCCTATGGAGCTATTTTAACCTATGTTTCTATGCTTATTTTTTGTGTAAATATTTTTTTAACTTTTGGAGAGCTGGAAGAGATTAATCTTGTTGGAAAATACCTTCTTGTTGCCACAATATTTTTATTTATTTCTGTAACTTTGGGTTTATTTATGGGATTAGTACTGGGACATGGTCTATTTGAGATAAATATTATATCTTGGGTTAAGGCCCATGCGGTAGGAACCCTTGGCGGGTTTGTGTTGATGATTGTTTCGGGAGTTGCTTTGGTGCTTATTCCTATGTTTTCACTTGCACACAACTTTAACGATATGGCAAGCAAGATAGCTTTTTATCTTTTTTGTATTTTTGTTCCAGTATCTATAGCAGGGTATATTTTTGAATTTAGTAAATTTTTGATTGTTTTTGCTATTTTTGGGGTTGCATTTGCTGTTTTTGCTACCATTTATCAGCTTGGTTTAATTTTAGCAAAGAGGGTAAGAAAGCAAAATGATTATTGGTTTAAGAGTCTTGTTTTTTCATTTTTTTCTCTATTTTTCTCTATTTTGGTATGGTTGGCCACCTTTTTTGTAGATATATTTAGATTGCCCATTGTTGCAGGCTTTTTGTTTTGTTTTGGATTTTTATTTCCTTTTATTGTGGGACATATCTATAAAATTTTGCCATTTTTGGTTTGGTATGACAAATTTTCTCCATTGGTCGGAAAGCAAAAGGTTCCTATGTTGCACGATATGATTCATGCCAATGTAGCAGATTTTCAGTTTTGGAGCATGGGATTTGCTGTTTTTGCAATGCTTATTGGTATTGTATTTCAGATTTATATTGTTTTTGTGATAGGTGCAATTGTGATGATATTTTCTGGTGGATTAGTTTTATATAATGTTTATTATACATTTACTTATAAAATAAAGGAATAAAAATGGCTATTAGTGAAGAGCAGGTTTATGCTGGAATTTCGACTGTAATTGACCCAGAGGTGGGTTTTGATATTGTCTCACTAGGTTTAATTTATGGGGTTAAGATAGAAGGAGAACATGTACATGTAACAATGACTCTTTCAACAAGAGGTTGCCCTCTGCACGAGCTTATTAAGCAGTGGACGAAGGAGTCTGTTGAAAAACTTGAGGGTGTAAAAACTTGTGAGGTTGAAGTGGTTTGGGAGCCAGCTTGGAATATTAGTATGGCAAGTGATATTGTGAAAAAAGCCTTGGAGGCATAATTTTTTATTTTTTTAAAATTAGTTTTTAAAATTAAATGAAATTACACTATAATAAACACAAGTTTATTGAAGTGGAGGAAGTTATGCAAATCTCAAGTGTTCCTACTGGAGACGGTATTGATATAGTTGTAAAAGACAATATTAAAACACCCGAAGATTCAAAGTTGATTAAAAGTGCTATTTTGCTAGCAAATGAAAAAGGCAATAAGAATATAAAAATTATAATTGAGGATTCTTTTATTATTACTTCATCGGTTATTGGTTTTATCGTCAAATCAATAAAAATTGACAAAATGAATATTGCTCTTGCTGTTAAGAGCGATGACCTTTATGAAATGCTTAAAGAGATGAATTTGATAGATGCTATGAATGTTACAAAGGTGGCAAGATGAAAAAAAGTATTGGTATAAAGATAGCACTTACGTTGATTCCAGTTTTGTTGTTTAGTTTTATTGTGTTGGAATTTTTAATTGTCCGTGAGTTTAAGAGTGTGACTCTAGATCAGAGTGAGAAAAATCTTGACATGTTGAGTCATTCTGTTTTTCAGACTGTAAGAGCAGCTATGAATTTAGGTGATGCAAAGATGATTAAGGCAGCACTTGATGATGCATCTAAAATGGAGGGCATTCGTGAACTTACTATACACAAATCACAAGCCGTTATAGATACTTTTGGTATGAAAACAACTATTAGTAGTGACTCTCAAGTTAAGGAGATTTTTGCAAATCCTGTTGTTAAAAATATACCACTTGACGATGAGGGTGGACATAGGTTGAGACTTTTAAGACCTTTGGTTGCTACCGACGAGTGTTTGGCTTGCCATCCGACCTCTAAAAAAGGTGATGTTCTTGGTGTTATGGATTTGACCTATTCGTTTGAACAAATTGATAACAATATCGCTTCTGTTAGCTTTAAATTTGTAGTTATTTTTATTTTATCTCTTGTTTTTACTGCCGCACTAATTATGCTTGTGATGAAAAAAGTTGTTGGTGACCCACTATCTTTATTGCTTGATAGGGTCAAAGATTTGGCAAGTGGGGATGGGGATTTGACCGCAAGAGTTAAGGTGCAAAGTGAAGATGAGGTTGGAGATGTAGCAACCAACATCAATAAATTTATAGAAAAAATTCAAAAAACAATACTCTCGTCACAAAATATCTCTGAAAATGTTGAAAGTACAGGTGAAAAGTTGAGCTCAAATGCTCTTAGTTTGACACACAGTGCAAGTGAGCAGACAAAACAGATAAAAATGTCATTTGACCTTATGCAAGATATCGAAAAAGATTTGGATTTGTCGGAAGAGCTTGCTATACGAACAGTTGAGGATAATAGCTCTTCTTTTGAAGTTCTTGAGAGTATGAGCAGGTCACTAAATGATGTTGTTGCTAAGATTATTGATTCAAGCGACAAAGAGCAAGACATGGCAAGTCAAATTCAAACTGTTGTGGCACAAACTGACCAAATCAAGGGCGTTTTGGAGATGATTAAAGATATCGCTGACCAGACCAATCTTTTGGCTCTTAATGCGGCTATTGAAGCTGCTCGTGCAGGTGAGCATGGAAGGGGATTTGCGGTTGTTGCGGATGAGGTTAGAAAACTTGCAGAGCGAACTCAAAAATCACTAGCTGAAATCGATGCAACCATTAGTGTTATCGTTCAAGGCGTAACACAGTTAAGTACAAGTATGGAGGTAAATGCTGAAAACATTCGCCATATTTCCGAGAGTGCTCATAGCGTTCAAGGCGAGACTGAAGAGACTAAAAACAGAACACTTGAGTCTATCGAAGTGTCTAAAAAAGCATCTAAGAAAGTTGTAGAGATTTCGCACATGACAAATGTTATGATGGAGCAGATGAAAAAGACATTGAGTCTATCAGACGACAATGAAAAAATAGCCGATGAGCTTTCATCTATATCTCAGCAGATGTCAAAGATGTCTAAAGATTTGGATTTTACTCTTTCAACATTTAAAGCATAGTTTTAAAGAAGAAGAGGCTTACATGTAAGCCTCTTCTTCTAATTTTTGTTTATGTTTTCTATCTTTTCTTCTATCTCCAATAATTCATCAATCAACATATCAACCTCCTTCTCTTTTTGAGTTAGCTTTTGGCTTAGCTCAAGTAGTCCGATTTTTTGATAGCACTCTGGGTTGCCAAGACATTGTTTAATTTGAGCTATTTCATCTTCGATAGATTCAATCTGTTGAGGCAATGACTCATAGGCTTTTTGCTCTTTGTAGCTTAGTTTTACACTTTTTTGCTCTTTGTTCTTTTGTTTTTTATCGTCATCGCTATCTGGATTTTGTGTTATATTTTCAAGCTCTTTAATCTCTTTTTCGATATCCAAATACTCGCTATATGTTTGGTAGCTCTCTTCGATTATTCCATTACCCTTGAATACATAGAGTTTATTTGCCATTTTGTCAACAAAATATCTATCGTGACTAACAAAGATAACCGCACCCTCAAAGCTTTTTATATACTCTTCCAATATATTTATCGTCGGTATGTCTAGGTCGTTTGTAGGCTCATCCATGATGAGGCACTCTATCTTTTTGGTAAACAAAAGCGCCAAAGCTACTCGGTTTTTTTCGCCACCGCTTAAGATACCTATCTTTTTATATAGACCATCTTTCGGAAATAGAAAATTTTTCAAATAACCAAAAACATGCATATTTTTTCCACACACATCAACTCTATCGCCACCTTGAGGACAAAAAGTCTCTAGGATGTTTTTGTTTTCATCAAGCATCTCTCTTTGTTGGTCAAAATATCCTATCTTAAAATCGCCAACCTTGAGCACTCCAGAGTCGATGGGTAGTTGTTGCATAAGCATCTTCAAAAGAGTTGATTTACCTGCTCCGTTTTTGCCAACGATGGCTATTCTGTCTTTTTGAAGAATGCGTGCAGAAAAGCTTTTGATAAGATTTTTATTGCCCAATGTTTTACAGATGTGTTCAAGCTCGAAAAGCATTTTTTGTTTATTTAAAGATTTGTCGCCATTGAAATTGTGTTTTTCACGCTCAAGTTCTAGTTTCATTTTATGAATCAGCGAGGGATTTTTTTTGGCACTTTCTCTTAGCTCAAAAACCCTCTGTTTTCTGCCTTCGTTTCTCTTGAGTCTTGCTTTTACGCCGCGTCTCAACCACTCCTCTTCGCCTTTAAGAAACTTCAAAAGATTGTCGTGCTGTTTTTGCATACCAAGCATCAGTTGCTCTTTAGCTGTTAGATAATTTTCATAACCACCTTGAAAGCTTCTGATTTTGAAGTCATCTATCTCAATGGTGCGTGTGGCAATAGTGTTGATAAAATATCTATCGTGTGAGATAAAAACAAGGGTAAATTTTTCTTTAAGTAGCATCTCCTCTAAGAATGCCACCATGTAGACGTCAAGGTGGTTTGTAGGCTCGTCAAGAAGCAAAACATCTGGCTTTTTAAGTTATAAGCCCAGCAAGAGTAACTCTTCTTTGCTCGCCTCCGCTAAGAAGATTTACTTGTCTGTTTTCAAACTCTTTGAGGTCAAACTCTTGCAAAACTCGCTCCACTTTATCATCTAGATTCCAAGCTTTGTGGGTATCTAGAAAATTAACAAGACTCTCTTGCTCTTTAAGGAGTGTCTCATTTTCAAAGTCGCTCTCTAGCTTTTTTAAAACCTCTTCGTATCTTGATTTGGCGTCTTTTAGCTCTTTAAGTTCGTCTTCTATCGCTTCTTTAACGCTTTTGTTTTCCTCAAAGCGTGGTGTTTGGTCTAGCATTTCAACCTTGAGATTTTTCTGGACAATCCTTCTTCCTGAGTCCACTTCGAGTGTGCCATTTATGATCTTCATTAGTGTTGATTTTCCACCACCATTTTTGCCTATGATGGCTATTCTCTCGCCCTCGTTGATAGAAAAATCTATCTCATTGAGTATCATTTGTGATTCGTAGGATTTACTAATGTTTATCAGGTCTAAAAGTGCCATTTTCCACCGTTTTTGTTTGTTTTTGAAGTGTTATTTTAGCTAAAAGAAGTTGAAGAGTACTAGTTGCATTTTTAGACAAAATGTATTGATTTTATTAAAACAATACGACAGTCGAAAGATAGTGCAAAGTTTTGGTGTCAGGATTATGGGGGTTGTAGGAATTTTAAAGTTTTTATATCAGAACAAAACACACACAAAAGAGAAAACCATAGAGATAATAGAACAATTGAAGGGGTCTGATTTTAGGATAGAGGGTAAATTGTTAGAATTAATTTTAAATTAGCCATCGAATAACAATGGATGAATGATGGAAAATTGACACCACTTTTTACATATCTTTTAGTGAATAGCCTTTGTATTCGATAGCGTAGGATTTAAAGGCTTCACCCAATGTAAGGCTTTTTTGTTTCACGACCTCCAAGTCAATTTTTCTCGCATTGAGTTTGACTTCAGCAATGAGTACTTTTTTGTCGATTTCATTGATAGCTACAATATCAAGCTCATTTTGATTGGATCTTTCCCAATAGGTGCCAATGGCTGAATACTCTCCTGAAGTCTTTAATGTTTCTATAAAATATTTTTCCAAAAACTTCCCAGAAAAAAGGCTAAAATCACGCTCAACAATAGAGCGGACATAGGCGTAATTGCCTATCTCTACCGCACTTTTGTTTTTATAGATGAAACGAAACCAGAAATTAAAAAAATTATCGCTGATCTCATATTTTTGAGTACGGCTTCCTTCTTTGGCAAGGATAGGTTTGATCTTTTTTATCACGGTGTATTCATTCTCCAATCGATCCAAATAGCCTCCGATATTTCGCTCTAAAATCGATTCAATAGCACTTCTGGATGTTTTAGAAGAAGCAATCAACGAGAGAATTGAAAAATAGGTGGTGTACTCTTTTCCAAACTCTTCGATTAAGAGGTTCTTTCCTTCATCTAGAAAAAGAGAGTCTTCACTGAAAATGAGATCTAGTTGTTTTTCTTTTGTAAAGGCTTTTGCATTGACAAACAACTCTACATACTTTGCAACGCCCCCTGTAAACATATAAAACGATAATAAATCCTCATTGCTAAAGGTTGGAAAGTAATCTTTGAGTATCTCTTTGAGTGTCTTCACACCAAAGGGCTGTAAATGGATCTTTGCATCCGCACGACCAAAGAGAGGCTCTTTTTTATCTTCAAAAATCTTTTTCATCAGTGAATAGATGGACCCACTCAAAATCAAATTCATTTTAGTGGTGTCTTTATAGGTATCCCAAATGTTTTGCATATCAGAGTAGATGGAAGGGTTAATCTGTAAAAACTCTTGAAATTCATCGATGATCAGCGTAAGGGCTTTTTCTTTAGATAAAAGCATCATGTATTCAAAAAGATCTTTAAATTTTGTGAAATGACCTAAAACTTTTTGATTGAGCGTGTTTTGAAGTACAGTTATAAACTCTTCACACAACAGTGCTTCATCTTTTTTGGAGACAAAGAGATAGACTTTTTGTTCAAACGCTTCTTTAATCAGTTTGGTTTTACCAATACGACGCCGTCCTACAACAACAGTCATTTTGGAGCCATTGAGAGAGCTTTCTTCTATGTGCCTGAGTTTTTCTAACTCTTTTTCACGATTATAAAATTTCATGGATTCTCTTTTCGTAAAATGTATTATTGTAATGTATGTTACTATAATATGATGAGTGTGTCAATGCCATGTAAGTCTCCATCTTGCAAAGTCCGCAAAAATATCCGCAATCTGATTTAATAACCCCAAAAACTCTTCAAAATTGACAGATTTTGTCATTCAATACGCATACAATTACTCAAATTTTTTAAAAAGGAAAAAATATGACCGTTTTATTTATCATTGGCACTTGTATATTGGTTGGTCTTGTTTGGTTGCTCGTTGCAAGCATTGATAGATATAGTTATATGTGCTATAAATACAAATTTTTTAGCTGGAGTAATTTTATTTTGATATTTTTTAGTAACTTATCATTGGCTTTTGGGTATAAATGGTACACAAATGCACAAGTTGAAGGAGGAGATCTCTTGAATGGCGAAATTCTTATATTTCTAGGTGCGGCAGGCCTTCTTTGTATAATATATCAAAATTTTAAATACACCTCTTTTTCATTGGGGCTGTTTGGTTCTTTTGTCCAGATGGTTGTTTTTGCAATGCTCTCTGTGTTTTTTTTCATAGCAATACTTTTTGTGATAGCACTTTTGTTTGAAACAAAGCCAGTTTACAACATAAATAATGATTAAAAATAAAACCAAAATTTAGGAGAATCAAAAATGAACAAAGTTTTTTCTTTGTGTGTCGTTGCTTTGGGCTTGTTGTTTCTAAGTGGTTGTGCTACAACAACCTTGCAAACACAAGCAAAAACAACAAGAACTATCTCTTTGAGTCCAGATGTGCTTCAAAGCAAGAGCGTCTTTTTGAGAGTTACTGGTACCAGTGCAAGTGTTTTAGAGTTGGAGGAGCCACTAAAAAAAGCCCTTCAGGAGAGAGGTGTTAAGCTGGTTGAAGACCAAAACCTCGCAAATATAAGCCTACATGTAAATACTCTGTTTGCAAACAATCTAAAAGAGGCGTCAAATTATCAAGCTACTTTTGGGGCTGGCGTGACATCTGGAGTTATCTCTAGGATGGGGGGCAATAGTGGAAAGGATAGTATCTTAATAGGCATAGCCGTAGCAATCGCTATGGGTGTGGCACAAAATGCTCTTGCGGATGATACATACAGAGCGGTTATAGATATATCTGTACGCACAAAACCAGAGGGAAAAGAGTGGAGCAATGAGGATAAGACAAGAGTCCTTGTTGAGGCGGTCAAGATGGGTTTGGATGCCAAAGAAGCAAAACCTGTTATGGAAAAACAAGCTGTCCAAAAGATAGCAGATATTTTAAGTTAAGGGGAAAAATATGAAAAAAACAGTTTTTATATCTACATTGATGGCTTTTGGAGTGGCGGTGTTGATGAGCGGTTGCTCTAGTAAGGTGGTGTCTTGCGAGTACAAGAATGGTTATCCAAAAGGCGATACAAAACAGAGAGCTTTTTGGCTCAGTGCAAAAGAAAATTGGAGAAGTCCATCGGCTGCGTACAACGTCAAAACAAGGAATATTCACTTATTGCAAAATGCGTCCGAAGTTACATTGCATCACGGGTTAAAATACTTCTCTTTTGTTGCCCCAAACAACAAGGTAAATAACAAGCAAGGCAGTCTTATCAACACTGCAGAGGGATTTATAGAGGCTTGTAGCCCCGTTACAGATGCAAATCCTTTGACTGTCTTTAACTCGCCTTGTGGTTATGATGCAAGGTCGGCGATGGCTGACGCTGTTATCTATGCCTACAAAGAGCAACCATATGATTTGTTGAGTTACGATGCACAAGCAGTTAAAGACTATTTGGTTTCAAAAGAGCTTTGGAGAAGTGATGGGATTGAAGAGTACCAGCAATGGTGTGGTAAAAAATAAAATAGTTACATAAGGTGTTGTTTATTAACTTCGTTTCGTTACAATTTTACAAAATTTAAAAGGATGATTTATTATGTTTTGGACATTGGTTTTGATTTATCTGTTCTATGCAGGCTTGGAGATTTACGCAAGTGTTAACGAGATACGTTTTGTTTCAAAGGCGAAATATTTTAAGCCTATCATTTTAAGCCCAGAAAACTATACGATAGCAGCAGATTATAAAATTGCTTCAGAAAAATTTGAAATCGTAAATGAATTATATAGTTTGGTTGTTTTTTTTGGATGGCTTGGCTTTGGGCTTAAGGCACTTGAGGGGCTTTTTATGGAGCAAGGCCCTATTGTTGGCTCAGTGTTTTTTGTTCTAACGCTTATTGGTGTTAATTATATTTTGGGGCTTCCGTTTTCGATTTATGAAGCGTTTTTTTTGGATAAAAAATTTGGATTTTCGACCATTACGCCTAAGATATTTATCACAGATCAGATAAAAGCTGGTTTGCTGTTTTTGACCATCGGCTCATCGGTTTTATGGGCAGTAAGTGCCATTATAACAAACTTTGAGATGTGGTGGATTTGGGGTTTTTGTTTGATTTATTTTGTTATTGTGTTTATCGCAATGGTTTATCCAACGTGGATTGCACCGATTTTTAACAAACTTGAGCCGATGGAAGAGGGCGAGCTAAGAGGTGCTATCGAGGGTTTGCTTCAAAAAGCAGGACTTCAAAGTGGCGGAGTTTTTCGAGTTGATGCAAGCAAGAGAGACAATAGACTAAATGCCTACTTTGGAGGTTTTGGTAAAACAAAAAGAGTAGTGCTGTTTGATACTTTAATTGAAAAACTAAGCAAAAATGAGCTTTTGGCTGTTTTGGGTCACGAGCTAGGGCATTTTAAGCACGGTGATATATTTAAAGGTTTGATTATAAATGGAGTTATGCTTTTTGTTGCATTTGCATTGTTTGGAAATATACCAGCATCTGTTTTTGAAGCTCTTGGTTTGCAAGTAGGGGCACATTCTCAAATCACTTTGTTTATGTTTTTTTCGCCTATTTTATTTTTCTTGATGACTCCGATAAATGGTATGATAAGCAGACGAAATGAATATAGTGCCGATGAATACGGAAGCGAGTGCGAAAGCAAGGAGGCTCTAGGAAGTGCGCTTGTAAAGCTTGCGGATGAAAACAAAAGTTTTCCATTGTCCCCAGCATTGAGTATATTTTTATACTTTACACATCCGCCATTGCCACAAAGACTCGAAAAATTGGGAATGTTCAAGCAAGAGGCTGTCGTTGAAAGTGCAAATTAAAAAAGCACTGAACGAGGGTGCTTTGCAACTTCTTGAAGTGAGTGATATTCCCAAAAAAGAGGCGATGATATTTTTATCAGAAGTGTTGCAAAAAGAGACTGTCTGGCTTATAGCAAATAATGATGCTATCGTTGATATCCCTCAAAAGTATTTTGATTTTATTGAAAGAAGGGCTACATGTGAGCCTTTGGAGTACATCCTAAATAAAGCCGGTTTTTATAAGGAAGAATTTTATGTCGACAAGAGAGTGTTGATTCCTCGACCTGAAACAGAGATTTTGGTGGACAAAGTTGTGGAGTTAGCCTCTTTTGTAGAAAATCCTCGTATCGTTGAGATAGGCACAGGAAGTGGAATTATAAGTATTATGCTCTCTAGGCTTTTGAGCGACCTACATGTAAGGGCAACGGACATCTCAAGTGATGCTTTGGAGGTCGCAAAACTCAATGCCGAAAAATTTAAAGTCTCAAATAAGATAGATTTTGTGCACGGAAGTTATCTTGATGGCATAGATACTCAAATTGATATTTTGGTTTCAAATCCTCCATATATCGCAAAAGATGCTAGACTTGAGAAAAATTTGAGCTATGAGCCATCCTTGGCACTTTTTGGTGGAGAAAAAGGCGATGAGATGTTGTTTGAGATTATTGATTTGGCATTTGAGCGAGATGTCCGATTTTTGGTTTGTGAGATGGGATATGATCAAAAAAAGCCTATATCGGATCATGTAGCCAAAAAAGGTGCTACGACCTATTTTTATGAAGATTTTCAAGGATTTGATAGAGGTTTTTGGGTTGATTTGGGAAAGAGGAGATAAAAGGCATCTCCTCTTATTTTAGAGTAGGGGGTATCTTTTTTAATCCATTTGATGTCTAAGATAAGTAGGGATGTCGAGATAATCATCTTGTCCTTCATATCCACCACTTACTTTTCTAAGGCGTAAAGTTCGCTCTTTTCTGAAATTTTCTTGTGCACTATCTAGAGTTTTAAGCTCTTTTGGAGCCTCTTCTGTTTTCTTTTCAAAGCCTGTTGCTACGATAGTTACCTTTACGCTACCTTCTTCCATGGTTTCGTCGGTAGTTGTGCCAAAGATAACATCTGCATCAGAGTGAACGCTATTGTAGACAACATCCATTGCCTGACCGATATCGTTAAGTGGACAAGTTGGCGGGATATGAAAATGAACAAGTACTCCAAGTGCCCCATTTATAGACATATTGTCAAGCAGTGGAGATTCTATTGCACTTTTGATGGCTTCAACAGCAGCATCTTCTCCGATACTCTCTCCAACGCCCATCAGTGCCATACCCTTATGGCTCATAATCGTTCTAACATCTGCAAAGTCAAGATTGATGTCGCTTTGCCCAGAGGATAATACAACCAAGCTCATACCGCTAACAGCACGACTTAAAACATCATCAACAATTTTAAAACTATCTTTAATGCCCATTCTCTTATCTATAATAGAGAGAAGTTTGTCATTTGGAATAACAACGATAGAATCGCTCTCTTTTTTGAGCTCATTAAGTCCTTTATCTGCTAGGTCGGAGCGTCTATTTCCTTCGAATTTAAAAGGTTTTGTTACAACAGAAACAGTTAGTGCTCCAACTTCTTTTGCAGCCTGTGCGATGATAGGAGCAGCACCAGTTCCAGTGCCTCCACCAAAACCAGAGGCGATAAAAACGATATCAGAATTTTCAAGAGCACTTTTTATCTCTTCATAGCTCTCTAGGGCTGATTCTCGACCGATGTCTGGCTTCATTCCAGCACCTAGTCCTTTTGTTTTTTTCTCACCAAGTTGAATTTTTGTTTTAGCTAAGGAGTGTTCTAGGGCTTGAGCATCTGTATTTGCAACAATCAAATCAATACCTTCAATGCCTTCACGTATCATATGGTTAACCATATTTCCGCCTCCACCACCAACACCAATTACCTTGATTTTAGCTCCATAAACATATTTTGATTCTTCAATGCTAAATCCATTCATTTTGTACATACTCCCCTCTAAAATAATTGTGTAAGGCGATTCCACAAGCGTGAGCCTAAGCTCTCTTTGTGGATATTATCTTGAATTGTTGCTATATTTGCTAATCTCTCTTTTTGTGTTACCAGTCCAGAGAGTTCTTTTCCCATTTCGTCCTCTATATCATTTTCGTCATCTTGTTGATTTACAGGAATGTTTTTTACCGGTTCTATTGTCTCATTTTTATACCGTAATTTTCTATTTGAATCTATCTCGTAAGGCGTAAAATGACCAGCTCCATAAAGTATCAATCCAATGGCTGTTGAATAACTAGGGTCTCTTATTGTCTCAAAAAGACCTTCCATCTCTTTTGGTTTAGCTATGCGTATTGGAATGTTGTCAAAAATTGCCGAGGCAAGATCTCTAATGCCATCCAATTTGGTCATTCCTCCAGTTAAAACAACTCCAGCACCGAGCTTATCTTTATATCCACTATCTTCTATCATCTTTGCCAATATCATAAGTGTCTCTTCTGCTCTTACATAGATAACATTGGAAACGATGTCTAAAGAGACTTCGTGTGTCGAACCATCATCGCCGATAATTGGAAGCTCTACCAACTCACTTGAGTTGCCTCTTAGCGAGCCATAATTTATCTTTATGTCTTCTGCTGCACCCAGTGGGGTGTGAAGTGCTGTTGAAAGGTCATTTGTTATATTTTGTGAACCTACACCCAAAAAATCGTTAAATCTAACGGAATTTCCTGCATGTACAATAAGATTACATGTAGCTCCACCAATATCAATAACTCCTACACCCAACTCTTTTTCATCACAGTTTAGTACAGCTATGGCTGAAGCGTATCCTCCTAACACAACATTGTCTATCTCAATGCCTGCTGATTTAACGGCTTTTTTGAGATTGCTTAGTGATGAGCGTTGAGCTGTAATGATATGTGCTTGAACTTCGAGTCTTGCACCATTCATCCCAAAAGGGTCTTCTATAAACTCTTGATCATCTACTTTAAAATTATATGGGAGTACATGCAACTTCTCATACTCGTTTGGAATGCTAGCGTTATGGTCTGCCATTTGTATAGCACGGTTTATCTCTTTTATGCCAATATCTCTATTTGGGATATTGACAATACCGCTACTATCAATGCTTTTGGTGTATGCGCCAGAGATAGATACTATTACACGTTCATATTGTGTTCCAGCAACTCTTTTGGCATCATTTAGAGCATTTTTTATAGACTTTGACGCCAACTCAATATTGGTAATAATGCCCTTTTTAAGTCCTTGTGACTTTGCGATACCAGCACCCAGAATTTTTACATCACCATTATCATCTTTTTCTGCGATAATAGCACAAATCTTTGTAGAGCCGATGTCAATACCTAAAATCGTAGTGCTCAACTATTTTCCTTTATAGTACTGCTCAATCTCATATCGTGATGCAAGCTTTTTAATTAGATTTTCTGTCAATTCAGCTTGTTTCATTTGTTCGATATTTTCTTTAATCAAGCTAACATAATGTTTGGACTTCTCTTCACTAAGCAACTTTTGTTCCAAAATGTCGTAAATAATGGCTTTCGAGTCGATTATTTTATAACCTTTTTTTTGATTGTTATCAAACACGTGATTTAGAAACTCTGATGTCTTTGCCTCATCCAATCCAGCAATAGACTTGACGCTATCTCTACTAACAAAACCGATATCTTCGCCTTTAAATGTCTCTAGTCTGGCTTGAGCTTTTTTAGCCAGCACTAGGCTTTGCATTTGCTCTTTAAGCTCTTTTTGCACAATAGGTTTTGCCATTTCATAGCTCATTGGCTCTGGAAAGTTTACCGATTTGACTCTCGCTATGAGATAGCCATTGTCTTGCAATATAGGCTTAAGTACTTCGTTTTGAGTGACATTTTTGAGTTTCTCAATAGGAAATTTGGCATCATCTTCATGAATTGTTATCTCAGAGGTTGGGTTAATTTGAAGTTTTTTAAGTAATAAATAGGATTCCAGAGCAATTTTTTTTGTATTTTTAAGTCTTAAGTTTTGAGTTATTTTGTCTTTTGCCTCTTCGAGAGTCATCAATTTTCCATCATCTTTCGCATAATCTTGTTTGTTCGTATTGTGCTCTTCGGATATTTGGGCTTCACTTATCTCGTCAGCAGAGACTGGTATTTGTATCGTTTCAAGAGTAAAACTTTTTTTTGTTAGATATTTTGGTTTATTTGCACTCCAAAATGTTTCAATATCTTTTTCGCTAACAAGTGTATCGTGGGAGTCCAAAGTAACAGTTGCTACGGATAGCTTATCTTCCATAAAAAGTGCCGATGTAAAAATCTTAATCTCTTCTTCGGAAGGTTTTGTCTTAAGTAGTCCTTGCAATTTTCCTATCAAAATCTCTTTCTTTAGACCATTTTCGTAGTCCCTAGGTGCTATTTTAGAGTTTTGAAGTGTCGCATAGTAAATCTCTTTGTTAAATACGCCTTTGTCTTTAAATGCTTCGTCATTGGCTATTTTTTCCTTAATCTCACTATCTAAAACGCTCAGACCAAGTTCGTCAGCAAAGTTTAAAAGAAGTGTTTGATTTATGATGTTTTTCATAACAATATTTTCAAGTCCCATCTTGTCGGCTTCTTCTTGTGTTAGTTTGCCTTCCATCAGATTATTGTAAAAGCTGTAGTGATTTGCATAAGCCAGTTGGAACTCTTGCACAGACACTTTGCGACTTCCCACTTTTGCAACAGACGCAGCACGATCTGTATTGAAATCATACGCCCCCCAGCCCACAAAACCTGCGCCGACAAAAGCAATAGTGCTAATCCAAATCGTGATAACTAAATACTTCTTATGCTTCTGCATCCACGTAATCATTGATGTCCTTTTTTATACTGACTTTATATTTTTGATATAATTTTATCTTTATAGTTATTAAACGACCATAAAAACGACTTCTTAAGAGGATATTAGATGAGCTTTTTTGCAAATGAAATGATAGCTGAAGATTTGAAGTATATTTGGCATCCTTGTACTCAAATGAAAGACCATGAAAACATTCCTCTGGTAGCGATAAAAAGTGCAAAAGGTGTCTATTTAAATGATTATAATGATAACAGTTATATTGATGGTGTTAGCTCATGGTGGGTAAATTTATTTGGTCATTGCAATGATTATATAGGTTCAAAAATCAAGCAACAGCTTGATACGTTAGAGCATGTTATTTTTGCTGGATTTACACATGAGCCTATCGTAACTCTATCACAAAGACTTTGCAAGTTAGCTCCAGAAGGACTGTGTAAATGTTTTTATGCGGATAATGGTTCTAGCGGTGTAGAGATAGCACTAAAGATGAGTTTTCAGTACCATAAAAATTCTGGAAAAATACGCCCTTTTTTTCTCTCTTTGGAAAACAGTTATCATGGCGAAACGTTAGGTGCTTTATCGGTAGGGGATGTAACGCTTTATAAAGATGTTTTTAACGAGATTATTATAAAGACTATCCAGACAAGCTCTCCTAAAAATCAAACCATAGATGAGGCAAAAAGAGCCGCTTGTGAGCTTGAAAAGTTATTAAAACAAAGGGGAGATGAGATATCGGCTTTTATTATTGAGCCATTGGTGCAGTGTGCTGGGTCGATGAAAATGTATCATCCACTTTATGTTACTTTAGCAAGAGAGTTGTGTACTAAGTACGGAGTTCATTTGATTGCCGATGAGGTTGCGGTTGGATTTGGAAGAACGGGAACTATGTTTGCATGCGAGCAAGCTAGTGTGAGTCCTGATTTTATGGTGCTTTCAAAAGGTATAACGGGCGGATATCTGCCACTTTGTGTTGTTTTAACCACGCAAGATGTTTATGATAGATTTTATTGTGATTATCTTGAGTATAAGGCTTTCTTGCACTCACATAGCTATACGGGAAATCCTTTGGCGTGTGTTGCGGCAAACGCTGTTTTAGACATCTTTGAAAATGAAAATGTGATACAAAACAATCAAAAAACAATCGCCTATATCGCTGAAAAACTTAAAAAGTTTGAAGGGCTTTCAAATGTTCAAGAGGTTAGGCAAACCGGTATGGTTTCAGCTATTGAGCTTTGTGGGTATTCTCCTCAAGAGAGAGTAGGTTTAAAGATTTTTGAGTATGCCCTTGCTAGAGGCGTGCTACTAAGACCTTTGGGTAATGTTATCTATTTTATGCCACCTTATATCATTACATGTAAAGAGATTGATAAGGTTTTAGATACTGCATACGATGCTATATCGTCACTTGTATTGCTTTGACATGTAGAGTAGTTTACAACTATTTTCTAGGATGGCTATATTTTTTATAACCTCATTTATGTCTCTCCCATGTGCATAAACGCTAAATCCCTTAATAACCATAAGGTGTTTTTCGCTCTTTTTCATATATCGAAAAATCTCTGTTTCTGCTCTTTCGTACCAATCATCAAAATTGTTTGGATTGTAAATCTCAACAGAACCCAATGTTTTATACCCAAAATAGTCCTTTGGGTGTATGGTCTCTCGGTTGTGTGAGTATGCCAATGTATATGGAGGATAAACGCAACAAATATATCTTGCATCACTAATATTTTCATAGATATTTAGATGAATTTCGGAATCAATACTTGCGTCTTTCCAGCGATAATCTTTCTTTGAGCTAAGCTCTATAAAGTCGCCCTTGTTGAGCTTGTCAAATATAGCGCTATTGCGGTTGATGATAAATTTTCCATCTTCTGTTTTAGCCGAAATAGAGCCGTGAAAAATACCAAAAAAATCCTTTCTAAAAAGAGACAAGGATACATTTTGCAGTTCGGATATCAGGTAGTCTTGCATATTAAACCTTTTTAAATCGCATCTTTGGTATTATATCTCAAAATTATTGACAGGACAAAACAGTTGGAGATACCCCATATTCCAGTGCTTTTAGAGCAAGTAAAGCATACTTTTTCTGATATTGGTGACGGCTACATTGTGGACTGTACGCTAGGATATGGCGGTCATAGTGAAGCACTACTAACTCAAAATCCACATGTTAGGCTTATCTGTTGCGATCAAGATGCTGAAGCGATAGCCTTTAGTCAAAAAAGATTGGCAAATTTTAAAGACAGAGTCCTCTTTGAACATGCTAGATTTTCTACTGTGGTTAAAAAGTATGCCCACTTTCCAATAAGAGGTGTTTTGGCGGATATTGGGGTATCCTCTTTGCAGTTGGACAAAAAAGATAGAGGTTTCGCTTTTGACTCAGACGTGTTGGATATGCGTATGAATCCGCAAAATCCTCTAAGTGCCTACGAGGTTGTAAATAACTACTCTAAAAACGAGCTTGAGGAGATACTAAGGGAGTATGGAGAGGTAAGTGGTTTTCAAAAAATAGCCCAATCAATCTGCGACGAAAGAGCGATAAAACCTATAAAAAGTGCCAAAGAGTTGTGCCAAATAATAGAAAAAGCGGGCTTTAAGAGAACGGCGAAAATTCATCCTGCGACACTTGTTTTTCAGGCAATAAGAATTGAGGTCAATAATGAACTTGGCGAGCTTGACACTTTGCTTGAGAGCATATACCGATCAAATATCAACGATTGTACGGTGGCAATCATAACCTTTCATTCGCTAGAAGATAGGATAGTTAAGAGAACTTTTAAGGATTGGGCACAACCTTGTGTTTGTCCTCCACATGTGATGCGTTGTGTGTGTGGAAAAAACCACTCTCTGGGAAAAGTTTTAACCAAAAAGCCAATCGAAGCCAAAGATGATGAGATTAGAGCAAATCCTAGAAGCAGAAGTGCTAAAATGCGTGTTTTCAAGCTAGAGAGGGACGTATGAGCGGAAAAGACGAACTTTTAGAAGATTATGATAGTGAAAATACAAAAGAGGTCAATCTTGATTTCAAATTTTTAGTAGCTGTTTATATGTTTATCTTTGTGGGATTATTGGTGTTATTGCCAAAAGTGTATATTAAAAATCAAATTTATTATATTAGCCGAGATATTAGTAAGCTTTATGGCGAGTATTCAATGCTTAAAGAGGAAAATAGGCATCTAAAGCAAAATGTTGAGTCGATGCGATTTAAAAATCAAATACTAGATACTATTTTTATAGAGTAGTTTTAATCAAGAAGGATTTTTTTGATACATAGTTTTATAAAATTTTCGGTAGAAAAGTCCGTACTTAACCACATATTTCTTATTTTTTTAGTTGTTTTGGGTGTATTTTCTTATCAAAGTATCCCAAAGGAGATATTTCCCCCTTCAAATCTTGATGCTATTGCCGTCACTGGCGGATATGAGGGCACTAGCCCCGATGTTTTGGATAAGATGGCGGTAAAGCCTATAGAGGAAGATATCTCCAATTTGAACGACATCGACAGAATTGAAAGTAAGTTGTCAAATGGTGCTTTTGGCATCACAATATATCTAAAAGAGGGCTCGGACGTGGGAGAGTCACTTGAAGATATAAAAGATATTGTTTCTTCCAAAAAGAAAGATTTTCCAGCAGATATGAATGAGCCTGTATCTAAAATTCTTAAAACTTCTTATCCCCTTGTTGCCATAGCCCTAGCTTCTGGAGAGTCGATGGAGGAGATGCTACATGTAGCCGACAATCTCAAAAGTGAGATTTCAAAAATCCAAAATCTGAGTGACATAAAAATCAATGGCGATGCGGACAAAGAACTTGTTATCAAAATAGACGAAAAAAAATTAGCAGCATTGGATATTAGTCCTCAAGATGCCTTCAATGCAATATCTTCTTTGAGTACTGTTTTTCCAATAGGAATAATAAAGGAGAGGGGCAGACATCTTTTTGTTAGCACTTTGGGTGGAGAGGATGTTTTGGATAAGATTCAAAATAGTCGTCTTTTGGTTGGGGATAAAAAGATATTTTTTAAAGATATCGCAAAAGCAGAATTTACGCTATCTGATGTTTTTGAGGTTTCCCACTTTAATGGCAGACCAAATATATCCATCACTATCAATAAGTCTAAAGAGGGCAATGCAATCGCACTTGTAAAAGAGATAAAAAAAGTTTTAAATGCCTATAAGGAACAGTATACGGGTTATGATTTTGAAGTTTATAGCGATACTTCGGTATGGATACGCAATCGTCTAAATACCGTAATATCCAATATTGCACTAGGGCTTATATTGGTTTATTTGTCTATTTTTTTGTTCATCAATGGCAGGGTGGCTTTTATCGTCGGAATAGGCATTCCGGTAAGTTTTATCATAGGTTTGATCGCAAGTGAGCTGATGGGCTATAGCCTAAATATGCTCTCCTTGCTAGGTGCGCTTATTGCTCTGGGTATGCTTGTAGATGAGGCTATCGTGGTGTCGGAAAATATTTATCGGCATATCGAAAATGGCAAAGATGCTAAAACTGCCGCCATTGATGGTGCTTATGAGATGTTTCCAGCTGTATTAACAGCTACGGCGACGACTATATTTGCTTTTTTACCTATGTTGATTATGAGTGGAGAGATGGGTGTTTTTATGCGTATTTTGCCAATCATAATATCCATACTGCTTGTCTCATCGCTTTTTGAGGCTTTTTTCTTTCTTCCTCTACATGCAAAGGATTTTTTAAAGACAGAGATTAAGAGAAAAAAACTTCATTCGTGGCTTGAAGATTGGGGTAGGATTTATAGAAAAATATTGTCATTTTTATTGGCGTATAAAAAGAGTTTTATGGCTCTGTTTTTGATTTTTGTTATATTTGGAACGGTAATGCTATTTAAAAGAAGCAATTTTCAGCTTTTTCCTGATTTTGACAATACTCAAATCTTTATCACTGGAAAAGTCAATATAAATAACTCTGTTCAAGAGACGCAGGAGATTATTTCTAGGGTTGAGAAGATTTTGTTGGAAAATCTTTCAAAAGATGAGGTATCTTCTATCACTTCAACCTCTGGATTTATGCTTGATGCGAAGTTTCAGCCACATATTGCCGAAAACAATTTTCATATTTTTATCAATCTTTACGAAGCGTTGCCTGTCAATTTTTTGGATAAATATATAAATCCTTATCTCTCGCCAGAGCATGATGATGAAAACGCTAGAAGAGGGCGTAGTGCAAATGCGATTTTGGTTGATGTTAAAAGATTGACGCAGGAGATTAGCCAAAGTAAGGATTTTGAAGAGTTTAGAGCTCTTGTTCCTGGTGCGGGGCTTGTTAAAAATGATATCGAGATAGCATTAAGCTCAAAAGACGAACAACTTGTTCAGGAGTCTGTTGATATGCTTTCTAAAAAACTTAAAGAGATGAATGGCGTTTATAATGTAAGCAATGACCTTTTAGAAGGCGAGAAAGAGCTCAAAATTCGCATTAACGCCTACGGTCAATCTTTGGGCTTTAGTGAAAAAAGTGTTGCCTCGTTTTTGCGTCCATACTTTTTTAAGGCTGAGGCTGCGAAAATGTATTATGAAAATGAGCTTATTCGTGTTAAAACACAAGAGAAGATGAAAGATACTTTTGAAGCACTTGACTCTTTTTATCTTTTTGTTCCAAGCCAAAACAAAAGGGTCTCATTGCGTGAAATTGCTGATTTTGAGGTTAAAAATGGATATGCAAATATCTACAAATATAATGGCAAAAGGACAAGTACAGTTTTTGGTTCTTTGACAAAATCCACTCTTACGTCTGCCAAATTTTTAAAATTGATTGAGCCAGAGTTGGAGAAAGTGCGACAAAAAGGGGTCGAGGTTGATATAAAAGGGGAGCAAAAAGAGAATAAAAAAATTCAAGCAGAGATGGCAAAAGCAGCGGTTATAGCTATTTTTCTTATCTTTTTAGCACTGGTTTGGATGTTTGATTCTATTTTCTTGTCTTTGGTGGTTTTAAGTGTTATACCTTTGTCTCTACTTGGGGTTTTGGTGGGACACGAGATTATGGGACTAAATCTGACTATGCCCGGAGTATTGGGCATAGTTGGCTTGTGTGGAGTTGTTGTAAATGATGGAATTATTATGATTAAGTTTTTAAAGGATGCCAAAACAATAGAAGAGGTTTTGGATTTGGCGATGCTTCGTTTAAGACCTATAATGCTAACTTCCGTAACTACAATTTTGGGACTATCTTCGTTGATATTTTTTGCCTCTGGACAATCTGTTATATTACAGCCGATGGCAGTCTCTTTGGGGTATGGTTTGGTATGGGCAACACTACTCAATCTTTTTTATGTTCCTGTTTTGTATGTTTTACTTAAAAAAAGGCAGTTAAATGCAAAATGATATGATGATATTTGGTGTAGCTTTAGTTGTTTTGGTTCTTACATGTAGCGTTGTTTTGTTTGTTAAAATCTCATCTTTGGATATGAGAGCTTTGTTTGATAAGCATAAGGATTTTATATATGAAAAAATGGTTGACAATGCCAAAAGTGCTGGCGAGCAGATAGAAAAAAATGCAGAACTTTTTCTAAAAATATCAACTTCACAAGAAAGGATGAAGGAAGAGTTGCAAAAGCTTTTGTTTCAAATGAACAAAGATATACTCCAAAGCGTGACAGTGTCGCTTAAAGAGCAAAAAGAGCAATCCAGTAAAGACTTTGAAAAACTCTCAAAAGAGGTAGATATAAGACTTCAGGTTATTAACGAAAAAGTTGAAAAAAGGCTTGAAAAAGGGTTTGAAAATATTGATAAAACCTTTAAAGATATCATAGTAGGAATCGCCAAAATCGGTGAAGCACAAAAGAAAATAGAGAGTCTTAGTAGTGAAGTAACCTCACTTCAAAGTGTACTAACGGATAAAAAATCCAGAGGTATATTTGGTGAGGTTCAGCTAAGTGGCATTTTGAAGTCTATTTTTGGCGAGCGTCACGACATGTACGAGCTTCAATACTCGTTTAAAACAGGCGTTATCGCTGATGCTATCATCAAAGCTCCATCGCCACTAGGGATTATTTCGGTGGATTCTAAGTTTCCGCTTGAAAATTATACTCGGATGATTGAGGATAAAAAATTTACATCGGATTTTAAGCAAAATATCAAAAAACATGTAAACGATATTGCGTCTAAATATATCATTAACGGTGTTACTGCGGATATGGCGATACTATTTTTACCAGCTGAGGCTATCTTTGCAGAGATTAACGCATATCATGAAGATTTGATAGATTATGCACGTCAATGCAAAGTTTGGATAGCCTCTCCAACAACCTTTATGGCATTATTAACAACAGTTACGGCTATCGTGCGAGATATTAAAACACAAGAACAAGCCAAGAAAATCCAAGAAGAGTTGCTTAAGCTCTCTGTTAATTTTAAGCGTTACAAAGAGCGTTGGGACAGCCTATCTAAGCATATAGATACGGTAAATAAAGATGTTAAAGAGATAACTGCCACGACCCACAAAATCTCTAGCGAGTTTGAGCGAATAGAAAAGGTTGAGTTTAAAGATGAAGAGGTTTTATTGCCTCCTAGCGTTTAAACTCTTTAGTCTATCGTTTTAAACAATTCTGGTCGGTACTCAAAGTGCATTGTGTCATAGTGGTACCACCGCCCGCCCCAGATAAATCCGTGTCGCTCAAAAATATCTACAATAACCTTAGGAATAGCATTGGAAAAGCGATATTGCTTATCCCACTTCCAATATGCTGAGTGCTGGGTGTTTAGGTCAATAGCGATACCGTATGAGTGAGCACTTAGGCGTTTTGTTCCAGCGATATTGCGATAGGCAAATGTTCCATTTATGTTTTTGACGTATTTTAGGTATTCGGTTGGAAGTTTATCAAGCTCGTTTGAGACTTTTTGAAGTTGTTTTGCGGCGTTTTCTTTTCCGTTAAAATAGATTTTTGCCCCTTCGTTTTTTGGAAGCCATATCACTTGTGCTAAGTTTTTTCTAACCTCATCCTCGGTTTCGCCATAGAGTTTTTTAAAAAACGCCTCGTTTCTAAAGCGACCAGGGTCTTCGTCTGTTTTTGGCTCCACAATCTCAGCAAAAGCTGGATATGACTGTGAAATCTGATCTTCAATATCTGCATTTTCAAGTTTTTGTTCAAATGTTTTTGTTTGTCCGTCATCGTAAGCAAGAGATGAGCCATCAGCAAAATAGACACTATTATCTTTTATATTTTTAATGCTCGGATATTTGTCTTTAAAGCGAGTCTCAATGCTATTTTTAGATGGCTCTACAACAATTCCTTCAACTCTGCTGATAAGCAAAGCTTCATTTGGAACATCGGGCTGATTTTCTCCTACATGTAGGTCTGAAACTATGGCTTTGCCGATGATTTTTCGACCCTCTTTGCCATCATTTAATGTTTTCACACCCCATGTGTTATGGACAACCATGGCTTTATTGTCGAATTCTCCAGCGTATAGCATGATGTGACCGCTAAGATACAATAGGCTTACAAACGGTATAGCATTTTTAACTATCATTGCCTCTTTTTCCTCGTTAGATAAGTTTTTTAAGGAGATATATTTTCCAAAATTTTTCTGTGCGCCAGAGTTTCTAGGTATCCATACGCCAAAAGGGGTAAAATAATCCCTTGTCATAGCAGAACAATCCCTATTTCCTAGATATCCGCCCCAGCCATAATTTTCTCCAAGCAATGAGCTTACAACAGCTTTGACGTTTTGTTTTTCAAAATCAATAGGAAACTTTTTTGCATCTTTTTTTGATACTTTTATTGTAACTTTTGCGGGTTCGTTTTTGGCATCAGTGTGATACATGTAAGCACTATATGTTTCGTTATTTTCCTCTGTCGTCGGTAGTAAAGTTCCAATTTTTGAGTATGTTAAAAATCTATTGTTATCGCTATATAGTGGAGTGTTGTCTGTTATTATGACTATTTTTGGCTGTAGCAATAAAGCGACTCTACTTGAAGCATCTAGCTGTACAAATGTATCTACATGTAGCCATCCCATAGAAAATGAGCTTTTTATAAATGCCCACGCACCGTCTTTTGAGTAGTGTGAAAGTATAATAGGCTCATTTATATTTATGCGTGAATTTTGCAGATAATCAAATGGAAAACCCTCTCCTGGAAGAGTTGTTTTTTTAAAAAACGGTTTGTCTGTTGGAAGATTTCGCATCTGAGCATTTTGTACCATAATCGCATGTTCATTTAAAGAGCCGTAAGCATCAAAATTTGTATTTTCAATAACCTTTTCAATCGTCTCATCTGGTATTGGCAACATTGTTTCGCCATAGTATCGCTTTTTAATGCCAAATGTTTTATGTGACCACCTAGCATCTTCTTTTGATGTTTCAATATTTGTTAAAAACCAAGGCTTGTAGTAGCGATAGATAAAATCCTTTTGTGCCACCTCTCTTTGCGTGATAGTGTGTTCTAAAAAATTAACATTTTGTGGGTATGTCAATAGCGGTTCTGGGTGTTTAGGCAGACATCCGCTCAAAAAAAAGGCTACATGTAAGATGAGTATAATATTTCGATATGACATATTTTTTCCGGTTTGTTTTCTAAATGCTATAATAGCGAAAAACCGACCTTTATTGGTGTGTGATTATTGAAGGAAATATGTTGAAATATTTTGAAAAAGTTCTTGATTTGCTAAAAGAAAACAACCTCTTTTTGACTGGAGGCGGAGGTGTTGGCAAGAGTTATCTCGCTCAAAATATAGTCTCACATTTGAAAAAAGAGGGCAGGCAAGTTGTGGTGCTAGGAAGCACAGGAGTTAGTGCTGTAAATGTGGGAGGG
>JAQUWL010000036.1 GCA_028692875.1 Sulfurospirillaceae bacterium
CAAACGCTCTATGCAGCAAGTATCACCGTTGATGCAGTCGCCCCCAGTGCCAATAAAGCAACACTTCTTTCCGCCCCAAATGGTGTTCCCATCGTCAATATCGTAGCTCCAACAGCGAGTGGACTCTCACACAATAAATTTTCTAATTTTAATGTCGAGCAACAAGGTCTAATTTTAAACAATTCCAAAGTCGTAACCGATACGCAGCTGGCTGGTTTTATCTCTTACAACCCCAACTTAACAGCCTCACCTGCCTCACTTATCTTAAATGAAGTAACAGGCACAAGTAGAACATTGTTGCGAGGTTATACCGAAGTAGCGGGAGTTGCCGCAGATGTTATCATCGCTAACCCCAATGGTATCAGCGTAAACGGTGGAGGATTTATCAACACACCAAATGCTACACTGACCACGGGCAATCCAATGTTAAGCGGTGGAGTATTGCAAGGGTTTGATGTCAGTAGTGGCAATATCGTGATAGAAGGCGATGGTTTAAACACTAACAATATCGCCAAAGTCAATCTCTATGCCAAAGCTTTAGAGCTCAATGCCAAACTGTACGCTGATACGTTACATGTAGCCACAGGAGAAAATACTATCGCCCTTGATGGCTCGGTTACTTCTAAAAACTTTACAGGAAGTGGCATATCCATCGACTCTTCAGCATTAGGAGGCATCTACGCCAATACCATAACGCTTAAAAGCACCGACAAAGGCATAGGCGTAAATCTCCCACCAGAAGTCTTTGCTCAAAACTCACTCACGCTAACTGCCGATGGAGATATCGTTGCTTCTAAAGTCGTTGCCGACACTACCTTGTCCCTTACTTCACAAAGTGCCAACATCAATCTTACCAATGACGTCACCGCCAATGACGTCACCATCACCGCAGAAGAAACTATCTCTATATCTCAAGACAAAGTCATAAAATCATTTCAAGATATGACCATCGTAGCTAAAAATATCAATAACCAAGGGGAACTAAACGCTCTTGCAGGAACAGGAACAAACAGTGTCACCGCTACGCAAAACATCAACAATGAAGGACTAATAGGCGGATATGATGTTGATGTAAGAGCCAATAGTATCGATAACTCTGGTGCTATCTACTCTAAAAACAATTTAGTAGTTACCGCACAAACACTAGACAACGAGGGCGTTATCCGTAGTAACAAAGCCATCGACCTATTCATCGAAAACACCCTCACCAATCAAAATGAAGGTATCATCTACAGTGATGACACCTTAACTATCGCCGCTAATAGTGCCAAAGACAAGATAAATATAGTAACCAATCATGGCATCATCCAATCCGATAAGGATATAGATATTACCGCCTTGACACTAAACAATACAGCAACCGCTCCAGCCGTAAGTCAAACTTCTACTTCTAGTACAACAACTATTTCCAAAGGTAGTTCGTATGACTATGATGTAGTAAGCACTTCTGTCCAAACAGATGTTGTTGACATTCCATCAGACCCTGCACTTATCTTAGCTTTGGGAGATATCAACATCGATGTAGGAACACTGAACAATCACTATTCGCTTATAGCCTCGGATGGAGATATCGTTTTAAATGCAACTTTGGCAAATAATGTCGGTAAAATCATCGTAAGCACCACCTCTACGGTGACAACCCAATATCGCTATGAAAAGTACTGCTCCTCTTCAGGACCTTCAGGTGTCTGTTTTAATCACAAAGAACGAGCAGGATACAGAGGAACATTTACCACCACCGACACCACCAGACTCCCCCTAGCAGGATATGGCATCCAAGCAAAAAAAAGTATCTCGGGCAATGTAGTCACACTTAACAACATCAGTGACCAGTTAAATGGTGCGTTAGATGATGGGCAAATTCTTACCAAACTCTCAACTATAGATACTGCTGAAAACAATGCTATCAATTTACAAAAGCTCACCTTAGCCCTAAAAACCACCAACGAGGAAGCGATAAGCACCTTAAATGGGTCTAGCGATATAGACACGCTTGTGGCACAAGTGCTCACTTTATCTGATCTTGCTACGTTTAAAGACAATCTAACCACGCTCAAAGAGACTATTGAAAGTACTATCACTTCAGATAAAGCAACTCTCTCTTCCCTAGAAGCCATTGTGACTTCCATCCAAGCACTAGGAAACACAGGAGGCGTCACACACGATACAACCTCTTTAATATCAACCATCACTTTACTAAAAAACAACATCACCACAAACGAGCAACACCTCATAGACTTTGAAACACTAAACACCGCCTTAGTCACAGTAGCAGACCTTACCGCCCAAAAACAAAACCTTATAGACATCAACACAGCCGTCACCACCCTTTTTACCCAAAACGCCACCGCACTTAACACTTTAAACATCACCCCATTAGGTACAAGTTTGGAAAGTGTGGGCAATACTTTAAGAGCAGAGGTCAACATAGCACTGGATTTAAAAAACAATGTGGAGTATAAGATCATCTCCAATGATGATGGTTTGTATCAAACCAACACACACAATCCTCTTTCAAGTACACCGTCAGTCAATTACAATTCAAACTCAAATGCCATCATCGATAACCTAACACTTCCCAAAGGAAACTACGGACTCTTTTTAGTGAACAAAGCCTCAAATCATCCTTATCTTATCGAAGCCAATCCTTTATTTACCAATTACAACACCTTTATCAGTTCAGACTATATGTTAAACAAACTAGGGTTTCGTCCAGAAGATACACTCAAGCGTTTAGGCGATGCGATGTATGAAACACAGTTTGTAAACAATGCCATCATCCGCCTAAGCGGAGATAGATATCTTGAGGGTTATGCCTCAGATAAAGAGCAGTTTCAAGGATTGATGGATAATGCTCTAGCTTTAAAGAATGATTTACAACTTTCATGGGGCATAGCACTTTCGTATGAACAGATAGCACAACTGGATAAAAACATCGTTTGGATGGAAGAGCATATCGTTGATGGACAGAGTGTTTTAGTCCCACAAGTGTATCTTAGTGCTAAGAACTTAAAAACCTATGGACCAAAGATAACAGCTGATACTTTATCTTTACATGTAAGCGATACACTGACCAATGATAGTACCATACAAGCTAATACCAACTTAGACATCACCACAGATAAACTCACCAATAAAAATGGCTCTATACTCTCCAAAGGAACTATGCGTCTTGTTTCTAACAATGAATTGGAAAACCTCAGTGGAACTATCCAATCAAGTGGAGATATGAGTATAAATGCAGGTACTATCAATAGCAGTGCATTAACCCAAGATAAAACCTACTCCTATGAAAGAGGTTCACAAAGCGTAACCCTCAAAGGAAAAGCCTCACAGTTTATCTCTGGTGGTGATCTTGCTATGCAAACAAATGATGATATCACACTAAAAAACACGCAAATTCAAGCTACTGAAAATATCACTCTCTCCTCTTTAAATGGCAATATCAATACAGAAGCCCTTGAAACTAAAAGTAGTTATAACTTCACTCTAAACAAAGGCTATAACAAAGGCAACTCTATCACCAATGCCTCTTCCTCACTGGAAGGTAAAAACATAAACCTAAATGCCAACCAAGTCAACATCATCGCTTCAAACTTAACTGCTACGGAAGATATCACGATTGAGGGAAAAGATAGTGTTAATGTATTGGCGGCAAATGACCTTGTAGCCAGTGAGATGCAAATCAAAACCAAAGGTGGACTATTTGGTGGCAAAAGCACTAAAAAGGATGAAACGCAAGACACCACAGTAGTAGGAAGTACCATCAATGCTAAAAACATCAACATTGATACCAAAGCACTTTCTATTCAAGGCTCTAAACTTAGTGCAGAACAAGTAGTTATCGTGAGTGATATCATAGAGCTTATCTCTTTGACACAAAGTAGCTATGAAAATCACTTCTCTGATAAATCAGGGATAATGACACGTACCATCGCTACTAAAGGAAAGATCAAAGAAGAAGTAGTTCCAGCCCTTATTGAAGTACGAAATCAACTTATCGTTAACAACAAAGACATCACCGATAAACTCTCAACCGATACCATTGTTAAAACACTCTCTTCTCAATCTGATTTAACTGTTGAGCAGATAAACCTTATCAAAGCTTATGCTAAGTCTGATGAGTGGGATAAGCATATGACTACGCTTAGTGGTATGGGAAGCCTTATTGTCGCAGCTATTATAACAATTTGTACTATGGGAGCAGGAACGGCTGTTGTTGGGGCGGCTATGCAAGGGATAAATGCTTCTATACAAGCAGCAATTCAAGCTGCGATTCACTCTTTAGTCGTACAAGCTACAACCTCACTTGTAACTGCTGCCATCACAGGGAATAGTCCTACACTTAATGCTTCTTCTCTTATCAAAGGTGCTGTGACTGCAGGGGTGATGAGTTATACAAATACTTCTTTTACAACAGATGCATTAACAGACAATATGAGTGTTTATGACTACGCAAAAAACGCTACATTACGAGGCACTGTTCAGGGTGTAAGTTCTGAGATAAGTGGTGGTGATTTTAAAGATGGATTTACTGCAGGAGCTACACTTTCAGTGGTAAGTGATGGAGCGTTACAGATGAGGAAGTATATATTTGATAACTATGATTATGTTGGAGATGGAAAATTAGGTGAAGGTTTAAATGGAGATGGTAGAAAAGGTGGAGGAAGTCATTTTGAGAAAGTTTATGAAAATGGAGTGCTCACAGCCAAACCAATTGATGCACCAACTGGAGGGAGTCAAACGGGTAAAGGAAAATTATTTGGAACACCATATGAAGCAGGAAGTTTTACAGATAAGGTAATAGAACATTTCGCAGGACCACATGACTTTATGTCTAGCTGGAACTATGAAAATATTGATGGAGTTACTTATTTGAAAAATAATGGAGGTTTAGTAAATACAGCAAGTGGATTGCTTTTAATTCCATCTATTCCTTTAGCCGCCGCTCCTTTTATACAAAACAATATTAACGAAATTAATACGATAAACTATATTCAAAAAGAAGAAGAGAAGAAAGCTAAAGAAGCTATAAGTAATACGAAGGATACTAAATGAAAATTATAAATATTGTATTAATAACAACTATACTGATTATGTTTAATGGGTGTTATTTTAAAACAGCAACTTACAATTCATTTGAATATAAAAGAGAACTTTTCGTATTAGAGCATAATAATCAACTTATTCCAAAACAACATAAAGAACGTAGAGAAATTTATGATGAAAATAGATATATCTATAAATTTAATGGGGATGATTTGAGGTGTGTTTATGGGTATTTAACAAATAGGGATGAAAATCCTGAAAAAGTTATAGGCTGGATTATAATATCTGGGGAAGAATATTGTAATGAAACACCAGGTGTTGGAATGTGGATGTAGCTAGAAGATAAAAAGAGAATAAAGAGAGTCTGTAAAATAAACTGTGTAAATCAACTTTAGCCCGTTTAATTAGGGAGTGTTAGAAATTCCGTGTCAACTTGGTAAAATAATATCAAGGATTAACAATGGAAGAACAAATAGTGCCGAAGAATAGGGGTCAAGACTAAACTTTTAACTTTTTGAGTGGCTAATTCAATAAATAAGTGCAATTTGGCAAGTAGAATCTTTACATGTAAAGAATAAAACAACAATGGGACACAAGCAAAGGCAATGAGTTTTCATCATCATTTTCTAAGAGATACCACCATCCAAGCAACCACCACGACAGGCTCCATTGAAGTGCTCTCTGCTGAGGAGCGAAGTCAGAGTAAACATGAAGAGAAAAAGACAGGGGTTTGTTTGGCTAATATTATTGAGGCATCCCGCAGTCTTGACCCAAAACTTCCAAGTAAAGATCAAGACACTAAACTTAAAATTTCTCTTGCTAGCGCAACACACGATACACAAAAAAGCACCACCGATGCCCTTACTCATAAAAGCTCATCGGTTATCAGTAAAAGTGGTGACATCGTCATGAACTCCAAAAAAGACATTACTGTAGATGGTTCCAAACTAGACGCCGCACAAACGGTTAAGCTCACCACCCAAGAAGGTGATGTGACCATCAAAGAGTCCATTGATACCTACAGTGAGAACAGCAAAGAGAAACACGCCAGTGCAGAAGTAAGCTTTACCATTCAAAACGAATATGTGGAAATTGGCTCTGCGGTAAAAGCAGCGCTAGAATCAGCAGAGCAACTTAAAAAAGTTAAAGAGGATTACTCAAAGTATAAAAAAGAGGTCAATAAGTTAGAATTAACCCTCAGTGATATTAAAACACGTTATAAAGCCAAAGAAGCTGGCATTGACTATGAAGATATTGAAGATTTAAATGAGCTCATTGATACGGTAAAAGAGAATGAGAAGTACTATGTCGCTGCCATTGCCGCTGCTGCTGCTGATTTGGCTACGAAAACAGTAGCTATAGCAGCACAAGTAGCCACGGCAGCGGCTAGTTCAGGAACATGGGGCTTTAGCGCAGGACTCGCTTTAGATGTTAAAGGAGAAGAACTCGTTACAGAAGCGCTGCAAACCAAAAGCTTAGCTTCAAGCATCTATGGTAATGACATCCTTATATATACCAATACAGCCAAAGAGAGTACCACCACCATCAGTGGCTCAACCGTGGCAGCAAAAGATAACCTCGATATCGCCACTCATGATTTACATGTAAACGCTTCCACCGATACCACAAGTTCTAAACAAGAGAGTAAAGACCTCAGTGGAACCCTCTCTATGACCATGTACGGTGGAGGCAGTGGCATGGGTGCCTCACTAGGGTATGGCGAAGGACACAGTACCAGTGATAGCACCACTAACACCAACTCTGAACTGCTTGCTAAAAACATCACCATCACCACCACAAACGATGCTTCCTTTAAAGGTGCCACCGTTCAAGCAGACGATACCTTGAATGTCAAAGTCGGAGGAGACTTAAATGTTGAATCTCAAAGAGATAGTAGCTCTTCTAACTCCAAAGGGTTTAATGTCAGTGTCAGTGCCTCTTTAGGCGGTGATAAAGACTACACCAGTAGTTCACGTGCACAACAAAATACACTTAACAACACGGTAGGTGCTAGAGTAGGAGATGGACTTGGCAGTACAGGGGCAAGTTATGGAGCCAATGCAGGAACCACCCAAAGTAAACAAACCGTGCTTACTTCTCTTACAGGTGAAAATGTCAATGTAGAAGTTGAAAACAACACCCATGTCAAAGGTGCACTTATCGCAGCAGGAGAGACCAATGAGCAAGGCACATTCCAAGATAATGGCAATCTCAACCTAAGCACAGGCACCCTCACCTTCGCCAACTCTACCAATTCTCAGTACAGCTCTAGCAACGCTTACAGTGTGGGAACCAACATAGGCTATACCACAGGTAAAAACACCCAAACCAATGTCGAAGAGACCACAGGAAAAGTAAACTCCTCTACCCTCTCCCTCTCCAATGAGATGGGCTATAGCCGTTCCAAAACCTTAGCTACGGTAGGTGAAGGAACCTTACATGTAAAAGATACAGACAACTCTGATGAGCTTACTAGACTCAACCGTGATACCTCAAAAGTGAGTAAAGAGCTTTACTCGGGAAGTGTTGGTACTTCAGTTACTGCCGTACTAGATCATAGATTTCTGAGTGAAGATGGATGGAAGCTCATAGCACAAGACTTTGTAAAAACTGGGATGATGCTTGATACCATCAACCAAGTTGTAACTAATCAAACCGTAGGTCTCTCTGAATTTGGTGCGGAGCTAAGAAAAAGAGAAATCACATACGAAACCGTTAAAGAAAGAATAGCTCAAGACAAAGACCTAGCTGCAGCACTTAATTCTCCTGCATACACAAAAGATCAAAAAGATGCCATCATCAATGGTATAACACAACAAGTCATGGTAGAATTAGGCTATAAACCAATAGAGAATGTACTCATTGCTACACTAGAACCAGGACGCGATGGGTATCAAGTGAAGGGATACTTTTCATTGGAAACAGGAAAAGCATACATGAATGATGTTTACAATAACAGCAATTATGACCTTCTAAAAACAGCAGGGGCTGAAACACAAAGAGCCATCGATGCACAAAATGGCTCCAAGTTTGATCAAAGTAAAGAGTACAGAGATGCAAGAAGTGACTACTCTCAAAACTTTGGAAGTAATATAGCCAGTTACGCCGACTTTGCACTGTACTTTACAGGACAAGGGAGTATTTCAACTGCCAATAATTCTATCAGCACATCACCGCAAACACTAGCTAATAATGCTGAGTTCAAAGGACTGGATAAGAGCAAAGGGGATAATAATCCATTCATTCTTATACCTCTAGGTGTTATGGCTGCACAAAGTTATCTTAATGCCCCTAAAGATGAAAAAGATGTTAAAACGGGAATGACGGGAAGTGAGTATTTACTCTTGCCTCTTGCTTCTACAAAATTTATCGAAGGTGGACAGTATTTAGGAAAGCAGTTACTTCAAAAAGAATTATCAACTTCCACAATGGCAGGAATAGAAGCAGCAACTATAGAGACGGGAATTCAAGTGGGAACACAAACATGGCAACAAATGCAAGACCAAGGAACATATAACCCTTTCAATGTTGATTACAGCCAAATTAATTTAGACTATGCCAATATTGTAGCGGTTGGATTGGCAGGTAGATTATTGTCTCCTAGTGTGTTGGATACCAATAAAGGCTCTATTATTTACTCTTTTAAAGCAAGAAATAATCTTTCAACACAAAAAGCCACTGCTCAATCTCAAAGCAAGATAGACAAGTTAAGTGAGAGGATTTCAGAGCATGATAACAATATTAAAAATAATTTAATTTATCAAGGGGCTCTTCAAGTGGGAGAAAAAGCTTTAACTACAATATTTAGTGATGAGGATAATAAATAATGATATATATGAGTCTTTCAATGCTTATTATTATTTGTTTGCATTTACATACAATCTATCGTGATTATAAAAAATATAATAGTTTCAAACAAGCTTTCCATCATAGCAAAAAAATGACAAAATTTTTGGGGGTTGTACTATTTCTTTATTATTTGTATATGATTAATTACGATTATAGCAATCCTGATTTATATGGAGATATAAAACCTCTTTTATTATGGATATTCTTTGGAATTATATTTTTAGTGATATATATAAAAGATAAATTTCAATCAAATAAAAAAAAGTAGACAGGCTACTTTAATGAAATTTGAGTAATTTATACAAGAAAAAAGTGCAAGTTTGCAGATAAAACTTTTTACATGTAAAAGTAAAAAATAACAATGGGCATAAGCAAAGTCAATGAGTTTTCATCATTTTTTTTCTGAAAATACTTTACATGTAAGCTCTTCTACCGATACCACAACCTCCAAACAAGAGAGTAAAGACCTCAGTGGAACCCTCTCTATGACCATGTACGGTGGAGGCAGTGGCATGGGTGCCTCACTAGGGTATGGCGAAGGACACAGTACCAGTGATAGCACCACTAACACCAACTCTGAACTGCTTGCTAAAAACATCACCATCACCACCACAAACGATGCTTCCTTTAAAGGTGCCACCGTTCAAGCAGACGATACCTTGAATGTCAAAGTCGGAGGAGACTTAAATGTTGAATCTCAAAGAGATAGTAGCTCTTCTAACTCCAAAGGGTTTAATGTCAGTGTCAGTGCCTCTTTAGGCGGTGATAAAGACTACACCAGTAGTTCACGTGCACAACAAAATACACTTAACAACACGGTAGGTGCTAGAGTAGGAGATGGACTTGGCAGTACAGGGGCAAGTTATGGAGCCAATGCAGGAACCACCCAAAGTAAACAAACCGTGCTTACTTCTCTTACAGGTGAAAATGTCAATGTAGAAGTTGAAAACAACACCCATGTCAAAGGTGCACTTATCGCAGCAGGAGAGACCAATGAGCAAGGCACATTCCAAGATAATGGCAATCTCAACCTAAGCACAGGCACCCTCACCTTTGCAAACTCTACCAATTCTCAGTACAGCTCTAGTAACAGTTACAGTGTGGGAACAAACATAGGTTATACTACAGGTAAAAACACCCAAACCAATGTCGAAGAGACCACAGGAAAAGTAAACTCCTCTACCCTCTCCCTTTCCAATGAGATGGGCTATAGCCGTTCCAAAACCTTAGCTACGGTAGGTGAAGGTACGTTACATGTAAAAGATACAGAGAACTCTGATGAGCTTACTAGACTTAACCGTGATACCTCAAAAGTGAGTAAAGAGCTTTACTCGGGAAGTGTTGGTACTTCAGTGAGTGCAACGCTTGATCATAGGTTGTTGAGTGAAGTGGAGAGGAAGGAGATAAAGCAAGAGTATGAGGATATGGGTAAAAATATGGCTATTATTGGAAAAACATTACCAAAGGCAGAGAGCGATAATCCTATAGAATCAACAATAGGAACCATTTGGGATTGGATGGCACATGGAACATTGGATATTTTACCTTCAAATAAAAATAATGGAGGGGTTTTAGGTAATGTACCTATTTGGTTTGGCACAAATGATAATTTACATAAATTACAAGGAGATGAAAACAGTAAAGATGTATATCTAAATGGAATACTTAACTCTGAAGCCGATGCAATGCAAGGTGGGAAAAATATAATAGGAGAAGATAAAACATATGTGAATCCTTATAATCCTACAAGAGGAATATTAGGAGATTTAATAGAAGCAGGAGTTGATAAATGGGGAGATAGTATAGGAATGCAAACAGGAATTAGTAAGCAAGTACAAGAGTATCTAAATAATAATACAGATTTAAATTTATATATGCACTCTCAAGGAAATCTTGTAACAAAACAAGGAGCTTTAGGCTCTAAAGATAATGGACATGTATATAAAAGTTATGGTGCTCCAATGAGTGATACACAAATTATTAAAGTATTTGAAATTGAAGATAAAGATGATATTCAAAAAAATGATGGAGATTATGTATCAAATCCATTAAATATTTTTAATCCTACGACTTGGAATAAACCAGGGCATGGAACAGAAAACTATGGTGCGGCTAAACAAGCCAAAGAAGAAGGAGTTAAATAATGAAATATTTATTTATCTTTATAAGTATATTTTTATTCTTTGGTTGCTTTGGTAAACCTAATTTTATGGGAGCTGATAAATATACAACAGGAGCTTTTATGACTTCAAGATGGTATTTAAATCCCGAATCTAATAAGGAAGATATTCCAAAAGGAACAGCATTTTATGGAGCAAGTGCAGACAAAATAAAAGATAAGTTTATAATTAAAAATTATGAAAAAACACAAGATGGAAAAGATGATATAGAAATTCCTAAAAAAGATATTTGGACTATTAAACATAATGGTAAAAGATTTAATTATCAAGATGATGATAATTTGTTTATTTATAAAAAGCAAGGGAATAAATATATTAAACATACTTGGGAGGGTGGTCGTATAGTTACATTAACTGATGGGTCTGAATATCCAGTAAAAGAGTGCTATTCTGATGGTTGGTGTAAACTTTATCCAAATTATTGGAAAATTGATTTATATATTAGACAATCTATTTTAGATAAGCCATTGAGTGAAGAATAGTAAAAAGAGATAAAGTAGACAGGCTACTTTAATGAAATTAAGCAATAAATCTTTTACATGTAAAGAAAAAGTAGCCTCGTATCATTCCAAATCCACTCGAAAAGAGCTTTTGGATAGTATTATACAAAGAGTTCAATGATATGTTGGAATTAGCCAAGACCATGAGAAATGAGTCTGAGGGACAGTTAAGCAGTCGAA
>JAQUWL010000017.1 GCA_028692875.1 Sulfurospirillaceae bacterium
AAAGACATGTAAAAATAAGTGCTAAAGTTAAACAAAAAAGCGATAAAAGCGTAAATGCAAAAGATGAGCCAAGGGATTTTGTGGCGACATCGCCAGCTTTAGAAAAAGCCTTACATGTAGCAAAAAAAGCTGCTAGAACGACAGCTAGTATTTTATTGCTCGGCGAGAGCGGTGTTGGAAAAGAGTTGTTTGCAAACTATATTCATAAAAATTCTCCACGTGCCAATAAGCCTTTTGTAGCACTAAATATGGCGGCGATTCCTGAAAACTTACTAGAGAGTGAGCTTTTTGGGTATGAAAAAGGTGCTTTTACAGATGCTACTAGCGAGAAAAAAGGTCACTTTGAAGTAGCAAATGGTGGAACACTTTTTTTGGACGAGATAGGTGAAATGCCTGTGGCATTGCAAGCAAAACTTTTGAGAGTTGTTCAAGAGAGAGTTATGGTGCGAGTTGGTGGAACCAAGGAGATTCCCATTGATGTGCGAATTGTTTCAGCGACAAATGCTGATATAAAAAAGTTTATTAGTGAAGGAAATTTTAGAGAAGATTTGTATTATAGGCTAAATACCGTTCCTGTTAAAATCCCCCCTTTGAGAGAGCGAAAAGAGGAGATAGTGCCGATTTCTGAGTATACGTTGGCGAGTATCATAAAAAAATATGAATTAGACTCAAGGCATTTTTCACAAGAGGCGATAGAGTCTCTCTTGTTGTATGGATGGCCTGGAAATATTAGAGAATTGATATCGGTGGTTGAGAGAGCGGCAATATTGAGTGATAGTGAAGAAATTACCTCTTGCGACCTATTTTTAGAGAGCAGAGAGGGTGGCAAGGATATCAAGACAATGGAAAAAGAGCTGATAATAGAGGTTTTACAAAGTGTTAAGAACGACCTAGATGAGGCTTGTTCCATTTTGGGAATGAGTAAAAAAACGTTAGTAGAAAAAATAAACAAATACCATATAGAGGTGTAAAGATGAGAAAATACAATGTGGCAATAGTAGGTGCCACGGGAGCGGTTGGCGAAGAGCTTTTTAGAGTTTTGGAAGAGGTTGATTTTCCAATCAATAAAATCGTACCTTTGGCAAGTAGTAAAAGTGCTGGCATTGACATCGAGTATAAAGGTAAAAATTATAAAGTTTTAGAGCTTACTGAAAGTGTCTTTGAAGAGCAAGATGTAGAGATTGCTTTTTTTAGTGCTGGTGGAAGTATTTCAGCTCAATTTGCTCCTTTTGCAGCAGAAGCTGGCGCAGTTGTTATCGACAATACAAGTCATTTTAGGATGGACGCAGATGTGCCGTTGGTGGTTCCTGAATGCAATCCGGGGGATATAGCTCAATGGAAAAATAGAGGTATTATCGCAAACCCTAACTGTTCAACGATACAGATGGTTCAAGTTTTGAAGCCTTTGGATGATATTTTTGGCATCAAAAGAGTTGATGTAAGTACTTATCAAGCTGTTAGTGGTGCTGGAAAAGCTGGTATGGAAGAGCTTGTAAATCAAATGCAAGACTTTTTTGCGTTTAGACTTAGTGAGTGCGAGCCAAAAACATTTCCTTATCAAATCGCTCTAAACCTTATACCGCAGATAGATGTTTTTATGGAGAACGACTATACAAAAGAAGAGATGAAGATGGTCAATGAAACCCAAAAGATTTTGGGCAAAAACATCGAAGTAAGTGCAACATGTGTAAGGGTTCCAGTTATGCGAAGCCACTCTGAGGCGATTACGATTCATTTTGAAAAAGATGTAAATGTTGAAAGAGCGGTTGAAGCACTAAGAAATGCTGAAAATGTTGTTGTTTTGGATGATCCGAGCAAAAAAGAGTATCCGATGCCTATCATTTCAACTGATACAAACGATACTTTTGTAGGAAGAATCCGCAAAGACCTTAACCGAAGCAACGTGTTGCATTTGTGGTGCGTAGCTGACCAGATAAGAGTCGGTGCGGCGACAAATGCAGTTAGAATAGCTCAAAAATGGATTGCAATGGATGCTTAAGATAATTGAAAAGTGGTTTGAACATGGCTTATGGGCAAGCAGACTCATTACGCTTAGTGCTGTTATTTTTAGCATACTTAGCGCTATGGCTCTGTTTTTTATCGCAAGTGCGGATTTGTACAACGTTCTTGTTTTGACCTATAAATATTTTTTTATGGGCTATCATCCTGAAAATTTTCATGCAGACTTGGTTGCTGATATTATCGGGGCAACAGATCTATATCTTATAGCTGTTGTTTTATTGATTTTTGGGTTTGGTATTTATGAGCTTTTTGTCTCAGAGATAGATGTTGCAAAAGGTTCTGGTGGAGATAAGATTTTGTATGTTAAGTCGCTTGATGAGCTTAAAGACAAGATTGCAAAAGTTATTGTTATGGTTTTGATTGTTAGTTTTTTCCAAAGAGTTCTACATGCCGAGTATAAAGGTGCACTAGATATGTTGTATCTTGCAATCTCTATTATGGCACTCTCTTTGGGGTTATATTTTTTACACAAAGGTGGAAAGCACGAATGATATTTATAGATGCCTGTTTTGGCAAAAAGACACCCTACACTCCAGTATGGATGATGAGACAAGCTGGAAGGTATTTGCCAGAATATATGGAAGTTAGAGCCAAAGCGGGAGATTTTTTGTCGCTTTGTAAAGACCCAGCCAAAGCGTGCGAAGTGACACTTCAACCAGTAGATATTTTAGGTGTTGATGCGGCTATTTTGTTTAGTGATATTTTGGTGGTACCTCTTGAGATGGGGATGGAGTTACAGTTTTTAAAAGGCGAAGGTCCTGTTTTTTCAGAGCCGATAAAAAATCAAGCCGACCTTGATAAGCTTAGTGTTGAAAAAGCAGTTGCAAATTTGGAATATGTATACGAAACGATACGCCAAATCCGAGGCAAACTCGCAGCTGATAAGGCTCTTATAGGTTTTTGCGGTGCTCCGTGGACGCTTGCAACATATATGATAGAGGGTCAAGGCACAAAGACGTATGCATTGGTTAAAAAATTGATTTACTCCAATCCTCAGTTTATGCACGCACTTCTTAAAAAAGTTACTGAAGTTCTGAAGCTCTATATGGAAAAGCAGATTCAAAGTGGTGTGAATGCCGTGATGATATTTGACTCGTGGGCGGCTGCTTTGGAGGAGAGCGCATATTTTGAGTTTAGTTGGTCGTACATGAAAGAGATTAGCTCATATCTTAAGCGAAAATATCCGCATATTGCAGTGATAATGTTTCCAAAAGGCATCAGTGGTTATCTGGACAAGATTGATGGCGAGTTTGATGTGTTTGGTGTCGATTGGTCAACGCCTATTGAGCTTGCTAAGGCAAAATTGGGTAGCAAATACGTTCTCCAAGGCAATATGGAACCAACACGACTTTATGACAAAGAGGCGATTAAAGAGGGCGTGGAACGTATCGTTAAAGTGATGGGCAATAATGACCGTCATATATTTAACCTAGGACATGGCATATTGCCAGATATTCCTGTTGAGAATGCGAAGTATTTTATAAAACTCGTTCAAGAATCTACAAAACGCTAACTTTATAAAAAGGGGCACAAAGCCCCTTCCTTACATGTAGGAGAAATCCATGGAAAATATCATTTTTGGTCCTGTAACCTCTAGACGCTTTGGGCAGTCGCTTGGCGTGGATTTGAGTCCAAACAAAAAACAGTGTAATTTTGACTGCTTGTATTGTGAGCTTAAAGGTGCCAAAACTGTAACTAAAGCACAAGATACTCCTACATGTAAAGAAGTTTTAAACGCCATCGAAAATGCTCTGAAAGAGTATAAAAACATTGATGTTTTGACTTTGACTGCAAATGGAGAACCAACTCTTTATCCAGAGCTTGATGAGCTTGTTGATGGCATTAATCGTCTGAAAAAAGATTTTAAACTTTTAATTCTCTCAAACGGCTCTACGATAGACAATGATGATATTCAAAAAACACTTTGCAAGATAGATATCGTCAAGCTTTCGCTTGATTGTGCTACTCAAAAATGTTTTAAAAAACTTGACAGACCCGCAAAGGGAATAGAGATAACCCATATCATTGATGGTATGAAACGCTTTGCAAAAATCTTTAAAAACACCTTGGTTGTGGAGATTTTGGTGGTTGAGGGCATAAATGACACTGTTGGAGAGTTTGAAGCTTTGCAAGAGGTTTTGGTTCAAATAGCACCTCACAGAGTAGACGTCGGCACCATCGACAGACCGCCTGCTTATAATGTAAAAGGCGTGAGTGTTATGCGCTTGATAGAGCTTGCAAAGTGCTTGAAGGGTCTACATGTAAGCATTGCGTACAAAAAGGATTACGCACCAGAAAAAAGAGGTTTTTCAAAGGAGCAAATTCTTGAAATGCTCAAGCTAAGACCCCAAAGTACAAACGATATAGATTTTTCGTTCGATGCAAAAAGTGTGGAGATATTGAAAGATTTGGTAAAGCAAGGAATCGTTTTTACTCGCAATGTGGGGGGTACGGAGTTTTATACTACTCATTAGATTTAGTCTCAATTTTTTTTTGACCATATCCAAAAGGTAAAACTAAATGGTGCGGACGTTTTAATATCTCTAAGATTAAAACTTTTAAAAAAGAAAATAGATTTCCAAAAGAGGTGTCTCTTGAGAGTAGTGAAACTTTTAAGGCTAATGAAAAACTTACTATTAGATTTATAGCACCAATCATCAACGTATACCCCAAATAGCATAAAAATGTAGAAAATGATATATCCAAATGAACAGATGCGTATCCTAAATAAGCACTGGAAAAAGCTATGTGAGCAATATCTAAAGGCAAGTCAAACAAGTAACCTACATATGGGGTTATTCCCAAAAGAACTCCAAAAAAGAAATTTCCTGCAATCGCTCCATGATGCCCATGAAGGTAGCTTGCAAATTTTTCTCTCTTTTTGTCATCTAGTAGTTTTTTAAGTAAAGGCTGGTGAAAATACCTTTGTTTTAATTCTAGCAAATCAGCTCTATTGTCGAAATATCCAGAGATTAATCCTGATATAAAGAGCCAAATACCCGCAATACCGGCGAAAAAGAGTGCTTCAAAAGGTTTGAGTCCCTCTAGATAGTAAATGGCCTCTTTGTTGGTTAAAATATTGTCATTATTGCCAAGGGTCAAAAAAGCGATTATTGATGCAACCAAAAGAGCTAAAGTTACATTGCCTATAACCGCTGCAAATTGAGAACGACTCACTTGAAAAATAAGCTCCACAAGTCTTTTTTTGTTTGCGGTTCTTTTCCCCTCCTCTTTTTCTATAGCTTCTGCGAAACTAGATGCTGTCATGGCAGGTTGTTTTGTGGCTACAGTAAAGCCTAGCAAATGGATAAACACAAAACCCAATCCATAGTTTAAGCTAGTAAAAACAGTTTGGATACCCAGCGAAAATTGTTCTTGAGTAATGTATATTTTTAAAAGTGCCATAAAAGCTATGATAATACCTGCGCCAGAAGCACTCAAAAACATTTTAAAATAACCTGACATATCTTTTATGATATAGTGTTCGCCATGCTCACTTGCATTATTGGTAATACTTCTTGCTACTATTTGTATGCCTTGAGCGTAAAGTTCAGACAAAGAGTTTTTTGTTTCATTTTTCACTACAGCTTCTTTAAAAAGCTCAACAAAAGCAAGATTGGACTCATTTGTATCAAAATATTGAATCAAATCTAAGATATCTTCAAGCCTCTTAATTGTTTGAGTTAATCTTTCTAGCTGATAGGTCAAATTTATAGAGATTCCTTGATTGAGAGATTTTTTCCTTAAGATGTTGACTTGCCCATAGCATTGTTCTATAAAAACTTTTAAATGGTCAAAATCAAGTCTTGTCTTTTCAATGGGTATAGAGTCTGATTGAATTGTATTTATATAAACAGCAATATTTCTTTGTAGTGCTATAAAAGCAGAGTCTTTGTTTAATAATGATTTATCAAGTCGGATAAAATTGCTATCAAACTCTTCGGATGCTATCCAGATTGACAAAATTTCAATTGCATATAAAAGTTCGCTAAAAAGGTGATTTTTTGTACTGACAATCTTTTTTGAGTTGCCAAATAAAGAGGAAAAAAACTCTATCCATTTTTTATTATCAATTTTACTAACCCATATGGAATCATCTTTTTTGTTAAATAAAGTAGAAAAAATATAGGTCAAATTACCTTTTTGAGGAGGGTTTGGTAAAAACTTATTATAAAATCGCTCTCTTAGCTCATAGCCGAAATCATTGTTTGATAAAATGCCAAAATTTGTAATATTTGCAGATATCTTGGAGTCTATAAAAAGCAGATTTATTTCATCAGATATGTCTTGTGCAAGTTTGTTTTTTTCATTAAAAAATTTAATTAGTATATCAATCGATTCTAGGCTTGATTCAATATTGTTTAATTTGGTCGGTCTAATAAAAGCTATAATTTGTCCTAGCTTGTCGATGAGATGTAAATCTTTTTTTTGAATATTTATCAACAGTTTTTCAAATTTATTATCTTTTTTCAGGTAAGTCCCTTTTTATGTTTTTTATTCCAAAAATTATTCTAATTTATTAAACAATTTTATCTAAATTTTCTTTGAAGTGCTTTTGCTGATATTGATGAGCTTGATAAAGAAATGTCTGATTGACCGCAATGCAACAAATACCATATTATAGTTTATTTATGAAAAATCCTGTACAATACCTCCTAGAAACTAACCCTCAGTGCCATATGTTATGGACTAATACAACTGCTTGACATATAAAGTATTTTTTACTATAATTTCGACCTCATTAAGAGCAAAATGTTCCGAATTAGCTCAGTGGTAGAGTAGGTGACTGTTAATCACTTGGTCGCTGGTTCGAATCCAGCATTCGGAGCCACTTTCTTTTTAACCCCTGCTTTAACGGGGTTTTAACCAATCATATTTTTCTCGGTGTCGTTTCGGCGTGTTTTATTAGTATGAAATATCCTTTTTGCTATAAAGCAACTTAACAAACCAAACAAAGGCTTTTTATGTCCAAACAGCACACTATTTTAAAGCAGTTTCGCTCATTTTGTTTTCAAAATAACGCTAAAGATTTGGAGCAAGCAATAGAGTATTTTTCCGTTTTTGGAGGTACTAGCTGGGCTGTAGATATGCAAAAACCTTTAATAGAGCTGGTTGAAAACAAACTTTTGAAAAATTACGCATATATTCATGGCGATATCACAAAACTTACACAGAGCAACAAAATGAGCCATGCACTTTTAAGTGCGATTGCTTTGGGAGATAGTCGCATCAACTCTTCTTATAAAAGAATGCGCATCAGCAGAGAAGATGGCGACAGAGCATTGGATGTGTTGCTAGATAGCAAATTGGTTGAGATTGAGCATTCGGTTGAAAGACCTATGCGTGAAGAGGATGATATCTCCGAGAAGTTAAATTTTGTCCAGCCGTTTATGCGTTTTTGGTTTGCGTTTATTTCGCCTTTTTATAAAAGCATAAAAGAGGGCAATTATAAAGAGGTAAAAGAGAGATTTGCAAATCGTGAACAGGGATTTTGTGAGCCTATTTTTTGTAAGCTTTCACAAGCATTTTTGGTTAAAAGTTTTCAAGATGACCCAGTTGTTGAGATGGGGAGCTATTGGGATAAAAATGCGCAGATAGACATCCTAGCAAAAACAAAGTCTGGTAAACTGATAGCTGGTACATGTAAATATGCTAAATCTAAAGCAAATAAAACGGAGATTGCCAAACTCAAAGAGAAGTGTGTTCTTGCAGAACTTGAGCCTGACATGTATGTAATTTTCTCAAAAAGTGGTTTTACAAATGAGTTAAAATCGTCAAAAAGCGAGAGTCTAAAACTTTTTACGCTTAAGAGTTTGAAGGTTTTAGTGGATGATGTTAGCGAGAAAGATTTTATCCCATGTTCTGGCAAAAAATATTAGAGTGAACTGCGACTGCTGGGAAAACTTTTTTAAATATCTTCTTGTTTTATGATATGTGGCGATGGCTTGTCGATACTATTTTGCCTACAAACCGCTATAATCATTCCATGCAAAATACTCAACAAACTAGCGCATTTGATGTTATTGTTATAGGTGCTGGAGCCTCTGGCATGGTGGCATCTATCATATTGGCACGTCAAAAATACCGTGTTCTATTGCTAGAAAAGCTTCCACAAATTGGTGCAAAACTAAATGCCACAGGTGGAGGAAAATGCAATCTTGCAAATACCCTTTCAAATGAAGAGTTTATGGGCCATTTTGGGCGAGAAGGTCGTTTTATGAGCGAAGCTCTTAATGCTTTTGATGCCTCAAAACTGAGGGAATTTTTTCAAGAGATTGGTGTCGAGACGCATGTGCCAGATGGGCGAAGAGTTTTTCCTAAAACGCATAGTTCGACAACTGTTGTTCAAGCCCTTGAGTCAGAGATGAAACGCTTAGATATTACGCTTTTGTGCTCCCAAAAAGTAGAAAAACTGCTTTATCAAGATGGGTGCATAAAAGGTGTTGTTGCAAATAAAAAAGAGTTTTATGCACCTTATGTTATCCTCTCTACTGGAGGGTTAGGATATTCAAATTTGGGAGCACAAGGCGATGGTTATGCTTTGGTTTTGGATTTGGGGCACACCATAAAAAAGCCCTATCCTGCGATGTTGCCTCTGTTTACAAAAGAGACATGGGTTGCACAATGTCGTGCCGATACCATACCAAAAGCAACCCTACATGTAGACCTTCCAAAATACAAAAAAGTGCGTTTTTGCGGCGACCTTATCTTTACTTCAAAAGGCATTCGTGGTCCTGTTGTGTTGGATAGCGCTAGGGAAATCACTCCATTGCTAGATAGCTATGAGAGTGTTCCGTTGTTGGTAAATCTTACGCAAGGACTCAACGAAGAGCAGATTTATCAAGCTCTTAAACAAGCCCATCTTCAAAATCCTCAAAATGCCATCAGTTTGCATGTTGCAACTGTATTGCCGATATCTGTCGCTACGGCGTTATGCTTACATGTAGGGATTGAGCCTGATGCTCGTTGGGCTAAACTTTCGGGTGAGCAGAGAAGTGCTTTGGTAAAGATATTGGCGTGGACACCTTTACATGTAAGCGGGCATGAGGGCTTTAAAAATGCTATGATAACTCGTGGCGGTATCTCTTTGAAAGAGATTTGCCCTAAGACGATGCAAAGCAAACTTATAAGCGGACTTTTTTTGTGTGGTGAAGTGGTTGATTTGGATGGACCTTGTGGCGGTTTTAACCTACAATGGGCGTTTTCAAGTGGCTACATAGCGGGACATTTAGGAAAGCAAATAAACTTTTGATGGTTTGATATATAAAAATACATATTTACCATAAACAGACGTTTATTATCTATCGCAAACTATGGGCTTAAAAAGGAAAGCCAATCTAAAAATAGTCTAGATTGAAGGCTTTTCTTTTGTGACTACTAGCAATGCGTGAATCATGCCAGGGATAAAAAAACATAGCGTTAAAATCAGATTTAGCCAAAAAGTAGGCATAATGCCTTTTTTTAAAAAAACTGCCACTGGTGGCAAAAAAACTGCCAAAATGATCATAACCAATCTGCTCATGACTCTATCCTTTTTTACATAAATGATGTAATGGTAGCAAAAAAACAATAAAAACAGTAAATAAAATACTATTCGATAGGGTTTTTATCAATTCCACTTCCAGCTCAGGCTGATACCACCAGTTTTTTCGTTTGATGAGGAGCCCCCATCGTGATTAATATCAAGTGATTTAAGATAGAAAGAGGTCTTTAATGAGCGATAAAACAGGTCAAAAGAGAGCTTTTGACCAAATGTATATTCTATGCTGGAAACATTGTAGCCCTCATCTTTTGCCTTGTCTATGACGTAAAAATAGTCAAATTTATTGTAGAGCAAGCCAAAAGATATTGCCCATTGAAGGCTTTTTGTTTTCCTTTGATTAATAAGTAGGCTCTCATTTGCACCTATAAAATTTCCCTCTGTACTAAAGCTATCCAAGGGAATACTGCTTAGTCGTATATTTGCTCCTGCAAGTCCGCCTCGGTAAAAATTGCCAAGGTCTGCTCTGAGGTTTGTCGTTACATCTAAAGAGAGTTCTCCTAAGGTCAAAGGATCTGTTTTATACCCGACATTGTATGAAGCTCCGTAAATAAAATCATCCCCAAGTTGAGTATCCCACCCTTTTGGTTTCTCGTGCCCAATAAGTGAGTGAAAACCTTTTTGAAGCGAGTCTGCTTGAGTGGAAGGTCCAACCATTCCGATATTTACGCCTGCTTCATGAAAAAAATTTGATGATGATTTATAAGTCAAAAAATTTAAATTCGCATATCCAGCATATGGTAAATCGTTTAAATCGGCTGTAGCTAATCTTTTGTTTTGTGGAGTAAAAATTGCATGAGAAAATGACATGGCAATATTTTTTTGCTCTAGGTCTATAAAGCTTAAAATATCTGGGAAGTTAGGTTTGTCTTCACTCATCCAAGTAGCATAAAAACCGTTAGTGTAGTGGTTATCTTTGCCTATTATGGCATCATTTTCCAAAACAACCGAAACTGTATCAGCATAAGACAAAGAAGCTATTAGCAACAGTATATATTTTTTCATTATAACCTCGCTCATAAAGCACAATGCAAAAAGTTATTAATCACTTAATATTTTTTTGCATTGTGCTTTGTATTTGCTAAATATTTGTTTAACAATTCCATTTTCTATGATATTAAACTTAAAGTTCGCAAGATTATGGTAAGAAACAGACTGCATCATATCTGTTTCTTACATGTAAAGGCTAAAAATTTTCCTTGATATAAGCATCTATCTCAACGGCGGATTGTTTGCCTGAACCCATTGCTTCGATAACCGTTGCTGCACCAGTAACGATGTCGCCACCTGCAAAAACACCTTTTCGTGAGGTTTGAGTTGAACCTTCATTTACAATAATGGTTCCTTTTTTGGCCGTTTGCAATCCTTTTGTGCTTGCCGTAACCAATTCGTTAGGTATTGTTCCTATTGACATTATGACGGTATCCACATCAAGAACAAACTCTGAGCCTTCAATCTCTACAACGCCTCTTCTGCCACTCTCATCTGCTTTGTCAAGCTCCATTTTAATGCACTTCAGACCACAGACATGACCTTTTTCGTTTGATAAGATTTCTATCGGATTTGTTAGCAGATGAAATGTAATATTCTCCTCTTTGGCATGTTCTACCTCTTCGGCACGTGCTGGTATCTCATTTGCACTTCTTCGATACACGATAGAAGTTTCAACGCCAAGTCGTTTTGCCACACGTGCCGCATCCATAGCAACATTGCCAGCACCGATAACAGCAACTTTTTTGCCGATAGTAGTAGGGGTGTGGTAGTTGTTTTGATTGCCCTTCATAAGATTAATACGTGTGAGAAATTCGTTAGCAGAAAGTACCCCAAGAGCATTTTCTCCTTTGATGCCCATAAAACGAGGAAATCCAGCCCCGCTACCGATAAATACTGCTTTGTAACCCATATCGAAAAATTCATCAACTATAACTGTTTTTCCAATAACAACGTTTGTGTGAAAATTAACGCCAAGTTTCTTAATTCTTTCTATTTCTGCGTCTACAACGGTTTTCGGAAGTCTAAATTCTGGAATGCCATAAGTTAAAACGCCACCAAGTTTATGCAAAGACTCATATACATCGACTTCATAACCCATCTTTGCAAGCTCTGCTGAAGCTGCAAGTCCCGCAGGTCCGCTTCCGACGACAGCAACTTTTTTACCATTTTTTTCAGGAGCTTTAACTTCCAAATGTAGCAATGACCAATCCCCAACAAATCGCTCCAAAAGACCTATTGCTATGGGTTCTTGTTTGATACCAACAATACAAGCACCTTCACACTGTTTTTCTTGCGGACAAACTCTACCACAGACAGAGGCTAATTTGGTGTATTCAGCCAAGACTTCTGCTGAACCTCTAATGTCAGCATCTTTAAGTTTTTTGATAAATGCTGGAATATTTATGCCAACAGGACAAGCAGCGACACATCTAGGTTTTTTACACTCTAAGCATCGGTTTGCTTCGGCCACAACTTCTTCTATGGTATAGCCAAGATTTACCTCTTGAAAGTTTTTAATTCTATATTTTGCATCTCGCATATGAGGGTTTGCTCGTCTTTTTTTGTCTTCGTGCTTTTCGTGCTCTATCGGACAGTGCTCATTCTCATTGTGGTCTTCAAGCAAGTTTTCTTCTCTAAGCCTTAGTCTATTTTGTGCTTCGTCAAAATTGACTTTGTAGCCATCAAACTCTGGACCATCGACACATGCAAACTTAACCTTGCCACCTATCTCAACTCGACATGCTCCACACATACCTGTTCCATCAACCATAAGAGGATTTAAGCTTACGGTTGTAGCTGGGATACCTAGTTTTTTGGCACACAATGTCGCAAATTTCATCATAATCATTGGGCCAATAGCAACAACATGTGTAAAATCTTTTCCCTCGCTCATAAGTTTTTCTAGCATATTGGTTACATTGCCATGAAGTCCATAAGAGCCGTCATCTGTACATATATGAACATTGGGTGTGAGAGCTTTAAACTCATCTTCAAGGATTAGCAGATTTTTAGAACGAGCACCTATGATAACATCTACATGTAAGCCGTTATCGACAAACCATTTGACTTGAGGATAAACGGGTGCCGTTCCAACACCACCAGCGATAAAAACAAAACGTTCTTTCTCAAGTTCGCTTCTATCTTTATGGATAAACTCGCTCATCTGCCCCAAAGGTCCAACGACATCTTGAAAGTGATCTCCTATCTCAAGAGCCTCCATATCAAGTGTGCTTTTGCCAACAACTTGAAAAACGATATTGATTGTTCCAAACTCTTTGTCATAATCGCAAATAGTTAAAGGAATACGCTCGCCAAACTCATTAGTTTTTACAATCAAAAATTGCCCTGGCATCGCTTTGTCGGCGACACGAGGAGCTTTGATATCCATTGATAAAATATTTTCTGCTAAATACTTTTTTGTCATAATTTCAAACATTATTATTCCTCGAGATTACTTTTTTTCAAGCCCAAAGACAAATCCATTTTTCACCTCTTTAATCAGAGCTGGCATTATATCATCGTATTCGCCAACAATACCAAAATCAGCATTAGAAAAAATAGACTCCTTTGCATTTTTATTTATGGCGACAATGGTGTCCGCCTCCTTCATACCAACAACATGTTGAATCGCACCAGAAACACCAACTGCGATATATAATTTTGGTCGGACCGTTTTGCCTGTTTGGCCAATTTGTCTAGCGTATTCGCATACGCCCAAATCCACGACAGGTCTGCTTGATGCCCATTGAGCGTTTACGCCTTGCTCATTGAGTGCTTCTGCTAGGTCTTTGACAAGCTTCATATCGTCTGCTATAGCTCCTCTGCCACCTGTTACTATTACGTCTGCTTCAAACAAGGATGCCAAACCACTTTCTCCTCGATGTGTCTCTAGGATTTCAGCTACAAAATCTTCTTGAGTTAGTTTGGGATTAAATGTGCTAATAGTGCCTGTTCTGCTCTCATCTTTTTTGGGAACTTCAAAAGTGCCAGCACGTGCTGTTGACATTTGCGGGCAGACAAAGCCAAGTATGGTGGCTAGTTTTGACTCTCCATAAGTTGGTCTTCTTGACTCTAAAATAGGTTTGTAGAGTACTTTTTTCTTTATGTCTTTATGTTCGCCTATCTCCAAAGCCGTACAATCAGCAGTTACACCACTTTTTGTCTTTACGCCGATACGAGGAGCAAGCTCACGTCCCGCAGTAGTTGCGGCAAATAGAGCTATTTCAGGCTTATGTGCTTTGATGACTTGTTCAAAAATAGAGGCAAATGGCAAAATGCGGTATTCTGCGAGTCTTTCATCATCAACGATTATGACCTCGTCGCTTCCGTGATATATCAACTCTTTAGCTAACTCTTGAACATTTGAGCCGATTAAAAGTGTTTTAACTTTAGTGTCATTTCCTAGAGAGCGTGCAAGATGAACAGCAGGCGTTAAAAGCTCCAAAGATGGTCGTGAGAGTTTATCTCCAGCGACTTCCGCCCACGTCAAAACTCCGCTTGAGCCATCTCTAAAGTCAACAACCTCATAATCTTCTGGAACATCGCTCTTTTTAGCCTCTTTTTTTTCTGCTATCTCAAGAGTGTTTTTGCCAGATTTGATATTTTTTATCATATCAGCAACCAATGCTTCGGCACTATTGCCAAGACTCATTTTTACTGGAGGTCGTTCGCTTTTTATGTTTGTAACTTTTGCAACGATGGTTGGAGAGCCTGAGAGTCCTACTCTTGTATCGTCAAGATGTATATCATCAATATTGAACATCGTAACGCCAGTGTTTCGTGCTTTTATCGCCCCTCCAAGAGTTGGACGACGTGGCGGGATACCTGTTGGCGTAAAAGAGAGCGTACAAGGAATAGGCAATTTTAAAACCTGATAGCCTCCCTCAATGATGCGTTTAGCTATGATGTGAGAGTCTTTAAACTCAACATCTTCTATAAACGTAGCTTGAGGAATGCCCATATTTTCGGCAACTTGTGAAGGTACATGTGCCGTGTCTCCATCACTTGTTTGACGACCAGCAACGATGATAAAATCTTCATTTAGACCTTTGCCAAAACCTAGATGTTTTAGCATGCCAGCTATCGAGTAGCCCGTAGTGTAAGTATCCGAGCCACCCAGCCGTCTATCAGAGAGCAAGTAAGCTTCGTCATAACCCATAGATATAGCCATCTTTAGGGATTGTTCAAACGATGGAGGTCCCATCGAGCAGACGATAAGTCTGACATCGCCCATCATATTTTTTAGTTGCAACCCAGCTTCAAGTGCATAAGAGCAGTCCACGTTAATCATCGACTTTGCTTTGGTTCTATCCATCAATCCATCTTCGCCCATTCGCATTTGAGAAGGAACGGGAACTTGCTTCATTAAACTAATTATCGTTGTCATAAATTCCCTCTTTACATATTTTGATATTGAGGACCGTCGCCACCGTATGGCGTCATCCATGTAATAGCACTGTTAGGTGTTTTGATATCGCACGTTTTGCAATGCACACAATTTTCGGCATGAATTTTCAAGCTCAAATTGCCATCTTTGTCTAGATGTTCTTCATACACATCAGCTGGACAAAAATATTGACATGTAGTGCCGTATTGTTTCATATTGATTTCGGTAAAGTCTTTTATGTCGGCTACTTTTAGATGAATCGGCTGTTCTTCGTCATGATGAGTGCCTGAGTAAAAAACACTTGTGACCTTGTCGAAAGTGAGTTTTTTGTCAAAAGTTAATTTTTTGGCAAATCGCTTTTTGAAAGACACGCCCTTAAAATCTGCCGTCTTCAAAGAGGTTGTGTTATCGTGTTCTAGTTTTGGTGCAAAAAAGCATGTGCCATTTGTGAGAAGTTGAAAACCAAACTTCATCGCTCCGATATACAAACCTTGCGTCATAACCGCTCTAAAGTTTCGATATGGATACATCTCTTCAAAGATGCGACTGTTGTCAATCAACTCTTTATATAGCGACAAACTCGCATCGCTTGTGTCGTTTTTGGCTAATGCTTTAACGGCTGTTTTTGCTGCACATATGCCTGAAGTAACCGCAAGATGAATTCCTTTTAAAGCTGGCATAGCAACAAGTCCTGCGCTATCGCCAACGATAAGTACATTGTCGGTGTATGGTTTTGGCATAGAGTTCCAGCCACCCTCTGGTATCGTTTTTGCGCCAAACTCTATCAAGGTTCCATCTTTTAAAAACTTTTTAATATCTGGATGTTGTTTCCATATCTGCATCAGTGCGTGTGGGTCAAGGCTAGGGTCTTTATAGTCAAGTCCTACCGCAAATCCCAATGCAATTTTATTGTCTTTTAGTCCATAGACAAATCCACCACCAAACTCGTTTTGCTCATCCAGTGGATAGCCAAAAGTATGATATGTCGCACCCTCTTTTATATTGCCCTCAGGCACACTCCATAACTCTTTTATCGCCAGTGAGTAGACTTGAGGCATAGAGTCTTTTCGCAAGTCAAATTTGCTTTTGAGCTGTTTTGCAAGTGTTCCTCTAGTTCCTTCTGCAAGGATAACAAGACTAGCTTTTACAAGTGAGCCTTGTTGATAATTTTTCTGTTTTACTCCGTCATAGTTAACGCCCGTGTCGATAGTTTTAACGCCGACTACCTTGTTATTTTCGTACAAGATTTCATTTACCGCAAAACCTGAATAGACCTCAACGCCTCTTTTTTCCGCAAGTGTAGCGAGGTATTTGCAAATCTGGCACAAAGAGGCGATTTTATTGCCTTTGTTGTCCATACATGTAGGATGCAAAGGGAGTGCAAATGAGCCATTTTCGCTAAGCCACAAGGTCGCATCCGAGGTAACATCGCCATCAAAAGGAACACCCTCATACTCTTCAGGCGTAAGCAACTCTTTAAAAGCCTCAGGCTTAATAATCGCTCCAGAGAGTATATGTGCACCAATGGCATTGCCTTTTTCAATGACTATAATGCGTTTGGTTAGACCGTTTTTTTTAAATTCATCGGCCAGGCAAATCGCCGTACTCAGACCCGCTGGTCCAGCACCTACAATTACCACATCTGTAAAAATAATATCATCGTTATACATTAACACCCCATTCAATAGAAAAAATTCAAATAAATTTATCATAATCGAACGATAAACATCTAGCTATTAAATCTAAAATTTAACTAATTTTTTCTTATTAAGTCTTTTATTTTAAGCTTTGTCTAAAATTTAGTAACCAACGGTAATGCTTTTAGGATGGGTTTACTAATTATTATTTTTATAGTTGTATTATTGCCGATTATTTTTGTTATTAGGAGTTTTTATGGAAGAAGAGAGTGTGTGTGAACAAAATAGATTGAAATTTTTCCCTATTATGATGTTTTCCATCATCATGGGAATGAGTGGTTTGACTATCATGTATCAAAAAGCGGGTGTGTGGCTCGGCTTTCCGAAACTAATCGGCGATACGTTGATGGTTGTTAGTGCTTTTTTATTTGTTTTGGTAAGTGTGTTGTATCTTAGCAAATATTTTAAGTACTCCGAGATGGTTAAAAAAGAGTTTTCGCATCCTGTAAGGATAAACTTTTTTGCAGCCGTTTCTATCTCTATGTTGATGCTTGCTATTATATTTAAAGAGCATTATGAGACGATTTCTGCGTGCTTTTGGTATCCAGGGGCGGTTTTGCATTTTTATCTTACGATGTATACCATCTCTTTTTGGATAAATCACAATCAAGTCTTAGACCACTCAAGTCCAGCGTGGTTTATCCCTGTTGTGGGGAATGTTTTGGTTCCAGTTGGCGGAGTTGGTTTTGCGAGTCAAGGTATTTTGATGTATTTTTTTAGTTTGGGTCTATTTTTTTGGGTTATACTCTTTGCCATCTTGCTAAATCGTATCATCTTTCATCATCAGCTTGCAGTCAAATTTATGCCAACGATGTTCATCCTTATAGCTCCGCCAGCAGTCGGTTTTATCGCATATTTTAAGATGTTTGAAACGATAGATATATTCGCTACGATGCTTTTTAACTTAGCACTATTTTTTACCCTTCTTGTCGCCTTTATGTATAAAAATTTTGTCAAAATCAAATTTTTTATCTCGTGGTGGGCGTTTGTTTTTCCTCTTGCTGCGATGGCGATAAGTGCGATGTTGATGCACCACGAAACGGGAGATTTTATGTTGTTGATATTGTCATATACGATGGTAGCTATCACAACGATTGTTATCAGCATTGTTATTTATCAAACTATCTTACATGTAGGAAAAGGCGAGATTTGTATCGACGAGTAAAACTCTATGCTACGAGCTGTTTGCTCTTTTTTGAATGGTACCAAGAAAAAAGTGATGCAAATATTAAGCTTGCAGACGAAAAACCAAAGATAAAGCCAAAATCGCCAGTTGCATCCGTAACGATACCAGCTATCAATGGTCCTATGATTTGCCCAACACCAAAAAAGAGCGTTACTAGACCCAAGATACGAGCGGTGTGTGAAGGTCCAAAAAGCTCAGCACTTAGTGTTGCCATGATGGAAGGCACCGCCCAAGTGGAGAGTCCGAAAAGACCAGCAGAAAGCAAAAGCCACGCTGAAGGGATAGAGCATGCCAAAAGACCGTGGGCTAAGGCTTGAAGTGCAAATAAAATTCCAAGTGTTGCATAGCGACCGATGCGATCACTCAGTGTGCCAAAAAGTGGGCCTGAAAAAAGACTAGACATTCCCAATATCGCCCAAAAAGTTCCTGATATCTCGGTGTTTACATGCCACTTTGCCATGGCGGTTGCAACAAAAAACGTCATATACATTATGGCGGTCATTCCAAACATAAAAAACAAAAAACCTGTACTTAAAAAAGAGGTATTTGCAAAAATCGTACGCAAAGATAGCGTATCGTGTTCGTGATGATTTGATACATGTGGGACAAAAGCCAAAAGTGTGCGGTGTGTAAAAAAACTGACGCCAACAATAAATATTGCAAATATAGCCCAGCTTACACGCCACGGGTAAGGAAGAGTAAGCTCAACTAACGGCACAAGAGCGCCACTGACGATAATAGCCAATCCTATTCCAGCTACTACAACGCCTGTAGCACGACCTTTTATCTGTTTTGGAACAACTTGCGCGATGTAGGTCATAACGGCTATATTTGCCAAAGCTCCAAAAAAGCCTGTGATGATAAACGCCAAAGAAGCCCATAGATAATGCGGTGTAAATGCCATCAAAATCATACTAATCGCCTGAGTCATAAGTGCTCGAGATATAAGAGTAGCTACGCCAAATCTTGCGTAAAATTTTGCCACAACAAAAAGTCCTACAAAATACCCAAAAAAGTTCGCACTGCCTACGATGCCAGCCTGCGTGGCGTTCATTCCAAGTTCTATTTGCATATTTGGCAGTATCATGCCAAACGCAAAACGAGCCAATCCCAAACATGCAAAGACGATAAATATTCCACAAATGAGTGGTTTGATATGTTCTTTCAAAGGAGTTCCTCGTTTTTAGGGCAATTATAGCGACATTAAAAAATTTTTACCATTTTGGCTATAATATCTCCACAAAACGGAAAATCCGTAAGCCATTTAGTGTTTTTACCCTCTTTGTCTCAACAGTTTATCTGCTTTAAACACCAATAAGGAAACAATTTATTATGCTATTTTCACAACTAAATCTTAGTGAGCCAATCTTAAGAGCCGTCAAAGAAGAGGGCTATACGACACCAACTCCAGTTCAAGCTCAAGCGATACCGCACATCTTAAAAGGGCGTGATATGCTAGCAGGTGCTCAAACAGGAACAGGCAAAACTGCTGGCTTTACTTTGCCTATTTTGGAACTGCTTTCACAGCAGAACCATCCAAAAGGCGTTCATCGCCTGCGTGTGCTTATACTAACTCCAACACGAGAGCTTGCTGCTCAAGTGGGCGAGAGTGTGCAGACTTACGGAAAATATCTTCCATTTAAAAGTACGGTTATTTTTGGAGGCGTGGGCATAAATCCTCAAATCAAAACATTGCGACATGGTGTTGATATTTTGGTGGCAACGCCAGGACGTTTACTCGACCATGTGTCGCAAAAAACAGTGGATTTGAGCCATGTTGATATTTTGGTGCTTGATGAAGCTGACAGGATGCTGGATATGGGATTTATCAGAGATATCCGCAGGGTTATCGCCTTGTTGCCTTCAAAACGACAAAATCTTCTTTTTTCTGCGACCTATTCAGATGAGATAAAAAAACTATGCGAGTCGATTTTGCGAAATCCAGCCATCGTCGAAGTTGCCAAGCGAAACACATCAAGTGAGCTTGTAAATCAGCGTGTTATTTTGGTGGATTGTAGGCGAAAAAGTGTTCTTTTGGGAGAGCTGATAAGCAAACACAAATGGACACAAGTGCTGGTTTTCACAAGAACAAAGCACCATGCTAATAAACTTTCAGAGTATCTTCAAAAAATAGGTATCTCTTCAGCAGCGATTCATGGCAATAAAAGCCAAGGGGCACGAACCAAGGCTTTGGCTGATTTTAAAGCAGGCTCGGTCAAAATTCTTGTTGCGACCGACATAGCAGCTAGAGGACTTGATATAGACCAGTTGCCACATGTGGTCAATTTTGAGTTGCCAAATATCGCCGAGGATTATGTGCATCGCATAGGAAGAACAGGACGAGCGGGAAATGCTGGCGAGGCTATTTCGTTGGTATGTGTCGATGAGTATGAGTATCTTAGAGGTATCGAAAAACTTATCAATCGCAAGCTAGAGCGTGAAACGATAGAGGGCTTTGAAGTTGATCCATCCATCAAGGCGGAGCCTATTTTGCAAGGAAGAGGTGGTAGCGGTGGCGGTAGCTCAAGACAAAAGACAACACATCGTCCTAAGCCAAGCGGTGTTTCAAGCCGTGAAGGTGCACCAAGAAACAACGACAGAAGAAGTAAAGATAAAAGATGAAGATTTTGGTAGATGCGGATGCTTTCCCAAATGCCCTAAAAGAGGTGCTGATGCGAACGGTGCTTAAAAGGCAGATAACAACCATCTTTGTTGCCAATAAAAAAATAAGCATACCAAATGTGCCTTTTGTCTCCATGGAAGTTGTGCCTCAAGGGCTTGATGTCGCAGATAACCGTATCGCCGAGTGTTGCGAAGCTGAAGATATGGTTATCACTGCGGATATACCTTTGGCGGATAGGGTTGTGAGTAAAGGTTCTATCGCACTAGATCCACGTGGGACGATTTATGATGAGCACAACATCAAATCCCTTTTGGCAATACGCAATCTTATGCAAGAGTTGAGAGACTCTGGAGAGATAACTGGAGGTCCTAGCCCAATAGGCGAAAAAGATGTCCGTGCTTTTGCTGATGGACTAAATAGAATTTTGATGAAGAGAAAGCTAAAAACCTGATACAATTATCTTTACATGTAAGGAGTCAAATATGCGAATAGACCCAGCAGTAACTGCAATGTTGCTTGTAGATGTGCAAGAGCGACTTTTTCCACATATTGCGGACAATCTCTTAATAGCCAAACGTCTTGAGGTGCTATTGAAAGGCGTTAGTGCGTTAGATTTGCCGATACTGCGAAATCAACAATACACCGCAGGACTAGGCGACACCATAGAGTCTTTACGTGTATTGCTCAAAGATGATACGGTTTATGAAAAACGCACTTTTAGTTGTTGTGACAATCCTGACGTGCTTGAAAAACTTAAAAGTCTATCGGCTAAAACGGTTATTGTAGCAGGAGCTGAAACGCATGTTTGCGTTCTTCAAAGCGTTTTGGATTTGGTTGAAAATGGCTATATCCCAGTTGTTGTTGCCGATGCGATGGGTTCTCGCAACCCAAAAGACCATGAGATTGCACTGCGTCGTATGGAGTCTTGTGGTGCGGTTGTTACCACCACCGAATCACTTCTTTTTGAACTGCTTCGCACCTCGAAAAATCCCCATTTTAAAACAATCAGTGCTTTAGTGAAAGAGAGAAATTAATCTCTCTTTTCTGTTTATGTTTAAATTAATATATTTTCTCAAAATCTTTTCTAGCTCCATTACTATTATTAGTGTCGATGCAAGCAAAAGCAATAACCCCCACATCTTTAGACTTACAGGTTGTATATTTAAAAGTTTCTGCATAAAAGGCGTGTACATGCACAAAACATGTATAGAAACTCCCATATAAAATCCGCCTACAAGGACTCTGCTAATCATAATTTTATTGAAAATAGGTTCTTTGGAATCACGAGCTTTGCGAGAAAGCACATCCGGTTCGGCTTTTTCAACACCAAGTGCTACATCTTGAATGCCATTTGAAACGAGATTTAACCACAATATCTGTACAGGCAACAAAGGAATAGGAATAAAAAACAGCATTGACAAGACAACAAGAAATATCTCAGCAAAACCTGTAGAGATAAGCAAATGGATAACTTTACGAATATTGTCATACGCAACTCTTCCTTCTTTAATACCGTTAATAATGGAACTAAAAGAATCATCTGTCAAAATCAAGTCACTTGATTCTCTGGCAACATCTGTCCCGCTTTTGCCCATAGAGATGCCGATATTGGCAAATTTAAGAGCAGGTGCCAAGCTCCTTGGCGATAAAAATGCCGTATTGGGATGGTTTCCTGTGACCATAACTACTTCGATACCTGCTTTTTGAGCGATTTTCACAGCCTCTATAACGCCTTCACGCAAAGGGTCGATGATGGCAGAAAATCCAAGGTAAGTATATCCATTGGTTGCAATTTCTGCCTCTTTGCTTATTTTATAAGCTAGTGCAATATTTCTAAATCCTTTGCTTGCCCATTCATCAACTTCTTGTATAACACTCTTAATATCTTTATTATTCAATTGGCTTTTGTCCAATATTACTTCGGGAGAACCTTTGATAAAGTGTATTTTTCCCCCATCTATCACATAAGCCATAAGCATATCTTGCTAGAGCAACATCTACTTAATCGCCTAAAAAAATAAATGCTTTACTCTCTTTATAAAAAGTTGCCTCATTGCGCAAAATAGAACATAAAGGGATATATTTGTTGGTGTATTCATGGGATGTATAGGTTTTTTCTGTGGTTATAAAATGTTCAACACTTAAGCGATTTTGTGTCATTGTTCCTGTTTTGTCGCTTGCTATTAAAGTGCAAGAGCCCAGTCCTTTTATTGCAGAGAGTTTCCGAACGATAACATTTCTCTTGCTCATCATTGAACTTGCTATGCTAAGAGCCACAGTAATATCTTCACTTTCAAGTTCAACTCTTTGTCCGTCTCGCAAAACATTTGCGCATTTTTAGTATGAAACATAGTCTTTCCTTTTGAAAAGAAGTCTACTGCAAACAAAAGCTATAAAATCGCTAATCAATCAAATACTTAAGCATTATTATAACTTAATATTTACTTAATTTAATTTAAAATTAATATATTTTCGGTAAAGTGTAAAAGGAACGTAGCTTAGTTTTGTTGCATTTTTAAAGAAGGAGGATGAATGAAAGATATAAAAATAGAGGTAAAAAACGTCTATAAAATTTTTGGTGATTCTCCAAAAAAAGCATTGACTCTTTTGCAAAAAGGTGTTGATAAAGATGAGATTTTTCGGCGCACTTCTCAAACAGTTGGTATTCAGGACAGCAGTTTTGAGATTTACAAAGGAGAGATATTTGTCATTATGGGTTTGTCTGGTTCTGGTAAATCCACAATGATACGACTTATGAATCGCTTGATTGAGCCAACAAGTGGTCATATTTATATTGATGGTGAAGATATTACAGCGATGAGCAGAGCAAAACTACGCCAAACGAGGCGTGAGAAGATTAGTATGGTTTTTCAATCTTTTGCTTTAATGCCTCACATGAACGTTATTGATAATGTTGCCTTTGGATTGGAGTTAGGGGGTATGAGCAAACAAGAGCGATATAAGAAAGCTCAAGATGCACTTAGTCAAGTAGGGCTTAATGACTATGCTAACTCTTATCCGAGCGAGCTTAGCGGAGGAATGCAACAGCGTGTTGGATTGGCACGTGCACTTGCAAATGATCCGCAAGTGCTTTTGATGGACGAGGCATTTTCAGCACTTGACCCATTGATAAGAAGTGAAATGCAAGATGAGCTTTTAAAACTACAAGCAGAACACGAGAGAACAATCGTTTTTATCTCGCATGACTTAGATGAGGCGATGAAGATAGGCGACCGCATAGCGATTATGCAAGGTGGTGTAGTGGTACAAATAGGCACTCCGGATGAGATTCTTAAAAGTCCTGCAAATGACTATGTTCGCTCCTTTTTTAAAGGCGTCAATGTTGGTGGCATTATGACCGCTCGCGATATTGCGAGTACTCAGCAAGTGACCATTATCCAAAAAGATGGAAACGGCACACTTGCTGCACTTCAGATGTTGCATGATTATGACAGGGAATTCGGGTATATCGTAGATAAGAGAAGAAAATTTTTAGGGGTTGTTTCGGTGGATAGCCTTAAGGCAAAACCAAAGAGGGAGAGCGTGGATGTAGCTTTTATTAAAGATGTTGAACCCGTTGAAAGCTCTATGTATTTAAATGACATTATGGGTATTGTCGCCAAATCCCCCTGTGCAGTACCTGTTGTAAATGAAGACGGAAAGTATTTGGGAGCTATTTCAAAAGCTGCCTTGCTTGAGTCGCTAGATTATAATTGGGAGGAGGAGGAATAATGGCAGCAAATGCGAATCCTTGGGGTGCAAGCCCTACTGTTGAAACTACTGATAGTGATTGGCTCAATAGCGATTCTGCAAAAGAGGTTGAGCCGTCTTTTGATTGGTTAAATCCCTTTGAGCAGACGCAAATCCCCTTTGATAGATGGGTTGAGAATGGTATTGATTGGATAGTGGAGCACTTTAGGGGTGTTTTTCAAGCGATTAAAATCCCTATTGACACAACATTGAGTGGAATGGAAAGTTTTTTTCAGGCTATTCCCGCAACGATTTTTATCGTTTTGATGGCACTGTTTGCGTGGCAAATAGCAGGCAAAAAAGCCGCTTTTGGTACATTTATATCTTTAGCACTTATAGGTTTTATTGGTGCATGGAGCGAGATGATGGTTACGCTCTCATTGGTTTTTACTTCGGTTATTTTTTGTATAGTTATAGGTTTGCCATTAGGGATTTGGATTGCAAGAAGTTATAGAGCATCTTCGGTAGTTAGACCTATATTGGATGCCATGCAAACTACTCCAGCATTTGTTTATTTAGTGCCAGTTGTTATGTTGTTTGGCATTGGTAATGTTCCAGGTGTTGTAGTTACAATCATTTTTGCATTGCCTCCACTTATTCGTTTGACAAATCTAGGCATCAGGCAGGTGCCAAAGGATTTGATAGAGGTTTCTCAAAGCTTTGGTGCTAGTGCATGGCAAATGTTGATACGGGTACAGCTTCCAGTGGCGATGCCAACTATTATGGCCGGTATAAACCAAACCTTGATGCTTTCACTCTCAATGGTAGTTTTTGCTTCGATGATAGCAGTAGGTGGTTTAGGTCAAATGGTACTTAGGGGTATCGGAAGGCTTGATATGGGTCTTGCCGCTGTTGGAGGTCTTGGTATTGTGCTTTTGGCGGTAGTTCTTGATAGGTTGACTCAAGCATTAGGTACGCAAGAGCTAGGAATAAAAGCAAGAGGTCAAAAATGGTACGAAAAAGGACCCATCGGACTAGTTTATACCATTACATGTAAAAGGAGAAAAAATGGTTAGTGAAATTAAAAAAAGATTTTTGAGTATCGTGTGTATGGTATTAATTGTAACGATTGGAAATACAGCAGAAATGCCAGGGAAAGGCGTTAAGGTACACGTTATGCATAGCAGTATTGCAGGAGAGAAATTTCAAACAGAGATTATCAATGAAGCTTTAAGGCAGTTGGGCTATGAGGTTTTGCCTATTGACGAGGTGGCATATGCAGTTATTTATAAAACGATAGCACAAAATAAAGCTTCAAAAGAGATTTATTATACAGCTGTTAATTGGACACCTTTACATGAAACAATGTATGAAAAAGTAGGTGGCGATAAAGCAATGTATCGAAAAGGTGAGTATGTTTTAGGTTGTGCACAGGGGTACTTGATTGACAAAAAAACCGCTGAAAAATATAACATCAAATATATAAATGATTTAAAAGACCCCAAAATCGCAGCACTATTTGATACTAACAATGACGGAAAAGCAGATCTCGCTGGATGTAATCCTGGATGGGGATGTGAAAAAGTTATTGAACATCAGTTAGATGCTTTTGATTTACGAGGTACTATCAAACACAATCAAGGAGAATATTCGGCAATTATTGCTGAGACTATTGCTAGATACAACCAGGGCAAACCGATTTTGTATTATACGTGGACTCCCTATTGGGTTAGTGGTGTATTGGTTCCAGGAGAAGACACTACATGGCTTCAAGTGACGAAAACCGCACATCCTATCACAAAGGATACAACTTTGCCAAATGGAAATAATTACGGATTTAATGTTAATACTATAAAGATTGTTGCAAATGGAGATATCATAAAGCATAACCCAAGTGCAGCAAAATTATTTGAGATAGCAAGACTTGATATAAATGCGATTAATAGCCAAAATATGCTTATTGACAAAGGCGAAAAAAGCGAAAAAGATATTCAAAGACACACAAAGTTGTGGATAAAAGCCAATCAAAAACTTTTTGATGGATGGATTGAGCAGGCAAGAAAAGCAAAATAAACATCTACTCTACAAAAGCTCTCAAAAGTGGCTCAATGTTAAATCGTTGTAGCAACTCTGGGAGCATGGGGGAAAGCATCGATATCCCTTTTGGCTCATTTTTGTTGCCGTGTATTAAAATGATGCTCCCCTCTTTTGGTTTTTGCTCTTTTGCTATCCATGCATCTGCACCCAATGGAATCAAAAAATAAGTCTCCCTCAACTCTTTCATTAGATTCTCATCTGCTATCAAGCCAGGAAATCGAAAAAAGACAGAAGGTATCAACCCTTTGCCTAGGAGCATTTTTTCAACATCCAAAATCTCCTCTTTAAGTTTAGTTCCTACATGTAATAAGAAATTCTCGCTCAAGGGAAGAGTTTTATCGTAAAAATGAGTTTTGCTGTGGTTTATCCAAGTGATGTCGAGATTGGGATTTTGTGCTAATTTTACAAACTCTTTTTCGTGATTTTCTACCCATTTTTCGGTAATAGCTATGCCAATGGGCAATCTTTTTTGAAGTGTTAAAATCTGCTCTAAAATTTTATTTTCATAACCCTCTTTGAGCGAAGGACACATATCCATACTCAGATACAAAGCTTTTTGTGCATTTGATGTTTGTCGTTGAAGTCCGCCTGTTTCAACTTGAGATGTTGCGGTTTCTAGCAGTTTTCCAAAAGGTGTTTGAAAAAGCTCTTTCGATATGGGTTTTAGTTTTTTGTCGATATCCTCAAAAGGCAAAATATCTGTTTTTAGTGTTTTTGTGTCAATAACAAAATAGTATTTTGAGCCATTTTTTACAAACGAGCGTGTGACAAGATGGAGTATTTCGTTTTGTTTGTATTGTTTCTTGAGGACTTTATATTCTTTTAAATCAATATGCGTTGCTTCAGCAAGAGAGATATTTACCGCAAGCAGTAGCCAAACTATTTTCTGTATCATTATAAGCCTTTTTGCATGATTGCAATCTTACCCAAATTTCTATCTTCGAAAAAAGATTTAGCTATTTTTTAGCTATATTTTTCAAAAAAATGATTATAATTTTGTGAAATCATTTTTTGAGTGAGAAGGTTAGATGACGTTGAACGAAGCGATGACTGAGATGCGCTACAGTGGTGTTGAGGAAGAGGATATTGAGGCAGTTATTGAGACTTGTAAAAAAAAGGGTATAACTCCTCAAAATTTAGACAAAGAGCTTCAAAGCAGAGGCTATGATGCAGTATTTAGTTTTGAATATGATGAGTATGAGAGTTGGTATGAGGGTGGCAGTGGTGATTCTTCGCACAAGTCATCGGGAAAACAAAATTTATCAAGAAACGATTAAAAATGGCTATAAAACAATCAAAACAGTTGATAGAAGAGTATTATGATGTTATCTGGAATGAAAAAAAGCTAGACCAAGTTAGCAAGTTTGTTCATACGGACGTAACGTTTAGAGGCTCTTTAGGTATGAAAGTAGAGGGTGTAAGAGGTTTTTGTGATTATGCTCAGATGCTTTTTGGTGCTTTCCCAAATCTTTACCATGCGATAGAAGATATTGTGATGGAGGGCGATAAAGTAGCAGCAAGAATCGCATACACAGGCACTCACACGGGCAAACTATTTGGATTTGAACCAACAGGCAACAGAGTGCGTTATTCTGGTGCATCTTTTTTCAAACTAGAAGATGGAAAAATTCGCGATATTTGGGTTTTGGGTGACCTTAACACGCTCTATTCCCAACTTGATATTGTTGAAAAAGCTCAATAATTTTTATTTGCGTACAAAGCGTTAATAGTAAGAGTTAAAAGTATAACACCACCACCTACTACAGTATAGGCGGTGGGAACCTCTTGAAGAAAAATCCAAACCCAAATAGGTGCCAAAATAGTCTCTAGTATGGTCAAAAGACCAATCTCTGCAGGAAGAAGTATTTTTGTTCCTTCGCCTATCAGAATTCTTGAAATAGGAGATATGAGTCCTCCCATAAGCAATAAAATTCCTAAAGCGTATCCATCTAATATATCAATAGGCGAACATATAAAAGCCAACAAAGCTACGCTCAATCCTCCCACTCCAACACAAGCAACTCGACTAGTCTCTTTATAATTTCCCAAAACAACAAAAAGTGACGAAAAAGAGATGACGCATAAAAGTGCATAAAAGTTGCCCAAAAAGCGTGCCGAATCCAAATCATTGCCGACTATAATAAACAGTCCAGCTAAAACAAAAAAAGTTGCTATAAAAACTCTTTTAGGTGTTTTTTGCCCCAAAAAGATAAATCCAATGAGAGCACCAAAAAGTGGAGCACAACTTAAGATAAAAACCGTATTTGCAACGGTTGTATTTTTAATTGCAAGTATAAAAAAAAGATTGCTTAGACCCATTAAAAAACCACTTGAGATAATTATTTTGAAATGTTTTTTATAGTGTGTGAGAACATTTTTTTTGTCTCGCAAGAAAAAAAGCACAGTGGCACTAGCAAACATAAAAAGCCCAAAATAAAACGCAACATTAAATGCAGATACATTCGCCATCTTTATAAGTAGCGACTCAAAACTCATAAGAAAAACACCCACGGACGTAATAAGAAGTCCTCTATTTTGAGTACTCATTTGCTGAGGAATAAATAAAAGATAAATATTTGCATCATTGTTGCTCTTTGCCTCTCAGCTCTTCTTTGTAGATAAGATAAATATCCTCTAGCTTAGCCCTAGCCCATGGCGTTTTTCTGAAAAATTTCAAACAAGATGTAGTACTAGGGTTGCTTTTGAAACAATTGACATTAAGTTTTTTTGATAGCCTATCCCGCCCATAAGCATTGTATAGTTCGACAATAATCATCTCCAAAGTAATGCCATGTAGCGGATTGTTGGAGTGCATATTTACTCTCGCTCTACAAAAAATCCAGCCCAAGATTGTGCTGTTGGCATAACTTCAATGCTGTTTACGTTTATATGCTTGGGAAGAGCAGAGAGCGTAAAGATGAGATTTGCGATATCTTCTCCAACAAGAGGCTGCATGCCATTGTAAACGTTATTTGCTTTTTCTTTGTCGCCCTTAAAGCGAACTTCAGAAAATTCAGTCTTTGCAAAACCCGGTTCAATATTTGTAACTCTAACATGTGTACCTTTTAGGTCGGTTCTGAGGTTAAATGAAAACTGTTTAACGAATGCTTTTGTTGCTCCATATACGTTTCCGCCCTCATAAGGCCAATTTCCAGCTATTGAGCCAAGGTTGAAGATATATCCAGTTTTTCTCTCTATCATAATAGGCAAAACCGCTTTGGTGACATAAAGCACACCTTTTATGTTTGTATCTATCATGGTCTCCCAGTCGTTTAAATTTACATCGTTGGCTTTTTCAAGTCCCAATGCTAAGCCAGCGTTATTTACAAGGATATCAATATTTTTATACTCTTTTGGAAGTGAAGATATGGCGGCAAATACAGCCTCTTTGCTGGTTACGTCAAAACACAAAGGATATATATCGCACTCTTTATGTTTGGTCATAAATTCCAAAAGTCTTTCATTTCTTCTTCCTGTTATGATGACTTTATCGCCAGCTTTTGCAAACATTTCGGCAGTTGCCTCGCCAAAACCTGATGTTGCTCCTGTGATAAGCACTACTCTTTGCATCCGCATTTCCTATAAATATTTTTAAGTATGTATTATACTTTTTGTTGCTTTAGCTAGAAGTAAATTTGTTATAATTTTGCGACTAAATTTTTAAGGAAATATGTTATGTTGAGACTTTTCGTTGTTTTGTGTTTTTTGAGCGGTTTTCTTTTTGCTTGTAGTGGTGCATGTTTGGAGTGCCACCCCTCTTTGCTTAAAAATGGAAAATACGATAAAGACCATGAGATTTTGGCAACTTGTGCGTCCTGTCATGAAAATCACGAACAAAAAGAGGGTTCTAAGTGTGGTGCAGATTGTTGGGAGTGTCACTCTATCAAAGAGGTTTCGGAGTCAAATATTATTGAGCACAAAAATCTTAGATATTGTGCACCTTGTCATTTAAAACTTAATATTTCAAAAGCATCTCCGTCATCATCGCTATATCGAAATGGCGATACTTTTGGTAATTTTAAAGAAATTTTCAAAGAAAAACAAAAATAGTTATTTTTTAAAAATCTACTAGTTATTAAGCGATTTGATGTACAAATACTTTATCTTTTATTTTTAAAAAAGCCCTTTCTTACACACCAATGAAGTGCCCTAAAAGTATTGACATTGAAAAACTTTTGAGATATAATTTCACCTCACGTAAAAAATGCTGGTGTAGCTCAGTTGGTAGAGCAACTGCCTTGTAAGCAGTAGGTCGGCGGTTCAACTCCGTTCACCAGCTCCATTTTTATGTGAAAAAACAGTGTTTGACCAGAGATAAAATGGTGGAAATACGGTGAGATACTCAAGTGGCCAACGAGGGCAGACTGTAAATCTGCTGACTATGTCTTCGAAGGTTCGAATCCTTCTCTCACCACCATTAAGCGGGAGTAGCTCAGTTGGCTAGAGCATTAGCCTTCCAAGCTGGGGGTCGCGGGTTCGAGTCCCGTCTCCCGCTCCAGATTTTGTACGAAACTGGGAGCTGTTGAATTTTTTCTGCTTACTCATATACTACAGAACAAGTTCAGTGGACTCACTATAGCTTATAAGATCAATTTGTAATTGTTTGCTGATATGATACGGTTCACCACGTTGCAATCGGCTCATATGGCTCAGAGGTAGAGCACTTCCTTGGTAAGGAAGAGGTCGCGGGTTCAAGTCCCGCTATGAGCTCCATAACTTAAAAGTTTTAATAACTTTAAATTAAGATGTATTAAAAAATAAAACTCAATACGGAGGAAAAAATGGCAAAAGAAAAGTTCTCTAGAACAAAACCACACGTTAACATTGGAACTATCGGTCACGTTGATCATGGTAAAACTACACTTACAGCTGCAATTTCAGCGGTTCTTGCAACAAAAGGACTTTGTGAGTTTAAAGATTATGATGGTATTGATAACGCTCCTGAAGAGAGAGAGCGTGGTATTACCATCGCAACTTCACACATCGAGTATGAAACAGAAAATCGCCACTATGCACACGTAGATTGTCCAGGTCACGCCGACTACATTAAAAATATGATTACAGGTGCTGCTCAAATGGACGGTGCTATTCTTGTTGTTTCTGCAGCGGATGGTCCTATGCCTCAAACAAGAGAGCATATTCTTCTTTCTCGTCAAGTGGGCGTTCCTTATATTGTTGTATTTATGAACAAAGCAGATATGGTTGATGATGAAGAGTTGCTTGAGCTTGTTGAGATGGAGATTCGTGAACTTCTTTCTATGTATGATTTTCCAGGTGACGATACTCCAATAGTTGCAGGTTCTGCACTTAAAGCTTTGGAAGAGGCAAAAGCCGGCAAGGTTGACACATGGGGTCAAAAAATTCTTGATCTTATGGCTGCAGTTGATGCGTATATTCCAGAACCAGTTCGTGAAACAGACAAAGACTTCTTGATGCCAATCGAAGATGTTTTCTCAATTTCAGGACGTGGAACAGTTGTTACAGGTAAAATCGAGAGAGGTGCTGTAAAAATTGGTGAGACTATCGAAATCGTAGGTATCAAAGCAACACAAACAACAACTGTAACAGGCGTTGAGATGTTCCGTAAAGAGATGGAAAGAGGCGAAGCTGGAGACAACTGCGGTATCTTGCTACGTGGTATCAAAAAAGAGGACGTTGAGAGAGGTATGGTTCTTTGTAAGCCAAAGTCAATCACTCCACACACTGATTTCGAAGCTGAAGTATACGTACTAAGCAAAGAAGAGGGTGGACGTCATACACCATTTTTTAACAACTATAGACCACAATTTTATGTACGTACAACAGACGTAACAGGCTCTATCACATTGCCAGAAGGTACTGAGATGGTTATGCCTGGTGATAACGTAAAGATTAAAGTAGCACTTATCAACCCAATCGCTCTTGAAGAGGGTACTCGTTTTGCAATCCGTGAGGGTGGCAGAACTGTAGGTGCAGGTGTTGTTTCGTCAATTATTAAGTAATTTTAACATGCAAGAAGGAAAATTCCTTCTTGCATGTAATCAACGCAAGGAAATCAAATGACCGTTAAAATCGGACTAAAATGTGTAGAATGTGGCGACATCAACTACACAACAACTAAAAACAGCAAGACTCATACGGACAAGTTTGAGATGAGTAAGTATTGTCCAAGGCTTAAAAAACACACTGTTCACAAAGAAGTGAAATTAAAAAGCTAAGTTCTGTTTTTGAACTTAGCTTACATGTAGGGTAGTAGCTCCAACGGTAGAGCGCCGGTCTCCAAAACCGTAGGTTGTGGGTTCGAATCCCTCCTGCCCTGCCACTAGTCAAGGTAATACATATGGAAAAATTAAGAGCTTATTATCATCATTCAAAGGCAGAGTTATCCAAGGTAATCTTTCCTGTAAAGGATCAGATTAGAAATGCATTTATATCTGTTTTTGTAGTTGTTACTGTTATTTCGTTATTTTTGGCTTTAGTTGATCTATTTATGTCTTTCTCGCTATCTTCTATTATATAAGAGAGCGTGAAATATGGCACATAAATGGTATGCAATTCAGACATATGCAGGTAGCGAACAAGCAGTAAAAAAGGCAATAATAAACCTCGTGCAAGATCGCGGAATTTCCGAGAAGCTTGCAAACATTATCGTTCCAACTGAAGATGTTATTGAGGTTAAAAATGGAAAGAAAAAGATTAGCGAGAGAAGTCTTTATCCAGGTTATGCATTTGCAGAACTTGATTTAGATACCGCTTTATGGCATATGATTCAGTCAATGCCAAAAGTAGGAAGGTTTATTGGTGAATCCAAAAAACCCACTCCATTAAGCGAAAAAGATATTGCATTGATTTTGGAAAAAGCACAAAACAAAGGTGCACCTAAGCCAAAAATATTCTTTGAGAATGGCGAGAGTGTTAGGATTACAGAGGGTCCTTTCGCAAACTTTACCGGTTCAGTAGAAGAGTACGATATGGAACATGGAAAATTAAAATTAAATGTTTCAATATTTGGCAGAAGCACACCAGTAGAGATACTTTATTCACAAGTTGAAAAAATAGTTTAAAAGGAAAAACGAAGATGGCAAAAAAAGTAATTGGCGAAATAAAATTGCAAATTGCGGCAGCAAAGGCCAATCCATCACCTCCAGTTGGTCCAGCTTTGGGTCAAAAAGGTGTTAATATTATGGAGTTTTGTAAAGCGTTTAATGAAAAAACAAAGGATATGGCAGGTTTTAAAATCCCTGTTGTTATTACTGTTTATGCAGATAAGAGCTTTACCTTTATTACGAAACAACCACCTGCTACGGATTTAATTAAGAAGGCAGCAGGTATTACAAGTGGTTCAAGCAATCCACTTAAAAATAAGGTCGGAACGCTTACTAAAGCCCAAGTTCTTGACATAGTTGAGAAAAAAATTGTTGACCTTAATACAAATGACAGAGAGGCTGCCGCAAAGATTATTGCAGGAAGCGCAAGAAGTATTGGTATTACAGTCGTAGACTAATTTGAACTAACCTTTTACCGCCGAGGCTTAATGGCGGAAGCAAAAATATGCGGAGAAAAGAATGGCAAAAAGAGTAAATAAGAGATTTCAGGAAGTTCTGAAAAAAATTGATAAAACTAAAAAATATTCTGTTGAAGAGGCTTTGGCAAATGTAAAAAATCTAGCTTCGGCTAAATTTGACGAAACAGTTGAAATCGCACTCAAGTTAAATGTTGACCCTAGACATGCAGATCAAATGGTAAGAGGCTCAGTTATTCTTCCAGCTGGTACGGGTAAAGCTGTACGTGTTGCTGTTATTGCAAAAGATGATAAGGCTGATGAAGCAAGAGCTGCTGGAGCTGATATCGTTGGAAGTGATGATTTGATTGAAGACATTCAAGCTGGAAAAATTAACTTTGACGTTCTTATTGCTACACCAAATATGATGGGCTTAGTTGGTAAAGTAGGTCGTATTTTAGGACCAAAAGGCATTATGCCAAACCCAAAAACAGGTACCGTTACTATGGATGTTGCAAAAGCTGTCGAAAACAACAAAGGTGGACAAGTAAACTTTCGTGTTGACAAACAGGGAAATATTCACGCAGGTATCGGCAAAGTAAGCTTTAGCGAAGACAAGATTAAAGATAATTTTGAAGCATTTGTAAGAGCTATTAATAAAAACAAACCAGCAGCTTCAAAAGGTAAATATATTAAATGTGCTGCACTATCATTGACCATGAGTCCTTCGATAGAGCTTGATAATCAAGAATTGATAGATTTAAGATAATTAGATATCGTTAAATAATACATCTTTGATTGGAGACAGCAGAGGCTTTGCTTAATTCGAGAGCGATTCTCGGCTCTACTTGAAATCACCAGTCGGAAAGGAGAAAAAATTGACAAGACAAGAGAAAGCTGAATTTATTAATTCTCTTACTGAAGAGTTCAAATCTTCTGACGCACTAATTCTTTGTGACTACAAAGGAATGAATGTAAAAAGCATTGAAGCGTTGAGAATAAAAGCAAAAGATTTAGGCGTTAAAGTTAGAGTTGTTAAAAACACTTTAGCGTTGATTGCTATGAACAATGCAGGCATTAGTGGCGTTGAGGTTAAAGATACAAACATTTTTGTTTGGGGCGATGACCAATTGGGTGTTACTAAAGTTGTTGCAAATTTTGCTAAAGATAACGCTATTTTTAAAGTGAAGACAGGATTTGTTGGTGGTGAAGTTGCGGGTGCAGAAAAAATTGAAGCACTTTCAAAAATGCCATCTCGCAATGAGCTTATCGGAATGCTTCTATCAACATGGATGGCACCGATTACAAACTTTACAATCGGACTTGATGCTCTTAGAGCTAAAAAACAAGAGTCAGCGTAAGTTTTATGCTTACATGTAAAGCAATAAAAAAACTCTGCCAACAAAGTTGGCTAGCTTTAGTGCCCTAGTGGTCAACGCAGTCAAAGAAGCTTTGCTTTTTTGGCGTTATTAAAATAATAATTAGGAGATTTGAAATGGCAATTTCAAAAGAAGACGTATTAGAGTATATTTCAGGTCTATCAGTACTTGAATTAAGTGCATTGGTAAAAGATTTTGAAGAGAAGTTTGGTGTATCTGCTGCTCCAGTTATGGTTGCAGGTGGTGGTGCTGTTGCGGCAGCTGTTGAAGAAGAGAAGACAGAATTTGATGTTATTCTTAAAGACGGTGGCGAGAAGAAAATCAATGCTATTAAAGTAGTAAGAGAGATTACAGGTCTTGGTCTTAAAGAGGCGAAAGACGCTGTTGAAGGTGCTCCTACAACGATCAAAGAGGGCGTATCTAAAGACGTCGCTGAAGAGATTAAAAAGAAACTTGAAGAAGCAGGCGCTAAAGCTGAAATCAAGTAATTTGATTATTGGGGAGAAGCAATTCTCTCCTAGACTTTTTATGGGAAACCAATTAGTCGTTAAATATTCTGCCGTATTTATGGCGAATTAACTACCATCCTTTTCAAACAACTACACGAGGTAGACTCATGTTAAACAGCCTAAAATCAGGAAACCGCTTAAGAGTGGATTTTTCCAAAGTTCCAAAACAGATAGACGTTCCTAATTTGTTGCAATTACAACAAAAAAGTTATGAACAATTTTTAAATATTGAAAATAATAGTGCCACTGATAGCGGTGTTGAGAGAGTTTTTAAATCCATTTTTCCAATCCATGATCCGCAAAATAGATTAACATTAGAGTATGTTAACTCAGAAGTTGGGAAACCAAAATACAACATTAGAGAGTGTATGGAGCGTGGGCTTACATATTCTGTTAGTTTAAAAATGAATATTCGTCTTATCCTTTGGGATAAAGATGAAAAAACCGGCGAAAAAACCGGCGTAAAAGACATTAAAGAGCAGGCTATTTTTATTCGCGAGATTCCTCTAATGACGGAGAGAACCTCATTTATAATAAATGGCGTTGAGAGAGTTGTTGTAAATCAGCTTCATAGAAGTCCTGGTGTTATATTTAAAGAAGAAGAGAGTGCTACAGTTGCAAATAAACTTATTTATACTGCACAAATAATTCCTGATCGTGGATCTTGGTTGTATTTTGAGTATGATGCCAAAGATACGCTTTTTGTAAGAATTAATAAAAGAAGAAAAGTCCCTATTACTATATTGTTTAGAGCCCTTGGATATAGCAAACAAGATATTTTGAAACTTTTTTATCCTGTTCTAAATATTCAAATTAAAAACAATAAATTTTTTATAGATTTTACACCTGAAAATTTTGTGGGACGTGTTGATTTTGACCTTAAAGACGAAAAAGGCAACCTACTCCTTTCTGCTGGTAAGCGATTGGCAAAAAAGAAAGCCGAAAAGTTTGTTGAGGACGGAGTAAAGCTTATTGAGTATCCAGTTGAGATTTTGGTAATCGCTTTTTATCCTCCCCTATTATAGATAGTGAGAGCGGAGAGGTTCTTTACGATACACTGTCCCAGCTAGATGAATCAAAGTTGGCAAAAATAATTGAACAAAAGTGTGAATTTATCGAAATAGCCAATGATTTAGCAAGTGGTGTGGATGATGCCATTATCAACTCATTTATCGCAGACAATGAAACATTGAAGCTTTTAAAACAGACAGAAAACATTGAAGATGAAAATGATTTAGCAGCAATTAGAATTTATAAAGTCATGAGACCAGGCGAGCCTGTAACTAAAGAGGCCGCTAAAATTTTTGTAAAAGATCTTTTCTTTAACTCAGAGAGATATGATTTGACCAAAGTGGGTCGTATGAAAATGAATCACAAATTAGGACTAAATGTTCCTGAATATGTGACTATTATGACCAGTGAAGACATTATTAGAACGGTTAAATATCTGATTAAAGTCAAAAATGGACAAGGTCGCATAGACGATAGAGACCATCTTGGAAACAGAAGAATTAGAGCTATCGGCGAGTTGTTGGCCAATGAGCTGCACAATGGACTTATCAAGATGCAAAAAGCGATTCGTGATAAATTTAGTGCACTCAGTGGCAATGTTGAAGAGCTTATGCCTCATGATTTGATTAACTCCAAGATGATAACGGCCTCTGTGTTAGAATTTTTTGCAAGTGGGCAGTTGTCTCAATTTATGGATCAAACAAATCCACTAAGCGAGATTACCCACAAAAGAAGACTTTCTGCACTTGGCGAAGGCGGTTTAGTTAAAGAGCGTGCTGGTTTTGAGGTGCGTGACGTTCATCCAACACATTATGGAAGAATTTGTCCTGTTGAAACACCTGAGGGTCAAAATATTGGTTTGATTAATACCCTTTCAATGTATGCAAAAGTAAATGATCTAGGTTTTGTAGAAGCACCATATCGTAAAGTTGAAAATGCTCGTATTACGGATGAAATTATTTACATTACCGCAACTCAAGAAGAGGGTCTTGTTATCGCACCAGCGAGTACTAAAGTTAATGAAAACAATGAAATCGTTGAGGATTTGATTGAAGTGCGAGTTGATGGTGAAACAGTTTTGATTGAAAAAGATAGAGTTGACTTGATTGATCTCTCTTCTATGATGATAGCTGGTGTTGCAGCCTCCTTGATTCCATTTTTGGAGCATGATGATGCTAACCGTGCTTTGATGGGCTCTAACATGCAGCGTCAAGCGGTTCCGTTATTGCAAGCAACAGCTCCTATTGTGGGAACAGGTGTTGAGCAGATAGCTGCAAGAGACTCTTGGGAAGCCATCAAAGCTAAGCGTGGTGGCGTTGTTGAAAAAGTAGACAATAAAAATGTTTATATTTTGGGCGAAGATGAAACAGGTGCTTTTATTGACCATTATGCGTTGCAAAAAAACCTAAGAACCAACCAAAATACAACTTTTACACAAAAAGTCATTGTTAAGCGTGGCGACATTGTTAAAAAAGGCGATATTATCGCTGATGGTCCGAGCATGGATATGGGCGAGTTAGCTATTGGTAAAAACGCATTGGTAGCGTTTATGCCGTGGAATGGTTATAACTACGAAGATGCGATTGTTATATCTGAGAGAATGATTCGTGAAGATGCTTTTACAAGTGTTCATACATATGAAAAAGAGATTGAGGCACGTGAGCTTAAAGATGGCGTGGAAGAGATAACAAAAGATATACCAAATATCAAAGAGGAAGAACTAGCACATCTTGATGAGAGCGGTATCGTTAAAATCGGAACATATGTGACTCCTGGTATGATTTTGGTGGGCAAAGTTTCTCCAAAAGGCGAGGTTAAGCCAACACCAGAAGAGAGGCTTTTAAGGGCTATTTTTGGTGAAAAAGCTGGACATGTTGTCAATAAATCTTTGTACGCAAGCCCATCTTTGGAGGGTGTTGTGGTTGATGTTAAAATATTTACAAAAAAAGGTTATGACAAAGATCCAAGGTCAGTCAAGGCTTACGAGCAAGAAAAAGAAATTTTAGATAGAGAACACCACGACAAGCTTTTGATGCTAGATAGAGAAGAGATGCTAAGAATAAACTCTTTGTTGTCAAAAGCACCCTTGGAAGAAGATCAAGAGATAAACAAAAAATCCTACAAGAAAGGACAACTTGTTAAGTCTGAAGATTTGCAAAACATCAACAGGTTTTCTATTAACAATATTGTAAAGTCTTTTTCTGTTGAAGTTCAAGATATATACAAAGACTTGAAGTTGTATTTTCAAAATGAGAAAAAGAAGCTCAAAGAAGAGCATGATGAAAAATTAAATATTATTGAAAAAGATGACATCTTGCCAAGCGGTGTGGTTAAGCTCGTAAAGGTCTATATTGCTACTAAGCGTAAGCTCAAAGTGGGCGATAAGATGGCGGGACGTCACGGAAATAAAGGTATTGTATCTAATATTGTTCGCGAAGTTGATATGCCATATCTTAAAAATGGAGAGAGTGTGGATATCGTTCTCAACCCATTAGGTGTTCCAAGTCGTATGAATATAGGTCAAATTCTTGAAGTTCATTTGGGACTTGTCGGTAAGCGTTTGGGTGAGCAGATAGAAGAGGTGTTTAAAGCAAAGCAGGGCGATTGGATTAAGGCACTTCGAGAGAAAATGATAGAAATTTCCAATGTCGCAAAGCTTATGAATGCAAAAGAGTTTATTGACTCCTTGGATGATGAAAAACTTCTGGAGTATGCAAGAGATTGGAGCAAAGGTGTTCGTTTTGCAACTCCTATTTTTGAGGGTGTCAATGTAGAAGAATTTGCAAAACTCTTTGAGATGGCGAAAATCGACATGGATGGAAAGACTGAACTGTATGATGGCATGACTGGTCAAAAGATGCATGAAAAAGTCAATGTAGGCTACATGTATATGTTGAAACTTCACCATTTGGTTGACGAAAAAGTCCATGCAAGAAGTACGGGACCTTACTCTTTGGTTACACAACAGCCTGTTGGTGGCAAAGCACTCTTTGGTGGTCAAAGGTTTGGAGAGATGGAGGTTTGGGCACTTGAAGCATATGGTGCTGCTCATGCTCTAAGGGAGATGCTTACTGTAAAATCAGATGACGTGGAAGGTAGGATTTTAGCCTATAAAGCATTAACAAGGGGAGAGAATGTGCCTCAAACAGGTATCCCAGAAACATTCTTTGTTTTAACAAACGAGTTGAAGTCTTTGGCTTTAGATGTTCAGATTTATGATGAGGTAGAAGAAGATGAAACGACTAGAACCTATTGAGATACACGAAGAAAACAGACCGAGAGACTTTAAGGCGTTCCAACTAAGACTTGCAAGTCCAGAGAAAATTCGTTCATGGAGTTACGGTGAGGTTAAAAAACCTGAAACAATAAATTATCGTACTTTAAAACCTGAGCGAGATGGTCTATTTTGTGCGAAAATTTTCGGTCCAGTTCGTGATTATGAGTGTTTGTGCGGAAAATATAAGAAGATGCGTTATAAAGGCATCAAGTGTGAAAAATGTGGTGTTGAAGTTACTAGCACAAAAGTACGTCGTTCACGCATGGGGCATATTGAGCTTGTAACCCCTGTGGCCCATATTTGGTATGTTAACTCATTACCAAGTCGTATTGGTACGCTGTTAGGCGTTAAAATGAAAGACTTAGAGCGTGTATTGTATTATGAAGCATATATTGTAAAAAATGCTGGAGAGGCCTTTTATGATGCTGAAAATACCAAGAAAGTAGCAACGTTTGATGTTCTTAATGAAGAGCAGTATCAGTCTTTACACCAACGCTTTTCTGATACTGGTTTTGTAGCAAAAATGGGTGGAGATATTATCAAAGACCTTCTTGCAAGCCTTGACTTAGTAGACTTATTGGCACAGTTAAAAGAAGAGGTAAATGCTACAAATTCAGAAGCGAAGAAAAAAACAATTATTAAACGACTTAAAGTTGTAGAGGCATTTTTAAATAGTGGCAATCGTCCAGAATGGATGATGATTACAATGCTTCCTGTTCTTCCGCCAGATTTGAGACCGCTTGTGGCACTTGATGGTGGAAAATTTGCAGTAAGTGACGTAAATGACTTATATCGTCGTGTTATTAATAGAAACTCTAGATTAAAAAGATTGATGGAGCTTGATGCACCTGAGATTATTATTCGCAACGAAAAAAGAATGTTGCAAGAGGCCGTAGATGCACTTTTTGACAATGGTCGTCGTGCCAATGCGGTTAAAGGTGCCAACAAGCGTCCTTTAAAATCACTTTCAGAGATTATTAAGGGAAAGCAAGGGCGTTTTAGACAAAACCTGCTTGGTAAAAGGGTTGACTTTTCAGGACGTTCTGTTATTGTTGTAGGACCAAATTTAAGAATGGATCAGTGCGGACTTCCAAAACAGATGGCATTAGAATTATTCAAGCCACATTTGTTGGCACGTCTTGAAGAAAAAGGCTATGCAACAACGGTTAAGCAAGCTAAAAAAATGATTGATATGAAAACCAATGAAGTTTGGGAGTGTTTAGCTGAAGTGGTTAATGGACACCCAGTAATGCTTAACCGTGCACCAACGCTTCATAAGCTCTCAATTCAAGCATTTCATCCTGTACTTATCGATGGAAAAGCAATTCGTTTGCATCCATTGGTTTGTGCTGCATTTAACGCAGACTTCGATGGTGACCAGATGGCAGTTCACGTTCCATTGTCTCAAGAAGCGATTGCTGAGTGTAAGATTTTAATGCTTAGTTCTATGAATATTTTGCTTCCAGCTTCTGGCAAGGCAGTAACTGTTCCAACACAAGATATGGTTTTGGGACTTTACTATTTAACGCTAGAGAAGAAAGATGCAAAAGGCTCTAATAAGATTTTTGCTAATGTTGATGAAGTGCATATAGCTATTGACTCAGGATATCTAGAAGAACATGCCAAAATCAAAACGATTATAAACAATAGAGTTATTTTTACAACAGCAGGTCGTCTGATATTAAAATCGATTTTGCCTGATTTCGTTCCTGATGATTTGTGGAATAGAATCTTGAAGAAGAAAAATATCGGTAGTTTGGTTGATTATGTCTTTAAAGAGGGCGGAATTGGTATAACGGCTGAGTTTTTGGATAATCTCAAAAATCTTGGTTTTAAATATGCAACCGAGGCTGGCATATCTGTTTCAATCGATGATATTTGCGTTCCAGAAACAAAAGTAAAGAAAATTAAAGAGGCAAAGAAAAAAGTTCGTGAAATCCAAAAACAGTTCAGTTCAGGTTTATTGACCGAGCAAGAGCGTTATAACAAAATTATTGATATCTGGACGGATACGAACAATGACGTGGCTTCTGAGATGATGAAGCTTACAGAGAGCCATAAAGGTGGATTTAACTCTATTTATATGATGGCAGACTCTGGTGCGCGTGGTTCTGCGGCTCAAATCCGTCAGTTAGCGGGTATGAGGGGTCTTATGGCCAAGCCAGATGGAAGTATTATTGAAACACCTATTATTTCAAACTTCCGTGAAGGTCTCAATGTTCTTGAATACTTTATTTCAACGCACGGTGCACGTAAAGGTCTTGCGGATACCGCTCTTAAAACGGCGAATGCGGGTTATTTGACACGTAAGTTGATTGACGTTGCTCAAAACGTTAAAGTGACGATGGATGATTGTGGTACACACGAAGGTGTTGAAATCACAGAAATCAGTGAAAGCGGTGAGCTTGTTGAATCATTGTATGAACGAGCAACAGGTCGTGTACTCGCAGAAGATGTGATTGATACCATTACCAATGAGGTTCTTTTTACCGAGGGAACATTGATTGATGAGAAGAAAGCACAAGCACTTAAAGATGCAAGTATTAAGTCTGTTGTGATTCGAACACCGATTACATGTAAAGCTAAAAAAGGTGTGTGTGCTAAATGTTATGGTACAAACTTAGCTGAGGGAACTTTAGTTCGTCCAGGCGAAGCTGTGGGAATTATCTCGGCACAATCAATTGGCGAGCCTGGTACTCAGTTAACCTTGAGAACGTTTCACGTCGGCGGAACAGCTTCTACTGAAGCACAAGATCGTCAGATTATTGCTCAAAAAGAGGGTTTTATCCGTTATTACAATGTTAAAACTTATATTAGCAAAGAGGGTAGAAACATCGTTGCCAATCGTAGAAATGCGGCAGTGTTATTGGTTGAGCCTAAAATCAAGTCGCCATTTAAAGGCGTGATTGAGATTGACACGCAACACGAAGAGACTATTATCTCTATTAAGGGCGAGAGTGAAATAGCTAAGTATGTTCTAAGAAAGAGTGATTTTGCAAAGCCTAACGAACTTGCGGGAGTTAGTGGTAAAGTTGATGGTAAATTTTACTTGCCGTACTCTCATGGAGATATGGTTGAAGCACACGAGAGCATTGTTGAAGTTATAAAAGATGGTTGGAATGTGCCAAATCGTATTCCTTATGCAAGTGAGCTTAAGGTTAAAAATGGCGAGCCAATTATCCAGAAAATCTATTCAGAAGCTAAAGGTATTGTTAAATACTACAAGTTAAAAGGCGATTATTTAAATAGAGTAAAAGATATAAAAAAAGGTGACCCTATTAAAGAAAAAGGAATATTTGCCGTAATTGCAGATGAGGATGACAGGGAAGCAATTCGACATTATATTCCAAGAGAGTCTATTGTGGATATTTCAGACAATAGCGAGGTTGAGGCTAAGACACTTATTGCCTATCCTGTTGCCAATGAACAAATAACCATTGCTGAGTGGGATCCTTATTCAACACCTATTATTTCCGAAGATGCCGGTATTGTATCTTTTGAAGATATTGAGCCGGGATATACTGCTACGGAGCAGTTTGATGAGATGACGGGGCAAAGCAGACTTGTTGTTAATGAATATTTGCCAAGTGGAACAAAGCCAACCATTGTGATTGCTACCAAAAATAATGAGATTATAAAATATCAACTTGAGCCAAAAACGGCTATATTTGTACAAAATGGGGCGACTGTCGGCATCGCAGATATTATAGGACGTACGCCTAAGGCTATTGCAAAGTCTAAGGATATTACGGGTGGTTTGCCACGTGTTAGTGAGCTTTTTGAAGCTCGTCGTCCAAAAAATGCAACAGTTATTGCCGAAATTGATGGAACTATTCGTTTTGGTAAGTCTCTTCGTTCAAAAGAGCGTATTATTATCGAGGCAAAAGATGGTACAAGTGTAGAATATTTGGTTGATAAAAATACACAAATTCATGTTCAATCAGGCGAATTTGTCCATGCGGGTGAGAGACTCACGGATGGTGTTATTTCAAGTCATGATATTTTACGCATTATGGGTGAAAAGGCGTTACATTACTATTTAATTAGTGAAATTCAACAAGTTTACCGTGGGCAGGGTGTTACGATTAATGATAAACATATTGAGGTAATTGTGTCACAGATGTTACGTCAAGTAAAAATAGTTGATAGTGGCGACACAAAGTTTATCGTAGACGATTTGATTAGTAGACGTAAATTTAAAGAAGAAAATGAGGCTATCATTAGAATAGGTGGAGAGCCAGCTATTGCAGAGCCAACGCTATTGGGTGTTACTCGTGCAGCCGTAGGAAGTGATAGTGTTATCTCTGCGGCTTCGTTCCAAGAGACAACTAAAGTATTGACCGAGGCTAGTATCGCAGGAAAAATAGACTACCTTGAAGACCTAAAAGAGAATGTTATTTTAGGACGTATGATTCCTGTTGGTACGGGTTTGTATCAAAAAAATAAGATAAAGCTTAGTGTGTAAAAAGGATGGGTTAAGTTGAGCGTATTTGCTTAACTTAACCTTTTTTTAAGCGATTTTTAAATAAAATTGCGGGTATTTTCGTAAATTGACAAAAGGAAATAATGTGCCAACCATTAATCAACTCGTAAGAAATGAGAGAAAAAAGGTGATTAAAAAATCAAAATCACCCGCACTTGATAAGTGCCCTCAAAGAAGAGGTGTTTGTACAAGAGTTTATACTACAACTCCTAAAAAACCAAACTCTGCTTTGAGAAAAGTTGCCAAAGTCAAATTGACAAGCGGTTTTGAAGTCATTAGCTACATAGGTGGCGAGGGACACAACCTCCAAGAACACTCCATCGTACTTGTACGTGGCGGAAGGGTAAAAGATTTACCAGGTGTTAAGTATCACATCGTTCGTGGAGCACTTGATACATCAGGCGTTGCAAAAAGAACAGTTTCAAGAAGCAAGTACGGTACAAAAAGACCAAAAGCTAAGTAAATTTAACATACAGGTAGTGCCCTAGTTTTGGCACTATTTGAGTAAAATTTTCAACTAAAATTTGAAGGATAAAAACAATGAGAAGAAGAAAAGCACAAGTTAGGGAAATTCTCCCAGATCCAATATATAATAACAAAATAATCACAAAATTTATTAATGCGTTGATGCTTGATGGAAAAAAAAGCGTAGCTGCTAAAGTATTTTATGGTGCACTAGAGTTGGCTGAAAAAAGAAGTGGAAGCCAAAAGGGTATTGATATTTTTAATGCAGCCATTGACAATGTAAAGCCCGTTATGGAAGTTAAAAGCAGACGTGTTGGCGGTGCTACGTATCAAGTTCCAATAGAGGTTAGACCTGTAAGACAACAAGCATTGGCTCTTAGATGGTTGGTTTCATACGCAAGAAAAAGAAGTGAAAGAACAATGATTGAAAGACTTGCAAATGAGTTTTTGGACGCTGCAAACAGCAGAGGCGCAACATTTAAAAAGAAAGAAGATACTTACAAAATGGCAGAAGCAAATAAAGCTTTTGCTCATTACCGCTGGTAAGATGGTGTTTGGAGTGTTTTTGTTATTTTTTAAAAATACTCCTTTCTTTTCTCAACAACAATACACCTAATATTGCAAGGAAACTATAATGGCAAGAAATACTCCCATAAATATGGTAAGAAACATAGGAATTGCAGCTCATATTGATGCTGGCAAGACCACAACAACAGAAAGAATCCTTTTTTATACTGGGATGTCTCACAAAATTGGTGAAACACATGAAGGCTCAGCAACAACAGATTGGATGGAGCAAGAGAAAGAAAGAGGGATTACTATTACTTCTGCTGCGGTAACATGTACATGGAAAGATCATCAAATTAACATTATCGACACCCCCGGCCACGTTGACTTCACCATTGAAGTTGAACGTTCTATGCGTGTTTTAGATGGAGCAGTTGCTGTTTTTTGTGCTGTTGGTGGTGTTCAACCTCAATCAGAAACGGTATGGAGACAAGCAAACCGTTACCAAGTTCCAAGAATGGTTTATGTCAATAAAATGGACCGTGTTGGAGCAAACTTTTATAATGTTGAATCACAAATCAAAACTCGTTTAAAAGCCAATCCTGTGCCAATTCAAATTCCTATTGGTGCAGAAGATACCTTTAAAGGTGTTGTTGATCTTGTAGAGATGAAAGCATTGATTTGGGATGATGATGCTGCAATGGGTTCAAACTATCAAGTGGTTGAAATTCCAGCAGAATTAGCAGATAAAGCAAAAGAATACCGTGAAAAAATGATTGAAGCTGTTTCTGAAACCAGCGATATTTTAATGGAAAAATATCTTGGTGGCGAAGAGCTCACTAAAGAAGAGATTAAAGCAGGTATTAAAGCGGGATGTTTGGCAATGACATTTATCCCTATGATTTGTGGAACATCGTTTAAAAATAAAGGTGTTCAACCGATGCTAGATGCTGTTGTAGATTATATGCCAGCACCTACGGAAGTACATGCGATTAAAGGTGAGTACGAAGATGGTCGCGAGTGTGTTGTGGATTCAACAGATAGTGGTGAATTTGCGGCACTTGCATTTAAAATTATGACCGATCCATTCGTTGGTCAGTTAACCTTCGTTCGTGTTTACCGTGGTTCATTGGAGAGCGGAAGCTATGCGTACAATACTACCAAAGATAAAAAAGAGAGAATCGGCCGTCTTCTTAAAATGCATGCGAACAAGAGAGAAGAGATTAAAGTCCTTCACTCTGGCGAAATCGGTGCGGTTGTAGGTCTTAAGGACACATTGACTGGCGATACGTTAGCAAGTGAAAAAGATCCTGTTATCTTAGAGCGTATGGTATTTCCAGATCCTGTTATCTCTGTTGCGGTTGAACCAAAAACGAAAGCAGATCAAGAGAAAATGGGTATTGCTTTGCAAAAACTTGCCCAAGAAGATCCAAGTTTTAGAGTTGAAACAGATGAAGAGAGTGGTCAAACTATCATCTCTGGTATGGGTGAGCTTCACCTTGAGATTCTTGTAGATAGAATGCTAAGAGAGTTTAAAGTAAGTGCAGAAGTAGGTCAGCCACAAGTTGCATACCGTGAAACTATTAGAGCAAGCGTAAATCAAGAGTACAAGTACGCTAAGCAATCAGGTGGTCGTGGTCAGTATGGTCATGTATTTATCAAGATTGAGCCTCAAGATGCTGGCAAGGGCTATGAGTTTGTTAATGATATTAAAGGTGGAGCGATTCCAAAAGAGTTTATTCCAGCGGTTGATAAAGGTCTTAAAGAGGCAATGCAAGCGGGTGTTCTAGCAGGGTATAAAGTTGAAGATATCAAAGTAACACTTTATGATGGAAGCTACCACGATGTTGACTCTTCCGAGATGGCATTTAAACTTGCAGCTTCTATGGGCTTTAAAGAGGGTTGTAGAAAAGCAAAACCAGTTATCCTTGAGCCAATTATGAAAGTTGAAGTAGAGACTCCAGAAGATTTTATGGGTGATGTTATCGGCGACTTAAACCGCAGACGTGGTCAAATCAACTCGATGGATGATAGAAGTGGCAACAAAATCGTTAATGCATTTTGTCCACTTGCTGAGATGTTCGGATACTCAACAGACTTGCGTTCCCAAACACAAGGACGTGCTAGTTACTCTATGGAATTTGACCATTACGATGAAGTTCCAAAGAATGTTGCTGAAGAGATTATTAAAAAGAGAAACGGTTAATATCTTTACATGTAAAGAGTTCTTTGAACTCTTTACATTATTCTTTGCCTCAAAATTCGTCCTCATAGCTCAGCAGGATAGAGCATCAAATTCCTAATTTGAAGGCCGTGCGTTCGAATCGCGCTGAGGACACCATCGACTTTTTCCTCAAAATTTTATTTCATTCTAAAAATAACTAAAAAGCGTTATAATGTATCTGTATCGTAGTTTATTTATATGCGGGAAGTGCGAGGTTATGAGTATACTCCAGACATTAAAAGAAAAAGCGAAAGACTATTCATTGCTTTATGTTGAAGACAATGAGAGTTTAAGAAATCAAGTTGAGAGGTTTTTGGCCAAATTTTTTACCAATCTTTATGTGGCACAAGATGGCGAAGAGGGACTGCAACTCTACAAAAAAAATACTACTCAAATCGTTGTAACGGACATTAGAATGCCAAAGATGGATGGCTTGCAGATGGCAAAACAGCTCAAAAAAATCAACCCAAAAGTTAAAATTATTGTAGCTTCAGCATTTGATGATAAAGAGTATTTGTATGATGCTATAAAAGCAGGAGCGTTTCGATATATCAAAAAACCTATTGCTGTTGAAAGTTTGAGTGAGATTTTACTTGAGTGCTTCGAGTTTATTTCATATGAAGAAAATAGTGAAATTTTTACACGCTATATGAAAGATATTTTTAATTATCAAGATAATTTATTGCTTCTGCTTGAAAACAAAAAGCCACTTATCGCCAATCAAAAGTTTTTTGAATTTTTTGATGTTAAGGATTTGAATGATTTTAATGCAAAACATGGAGAGTTTGGAAATGTTTTTTGCGAAGAAAGAGGGTTTATTTACAACAATGAAACAAGCTGGTATGAGCAAATTTTAAAAAACAAAGGAAAGCTTTTAAACGCTAAAATCAAAAAGAAAAATGGTGAGTTTGCCCATTTTGCACTAAAAGTAAAGCAGATACCAGAAGATAGAACAAAAATCATCTTATCATTAGATGATATTAGTGAGCTAGGACTTCTTAAATCAATATCAAATACAAATATTTTTGCCCCCAGAGATGAAAAGCTTCTTTTAAACCTTCTCAATTTTATAAGACTCAACGAAACTCCAATTAGACTTCACAACTACTATAAAGGTCTTAGTATTGCAAACGAAGGCACAATAGAAGAGATGCAAGAAAATAAAATTCTTATCAAGACAAGCTATCTTCAACAAAAGGCAATTCGTTTTGAGGGGCTTTCTCTTTTGAGCTCTGAATTTTTGCCACACAATGTCGAATGTAATGGACTTGAGTTTGTGGATGAAGATAATGGGACAGCAAGTTTTAAAAAGATAAATTTTGTTATACAAAGCCAAATTGATAGAAAATATGTTCGAGTCAGACCAGAGGAAGGACATAAAGCCTTTTTGCATTATGGTGCTCAAAGATATGACTGTTCTGTGAGAGATATAAGTATAAAAGCAGCCCGTTTGCGGTTTGAGACTCTTCCAGCAAGGATGAAGGTCGAAGACCTAGTAAAGGTTGATATTGCGTTGGGCGTTGGTTCTAAAAAGCTTATAATAAGAACAACAGGAAAAGTTTTTAGATTAGATGAAACCCCAAAAGATGCAACCGATGTTGTTGTGATGTTAGATTTGGGGGATAGTGTTTTGGAGGATTTGAGAGAGTATATTTCCAATAGACAAATTGAGTTAATCAAAGAGTTTAAAGTTTTGGATAAATAGGAAAACAGATGAAAAAAAGGTCTATTGCGGAAGTAAAAAGGTCTATTTATCGAATTGGGCTAGTTTTTTTTCTGACTCTATTTTTTGTGCTTTTATTGACAGCTGTTTATTTTCAAAACAATACACTAGATAAATCAGAGAGCCAGTTTCATCAGTATATTGATGGATTTATAAAAAAAAGTCAAGAACATGTATTAGTCCATAACATATGGCACTGAGGGTTAGTTTCTAGAAGGTATTGTACAGGAGTTTTCATATGTAAACCATGATGAGGGATTATGGTGTTGTAATCAATGAGCCAATCAGCCATTTTTTT
>JAQUWL010000037.1 GCA_028692875.1 Sulfurospirillaceae bacterium
TAAGGAAATGAGAAGTGGGTGCATCCCGAAAAAAGAAGAATAAAAGAGAGAAAAAATAGAAGAAGAGAGGATAGAAGAAATTGCCTTTTTAGAGAGAAAAGAGGATGAAGGGGGTTGCCCCTGGACATAGTATATTTGGGAAATGGTGTTTTTGGGAAAATGATTAGTAAGGAAAAACCCAGTAAAATCAACGGTTTGAGAGGATGGGATTTTCCCAAAAATAAACGTTTTTGGGAAAAATTTGGGGAAATTAAGTTTTTGGGAAATTTTTGGGAAGTTTTTGGGAGATTTTTGGGAACCCGTTATTTGGTATGACCTTGAAAATAATGGAGGAACATAAAGATGAAGAAAAAGAATTACAAAGGAAGATGCGAAAAGAGAAAATTAGAAAAGTGCAATGAAATATGCAAAACTTATGATGACCTTCAGTTGGCGTATGCGATTCAATTATCGAAAGCAGATGATGTTCTGGAATTTAAATGTAATGTTTTACTAGAGGGACTTGAGGAGGGTTGTTACACAACTGATTTTGTGTGTACCAAAACAAATGGTGAAATCATGGTCAGAGAGTGCACCTACCGAAAGATGCTTAGTAAACCACTGACTGCAAAACTTTTAGAAGCATCAAGACAATATTGGATGCGAAGAGGGATTTCAGATTGGGGGTTAGTGATTGATGCAGAAAAATGATTTGCTAAAAAAAGATAATGAGATAATCAGGATATTAAAAACTGAAGACAAAGTTTTAGTCATAGATTGCATAAAGATGACAATGCCAAAATGGATAGAAAGCCAAGAATTAGAGGGTTATGAAGTATGCAATGAAGAGGGACTGTTTACCTATCATCAAATTGAATTTGTGGAAGAAAAGGAAAGTACACCAGAGCAGATAAAGATAATGTATCAAAGATATACGATGATTGCAGGGATATTGTCATTTATAGACGATGATATAAAACGAAATGAGGCAATCACATTTGCAGCATGTGAATATAAAATTTCAAAGCAGACACTTAGGAAGTATCTGTGCAGGTATCTTACTTTTCAAGATAAAAGGATTTTGCAACCATGTAAAAAGGATGATGCAAATGAGTTAACTAACGATGAGAAAAACATGAGATGGGCATTAAATAAATTTTTTTATAATCAACAGCGGAACACATTAAATACAGCATATTCCATGATGCTCAAGGAAAGGTATTGTAGTAGCAATGGGTTGTTATATGAGAATTATCCCACCTTTTATCAATTTCGATATTTTTATAGAAAAACAAGAAAGCTACAGAACTACTATATATCAAGAGATGGATTGAAAAAGTACCAGAGAAATAAAAGACCTTGCGTAAGCGAAGGTGTAAGAGTATATGCACCAGCGCCAGGTACTGGGATGATGGATTCTACTATTTGCGATATTTACTTGGTAAATGAAAGTGGTCAACTTGTAGGAAGACCAATATTAACGGCATGTGTGGATGCTTATAGCAGTATCTGTTATGGCTATTCATTGACCTGGGAAGGCGGTGTGTACAGCTTAAGGAATATGTTGATTAATATAGTGTCTGATAAGGTAAGGCATTGTAAATCATTTGGGATTCATATCGCAAAAGATGTATGGCCGGTTAAGGTGTTACCGGGAAAAATGATTACGGACCAAGGAAGTGAATACAAAGGTGATACATTTGCACAGATATCAGAGCTTGGTATTACCGTTGTAAACCTACCATCATATCGACCAGACCTTAAGGGACCCATTGAAAAGTTTTTCGATATCATACAAAACAGCTATAAACCATTCTTAAGGGGAAAAGGATTGATTGAACCAGATTTTCAAGAGCGTGGAGCACATGATTATAGAAAAGATGCATGCTTAACAATGGAAGAATTTGAGAAGATAATTTTGAGATGTATCATTTATTATAATTCACAGCATGTCTTAAAAGATTATCCATATACAAAAGAGATGCTGGAAGCAGAGGTTCAACCTTATGCTTCTAGCATATGGGATTGGGGAATAAAACAAAATGGATGTAACCTGATTCAGATTAAAAGAGATGAGTTAGTACTATGTCTGCTTCCAAGAACTATTGGGAAATTTTCAAGATTCGGGTTAACAGTCAATAAGCTAAGATATCACAATGACAAATTTACTGAAGACTATCTAAAGGGAGGAGATACACCAGTAGCCTACAATCCAGATGACATTACATCCGTATGGCTGTATAGAGATGGAAGGTATTCAAAATTTGAGTTGATTGAAATAAGATTCTCAGGAGATAGATTAGATACAGTCATAAAACAAAAACGTAAACAAAAAGCTATCATAAGTGGTGTTAAAAAAGAAATGCTCCAATCAGAAATTAATTTAGGGAATCATATAAAGACCTTGACAGAAAACTCATTAAGAAGAGAAAAAATCAATATAAAGGAAATAAGGAATACTCGAAGAAAAGAACAAACGAAAGAACATATTGATTTTATGAAGGAGGTTGGGTTGAATGAATAATTTAATAGAGAAGTTTCCTAAAATGCTTTCCGGTGATGAGTTAAAAGCTGAACTAAGAGTGTTTCCGACATATAAGGAAGAACTAAGAGATTCCGATAAAGCAAAAAGATTATTAGCATTATCAAATATATATAAGATTTATATTCCATCCGAGATGTCAGTTGAAATCTATCACAAATTGTATATGTCCGTTTTTATGTCGTTACAGAAAAAAGGTTCATTAAATGCTGTAAGACAATATAATGAAAATTTCAAGGGTATGCAGAAAAAAAAATACAGAGGAGTCATCGGAGGAAGCGACTCTTTCACAATCATCGGAAGCTCCGGTATAGGTAAAAGTAGTTCAGTAGAACGAGCTATCGACGTTATGCAAGCAGTTAATATAATTGAGATTCAGGAGCCTTATACTAAAATAACTCCTTGTATTTTAGTTCAATGCCCATTCGACTGTTCGTCAAAAGGATTACTTCTCGAGATTTTAAGGTTAGTGGATGAACGTCTTGAAACTAATTATTATAAAGCCTCGCAGCGTGCAGCAGTCACGACTGATATATTGATTGGTACAGTGAGCCAGGTAGCACTGAATCATATTGGACTGTTAATAATTGATGAAATCCAGAATGTGGTATGGCATAAGGGAGGTAAATCGCTTTTGGCTATGCTCACCCAACTGATAAATTGCAGTGGCATCAGTATCTGCATGGTAGGAACACCGGAAAGCACGGTTTTCTTTGAAAGTGCGATGCAATTAGCAAGGAGGTCATTGGGACTATATTATATTGAAATGAAATATGATGATTATTTTAGAGAGTTTTGCACATCTGTATTTTCATTTCAATATGTTCAGAAACATTCAGAAATATCTGATGCAATTATAGAGTGGTTATATGAACATAGTGCAGGTATCATTTCGAATGTCATTACGCTGATTTATTTAGCTCAAGAATCAGCTATTTTAAATGGGAAAGAGGTGTTAAACCTTGAGACGTTACAAGATGCCTATGATAGACGAATGACGATGCTGCATCAGTATATTGAACCATCCATTATACGAAATAAAAAACCTACTAAAATTGATAAGAATAAAATACTGATACCTAAGAATGATGCTTCTGAAGAACCAGAAGGATATGAAGAAATCAATGTAATCCTTAAAAGAAGCAGAGAGAATAATTTAGATATGGTGGAACTGATTCGTGAACGGATTACTATTGAGGAGGTCTTGCTATGATTGGGTTCTTGCCTGAAATATATACAGATGAACTATTATATAGTTGGTTTGCTCGATATTATGTCAGGTCAGGATATTCGTCTTACATAAATGCTGCAGAAGATTTATTTGAAAGAAAAACAGCAAGACCAGATGTAGAGTTTATCAATGTTTTAAATGAAGACGCAAAAAGAATTATTTGCTCAAAATACAAGATAGAAGAATTGATATTAAAACATACCATGTTTCCTGCATATGGTCGATTTGTGAATCACAAAAGAAGATATGATGCTTTTGATAACGCAATAAATATGAAGGGTGATATACATAATCTATTAGCGATTCCAATTCTAAACAACGGTAGAGAGCGTTGCATCCGGTATTGTCCTTGTTGTATTAATGAAGACAGGGAGAAGTATGGAGAAACTTACTGGCACAGAGCACATCAAATTTTGGGAGTAGATATTTGTATAAATCATAGTTGTCTCTTGGTAGATAGTAATATAAGAATACACGGAAAAGAGAGCCCAAAGCTATATGCTGCAGAAGTGGTAATAGATAACTCGGAAATTGCGCATACGAATGAAGTGATTTTGGAACTGGAAATAAACTTATCAAAATATATCATCACAGTTTTTAACGAAGATATTAATTTCGATAATCAAGTTCGGATAGGAACTTTTGTTGACTCTAGACTTGAAGGGACAAAATATAAATCTATTCGGGGAGAACAGCGTAACATCAGAATGCTGTATGACGATTTTATAAAATTCTATCAAAGCTTACCTAACAGCATTGTCAAAGAATTATGGCAAATACAGAAGATACTAAACAACGATAGATTGAATCTTTCGGAAATTTGTCAGTTAGCTATGTTTCTTAATATTGAGCCTGAAGAATTAGTTGAGATGAAATTGCCAGAAACAAGCCAAGCTGAAAGATTTGATAGAGAAGTACGTAGGTTACATGAAGAAGGTATGGGCTATAACAAGATTGGAAAGTTATTAAACGTATCATCACAAACAGTACGAAGGGGATGTTTAGATTTAGTAAAAGATGAAAAACATGAAACAAAAAAAGGAAAGAGAAAAGGAGCGATTGATTGGGAATTGGTCGATAAGCAATTACTTCCAAGAGTAAAAGAACTGGCCAGGGAACTTTACGGAAATAAAGAAAAGCCTCGGAGGGTTACACGATATGCAATCTGCAAGATTATGAATTTGCCAGACAAGCGGTTTGATGTACTTCCATTATGCAGCAAAGAGATTGAAAAGTATTCTGAGACACAAGAAGAATATTGGGCAAGGTTAGTCATATGGGCTGCAAGAAAAATAATGAGTGAAGAAAAACCATTGAACTGGAAGCAAATCAGAAATCTAACGAATATAAAAAAAGAAAACTTTGAGGCATGTAAAATATTTTTGGATAGATATTACGATGTCTAAATAATCTCTTGATAGTGTGCAATTTTAATTATAATAGCGAAAACAAGCCTATATATTAAATTAGATAAGGAATCGAGGTGTTCATTTTAACAAATGATTAAATGTACAGTCCGTCATATTTATAATTATTACATATAATATGATTTAAACGTCGAAGGAACGTTATAAATGTTCACAAAAAAAATACTACAATTTCGTGAACAATATTATTATACGCTAAGAAAGGAAGGATTTGCTATGATTTATGGATATGCTAGATGTTCGACAAATGAAACGAAACAGGATATAAATAGGCAGAAACGTGAACTTAAGGAATGTGGAGTTGAAGAAAAGAATATATATTTTGAGTATCAATCTGGTACAAAGACTGACAGAATACAATTATTAAGGCTTCTAGACATTGTTCAGCAAGGTGATACAATTATATCAACTGAGCTATCACGTATCACGAGGTCCACAAAGCAACTAATAGATATTATTGATAGAGCCAAAGAAAAACATTTAAAGTTGATTATTGGTACGTTTTTGGTAGACTGTACGCAAAACAAGTTAGATGCTATGACATTAGGCATGTTACAAATGATGGGTGTGTTTGCTGAATTAGAACGTAATATTATTTCAGAACGTGTTAAGAGCGGGCTTGAAAATGCACGAGTAAAGGGGAAAAAACTTGGCAGACCTGTTATTGATAGCACCACTATACCTTCAAACTTTATGAAATATTATCCAAAGCTAAAGAAAAATGAAATTAATGTGACGGAAATAGCTAGATTATGCAATATGAGCAGGACATCAGTTTATAAATATATACATATTTTAGGTGAGTAAATATAAATCAATTATCTTTTTGGTAACAAAAAGAGGATTAGTCAAATTTTTTTTTATTACCTAGAAATGTAAGTTAATTAGGAGTAAACTATTAATGGAATTTTAAATTCAAAAGGGGGAAGAAAAATGGCATTAATTAACTGCCCAGAATGTAATAAAGAAGTATCTGACAAAGCAGAAGCATGTATCCACTGTGGTTATCCGTTGAGTAATTGGAAAAAAGTTAATGTAAATGATAATTTTTTTCAAATTAGCAACTTGAAACTCAATCAATATTTTACGCTTGGTAATTGTTGGGTGGTTATGGGTGATTCGGAATGTTTAGATATTCATGAGGGAGAATTTGTTGATTTTTTAGATATAGACGAAGAAGTATTAGCATCATTAAAAATTGATAGTATTGTTATTCAGGATAAAACTGTAACCTTAAGGTTTAAAGATATTAATCTTGAATATTTAGAAATTGCAAGATACGTTATTAAGTCTGAGCATAAAATTAATAGAAGTATTTTAGCAGCTGATACCATTAAAGATAATAATCAAGTTAAGTGTCCTAAATGTGGTTCGACTCAAATACAGGCTGTTTCTCGTAAATGGTCGCTAATGGCAGGTATATTAACAAATCAAGTTGATAGAGTTTGTTTGAATTGTAAACATAAATTTTAGGGGAACTTATATGCAATATGTGACATTAGGTATAGCAATTTTCGGTGCACTAGGCACAATAATTACTTGGATTCATGGAGTGATTGTAACAAGAAAGAAAATTAGCTTTGAAATAGTAAATGCGGTATATTCGGAAAAGTTAATTTATGCTTTTGTTATGTTAAATAATAAATCAAGGCTTCCGATTGCTATTAATTCGATATCTTTGTATTATAATAATAAAAATATATTTTGTGAAAAAATACCTAAAAAAATATTGAATAGAACTTTAAAAACAGGAACAACTATTACAAGCAGAGAGGAAATCAAATCAGAACCATTCCCGATTTCTCTTAACGGTTTACTTGGTTCATCGGGGTATCTTCTTTTTTTTACAGAAGGATATGATTTTAATAAGGAAGATAAAGTTGATATAAATATATTTACAAACAGAGGGAAAATTCAACTGAAAAGTGTGAATACAAATTTCATAGATGATTTCCAAAAAATGTTTTAGCATCCTTAAACATAGGGTGCTTTTTTTAATACCCCAAATTAGAAAGTATAGTCACATAAGAAATATAGAAAGACCTAAATTAGAATTAGCCAACAAATTATATTTTACAGATTATAAGGACACAATCTTCCCAGAAGAAAATACACTTACCCATCTGAAAAATATTTGAGTTCTGAAAAGCTCAGGCTTTTACAAACTGTATTAGCAATTTTTGAATCATCGCAAAAGTAAATAGACCTGGACAGGAATATTAAGACGGAGTTCTTAACCACACCATCAGTTTATGATAATATAAGGACCAGGAAAGAGGAATTTCATAAACATATTAAAACATAGTCACCAAAGATAAAATCATTCACTTATTCATTTCAAAATCAAGAGATGAGTAGCTAAATATATTATTAGCTGCTTGAATGGATTGGGAAAATGAAATACGAAAAAGAATCATTCATTAATTTTTTCGATTCCTTTTTCTATGACGAATGTAAATAAAAAACTTTTACCAAAACATGGATGATTAGCGCAAAGCTCAAGGAATGATTTCTTAATTGGACTTGCACATCGCATGTTCAATGCCTCAAAATTTTTGTAGGTTTCGGATTTTTCAGCATATTCAAGGGCTATTTTTTGTCCGATATTCAGATATTCATTTTTGTAATTAGACGTGGTTGGAATAGGGGGTTCTGATACTGGAATGCATCCAATTTTTTCATATAACATTTTGAGCTCGGAAATGGTTAGCTCTTTCACTAAATAAGGTGAGGTTTGACGAATAGAATAACCTTGGAGATAATTTCTTAATGTACTGATTGAAATATCAAATCTGAAAGTAGCATCGGGGTGAGATTGTTGATAGAGTTTTATAGTTTCATCTGTTACTTTTGAATATACAGCTCCAATTTGTTCAAATGCATTATTCAATTCCGTTGCAGCCCATAGTTCGTCTTCCAAAACATACTTTTTAAAATCTTTACCAAAATTGCTAATTTTTTTCATCTTTTTATCCTCCTTAAAAAAGCTGGTTTGTTTCATAAATATTGTTTGTACTATTTATCTTATGTTTTGCGTTCACATAATTAGTATGATAGAATTTTTTAAAATATAGAAAAATTTTATGCTTATATTAAAAATATTTGCAGATAAGATAAAATTCATTAAAGAGGTGAAATCATGAACATTACAATAACAGGAAATCTAGGTTCTGGAAAAACAAGCGTTTGTGAGGAACTTAAAAAAGCTGGATTCGAAGTTATAAAAACAGGAACAATTTTCAGAGAAATTGCCACTGAAAAAGGAGTTTCCGTTATCGAACTCAATGAACTCGCAAAAACAGATACCTCTATCGATAAGATGCTCGATAACAGAAGCACTCTACTTGGAAGACAAAAAGATAACACGGTTTTTGATTCCAGGATGGGGTGGTATTTTATTCCAGATAGCTTTAAAATTTTTGTGTTGACGCAAATTCAGGAGTCGGCAAGAAGAGTTTTAGGAGACTTAGAGAGAGCAGCTGAAGGATATAGAGATTTAAATGAAGCTACAGAAGGTATATTAAAACGCACAAGGCTTGAACAAGAAAGGTTCTTGGAATTGTATCATGTTAATTATTATAATCAATCAAATTATAATTTGATTATAGATAGTACATATGCAACCCCAGTTGAAGTCACATCAGAGATAATAAGAGAGTTTGAGCTATATAAAATGGAACAGTTTACAGGAAAAACTGTTTTTCTAAACTCAAAACCAGAAACAATAGATAGAGCTGCATACTTCTTTGATTTCACAGAGTATAAATAACATAACATAGATGTAAAAAATAATTGCATTCATGTTAATTTAAAAAGTAGAAGGAATAATACCTTCTACTTTTTCGTTAAAATATATTCTAGTTCTTATACAAATACAATTATTCATCAATCAATTCAATTTCTTGAGGTAAGTAGAATTTGTCCTCAGGATGAACAGAGTAAAATAGATTGTCTTCTTCAAATGCATAGTATCCAAGTGTTTCATCATCAAATGCATCTGCATATAATGTGTCTGTCTCAGAATCGTATACACATCCATCGTAACTCGTAAACAAAGCGGCTTCGTCATACTTGTCAATAAGTTCTCTTACATAATCTGCCAAATCACCATATCTTTTAATCATGCCTTCTTCATCTGAACCTAATTCATCCTTGAAATTGTATGCACTAGTCCAGCCATTGTTCATAAAACTAAGAGGGTCTTTACGAGATTCTTTAACTACTTTTTTAGCAGCTACGTAGTTACAATTCAGAGAAACATTTACAGTACAGCTAAGTGAAGAGCAGCGAGCTTCAGAAGCTTCTAAACGATTTCCTAATTCATAAGTCTTTCCGGTTGCTTTAATTCTAATTTTGGTCATAATGTTTGAGTCCCCCCAGATAAGATTAATTTTATTAAATTAATCTTATCACTCACTATAGTAATTGCCGATAAGTGTACACTAGAAATTGTTATTACTATAAAGTGTAGCTTGTCTACACATTTAAGATAGTAAAGAATTAATTATAAAAGAATTAAGTATAATGATAAAGTTTAATTCTTAATATAATGAA
>JAQUWL010000038.1 GCA_028692875.1 Sulfurospirillaceae bacterium
CAACACACGCCTATGGTCACAGGCTGGCTGACATGCATTTAGCAGGTTTTGCTCCCGCATTCACTTTGTCGCTTTGCGACAGCGAATACGCCCGCAACCCGCCAAATGCCCATAGCCTCGGTCGTTAGGTGCAATCCAAAAAAAAGAAAAAAATCCTGTCTAGTCCTGAAATAGATTTACAGAAAAACAAACAAAAATCAGGACAATTTATAGAAAGGCAAACAGATTTTAGGACGATGCACACTTTCTCCCCAGATTTCAGAAAGAGCCAGATATTTCAAATTATTACGAACGACTTACAGGTAAAAGGTCAACTACTCTAATTGACTCTATAAAACGAGAAATTTGATATTCTCAATGATTATTCGTGAAACATTAACTCTAAAATATAGAAATAGAAGGAATAAAATTATTTATTTCTTTGGCACATAAAAGAATGTTTGTAAATTTGCAACAAGAAAAATAAATCGTCAATTGTAGCGACAATTGAATTACATATTATCAAAGCGTTAGCTTTTATTCTTGCCTCTTAAAACGACCAAATTTAAATAACAGCAAAGAATAAGTTAGTAAACGCCTGCGCCAAATGGCGTGGGCTTTAACTTATTATTGTTGTCAGGTACTTGGTCGTACCTAAGAGGCGTGATACAGTTAAATGTCCCACGCTTTTTTTATGTGTTTAAAGCGCAAACAAAAATCATATATTTGCGTTAAATAAGATAATCAATGAATCTTAAAAATCAAATATTTTTTCAGAAATAAATTCATTGTTATTTTATAAACAGCTACAACCTGGCGCTAATCCAAAAAAGAGAAATATGGAGATTAGTAAAGAATCTTTAGAAAAAACAATTCATTGCCACAAAGATTTTGCTTGTGTCAAATGCAATGAAATTTGTTGCACAGTAATTCAAAACATTGACAATAAAGTGATTTTTGTTGAATGTGAGGAAAATGTAGAATGTAGTTATAAAATGTCTTTCGGTAATTCATTCATTTGTACATGTCCAACAAGAAAAGAGATAAATAACAAGTATGGCTTATAATCAAGAATTCTGACAACTAGATACTTCTAACAGCTTTCATGTTTAGCAACTTTTGGTAAGAATAATCGCCCAAAAAGCAAAAAAAGCCACAGCAAGTAAGTGTTATAATCAAACGCCATTGCAGTGGCTTTTATAGCTTTTTGAAAATAGGCAGAGCGGTTACAGCACATTGTTTTTTTGCTCATTTAGAAATTCATAAGTGATTAGAAACAAAAAAACAATGAGCTGTGGAGAGTTGATTGCAAGGCAATAATTACCCACAGAATCATTACAAATAGTAGAAGAATATTTTTAATAAGAAATTTACGAATATGTTTGTTAATATGCAAAAAGTTTGTATATTTGTTGCACAAATAAACCTATTTATAAATCTAAAAACTAACCTATTATGGCAAGTGTTTCTGAAACTGGTCATGCCAACAACGTGGCAAACCTAGAGAGTTTAATTATTTCGGCAACAGCTTTTGGTACAAGCTACAATCCGTCAAAAGAAAGTATCAAACTTCCCGCTTTACAAACCCTTCTCTCCGCTTCTAAAAACTCATTAAACGCTACAAACATTGCTCAATCTGCATACTCCAACGCAGTATCTGCAAGAGAGTCCGCATTTGAGCCTTTTAGCAAACTTATAACTCGTGTAAACAACGCTTTGAAAGCCTCTGATACCACAGTACAGGTTGACGAAAGCGCACAAACCATTGTTCGTAAACTTCAAGGCAGAAGAGCAAGCGCAAAAATTACAGACGAAGAAAAGAAAGCATTAGAAGCCGAAGGCAAAGAGGTAAATCAAATCTCAGCGACACAATTAAGTTACGATAGCCGCTTAGAAAATCTCGACAAACTTATTATGCTGCTCGAATCTGTTCCCTATTACAAACCAAACGAAGAAGATTTGAAAGTTGAATCACTAAAATCCCTACAAACTGGTTTGAAAGCAAAGAATAATGATGTAGTTGTAGCAAGCATTCAACTTAGTAACGCCCGAATTGCAAGAAACGAATTGCTGTATAAACCACTAACCGGATTAATTGATATAGCTTTCGACTTTAAGGTTTACATTAAATCCGTATTCGGTGCAACAAGCCCCCAATACAAACAAATCTCTAAATTGAAATTTGTAGACAAGAAGGACTAAACGAAAAACACAAACTGCGGTTTGCTAAATAGCAACCGTAGTTTGTAAACAAACAACCTATAAATGCAAATAGCGACCCTAAAATATGAAACTATCTCCCCAAATTGTGGAATAACCTCCCCGATTTATAGAATAGCTCCCCATATTTATAAAGTAGCCTCCCCAATTTATAAAACAGTCTCCCGCATTTATAAAGTAAGCTCCCCAACTTATAGAATAGACACCCAACTTTATAAAGTAGCGACCCCGATTTATGAAATAAGCTCCCCGAAGTTTGAAATAACGACCCTGATTTATAAAGTAAGCTCCCTAATTTTTCAAACAGCAACCCAGACAGAAAAAACAACTGAGTTCATGACAGAAATAAGACACACTAACTATCAACAAGACAACATATTGAATGAAATGGACTGCACCTAACACACGCCTATGCGCATTGGCGGCTTAATGTGCATTTAGCAGGTTTTGCTCCCGCATTCACTTTGTCGTTTCACGACAGCGAATGCTCCCGCAAACCGCCAAATGCCCATAGCCTCGGTCGTTAGGTGCAATCCAAAAAAAAAGACAGACGATGCCATAACTAAGACAGAGAATTCAAATAAAAAATTATTATAACATTTAAAACGATAACTTATGAATTGCTCACACTGCGACAAACCTCTTAATGAAAGTCAAACTCATGGTAGTTTAAAATCTTGTCCTTTATGCTCTACTCAAAATGGAACTGAACACGTATTCTATCCATTTCCCTCTGCATTCGGAACTTCCACTAAAAGAATAACTCGAAATCACCCAGCTGGGGATCAAAGTTATTGTTATGCCTGTCGAGGAGGAAAAGACAGCCCTTATACACCGATCCTTTGTTCTCAAATATAAAATTCATACCGGTGCAGACATTTATCAGAAAGTAAAAATCCTACAAATGTCGATTATTTGAATTATTTCTTATATTTTTGTCATTAAGTAGGAAAAACATGAAAAAGAACAAACTTGTAGCCCCATTTTTAAAATGGGTAGGAGGAAAAAGACAAATTATTCCAGAAATTTTGTCTCACTTACCTAAAAATATATCTTCTCTTAATTATTGCGAACCCTTTATTGGTGGGGGAGCTTTGCTTTTTCATTTAGAACCGAAACGAGCTATAATTAACGATTATAATGAAGAACTGATAAATGTATATAAAGTCATTAAGAACAATTTAGAAGAATTATTGATCGACCTTAAGAAGCACCAAAATACTTCTGAATATTTTTATCAAATAAGAGGTATTGACAGACAACCGCTATTTGATGAATTGACAAACGTTCAACACGCTTCAAGAATCATTTATCTGAATAAAACATGTTTTAACGGTTTGTACAGAGTAAATAGTCTCGGTGAGTTTAACTCCCCTTTTGGTAGATATACTAATCCCAATATAGTGAACGAACCCGTCCTAAGAGCCGTAAGTAAATATTTAAACTCATCCGATATTACAATCTTAAACGGTGATTATGAAAGGGTTTTGGATAATGTAACGGCTGATACGTTTGTGTATTTAGACCCACCTTACCATCCAATATCCGAAAGTTCAAATTTTACTGGTTACGTTCAAGGAGGCTGGACAGAAAAACATCAAACTAGATTAAAAAAGGCATGTGATGATTTAGACAAAAAGGGTGTTAAGTTTTTATTATCAAACTCATCTGCTCCATTCATTAAAGAATTATATTCTGAATATAAAATACATTCAATCAATGCGAATAGGTCTATCAATTCGGATGGTGAAAAAAGAGGTCAAATTGAAGAGCTATTAATTAAGAACTATTGATAAGGTATTATGGCAGAATCAAAAAACGAAACAGGATGGATTAAGCTATTCGAAGATCATAAAATATTTGAAACAATCCAGAAAGAAGGCTCATTTATTATTGATTCGAAACAAATAAATGTTGAAAGAGAAGCTCGTTTAATGGCTAAAATCGATCACAGTTTCCAGCTACCTAAGATTTTTGCTGATAATAATCTCTCTATTCTACCCATTTCACGAGGTGAGTATATTATATCTGACATTAAAACTTTCTCTGATTTCACCCCTTGCGAAGATCCAATAATTGATTTTGTATTCCCTGAGTATATCGAAAGTCTTGACTATAACAATATAACCAGTGAAGCTGTTGCAATTAACGGCGCATATGTATCTGGTATTATTGAAGATTTCACTCAGGATAAACTTCTGTTACCAACAGTCAATGGCAGAATGAGTTCACAAGCTTTTAATTTTAATATTCACCGTTATCAACCGATGAATGGTATTTTGAATATTAATGTTGAGAAATCCCAGATTGAAATAGATGCCGGATTTGAAGGACTAAATAGTTTAAATCTTATTGAAGCAAAGAATACAATCTCTTCAGATTTCATTATTCGTCAATTGTATTATCCCTATAGATTATGGGAATCAAAAATATCAAAACCCGTAAGACCAATATTTTTAACATACACAAATGGGATTTTCCATTTGAGAGAATATGTATTTGACGATTTAACGAACTACAATTCTATTCGTTTAATTAATCAGAAAAGATATAGGATAAAAGAAAATACACCACTTGTAATAAATACAGAAACAATACAGGGGCTGATTTATAATTCTATAATAATTCCTGAGCCTGAAATCCCCTTCCCGCAAGCTGATTCATTTGAAAGGATTATAAACCTATGTGAGATTCTAGGAAACAAAATAAGTCTCACAAAAGATGAATTAATATCAGATTATGACTTTAAACAAAGTGATACTTTTGATATGAGGCAAGTAGATTACTATACAAATGCAGCCAGATATTTAGGATTAATTGAACGTGGTCGGAATGAAAATAATGAAGTTTGTTATTTCTTAACTTCAAAAGGGACTAATTTATTTGACCTTTCTATCAAAGAACGCCAAATTGAATTTTCAAAATCAATTCTCTCTCATTTAGTTTTCAATAGAGTTTTATCGTTATACTTCAACAAAGCTGAAATTCCGACCAAATTAGAAATTGTTCAAATAATGAAAGATTCTAATTTGTTTCATGTTGAATCAGAGGACACTTTTCGAAGACGTGCTTCAACTATTCTTTCTTGGATTAACTGGATTTTGGACTTGATTGAAGAATAGTTTAATCTAAGTTCATAACCCGATAACTCGACTAAGCTAATCGCCCAAAAAGCAAAAAAAGCCACAGCAAGTTAGTGTTTATTATCAAACGTCTTGCAGTGGCTTTTATAGCTTTTTGATAATAGGCAGAGCGGTCACAGTACATTGTTTTTTTAGTTCACTTATAAGTCTCACAGCAGTTAGAAGCAAAAAAAACAATGAGCTGTGAAGAGTTGATTGCAAAGCAATAATTATCAACATAATCATTGTAAATAATAGAAGGATGTTTTTTATAAAAAATTTACGAATTCATTTGTTAACATACAAAAAGTTTGTATATTTGTTGCACAAATAAACCTGTTTACAAATCTAAAAACTAACCTATTATGGCAAGTATTTCTGAAACTGGTCACGCCAATAACGTGGCAAACTTAGAGAGTTTAATTCTTTCGGCTACTGCTTTTGGCACAAGCTACAATCCTTCAAAAGAAACTCTTAAACTTCCCGCTTTACAAACCCTTCTCTCCGCTTCTAAAGATTCATTAAATGCTACAAACATTGCACAATCTGCATACTCCAACGCAGTATCAGCAAGAGAATCCGCATTTGAGCCTTTTAGCAAACTTATTACTCGTGTAAACAACGCTTTGAAAGCCTCTGACACCACAGTACAGGTTGACGAAAGCGCACAAACCATTGTTCGTAAACTTCAAGGCAGAAGAGCAAGCGCAAAAATTACAGACGAAGAAAAGAAAGCTTTAGAAGCTGAAGGCAAAGAGGTAAATCAAATCTCAGCGACACAATTAAGTTACGATAGTCGCTTAGAAAATCTCGACAAACTTATTATGCTGCTCGAATCTGTTCCCTATTACAAACCAAACGAAGAAGATTTGAAAGTTGTATCACTAAAATCCCTACAGACTGATTTGAAAGCAAAGAATAATGATGTAGTTGTAGCAAGCATTCAACTTAGTAACGCCCGAATTGCAAGAAACGAATTACTGTATAAACCCCTAACAGGTTTGATAGACACAGCTTTCGACTTTAAAGTTTACATTAAATCCGTATTCGGAGCAACAAGCCCCCAATACAAACAAATCTCTAAATTGAAGTTTGTAGACAAGAAGGACTAAATACAAAACACAAACTGCGGTTTGCTAAAAAGCAACCGTAGTTTGTAAACAAACAACCTATAAATGCAAATAGCGACCCTAAAATATGAAACTATCTCCCCGAATTGTGGAATAAGCTCCCCAATTTATAGAATAGCTCCCCATATTTATAAAGTAGCCTCCCCGATTTATAAAACAGTCTCCCGCATTTATAAAGTAAGCTCCCCGACTTATAGAATAGACACCCGACTTTATAAAGTAGCGACCCCGATTTATGAAATAAGCTCCCCGAAGTTTGAAATAACGACCCCAATTTATAAAGTAAGCTCCCTGTTTTATCAAACAGCGACCCAGACAGAAAAAACAAGTGAGTGCACGACAGAAACAATACACACTAACTATCAACAAGACAACATATTGAATGAAATGGACTGCACCTAACACACGCCTATGCGCATTGGCGGCTTAATGTGCATTTCGCAGGTTTTGCTCCCGCATTCACTTTGTCGTTCCACGACAGCGAATGCTCCCGCAAACCGCCAAATGCCCATAGCCTCGGTCGTTAGGCGGCATTTTGAAAAAAAAAAATTGCGTAAAAAAATAGAAATATGAGAAAAATTCTTTCAGTTCTACTGATATGTATATTTTCAGTAAACGTAATCGCACAAGACTCTTTCACAACATTGGTTTCAAAAACTGAAAAGACAGTTGTTCTAATTAAAACGTATGATGAAAATGGCGATATTATAAAGATTGGATCTGGATTTTTTATTGACAATAAAGGTGTGTTGGTCTCAAACTATCACGTGTTTGAGGATTGTGTTACTGCAAGCATTACGACCTCAAATAATTCCGAATTTGTTGTTGATGAAATTTTGGTTTCTTCTAGAAAAGACGATATAATTAAGTTTTCAATTGCAAATCCTGAGAATATTTCCTTTAACTCTGTAACTATCGCAAGTACAAAACCTTTAAAAGGAGATGATATATTTGTTATTGGAAATCCGAAAGGTTTGAGTAATTCGGTATCAAAAGGTATTATTTCAAGTGTTAGAAACGTACCAGATTATGAAAATATGTATCAAATTACAGCACCGATTTCTGCAGGTAGTAGTGGGAGTCCTGTATTTAATATGAATGGAGAATTATTTGGTATTGCTACATTTCAATTAATTGAAGGTCAAAATCTCAATTTTGCTATTGATATTTCAATTCTCAATAAGATTCAGAACAATGACATTATATTGAGCAGTTTTCAAGTAAAGAAGGAATTACCAAAAGACAAAAATAAAGCTTTAGAAATTCTTGATTTGATAGAAAAGGACAGTTCAATAATTCTCACTCATACACCTAAAGAACTAATCTATTATTACAATCAATTCATAAGTTATTTTCCAAACGATTATATTGGTTACTATAAGCGTGCAGTATTTAAATTTAAAAATATGTCTGACTTCTCTTCTTTTACATATGACTTAGATAAATGGGAAAAAGAACGTAGTCAATTATACGCAGATGTTATTGCTGACTATACAACTGCACTAAAATTAAAAACAAATGATTCAAAAATCAAATATAAAAGGGCATACGCAAAAATGTCATATTTATTTGAAAAGAATTCCAACAAAATTGAGAACTGTTCATATGAAGATGTTTTAAGTGAATTATCAAGTACTAAATTCAGTGAAAATTCTATTTGGAACGCTTTAAAATACTATAATCAGGCTTTTTGCTACGAACAATTAAAGCAATACAAATTTGCTATTGTACACTACTCTAATGCAATTAGTTTAATGGAAAAAACACCAGATAATGAAATAGATAAACTAATTAAAGAGGAAGCCTATTCAAACTCAACAAGTGAAATTAGACATTACCATATTCAACAATCATTATACAAACGAGGATTGTTAAAAGTAAATGCCAGTGCAGATACAGTTGGTGGATTAGCTGATATTGATCAGTCTATTTCATTAAATGAAAAGTATAGAAAAAAGTCTGACCTGATTAATTATAGTCATTATCGTAAACGTGCAGACTTGCGTTATGATTTAAAGAATTTTTCTGGAGCATTGCAGGATTATCAAATAGTAAACAGCAATGAAAATAGTAATATTTCAAACGATTCTAAGAATTGTTATTCATTTCTTATTGAAAGTAGCCTATTACAAGACTTGAATGGAGATTTAAATGACGCTTTAAAAGCTAGTGTAAAATCAATTGAACTCTTAAATGGTAGGTATGAAAATAGTGACTCATATTATTTTTACAATAGAGCTAGAATATATTATAAATTACAAAAATATAGCAATGCATTATTTGATATAAATAAAGCTATCGAATTAGATAATGATAATACAAGTACAGATTATTTATATCTAAGAATCTACGTTAAAACAGAATTGAGTGATCATTTTGGTGCCTTAGCTGATATAAATAAAATTATTCCTAAAAACTTCAATGATGACTATGCTCATTATACGAAAGGAATGATTCTATGGAGATTAGATGATAATATTGGTGCCGAGAATTCCATTACAAAGGCAATAGAATTAAATCCGAAGGAATCAATTTATTATATGAAAAGAGGTTCAATAAAATATAACCAAAACAAGACGAGTGCTTGCGCAGATTGGAGTAAAGCTGGTGAGCTTGGTGAGTATAAAGCTTACGATTATATAAGAGACTATTGTAAATGACAAAGTAAATAAATATAACAAAGCTTTCACTGTTCCGAGTTGCAAAATACGGTCGCTAACTCACGCCTTTGCACTTCTTTTGTCAGTATTAACGAAATATTGCGCACTACGAAATAATTAATAAAGATTAATATGGCCACAATTAAATTTGCAGAATTAGTACCACCTACTATTACATTAATTATAACTTCATTATTTGGACTATTTTTTGGAGTTTTAGTTGAGAAATTTAAAATTTGCAGTTCGAAAACTATTTAGCTTTTTTAAATAGTGTGTCAACTTTCAAGTAGAATCAAAATTATTTTCTGACTAAACAAGAACAAAACGACCGCCTAACACACGCCTATGTGCTTTGGGCGGCTAATGTGCTTCTGGCAGTCTTTGCGCCCGCATTTCCTTTGTCGCTATTGCGACAGGAAATTCGCCCGCAGCCCGCCCAAGCCCATAGCCTCGGTCGTTATGGGCAAGTGTGTGAAAACTAAAATTAACAGTAACTTACAATTAAAAAGATATGGAAAATATTAAAATAAATCTGATAACACTTTTGTTATTGATTACA
>JAQUWL010000018.1 GCA_028692875.1 Sulfurospirillaceae bacterium
AATCAACCGCATTGTCAATATAGCCCTTGATAGAGTCTGTTAAGTCAAATTGTTTGCCTACTATACTTGTGTTCATAGTATCTCCTTTCCTTGTCTTAGTTGACCTAAGACTTATCAAAGTATAACGAAAGGTTGCTTAAAAAAATAGTCTTATTTTTAAGCTATTTTATGGCTTTTGGATAGTGCGTCTGTGAAGGCGAATGGGCTCATTTGAGATAGCAGGATTGGTGCTTACAAGCGTGTCGATAATCACAGTTCTATTTGAGTCCGCAGTGGCTATATCACCACCAAGTTGTACACATCCAGCAGGAAGTCCGCTACCGATATACATGATAGAGATATTGGCTTCATGCGTCCAATTTGCAAGCTCTGGATAATACAAATTGATACTATTTAGACAACCTGTAGTTGCATTGACTTCGTGTCCGCTACTTGCAAGAAGTGCGTATTCGGTGGCACTTTTTGCAAGTAGTTCTGCTTGAGATTTAAGGAAAATATCTCCTGTTTGTTTTGCTGTTTGTGAGGACAATGCTATGGATAGTGCCGAGATGGTTGCCACCAAAATCAAAAAAACCATCGCCGTAATGAGTGAAAAACCTTTTCGCATTAGTAGACCACCTTTTCTTTACAAAACGAAAAATCAGAATCCGTCGCAGTGTTGAAATTGCTACGATTTGCATCACTAATGCAGAGTTTTAGACGAATCGTATCGCCTATTTGGGTAAAGCGAAAAGTACTGACATGTTCTGCCAAAATAGATGTTGTGCCATCATTGAAAGTTTCATTTTCCCAAGGCTGGTAGTTATAAACAAGTGTCAAGTTAAAATCATCTGCACCACCAACAGGAACGATAGCGTAAGCACTCCATGCAAGGTTGTATTGCTCGTAAATCTCATTTATATCGACATTTGCGGTTGGCTCTATAAACTCCAGCACATCTACGCCGTTTAGCTGAACTGCATGTGTATAGTTGCCATCTGCACCACTCCAGCCGTATTGAGCGATGTCGTAAGAGCTTTTGCCTTTAAAGATGAGTGCGGGGCTTTGAGCTCCAGCGTTGAGTGATACAGCTCCATCCGAGAGTGCATTGATAGTATTTTCAGCAAAATCTAGTCTGCTTCCTGGTGTGCTTATGCGAGGAGGCACAGCAGTCCTATCCGTGTTGGCACTATCCAAATCCACAAATCCGCTCCATCCAGGAAGTCCATTTTCTCCTAAAAACCCGTCATTGTCTTTGCCTATCCACTCAAGTATCTGATAGGTTGCATCTGCGTTTGGAAGCGGAACGTAGTGCAAGATGTTTCCATCGTTTATCCTGCCTATAACACTATCTTTTATGCGATGTTGAAGGCGGTTGGCTATTTGGTCAAGAACAAGTTCTGTTTGGGATTGAAGACGCTCAATCGAGCGAGCTTTCATATAGTTTTCATATAGTTTAACGATGATATCCGCACCTATACTTGCAACTATGCCAAGTACGACGATAACCATCACTAGCTCTATCATTGTAAATGCTTTTTTCATTACCATGCCCCCTCTCGCTTCAAGAGTTCACTCTCTCCGATGTTGCAACTGTATGCTCTAAGAACAAAGTTGCTTGCGTTGAGAGCAGGGTTTGTTGCGTTAACTTCCACCATTTTGATATTTGTTCGAGTACCCGCATTTACAGTGCCCAAAACAAAGTTGGTAATATTGTTGTCGCCATAGTTTGCATAAGCGTCCGATACGTATACCACTGTTGGTGTAAGTGATAGGTCTGAAAATTTATAATCAAAACCAGTATCTGCTGCTTCTGTATTTGCAAAAAGTGTTTGGGCGACATTGTGAAAATCGTCTATGTCATCCAAGTCTCCGCCATCAGCACCTAAAACAGTGCTGGAGGTGGCGAGGTTTGGAAAAAACTTTCTTCGTTTGTCAGCGTTTACATGACCCGCTCTTTGAGTGGTGTTTACCTCTACATTTAGCTCCGCATCGCCAGTTGTAACCAAAACAGCACTTCTGTCGTTTTGAAGTGAGTTCTCATCCCACTCGTACGTCAATATATCGCCTATTTTGGTACGTGTTGCCAAGATAGCTTCTTGCTCCATCGCAAACTCAAGATTGCTTTGGGTTTGAGTAAGCATCAAAGGTAGTGCCATAACAGCGATACCCATAACGACGATAGCCACGATGAGTTCTAGCAATGAAGAGCCGTTTCGCATTACCATTCCAACCTTCTGTTGCTTCGTTTTGATACGCTAGTGTTTGTATCGTCAATCGTTTGTCCTAGCTTGCCTTGTCCTGCCCAGTTTCCACTTTGTATAAATTCAACCGTAAAATCATTGGTTGTCGCAAGCGGGTTGAATTGATTGAAAAGTAGATACTGTGCTGATGGTGTCATTTCAATCCTGTCGACATATGGCAAGGTTGGCGCATGTACGATCTGACTTTCGCTACCTGTTGTGATTACTGCCGTTGTTGATGTGTTGGCTCCACCACCTGCTCCAAATTCAACCAATGCTCTTGAGTTAAATGTTTGCACACTTCCTTCATTGAGCAATGTATGAAGAGTGTTTCTGTACCAATAGATGGAATCAATACTTTCTTGTGCTCCAGTAAAATTTAGAGGAGTGTTTGTACTACAGTTTCTACAATACACTTCATAATATACTGTAGCAGTGCCTTCGTTTCCTTGAAAACGATAATCTGGCGCATGAACTCGACCATAATAGTGCGTCAAATTAGCATCAATCATCGTTAGATTGCCCTCTGTTGTATGATTATTCTTTAAATCTGCCTGCATCGTGCAATCTGCCGTTTTGTTGCTACATGTAGAGTTCAAATCGTTATATGAAACGATAATAGGATTTATCATAGTTGATATATTTCTATCAAAGTTGATGTTCAAGTCTATTCTCGTTGCACCATTCATTGTTTTTGTAAAATCTGCTTGAGGGATAACAATAGAGGTGTTTATGTCTCCTGGATTGTTTAAAGTCGGTGGAATTGTATCAATAATATCATTGCTAGCGTTTCTATCAAAAAGGCGATATTGGTATGCTATCTCAGGAGTTCTTGAGAAGTTATGGTCAAGTGAAATATTGATATCTTTGGCAAAACAGTTTGTCACAAAGTTGGTTGTTGCTACATTGTTAAATCCCGCAGCAAAGATATCTCCTCTGAAGTGCATTGAGTGGTTTATATCCGCACTGTTGTTGATATCGTTCATATATAGCCAGCCGTTATTGAAATTTATGTTTTGTGCAACCCCAAAAGATGGTGTAACTAGGTTCATAAATTTGTATGGATGTACAGTAACATTGTAGTCACGGTATTTTAGATTTGAATCAAGATTGTTATGGTTATTTGAGGTAATGATACATCCATTTATGTTGGCAAGATTTGCTCCAGAGATAGAAGGAAGTGTTGCTGTTTGCTGAACGATTGAGCTATTTGATAGACAATCAAGCGCATTGCCAGAGCCTACAAAATAGTTTGTTACATTTGTGTATGAGCCATTTATAAATGCACTTTTATGATGTGTCATCCTTGCTGGGTCATAGTCTACTACATTCCACTCTTTGTCTATCATTCCAAGCATATACTCTCCAACATTGCTAATGTTTGCCTCTCCTGAAACAGTGCCATTTATCATGCTAAAAAGCAATGCTTTGCTGGTTAAATCATTACATGTGGCTGTTGGATTTATTATTGTAAGTGGTGGCGACCAGTTAAAAGAAATATTTCTATCATTTGTTAAAATCGGAGAGAAAAATGCGGTATAGCCAGAAGTTTTGTTATTGTCGTCGTGGTTGGTTGCGTTGATGTCAAATCTATAATCATACCCAGAGGCGATATTGACTTTTGCTGTATTTGGCGTGATAACGCCTGTTCTATCGTCCGCAAAACGACTTTGTTTTGTTTTGTCAGTTTGGTTTTGGTCTGTCAGCTTGATGTTAAAGCTTTCTGGTCTTGTCGCAAAGTTGTCGCGAGAACAGATGTTTATTGTGCTATAGCCCAAAATACACTCATGGCATGTGCTAAGAGTAAAAAAATCAACACCCGTTGTTCCTGCATTTCCACAAGCCACGGCAACTTGCATGGTTGTGCCATTGTTGTTATGACCATAAGGAAACATTCGTACAGGCTGTTTGCATGTGCCGTAATCTTGTATAAGATTTGTAAAGTTAAGCATTTTATACTTGCCATTTGCTAATTTCTGATATTGGATAATACTGTCGTTTCCATCATTTCCAACATTTACTTGAATTCTAAAAGCAGTATTTTGGCGAGCTTCATCAAAATAATCTTTTTTGTTTTTTATTGAGATAGAACCCTCGGTAATGGCAGTTTGAAGTGCTGTTTCAAAATCCACTTGTGATTTTGCACCACTTGCGTCCATAAAAGGAACCCAAAATTTTTCGCTGATAGCACTGGAGGGCTCATCACAACTAGCTTTTGTGCTATGAAATTTTCCAGCATCTATAAGCTCAACTCCTACAACAGTAGATATGTTCATCTCTCTTATGTATGGAACTGGCGTACTATTGGCGTCATGTGCGGTTATCCAAAACTCTCCTGGTCTTCGTACAACTTGTGTGGGAATATTAAATTTTGGATAAGTGTCAGAACTATTGTAAATGCCTTTTGCGGAGACGTTAAAAATACCCCATTCTGGTTCGTATTTTTTGTTGTCGCCAGAACACATCGGTAGTTTTGTGCTTCCAATGTTGTGTGTATATGGAAGCGAGCCACCAGTCGAGAGAACAAGTGTATAGCTTATGTTTGCATCAAGTACCATGTCGATATTGCCAATGGATTGAGGTGTTAGAGCATAGTAGGTGTAAAAATACTCTTTTCCATAAATATTGCCGTGCGAAATATTTGATATATAAGAATCACTAACACTTAAGCTTGTGTCGGGAACATGTACTGGGATAACCTCGTTTGGATGTGTAAGATAGACACTGTTTCTCTTGTAAATAGCTTGAGATGTGTTGATGTCTTTTATATTTAAAATCAAATTTTGTGCTTGAACGTCAGAGTCTTCTTCGTTTCTAATGTATAGAGTTACGTTGATATCGTCTGTTGGTGTTATTGTTCCTGTTATGCGTGGTTGTGAAGAGCCGTTATTGTCTGCTGTAAAATATCTTCCATTTTGTGAATAGGCGTAGTCATAGCAAAATTTTGGATCGTATAGTTCTGTTGAAAAGGCTATAACTCCAGGGGTCGATTGGTCGCCGTTACTGTTGCTAAATGTAGCTTCTAACTTTATCGAGGTTGTTGTTTGTCTGTTTGTCATATAAGAAGATACATCGTAGATATCCAAATCCATTCCAGGGTAGTATGTGATGGCACCGTTGAGTGCAACGCCCTTATCTGAAACTGTGCCATTAAATGGATTGTTTACTGGATTTAATCCATTGGAAACAGCTGTGTAGGTGTAGCTATTGTTTGCATTTTGTATGTAAAATGCATCTCTTTCTATCTTTTTTTCTCCACCTGAAGCATAAAAAAGCATCTGAGAATTTACAGAATTGCTATTTGGAGTGAGAAAATTAGTTATAGGAACAGTTACGTTAAAGATTTCATATCCTGCTATTGGCAATGGAAACATCGCATCAAAACCGTGATTTACTTGAATATTTTTTAATTTTGCAGTTACTGGAATATTATTATCAGGATATTTGTAGACAACAACCAAAGACCAGTTTCCCCAAAAACCAATTTTTAAACCATTGTACTCAGCTCCAGGCCCTAAATAAAAATAGGAGTACCAATCAGCTCCATTGTTGGCTTTTATGTTTCCAACGGTTACTGACTGAGAAACACCAGCCACAAGATGGCTTTTGAGAAGTGTCGTGACATTTTTAAAGCCTTGATAAAAAGAGCGATATCCTCCGCCATTTCCTGTTCCGTCTCCCCAAAAATCGTGATACCAAACAGTATCTGCTGTTATGGCACTTGAATTTCCATCTGGCCATATTGCATTGATTTGATTTCTGTTCGCAATCATAGTTGATGTGCCGTAGTTTGCAGCGTTAGTTCCAGCAATATGTCCTTGCCAGTAAAGCCCAGCCCAAATAATCTCATTTGAAGAGACGCCAGATGGGAGTGTTAGTGTTGCTGAGGCTGAATTTAGTGCGATGGATGCAGCTTCGTTTTTATATATAAGGTTCGAGTCGTATAGATATCCCGTGTAGTTGTTGTTGCATGCTCCACCATTGTTTTCACAAAGAACTGAGTTTCCAGTCGCAATAAAATCTCCATAAAGATTGAGGGAATTTCCAGAGGGAAGTGCTGAAACAAATGGATTTTGATGACTTAAACTGCTACCTTTGCCAAAAGCTAAAGTTGTAAAAAAAAGAGCAAAAACAACAACAAAAGCAAAAGGAGACAGGTTACTTTTTAAATTGGTTTTAAATTGATTTAGTAAGCTATACATGTAAGCCCCCTTTTGGTTTTCCCATTTTTTCCGTTAATTCTTAGTTTCTAAAGATTTAACAGCTGTAATTAGAGCTTCTAACTCTAATTGTGTTAAGTCCCAAATTATTTTAGAATCGACCCCAAAATACTCATGAATAATAAAATTTCTAAAATCTTTTATCATCCTCCAGGGATATTTTGGATTTTCTTCTTCCAGTAATTCTATCACATGTGAAACAGCTTCTCCTATGATAATATATTCTCGAATTGTTGCACTGTATGTTTTTCTATCGTTGCAAAATGTTTCAAAATCCATATCGCTAACAAATTCTTGAATAGCACAAGCTGAATCGAGAATATCATCTAAATAAAGTTTCGCATCTCTTTTAGGCATAAATAATTTCTTGTTGTATATATTTTCTAGCTACCGGTTTAAGATGACTTTCTATTCCTAAATCGACATTTTTATGAAGATGGTCTTCAATAAAATACTTTAAGCCAAAAAAACTTCTAAATTTATTACTACTTTCTATTTCTACTGCTATATCTATGTCGCTATCGTCGCGTTGTTCGTTTCTTGCATAACTACCAAATAGACCTATTTTTGTTACACCATATTTTTCTTGAATCTCTTGTTTATGTTGTTTTAAAAAGTCTAAAATCATAGTTTTTGTCATTTTTTATTCTTTGTTCAAATAATTTGAAATATTCTCCATTAAACCAAAATCAGCATACTTTCCACTGTCTAAAATAACTTGAGCCACGGTGCCGTTGTCTGTGTTGAAAATCAGAGGGGCTATAAAGTTAACAGTCGATGCTTCAATAGGGGTTGCAATAATCATGATGTTAAGGATGAGAATATTCGTTTTTTCATTAATCTCCAAAAGAGCTTTAAAATATTCTGGGATTTCAAAGGCATAATTGCGAATCATGAAAGGGTTGATGAGTGTAAAGGTTGTACTGTCTGATTTGGAGACCAATCTTACAAAAAATTCATCAATCTTTTCAACTTCAACCTCTTTTATAGCTTCAAATCCTAGGATGGGTGTCTTCACGCTGAAAACCATAATATTCCTTTAATATTTAATATGTTTTATACAGTATTGTAGCATTTTGTCTATAAAATGCAATAAAGTATACACTTACTAAATCGACATAAAACTAAAAAAATGGAATTTTATTTTCTGATAACAAAAAAGAAGATACAATAACTCTTTTAACAAATTAAGGAAATTCTTGATGAAGATTGTTCAAATTTTGGCTACGTTTATTTTATTGGCTTTGATTGGCGGTTGCTCCACGAAAGAAGTAGAAGTCTACAACAAGCCAGATATCTATTGGTATGAGCAGATAGCAAAAGAGCTTAAAAATCAAGACTTAGAAAAAGCAGATGATTATTACACCTCCTTGTCAAGCGAACACGTTGAGTCGCCATTGCTTAAGGAAGCGATGATAGTTCTCGCAAATGCTCACATGCAAGATGAAGAGTACATCTTGGCAAATTTTTATCTTGATGAGTATATCAAGCGATACGGCAACAAGGAAAATATAGAACATGCAAGATTTTTGAAATTGATGGCAAATTTTAATGCGTTTCCAAATCCAAATAGAAATCAACAGTTATTGATTGATACTATTGAGCAGACAAAAGAGTTTATGAAAAAATATCCAACATCAAAATACCGTCCGATAATAGACACAATGCTTGTTAAGATGAGGCTAGGAGAGTATTTTTTGGATAAAAATATTGCGGAGTTGTATGCTAGAACAGACAAGGCAAAATCCGCCAAAATATACAAAGACAAACTGAAAAAATCATCCCTTAAAGATGCAGATATGGTGGAGCCAGATATACCTTGGTATCGCTCTTGGTTTGAAAAATAAAAATCCAATTTAACATTAAGGCGGAGATACCCCGCCTTTCTACATGTAACAATTATCACGGAGATTTACTATGAAATTTAGCGATTATAACTCTTTTCCAACAGAAGTGCCTATTGTTGTTGAAGATAATCTTTTTTTGTACCCTTTTATGATTTCGCCACTTTTTTTGGCAGATCAAGAAAATATCAATGCTGTAAATAGTGCACTAGAGAAGAACTCTTTGGTTATGGTTTGTACTGCCATAAGTGGAAAAGAGGGTGGAAGAGATTTTAACTCTATCTATGACGTGGGCGTTATAGGCTCTATTATGCGAAAAGTTGATTTGCCTGATGGTCGCATTAAGATACTTTTTCAAGGCATGAAGCGAGGCAAAATAGTTAGCTCGTTGCACGTTGCTCCTTTAAGTGCCATGGTTGATGTTATACGCTCTGTTTCAACTAAAACTTCAAAAAGCGATGCCGCACTATCGGTTTTAAAAGAGAAGATGGCGATTTTGGCAAATGTTGGAAATCAGTTTCCGACAGATTTGCTAAAAACCATAGAGGATAACAACGACACAAATCGGATTTGCGATCTTATAGCTAGCACTATAAGACTCAAAAAAGATCAAGCATACAGTCTTTTTGTTGAGGATAATGACGTGAAAAGACTTTTTTTGCTTATAGATTATGTGAGCGAAGAGATAGAGTCAAGCAAGCTTAAAAAAGAGATTAAGACAAAAGTTCATTCCCAAATAGAAAAGGTCAATAAAGAGTATTTTCTAAAAGAGCAGTTGAGACAGATTCAAAAAGAGCTTGGAACCGACAACCAAAGGGAAGAGGAGATAGAGGAGTATCGAAAAAAACTTGAAGCAAAGAAAAATCATATGGACGAAGATGCTTCAAAAGAGATAAAAAAACAGATAGACAAGCTTTCAAGAATGCATCCTGATTCTGCGGATGCAAATTTGATACAAAGCTATTTGGATTGGGTTATTGACATTCCTTTTGGTAAATTTTCAAAAAAAACACTTGATATTACTGAGGTAAAGTCGCAACTTGACAAAGACCACTATGCGCTTGAAAAAGCCAAAGAGCGAATCGAGGAGTTTTTTGCAGTAAAGGAGCTTTTGGCAAAAAGGGGCATAGAGGACAAATCCTCAAAAGGTGCTATTTTATGTTTTATGGGGCCTCCAGGTGTAGGAAAAACTTCACTTGCAAACTCTATCGCCAAAGCACTTAAGCGAGAGCTTGTGCGTATTGCTTTGGGAGGGTTGGAAGATGTAAATGAGTTAAGAGGTCATAGAAGAACTTATATTGGGGCGATGCCAGGGCGAATTGTTCAAGGAATCATTGAAGCAAAAGAGATGAATCCTGTTGTAGTGCTTGATGAGATAGACAAAGTGGCAAGAAGTTTCAAGGGTGATCCGACTGCGGTTTTGCTTGAAGTGCTTGACCCAGAACAAAACAATAAATTTAGAGACTACTATTTAAATTTCAATATTGACTTGAGCAAAGTGATATTTATAGCAACGGCAAATGACATAAGTACTATCCCAGCACCTCTTAGAGATAGAATGGAGTTCATTTTTCTAAGCTCATATACGCCACAAGAGAAGTATGAGATAGCCAAAAAATATCTTATACCGCAAGAGTTGAAAAAACACGGACTGAAACCTAGTGAAATTTCTATAACAAAGCCAACATTGCAGTTGATTATCTCAAATTATACAAGAGAGTCTGGCGTGCGAAATCTAAGACGCCGAATTGCTGAGATTTTGCGTAAAGTGGCAAAGCAGATTTTGATAGATAGTACACTCTCTAAGGTTTCGATAACTCAGCATAACCTTAAAGAGTATCTGCCAAAGAGTGTTTTTGAGATTGAAGAGACAGATAAAGAAAATTTTGTAGGGCAGGTTAATGGTCTGGCGTGGACAAGCGTTGGCGGAGATGTGCTTAAGATAGAGGCCATCAAGATACAAGGAAAAGGTGCAATTCAGCTAACAGGCTCTTTGGGTGATGTTATGAAAGAGTCCGCAAAGATAGCTCTAAGTGTGGTAAAAGTTCTAATAGATGAGAAAAAATTGGATGTGCCTTTGGCGTTGATTCCAAATGCTCCGTCAAGCAAAGACGAGCCTTTTAGTGCAACTACTGAGCCAAGCGATATGTATAGACGAAATGATTTGCATATTCACGTTCCTGAAGGTGCTACGCCAAAGGATGGCCCAAGTGCTGGAATTACAATGGCAACAGCTATCGCATCTGTTTTTTCAGGCAAGAAGGTAAGAAGTGACGTTGCCATGACTGGCGAGCTAACATTGAGTGGAAAGGTTTTGCCAATAGGTGGACTCAAAGAAAAACTTATAGCTGCCTACAAAGCTAAAATTAAAACTGCTTTGGTGCCTACTAAAAATTATGAAAAAGATTTGGATGAAATTCCTGATGAGGTTAAAGAAAAACTAAAAATTATACCTGTTGCAAGGATTGAAGAAGTTTTGACTTTGGCGTTGGAAAAATAATTTTTGGAAGATTGGAGTAAGGAGAGATTTTGTCTCTCCTTACATGTAAGTCTAAAAAGGCTTATTGTTGGATTTGCTCGAAAGGAACAGCGACCACTTTTCTTGTGTCGATGATGTAAGGGATAACTGCTGTGTGACGTGCACGTTTGATGGCAAGTTCTACCATCTCTTGATGTCTTTTGCAGTTGCCTGTTAAACGACGTGGCATAATTTTATAACGCTCTGAAAGTGAGTGTCTTAAAATTTTTGCATCTTTATAATCAATATACTCAATTTTTGCTTCGCAGTATTTGCAATATTTGCGTGCATATTTTCTTTTCTCTGCCATTTTTTCTTCCTTATACTTATTTTAATTAACGGCTCTTAAGCAAAGCTTAACAACCTACGCTAGCCGCTTTGGCGCTAAAGCTTACCTTTTTCAAGGTAGATTTTTTTCACAAGTGAAAAAAATATTCTAAAACGGTATTTCGTCATCGTTAATATCGATAACGGGTATATCGTGACCACTTTGCTCAGAAACATTAGCTCTAGAAGATGGATTGTTTTTGTAGCCTTGCTCGTTTGATTCGCCGTAAGATGTGTTGCCATCTGATTTTGTATCAATCATCTGAAGAGTCTCTACTGTAATAGAGTGTTTACTTCTTTTGGCTCCACTTTGGTCGTTCCATTGGTCAAGCTTCAATCTTCCCTCTACTAGGACTTTTTTGCCTTTGCTGAGGTATTGATTGGCGATTTCGGCTGTACGTCCAAAGAAGGTAATGTCTACAAAGCAGACCTCCTCGCCTTGACTCCCGTCTTGCTTTTTAAACTTTCTATTTGTAGCAAGCCCAGTAGTGCAAACCGCACCGCCACTAGGAAGATAGCGAAGTTCGCAATCCCTTGTTAAATTTCCAAGCATAATGACTCTGTTAAACATTGTGGCTCCTTAATTAGGCTTCTTCTGTCTCTTCAGTTTCAGCTAAAGCAGCTGGAATTTCTGGCTCTTGCTCAACGACAGGAGTTTTTTTAGTCAATTTATCGACTTGTTTGTTCCAGTGTCTAATCTCTTTTTGATTTTCAAATTTAACCGTCATAAAACGAATAAACTCTTCAGTTATTCTGATGATACGCTCAACCTCTGCGATAGCCGCAGTAGGAGCTGTAAAGTAGTATACTACGTAGATGCCACGTTCAAATTTATTGATTTGGTATGCAAGTTTTCGGCTACCAATGTGGTTTTTTGCGGCAATAACCGCACCATTTTTCTCTAGAATGTCGCTTAGAAAGCTCAATTTTGCCTGTAGTTCTTCCTCGTTTAACGTAGGTTTTGCTACTACAAGCAACTCATAATGTCGCATTATTTCTCCTTTTGGATTTCACTCTTGCGAGTAAGGATTTAGAATAGGGGTGGATTATACTACAAATAACTTTGAAATTTTATTAAGCTAGATAGCAAAAAGGCATTCTTGTCCAAAAAAGAGGATTTTTTAAGTTTAAATTCTGTATCCACAAGAGTATGAAATAAATTTTTGTATGTTTTCAAATCTATCTTTTTGCTTAATTGCAGTTTTTGGTTGATGACATTGGCAGGAGGAGAATATCCTAGTATTTTTTGGGCATCAAGTTGTCCATTGAGTCTAATATAGGCATTGAATAGAAAAAGCTGGGATACGTAACTTGATAGTGCGTTTATAATCTCAACTTCATTGTCGCCTTGTTCGTCAATAACTTTAGTAAAGATATCTCGCAAATCATCTTTTTTGAAGATTTTTTCGATAAATTCTTCAAGTGATACATTGCCAAGACCGTAAACCATTTTGTCGATATCTGCGGGGGTAATGTTTTTGTCCAAAATGGCTAATTTTTCAAATTCATTTGCACATAAAGCGATATCTTCTGAGTGTGCCAAATAGAGACGATGTAACGATGGTTGGTCGATTTTTAAACCCACGCTTTGTGCTTTCTCAAGAAGTAGTGCCATAGCCTCGTTGTGTTCTGGCTTAAAAAAACGCACAAAAAAAGCACTACTTTTAGCAACAAAAGCATTAGCGATTGTTTTTGCTTTTTTTTCATCTCCAAAGTATTGGTAAAGCATATAGCTTGAGTCGTTTTTGTGGCAAAGCTCAATCAAAACAGATAGTTCTTTAGAAGGTATTGTTTTGTCGGTTTTAATAACAAGAATATTTCTATCCTCAAAAAGCGATGATTGTGAAAGAAAGCTTTTAGCACTTGAAAAATCATAATCATCAAAATGCAAAAGAAGTTTTTCCTCATTTTTGGCATTTATGCTTTGGAGAGTTTTTTGTGCATAAAGGTTATTTTGGTATGGGCACAAACCATGAAAAAAAATTGACTTGAAGGGTTTTTTGGAGTTTAAAAAAACATCAAACTCTCTTTTATACATGACTTCTTCTTACGATTTTGCCATAAATTCGAGTGGTAGCAATATTGCTCTCGACTATTTTTACCTCAACTCTCTCTAGAAGCGAAACCTCTGAGTCTAGCAAAAATATACGAGCACCTATGATGGTATCCTCGAGTTTTGCGATAGGATTTTGCTCAACATCAGTAACAATAGCTTTAAAATTTTCTCCTACATGTAGACTTGCCCATCTCGCAAATTTTCTATCCATGTAGTCCCAAGCCACCTTGTCGCTCTCTCGCTCAAGCTTACTTATCTCTTCGCACAAGGCGTGTATGTTGCTAAGCAAAAATTTAAATCCCTTTGCATCTCCTCTTAACTCAGCTTTTAAAAGCCTATGAAGTGTTAAGTCGCTGTATCTTCTTATTGGTGATGTAAAGTGCGTATAAGTACTAAATCCAAGTCCAAAATGACCTTTATTCTCTGGCTCATAAATCGCCTTTTTTTGGCTCTTAATGATGAGCTTATCCACCTCTTCTCTGAGATTTGCCTCATCTGCTTTGGTCTGGATTGATTTGATGAGTGTTGGCAAATCAGGATGAGATTTGACACTTATACCGATGAGAGCAAGGTCATTTAAAAGAGATTCAAGTTTTTCGTTTGTCGGGCTTTCGTGCGTTCTAAATATGCCGTATTGTATTCGTTTGGCAGCTGCCTTGTTTGCCAAAAGCATACAATCTTCAATAAGTCCGTGCGAAGGCGTTTCAACTTCAACTTTGGTTGAGATAAGGTTTTGATGCTCATCAACGCTCATTCTGATTTCACTGGAGCGAAACTCGAAGGCATTTTTGAGTCTTTTTTCTTTTGATTTTTTCATCAATGATGCCAAAGGAAGAAGAAATTTTAAAACCTCTTTGTCGGTTTCATCAGCACTGCTTAAATCGTTACTCAAGAAAAGGTCTATCTTGTCATAAGTGTATCTTTTGCATGAATGGATGATGCTTTGCATCAACTCCTCTTTGAGTGGCTCAAGCGTATTTGGGTCAAGTGTTATTTTAAATGTAAAAGCTAGTCTGTCCTCATTTGGCTTAAGCGAGCATATATTTTCGCTTAAAGAGCGTGGTAACATCGGAATAGATTTGTGAGGAAAATATATAGAAAAACCTCTCTCTTTTGCTTCTTTGTCGATAGGTCCTAGGTGAAAAACATACTCACTAACATCGGCTATAGCAACATAAAGTATTGAGTTTTGGATGTCAAAATAGATAGCATCATCAAAATCTTTTGCGTCAGGTGGATCGATTGTGCAAAAAGGAAGATGTGTTAAGTCCACTCGGTGCGGATAATAGCCTTTATCCACAGAGTCTCCGTGACTTTTTGCTTCGTCTTCAGCATCTTTGGAAAAATCCTCTTTTTTTTCAAAAAGCTCTAGTGAGATTTTTTCATCAACAGCTGGGTCGTCTAGTGTGCCTAAAACTTTATCTATCGTTCCTTTGTCGTTGCTGATTTTTAAAACGGTTCTATCTGGTAGTTGTTTAAGCGATTTTTGAGAAGCCACAATCTCTTGTGAAAGAGCTGTTTTGATATTTATGCCTACAACTCTGCCTTGTTGTGTTTTGGTGTATACGATACTTGTGCTAAACGCTCTTTTGGCGATATATATAACAGTTGCTTTGGCTCGACCACGACTTTTAGAAGAGACTCTTTTTACTATCACTATGTCGCCTCTTGAGGCTCCAAAAAGCTGATTTGGCTCTATAAGTAGGTCTTTGGAGTTTGCGTTGTCAAAGATTTCAAGAAAACCAGTTCCATTAAAGGAGATGTCTATTTTTCCAGCTTTGTAATTTTGGTTAAATTCGTAAAAATCTCTGGAACTCTTTATGGCTCTTAATTTTATAAGGTCATTTAAGGTGCGTTCAAACTCTCGTGGAATATCTTTTTTGGATACTCCACGAGTTAGTGCAGTAAGAAATTCTTTCACTGGTTAAACTGTTCCACTGTCTTTAGATAAAGGTCTTGGTCAAGGTTGTATTTAGAGACAATATTAATAGTGTTGGATACATTGTTTTCACTAAATTGTCCAAAAATATTAATTGTGTTTTTGACCACGTTTAGAGCTTGAGCAAATTCCACAATATGCTCAGGTGCATTGTTTGGGTAATTTGAAAATTGTATTGATTCGACTAATTCTATCTCCATATTCCACTGCTCAAATACTTTTGCCGTAATCTCTTCGTTTGAAAAACCTATAATTTCACACTCAATTGCGGATAACTCTTTCGGTGTGCTAATATTTTGTATAGCTGTTTTAAATTCTTCATCTTTCTTTTGCTCAACTAGTTCATTTGCGATAATGATTTTGCCAACCTCCATCATAAATGAAGCAGGTTGAAGAATATCAAGCATTTCACGATTTATGTGTGAATACCATTTGAACATAAATGCACTTTGCATAGTGCTAACATCCAGAAATTGTGCATTTGTTACACCATAAGGTTGTAAGTTTATCTTGATATTTTGCTTGATGGAACTTGAAAGTGCGAAACCTCTAATGGTTGCCATTCCAAAAAGAGATATTGCATGTGAGATATTTTTAATTTCTCTGCTAAACCCATAAAGAGGTGAGTTGGACGATTTTAAAATATTTGCTGTTAGCATAGGGTCTTTCTCAACCACTTTTACTAGGTCTGTTAGTGAGCTGTTTTTATCCAAGCATATTCGCTGAATATTCATAATAGTATCGTCTAGTGGTGGAAGTGCTTTTATCTTCTTTAAAATTGTATTATCCATAATCTTATCCTAAGCAAGTCAAATTTATCTGCTACATTTTATCCATACTCAGTTTATAGTTTCCTTTTTTGGAGCGATACTCCTTTTTATAGGTTACTAAGTAAGATTACTATAAAATTGCGAAAATTTATATTACATGTAAGGATTTGAGATGGCGATAACAGTATTTTATGATAAAGATTGCGATTTAAGCATTATTCGCTCTAAAAAAGTAGCGATGATAGGTTTTGGTTCTCAAGGTCATGCTCACGCAGAAAATCTTCGTGATAGCGGTGTTGAGGTTGTTGTTGGTCTTAGAAAAGATGGAAGCTCTTGGGCAAAAGCAGAGGCTAAAGGATTTCGTGTTTTGACTGTTGCGGAGGCTACAAAATATGCTGATGTTATTATGATTTTGTTGCCAGATGAGATGCAAGCAGATGTTTTTGCTGAAGAGATTAAGCCAAATTTAAGTACAGGAAAAGCAATCGCATTTGGACATGGTTTTAATATCCATTATGGTCAAATTATTCCTCCAAAAGGCATTGATTGTATCATGATAGCTCCAAAAGCTCCAGGACACACAGTAAGAAATGAGTTTGTAAATGGCGGAGGAATTCCTGATCTTATTGCTATCGCACAAGATGCAACAGGCAAGGCTAAAGCGTTGGCTTTAAGCTATGCTTCGGCTATTGGTGGTGGAAGAACAGGTATTATTGAGACAACATTTAAAGACGAAACAGAAACAGATCTTTTTGGAGAACAAGCTGTTCTTTGTGGTGGAGCTACGGCACTTGTTGAAGCTGGTTTCCAAACACTTGTTGAAGCTGGCTATGAGCCCGAGATGGCATATTTTGAGTGTTTACATGAACTTAAACTTATTGTAGATTTGATGTATCAAGGTGGCATTGCTGATATGCGTTACTCTATCTCCAATACGGCTGAATACGGTGATTATGTGAGTGGAAAACGTGTTATCAATGAAGAGTCTAAAAAAGCGATGAAAGAGATTTTAGCTGAGATTCAAGATGGTAGATTTGCAAAAGATTTTATTCTTGAGAGAAAAGCTGGATATACCAGAATGAACGCTGAGCGAGCTAAGACTGAGAGAAGTTTGCTTAACAAAACAGGTGAAAAATTGCGCGCAATGATGCCTTGGATTACATCTAAAAAAATCATCAACAAAGACAAAAATTAATGGGTATAGTTATTACAGTAACGTCTGGTAAGGGTGGGGTTGGGAAATCAACCACCACCGCCAACTTGGCAGTAGGTTTGGCAAATTTGGGACAAAGAGTAGTTGCTATTGATTTTGATATTGGGCTTAGAAATCTTGATATGATTTTGGGGCTTGAAAACCGTATTGTGTACGATGTGGTTGATGTTATGGAAGGTCGTTGTAACCTTACTCAAGCACTCATTAATGACAAAAAATCAAAATCACTATATTTTCTACCAGCGAGTCAAACGAAAGACAAAGATATCCTAAGTAAAGAGAAAGTCAAGAAGTTGATTGACACTCTTAAAGAGAGTTTTGATATCGTGATGATAGACTCCCCTGCTGGTATTGAGAGTGGTTTTGAGCACTCTATATTTTTGGCGGACAAGGCGATGATAGTCTCTACTCCAGATGTAAGTTCTGTGCGAGATGCTGATAGAGTTATTGGGATTATTGATGCAAAAAGTGAAAAAGCAAAAAATGGCGAAGAGGTCGAAAAATACGTTATTATAAATAGGCTAAAGCCTGAGATGGTTGAAGCTGGAAATATGTTAAGTATTGATGATGTATTGAGTATTTTGGCACTTCCTTTAATCGGTGTTGTTCCGGATGATGAGGATATTATAACTTCAACAAATATTGGAACGCCTATTATAAATAAAGACAAATCACTTTCGGCCGAGAGTTATCGCAGAATCGCTCGCCGTATCTTAGGAGAAGAAGTTGAATTTATGGATTTTACTGCTAAAAAAGGATTGCTAGCCTCTTTGAAAGGACTTTTTAAATGAGTTTTTTTGCAAAATTATTTGGCATTAAAAAGTCCAATAGTGCAAAAATCGCCAAAAACAGACTTAAAGTAATGCTTTCACACGAGAGAGTGGATTGCAAGTTGCCATATTTGGACGATTTGAGAAACGATATTATTCAAGTTATTAAAAAATATACAAAAGTTGAAGACGTTAGGATTTCAACTCAGAACAACAAAAATGTTGATCTGCTAGAAGTAGAGATTATTTTAGGCAAGTAGTGTATTTTAGGAGATGGTAAAGAAACAAAAAACCAAAAGAGTTAAAAAGCCATACTCTGCTCGTAAAGCACGAAGTAGGATTGTTTTTGTTAAAAAAATGATTTTTTTTCTTTTGCTCTTTTTTGTTTTGCCCGCAGTTATCGTCGGCTCATATTTGTATTATGTTAATGTAATAGAGCCGACACCTACTCATAAAAAACAAAAGACCCAAGCACAAGAGCAACATATTGCCTCGGAAGAGCTTATGCAGAAAATGAAAGAGATGCTTGAGACCGAAAAGAAAAGGCTTTCCACTCTAACGCTAACACCTCAAGTGCCAAAAGAAGAAAAACCAGCCATCACAGAAAAACCTGAACAGATACCTCTGCCACAGGAGGAGCAATACGCTCAGCCAGAAGATGATACCAAAGTGAATGGCTCATATTTGTCTGAGATAAATGACTATAAAAGTAGCATCAAAGATAAAAGCGAGAGTGTTAAAAAAAAAGTTATTAAGAAAATAGTCCATGGAGAAATGCCTAAACTTGCTATTATCATTGATGATGTTTCGTTTGATTGGCAAGCAAAAATGATAAAAAAAATCCCCTTTAAAGTAAATCCATCTTTTTTTCCTCCGACTTCAAAACATCCAAATACTCCAATTTTGTCAAAAGAGTTTGAGTTTTCGATGGTTCATTTGCCATTGGAAGCTTTGAGCTATGCACATCCTGAAGTGGGAACGCTTAAGGTTGGGGATTCTGTTGAGGTTATAACACGAAAGATACAAGAGCTTAAAAAACTTTTCCCAGCTACCTCCTACTATAATAATCATACAGGAAGTCGTTTTACTTCTAGTTACGATGCGATGGATAAACTTGTGTCGGTTATGAAAAATGAGAATTTGCATTTTGTTGATAGCAGAACTAGTGGCGATAGCAAAGCCCCAGATGTATTTAAAAAATATCAGCTAAACCTTCTGTCTAGAGATATCTTTTTAGATAATTCCATTGAAAAAAGTGCCATCAAGGAGCAGTTAAAAAGAGCTATCTCAATGGCTCAAAAAAATGGTTATGCCATTGCCATAGGGCATCCGCATAAAAACACACTAGAGGTACTACGAGATGCTAAACCTATGCTTAAAGACATCAATCTTGTGTACGTAAAAGAGCTTGAAAAATAAAAAATAGGGCGTGTCACAATGATTTCAACTGTTGATATACATGTAGAAGAGCTTGAAATTATGAAAGAGTATCCCAAAATGCTTTTTTATATTGGCAATCTCTCATTGATTCAAAAACCAAAAATAGCCATTGTTGGGACTCGTAAACCGATAAACTACACCAAAAGTTTAACCTATGAGATAGCTCAAAAACTCTCACATGTAGGAGTTTGTATAGTGAGTGGAGGTGCGATGGGTGTTGATGCGATAGCCCATCAAGGTTCTGGATTTGCCAATACAATTATGGTTTCAGGTACAGGTTTGGATATACGCTATCCAGCGGTAAACCAAAACCTTATAAAAGAGATTGAAACACAAGGGCTTGTGTTGAGTCAGTTTCCTGAAAATACTCCTTCGGCAAAGTGGAATTTTCCACTAAGAAATGAAGTGGTAGTGGCTTTATCGCAAGTGCTTGTTATAACACAAGCAGACCTTAAAAGTGGAAGTATGCGAAGTGCCGAGTTTGCTATGAAGATGGGAAAGCCAATTTATGTATTGCCACATCGTATCGGCGATAGCGATGGTACAAATATGCTTTTAAAACAAAATCTTGCAACACCTATTTATGATATCGATACTTTTGTATCACAGTTTGGAACGCTTCAAGATGAGGCAGAAGATACCTTTTTGCAATACTGTAAATCAAATCCGCTCTACAATGATGCTACTCAAAAATATGGTGAAAAAGTTTTTGAATACGAATTTTTGGGCAAAATAGTCATTGAAAACGGAAGGCTTAAGCTTGCCTAAAAGAGCGATTTAACGTAAGATTGGATAAAATTAGGACGCACTGTATTGATAAAAAGGTCTGCTCTAAATGAAGAAAATAGCTTGTATTGATGTTGGGCTAAAGAGAATCGGTGTTGCACTTTGTATGCATGGCGATATCGTATCTCCGCAAGAGGCAATTTTGCGTAAAAATAGAGAACAAGCCTCTAGTGAAGTTGATGCATTTTTAAAAGAGTGGGACATAGAGCTTTTAGTAGTAGGACTACCAAAAAGCGGTGGTAGTTGCGAAGAGATGCAAAGGCGTATCAGTCATTTTGTTGGATTGTTGAGTTTTGATAAAGAGATAGTGTATCAAGATGAGTATGGCTCAAGCGTAGAGGCTAAGGAGATGATGCAAGGCATTACTCGTCAAAAAAGAGATGGCAAGATTGATTCTATGGCGGCAAAAGTGATTTTAGAGCGTTATTTGTTAGCACAAAAAGAGGATTGATGGTAGGACTAGAAACAGCAGAGATTATCGGCACAATAGCGTTTGCACTTAGTGGCTTTTATGTTGCGGTCAAGGATAGGTTGGACTTGCTTGGCGTTTTTATCGCCTCTTTTTTAACTGCTCTTGGTGGCGGAATCGTGCGTGATACTATTGCCTCTAGGGCGCCATATACATTTACACATCTTTTGCCATCTATTTTGGTAATCGGAGTTTTAGTGTTAAGTATTTTTTTAAAATTGCACAAAAAAGACGAGATTGAAAAAAAATTTTATTTTATCGTGAGTGATACTTTGGGGTTGGTATCTTTTTCTATCTCTGGTGCTTTGGTGGGCTTACATGTAGGGTTTAATTTTTTTGGTGTTATTTTGCTGGCACTTTTAACTGCCGTTGGCGGAGGTGTTATGCGTGATATATTGCTTAATCGAGTGCCTATACTTTTAACAAGTGAATTTTACGGAACTGTTTCGCTTTTGATAGGAGCGATTTTGTTTGCGCTAAACAAAATGAATATCGATGGATTTTTACCACTTTCGGTGGTTTTTGTGTTTGGTGTGGCTATTCGTTTGATAGCCTATTACAAATCTTGGCATTTGCCAAAAATCGGTTAGATTATCAAGTTAAAAAGGTTTGAAGATGACTTACTCTGAGATGGATAAACAGTTTGTACTAAATACATATGCAAGAAATAATATAAATTTTAAGCAAGGCTCTAATGCAACTCTTTTTGATGATGCAGGTAAAGATTTTATAGATTTTACAAGCGGTATTGGTGTTGTAAGTGTGGGACATGGCAATCAACGCCTAGCAGATGCAATATGCGATCAAGCTAGAAATCTTATTCATACATCAAATATTTTTCTGATAGAACCACAGGCAAAACTTGCGAAAAAAATAGTTGAACTAAGTGGTTTTGATATGGCAGTTTTTTTTGGAAATAGTGGTGCAGAAGCAAATGAGGGAGCCATTAAAATAGCTAGAAAATATGGCGAAAAAAAATTTGAAAATAAAAAATACAAAGTAATAACTTTAGAAAACTCTTTTCACGGCAGAACCATTACTACCGTTAAAGCCACAGGTCAAGAGAGTTTCCATAAATCCTTTTTTAGCCCATATCCAGATGGTTTTTCGTACCATAAAAATATTCAAGCTATTTATGAATCTATTGATGATGAGACGATAGCAGTTTTGATAGAGCTTGTGCAAGGCGAGGGTGGAGTAAATCCTTTTGAGAAAAAAGAGATTCAAGAACTTAGTGTATTTTTAAAAGACAAAGGGCTTTTGCTAATAGTTGATGAGGTGCAAACAGGAGTTTATCGAAGCGGAGAGTTTTTGGCTACCAATTTGTATGAGATAGAACCAGACATCATAACTTTGGCTAAAGGCTTAGGTGGTGGAGTGCCTATCGGGGCGGTAATGACAAAACACAAAGATATCTTTGAACCAGGCGACCATGGTAGTACTTTCGGGGGTAATTTTCTCTCTGCCCGTGCAGGATGCGAAGTTTTAGATATCCTAGAGAGCTATAAAAATAGTGGCGCACTAGATGAAGCATTTTTGTATTTCGAGACAAAACTAAAAGAGATAGCTCAAAAATACGATAATCTATTTGATGGTGTTGTAGGTCTTGGTCTAATGCGAGGTTTACGATGCAAGAAAAGCGAACACCAGTCTGTAGCAATTCAAAAAGCTTTTGAGCATGGAGTCTTGATACTTAAAGCTGGCAAAAATACATTGCGTTTACTACCTCCTTTGACTATAAATAAAGATGAGATAGATGAGGGTTTTAAAAGGATGGACAGTGCGTTTAGTACGCTATGTTAGTCTTTTTTTAGTGCTTTATAGCTTTTTGTTTGCGGGCGAAACTAAAGATTTACTCTCAGGCTTAAGGCAAGAAAAACTTCGTCTTGAATCCGAAAAAAACGAGCTCGAGAGCGACAACCTCAAGTATGATTGGTTAAATCAAATCGTTGCTTCATTTTCTCGCACAAATAGTGACCGAAGAGGAATGGATGGCACAATGGATACTTTTTCTGTTGTGATTGACCAGCCTATCTTTAAGAGCGGTGGTATCTATTATGCTGTCAAATATGCAAATGCCAGTCGTGAGTATCTTCGCATAACATCTCGTCTTAGTGAGCAAAGCGAAATCAAAAGCGTTGTCTCCACACTGCTTAATCTAAAAAAGATTGACCTTCAAATACTTAGGCAAAATTTTCTTATCGACAATGCCAAGATTGATATTGTGCGTAAAAAAGAGCAATATGACAGCGGTTTTTTGGATAGTAGTTATCTTGATCAAGCGATACTGACAAAGAGTGCTTTGCAAAAAACTTTGTTAGATATGGAGTCTAGCAAAAATGAATTGCTAAACACTTTTAAAACTATTAGCGATGCGGATTATTTAAAGGTTGTTCCACCTGTTTTTGGGATGATTGATAAACAAAAATATATCTCAAGCTCACTTTTGGTAAGCGAGAAACAAAAAGAGACTCAGCGCAATGAATATCTTAAGAAAATGACTATCGCCAACTTTTTGCCGACACTCTCTCTTGTAGCTGGATATTATGATACAAACGACATATTTCAAGAAAATTATAAAACTTATGGACTTAAACTCTCTATGCCAATTTTTGACGTCAATCGAGGAAGAGATATACAGATGCAAAAATTGGATGTTTTAAAGTCCAAAGTAGCTCTTGAGGACACCAAAAGAAGCGAAGAGAATCTTTACGAAAATAGCATAAAAAAAATCTCCTTTTTAGAGCAAAAAATAGACCTTGCACGTCAAGATGTTGAGCTTTATAGTTCACTTTTGGTGACCACTACTGATGCGTTTAAGGCCGGAGAAAAGACTATTTATGACGTTGATACTTTGACAAACTCGAAACAGACTATGGCGTTGGATGCTGATATTTTTGGAGTAGATGTTCAGCTCTTACTGCTTGATTTATACGCAAAGATGAACGGTGAAATTTAGCACATACATGCAAGAGTGGCTCTATGGAGAGGAGGGCTACTATAAAAAACATTTAGAGATAGGCAAAAAAGGTGATTTTTATACCGCAGTTAGTACTAGTATGTTTTTTGGTGGATGTATCGCAAAACGCTTGATAGACACTATAAAAGAGGGATTTTTATCCAAGGATAGTTTTGTGGTTGAGATAGGTGCACACAAAGGGTATCTGCTCGCCGATATGATACAGTTTATATATACCCTTGAGCCAGAGCTTCTTAAAACATTAAGATTTGTTATCGTAGAGCCATTTGTAGAAAATAAAAAAATGCAAAAGGAGTATTTTCAAGACTCTTTTAACGGCGAAATAGAACTCTTACATGTAAACTCCCTAGAAGAGTTGCGATGCGAAAGTGCATTTTTTGTTGCCAATGAGATTTTTGATGCGTTTTCTTGTGAGGTTATTAATGACAAGCAGATGCTACATGTAGAGGGGAAAAAGCTTGTTTTTAAAGAGGCAAATAGAGACATTTTGGATATGGCCTCTAGCTATGGCATTAAAAAAGGTGAAGTTGCTATTGGTTATGAGGATTTTGCAAAAACGATGAAAAATGCCTCAAAGCGATGTGAATTTGTTACGTTTGATTATGGCGACAAAGACTCAAGGGGCGATTTTTCTATTCGTGTGTATGATAAACACAATGTCTATCCATTTTTTGCATTAAGCGATTTTGTGGAAGAGGAGAGCTTGAGAGAAAAAGGCAATTTTTATGACTATTTTGGTCGTTGCGATATCACTTACGATGTCAATTTTTCACATCTTGCAGGAGCCTTTAAAGGTGTTGGATTTAAAGAACATTTATATCTAACTCAGATGAGTGCTTTGGTTGAGTTTGGATTGAGTGAGTTGTTGGAGATACTAAATGAAAAAGCGCCAAAAGAGCTATATTTGCAAGAGCTTAATAAAGCAAGAGTGCTGATAGACCCTTCTTTTATGGGCGAACGCTTTAAGATGATAAGTTTTAGAAAATAGTAAAAGAGGCTGATATGATTTTAGTGGTTAATGGTGAGGAAAAAGAGGTTTTGTCGCAAAATGTTTATGATTTAATGGTTGAGCTTGGCATAGAAGAAAAAGTGATGGCAGTAGCTGTAAATATGGATATTGTTAAAAAAGAGAATTGGAAAACATTTGAGCTTAACGCAAATGACAGAGTTGAGTTTTTACAGTTTGTTGGCGGTGGTTAATGCCAAAGTTTTTTGACTACCGCTTTTTCGGTTGTTAAAACTGCTACCGCGATAGCAAAGCCACCATCGTGAGTGATGGATAGTGCGGTATCTACTATTTGAAAAGTATCTATCAGTTTTTTGGAGAGCGTAAAATATGGGGCATTTTGGGAGTCTTTGTGGATTTTGATATCAAAAAAACCACATTTTTCGCTTATCCCAACCCCTAAAGCTTTTGAGACGGCCTCTTTAGCGGCAAAAAAACCTGCTGCAGTAGTTGGACTTTTTGCAAGTAAAAATTCATCTTTGTCAAGATACTTTTTGAGCGCCTTGTCTCCAAAACGCTCTTGCATTTTTATAATTCTCTCTACGCTGATAATGTCGATGCCAATCATTGAACCACAAAATCAGTAAAGAACATATTTTTAACGTAACCATCAGATAAGATGTCGTTTATTTTTTCTACTACCTCATCTTTAAGTCTATCCTTGCCCTTTATAGTGCTAATATCTTCAAATGTTTTAGACGAAAATGATCTTATTATAATGTCTCTTATTAAAGATTTTTTATGATCCATTTCAGAGGCAAGTTTAGCATCGCTAAGCTCAAAATCCAAAGACACTTTTAAAAATCGACTTCCGCTTTCGCTCAGCAAGTTGACGATAAACTCTTTCATGGGATACATTGGTCCGACTGTAATAAGGTCGGTTGAGCGTTTGCTTGTCTTTTTTTTGTCTGATTTTACACTTTGTGCTTGAGGGGATTTTGGGTTATCTGCAACCACTTCACTATCTCCACCCAATATAAAATAAGCAGCTGCTCCGCCACCCAAAAGAAGTAAAACTAAAAGGGCTATTACGAGGATAAGTATCATATTGCCTTTTGGCTTTTTGGTCTCTTCCTCTTTTTCTTCCGTTTTTCTCTCCGCCATTATATATCCTTATGTGTTGATTTTGTTTGCCATGCTTTTATAAAATATCATGGACGTTATATTTCGAATAATTTTACTGACAATTATCTAAAAGATACTATAAAAAACTAAAGCTACATCCACTCAATTAGTTTTGAGACTTCATCAATAGCATAGCATTTAACGCCAGAAATAGCCTCTATCGGTAGTGATGCCACAACAGCTTTTTCAAAATGTTGCGACTTCGCCTCTTTTAGTCTAGTGTCTAAATTGAACGTATCTCTTACATCCCCAACCAGTGAAACCTCGCCTATAAAAACCGTATCTTTACTAATAGGTCTATTTCTATAACTACTAATAATAGATGCTATAATGGCTAAATCGGCAGAAGTCTCGGTTATTTTTATACCACCTGCTATATTTATGAAAACATCATATCGATTTAGTGGTAAATCAAGTTTTCGCTCTAAAAGTGCCAAAAGCATTGTTAGTCTGTTGGATTCGTAGCCTGTTGCACTTCTTTTTGGGTTTGGATTGCCGGCTTCAGAAACAAGGGCTTGAACCTCCAATACAATAGGTCTTGTGCCTTCCATAAGTACTGTTATGGCTGAGCCTGCTTGTGCACGACCACGAGTGAAAAATTTTTTAGATATATCTTTGGCACTCATAAGACCATTTTTTGTCATCTCGAAAATACCAACTTCACTAGTGGAGCCAAAACGATTTTTGAAGCCTCGAAGAAGTCGCAGTTCTCTTGAGCTATCGCCCTCAAAATAAAGCACAATATCTACCATATGCTCAAGCACTCTAGGGCCTGCGATTGAACCCTCTTTTGTGATGTGCCCTATGATAAAAATAGCAATATTTCGCTCTTTTCCATATCGCATCAACTCAAAAGTTATCTCCCTAACTTGCGAAACACTTCCAGGAGAGGCAGTCAATTTTTCACTGTAAATCGTCTGAATAGAGTCAATAATCAATACATCAAAACTATTTTTCTCAAGCTCTGAAAAGATAATATCAAGTCTAATTTCTGATAAAAGATAGACATTATCATAACTGCTTTGAAGCCTATCGGCTCTTAGTTTAATTTGTCCAACAGACTCTTCGCCACTTACATAGAGTACTTTTTTCCCCTCTTTGGCAAGGTTTCCAGCGATTTTTAACAACAACGTTGATTTGCCAACACCAGGGCTACCACCTATAAGTGTTAAGCTTCCTTGAACAATTCCCCCGCCCATAACTAGGTCAAATTCTGTATCGCCTGAGCCAAATCTTTCAACTTTGTCGCATGCTATTTGTGTGATAGGTGTTGCTCCAACGTAACATGTAGTAGTAGAAGAGGGTGTACTTGAAGTCTCTTTGAGTATCTCTATCTGTTTTGCATTAAGCTCTATAAACTCATCCCATGTACCGCAACCCGGACATTTTCCTAGCCACTTACTGCTTTGATAGCCACAAGCTTGGCACTCAAAAAGAGTCTGTTTTTTAGCCATTGTTGCTTACAAACATAGCATCAAGTATGGTGTCTATAAATTCATCAGCACTAAAAGGAATAAGGTCATCTCGTCCCTCTCCAACGCCTACATATAGTATCGGTAGTTTTAGTTCTCGTGCGATACCAAAAAGAGAACCACCCTTTGCTGTGCCGTCCAATTTTGTAATAATAAGTGCATCAATACCAACAATCTCATTAAAGGCTTTAGCCTGATTTACGCAGGAGTTTCCCTGAGTTCCATCAAGCACTAAAATTTTTCTATGAGGTGCTCCCTCGTAAGCTTTGTTGCAAATACGAGCAATTTTCTTAAGCTCGTTGGACAGATTGGCGTGGTTGTGAAGGCGACCAGCGGTATCGATAATTACATGGTCGATTTTTTTTGCTATCGCAGAACAGATGGTATCGTATGCAACTGCCGAAGGGTCATGTCCTTGTTGCGTGTAGACAATGGGAACATCTATCTTTTCTGACCATATTTTTAACTGCTCTATCGCAGCTGCTCTAAATGTATCAGATGCACCCAGCATAACGCTTTTTCCATCTTTTTTATAGTTGTTTGCTAGTTTGGCGATAGTTGTTGTTTTGCCAGCACCATTTACGCCAATAATAAGCTCCACAAAAGGAGGTTTTATCGCTTCTGCTTTGGTTGCGTTATTGTCGTATGCAAAATAGGACTTTAAAACTCTTTTAACGTCCTCTCTGCCAACACTTTTTTGTGGCGGAAGATAGTATATAATCTCCTCAATCGTATCATAAGGCACGTCTGATTCAAGCAAAACCTCTTCTAGTATCTGCTTGTCTATCTTTTGTACTTTTTCCGGCAATGTTTCTTTGATGGCACCTAATGTCTTTTCTAAACCCTTTTTGATAAATCCAAGCATCGACTCTCTTTATAAAATTTTATTGATATCTGAATCTATCATCTCTTCTGGAACGACACCAACGTAGTGTGTGGAGTATTTTCCGTTTTTATCATAAAGCATCATTAAAGGGATGTTATTAACACCTCCAACACCATCAGCAAGCTTGAAGTTGCCAGCACCATTTGTGACAGTGTAGTTTATATTATTATATTTCATGAAGCTAATTATTTCCTCGTTTGGCTTACCATCTTCTAGCAAAACGCTAATGATTTTAAATTTATCTTTGTATTTTTCTTGCAAGTTGTTAAGATGAGGTATCTCTGCCTTGCATGGCGGGCACCATGTGGCAAAAAAGTTAACGAGTACAACCTTGTTTTCTGAATCTGAAAATTTAAAACCCTTATCTACAGGCGTTGCTATAATTTGTTTGCCATTGACATCGTTGAGTGTAATTGGTTTGGAGATTTCGTTTTTCGAGATTGGAGCTTGACTTGAAGTTGCCTCCTCCTCTTTTTTGTTTTTTTTGTCTGAACAGCCGGCAAAAAGTAACGCTAAAGTAGTAGCTAAGGTCGTAATATAAAGTTTCATAATGATGTAGTCCTTTTAGGGTAATGATATTTTATAAGGTGTATGATTGTAATCAAAAATGGCTTAAAGTGAAAGCAGTGAAAAAAATTATATTTGAAAATAAGTCTGAGTTTCGGAATTTTTGTAAGCAAAAACTTTTGAAAAAAACCAACTCATATCAAAAAGATAAGGCTACATGTAAAGAGCTATTGAATCTTCTAAAAAAGAGAAAACCTCATTCTATTTTGGCATATATTCCCTTAGCATGTGAGGTTAGTATTGTGCCTATTTTAAATGCAATGAGAAGGAAGTCTAGAGTTTATGTTCCGTTTATGGAATGTGTCAGCTTCAAAATGGTACCATTTAGACTGCCCTTGCATACAAAAGAATTTGGCATTCGTGAGCCGAATAACTCTTTTACATGTAAGAAAAAAATTGACTTAGCAATTGTGCCTGTCCTTGGGGTGGACGGGGCATTTAAACGCATAGGCTTCGGAAAAGGTATGTACGATAGATTTTTTGAGTCTTTGCGTTATAGACCTGAGATATTGTTTGTTCAGCGACAAGAGTGTTTTACAAAAGAGATTTTGTCGCAAGAGCATGATATAGAAGCAGATATTTATTTAACCCCACACAAAACTATAATAAAAAGAGGGAAATATGGTAGTAGAATCAGCAATAGTTGGAGCAACTGCGGTGGTAAGCGTCGCCGTAGGATTTTTTGTAGCAAAAAAAATGGAATCAGCAAACTATGAAGTACATGTAGCTCAAGCTAGAGCTAAAGCAAAGGCGATAGAACATGAGGCGGAGTTGATTTTAAGCAATAGCAATATAAAAGTAAAAGAAGCAGAACTAGAGGCAAGAAGACGCTATGAAGATAAGGCTATTTCGTTAAAAAAAGAGCACTCTGACAAGATGGGTGAGCTTGAGAAAAAAGAGCGAAGCTACAAAGAAGAGTTCAAGAAAATCACAAAAGAGAGAGAAGATATTCAAGCCCTTCAAGAAGAGACCGCTCTTCTTTTTGATGAGGGTACTCAGTTAAAAGCTGAGTATGAGGTAAAGGTCAAAGAGGCACTCTCCGTTCTTGAGAGATCAGCTGGATTAACGCAAGATGAAGCAAAAGATTTGGTTTTGAAAAAGGTTGAAGAGCAATCTCGTGCAGATATAGCACATATTGTAAGAAAGAGCGAAGAAGAGGCAAAACAAGATATAAAGCGTAAGGTAAACTATATCTTAGCTCAAGCAACGACACGTTTTGCGGGCGAGTTTGCGGCTGAGCGTTTGATAAATGTAGTAAACATTAAAGATGATGAGCTAAAGGGTCGCATTATCGGCAAAGAGGGAAGAAATATTAAAACTCTCGAGATGCTTTTGGGTGTTGATATCATTATTGATGATACGCCAAATGCTATTATTTTAAGTAGTTTCAACCTTTATAGAAGAGCTATTGCAACAAAAGTTATAGAGCTTTTGGTGCAAGATGGCAGGATTCAGCCAGCACGTATCGAGGGGATTTATGAGAAGGTAAAAGATGAGTTTGACCAAGGCTTAATAGAAGAGGGCGAAAATATTATTATTGATTTGGGTATAACCAAAGTTCATCCAGAGATTGTTAAGCTTATTGGTCGTTTGAAATTTAGAGCAAGCTATGGTCAAAATGCATTGGGACACTCACTAGAAGTTGCACATTTAGCGGGTATTATTGCAGCTGAGACTGGTGGCGATGTGCTTTTGGCAAGACGAGCAGGAATACTTCACGATATCGGCAAAGCCTTAACTCATGAGACAGCAGGTAGCCATGTTGATTTGGGTGCGGATATTTGCAGAAGATATAAAGAGCATCCAGTTGTTATTAATGCTATTTTTGCACATCATGGACACGAAGAGCCAACTTCAGTTGAGTCCGCTGCCGTTTGTGCGGCCGATACGCTCTCGGCTGCTCGACCAGGGGCAAGAAGAGAGGTTCTTGAGAGTTTCTTGAAGCGTGTTCAAGAGATTGAAGATATTGCTAAAAGCAAGAATGGTATAAAACAAGCTTACGCTATCAATGCAGGACGTGAAATACGAGTTATCGCCAATGCAAAATTGGTCAATGACGATGAGGCGGTATTGCTCTCTAAGGAGATTGCTAAAGAGATTGAAGACAAAGTTCAATATCCTGGCGAAATCAAAGTCAATGTTATTCGAGAGATGCGTGCAGTTGATTTTGCACGATAAATTTGTTTATATTTGGGCGTGAAGATATGCTTTTTACGCCTTCTACATTTGGTATATAAATGCATACACTATACACTTTTTCAGTTCTTTTGAGTCAAGCAAGACTTTATAAAAAAGAGTTAATCTTAGCCAACACTCTAGCCATACTTGCGGTAATAGTAAGTATACCAACGCCACTTTTGATGCCTATTTTGGTTGATGAGGTTTTGTTAAATAAGCCAGGTTTTGTTGTTAGTATGGTCGATGCTTTTATAAGCGGTAGAAATGAGCCTTATGTTTATGTTTTAGTAATGCTTTTTTTGGCTTTATTGACACGTGGACTTTTTTATATTTTTAGCTACTATCAGACCAAGTTTTTTACCATTGTTTCTAAAAATATAGCTTATAAATTGCGAAAAGATGCACTAAATCATTTAAGCAAAGTTTCTACAAATGCGTTTGAGTTGATGGGAAGCGGAAAAATATCTTCTTTATTGGTGGTTGATATTGATACGATTGACAATTTTTTAGGTAGTTTTATTAGTCGTTTTATCGTGTCAGTTTTAACAATGCTCGGCGTGGGCGCAGTTTTATTATGGATACATGCAGGATTGGCTGTTTTTATACTTTTGGTAAATCCGATAGTTGTAGTTTTTACAACAAAGCTTGCCAAAAGAGTTTCGGTATTAAAAAAAGAGCAAAATAGTGCTTTTGAGATTTTTCAAGATACTCTTAGCGAAACATTGGATTTGTTTGTGCAGGTACGCTCGCTCAATAAGGAGAAGAGCTTTTTTTCAAAAACAATAAACAATGCCAAAAACATAAAAGATACTTCGATAGCGTTTGGCTATAAGAGTGAAGGGGCGAGTAAGCTCTCTTTTTTGGTATTTTTATCAGGATTTGAGATTTTCAGGGGTGCTAGTATTTTAGTGGTGGCATATTCTGATTTGACTATCGGACTTATGCTTGCAATTTTTGGCTATTTGTGGGTTATGATGACGCCCATACAGGATATCTTAAATATCCAATATGCCTATCACAACGCCCAAAAAGCACTTGAGCGCATAAACGGTATTTTTGCACTTAAACTTGAAGATGGCTATGCTCACGCTAAAAATCCATTTGAAAACACCTCAACCAATGCAATAGAAGTTCGTCATCTAAGTTTTGGATATGAAACCGACAAGAGCGTTTTAAATGATATTAGCTTGAGTATTCCAAAAGGGAAAAAAGTGGCTATTGTTGGTGCGAGCGGAAGCGGTAAAACAACTTTAGCACACTTGCTTGTTGGTCTTTATCCTATGGATTGCGGGGATATTTTGTTTGATAATGTTTCCATCAAAGAGATAGGGTTGGATGTGGTTCGTGAAAATGTTTTCTTAGTTTTGCAAAATCCCCAGCTTTTCAATACCACTATCGCACAAAATCTTATGATAGATAAGCAGACAGATAAACAGTTGGTGGAAAATGCACTAAAGATAGCACAACTTGAGACGTTTGTGTCAGAGCTTAAAGATGGTATTGGTGCAAAAATAGGCAAAAACGGCATCAGACTTTCAGGTGGACAGAGGCAAAGACTATCTATCGCAAGAATGGTTTTGCAAAATCCAAATATCGTTATCCTAGATGAGTCTACTTCGGCACTTGATGTTCATACAGAGTCACGTCTTTTTGATGCACTTGAGAGGTATTTGGATGATAAAACGACGGTTATTATCGCACATCGTTTGAGCACCATACGAAAAGCAGACTATATTTATGTTTTAGATAAAGGTTTGGTTGTGGAGCAGGGTACGCACGAGGAGCTTATAAAAAGTGAGGGTGTATTTTTTGGGTATGTCTCAAAAAATAGCGAAAAATTATTAAAGGATATACTATGAAAAAAATATTATCAATTTTGGCAATATCGTTATGGTTTTCAACTTCGGCTTTTGCAACAGCAGAGGAAAAGCTTTTTGACTCAGCAAACTCTTTGCGAAACATCTTGCGAGATACAAAAGGCATAACCCCAAAAATCATCAACTCCGCTCATGCCATAGCCATCTTCCCAAGTTCAATCAGGCTAGGTTTTTACGTGGGTGGAAAGACAGGCAAAGGCGTTATGGTTGCAAGAAGAGGTGATGGCACGTGGAGCAATCCGTTTTTTGTTGTAATGGGTGGCGGAAGTTTTGGATTTCAATTTGGAGTTGAGGTAAATGATACGCTGTTGATTTTTAAAAATAAAGAGATTATTCAAAAGATTGCACAAGGCAAAATAACTTTAGGTGCAGATGCGTCAATTACGGCAGTGACGTTTGACAAATCAAAAAATGCTACCGCCGAAGCAACCTTTGGTCCGCAAGTGTTGGTTTATGAACATGGAAAAGGGCTTTATGCTGGCGTTTCACTGGAAGGCTCTATGATAAGTTGCGATGAAGAGCTTAACGCTGAGCTTTATGGATCTGTTGTGACACCAGAGAAGATTATATCTTCGCAGCCACTTAGCTCATCTTATGCGATTGGCGAATTTTTGCACGCATTAGAAGTTTTGGAAAAATAAGGAAAAGCATTGGAAGATATTTTAAGTTCGTTATCTACGTATGGATATATTGTTTTATTTTTATACTCTATTGGTGGAGGGATGGTAGCGTTGATAGCTGCTGGAGTTCTTTCTTACACTGGGAAAATGGATTTAACAACTTGCTTGGTTGTGGCAACTGTTGCAAATACTTTGGGGGATTCTCTGCTTTTTTATATGGGCAGATATAACAAATCTGTTATGATGCCATATCTTAAAAAACATCGCCGAAAAGTAGCTTTAGCACATCTTTTGCTTAAAAAATATGGCGACAAAATCATCTTTATTAAGAAATTTATATATGGCGCAAAAACACTGATACCCGTTGTAGCCGGCTTAACTAAGTATAATATCGTAAAATTTAATATCATAAATGCCATATCTGCCGCATTGTGGGCACTCATCATAGGCGGAGGTAGCTATATGGCGGGCGAATTTTTAATAGAGCTAACAAAGTCCATATCTTCAAAACCATGGATTGCCCCTTTGACGCTTTTTAGTGTAGTTGGGCTTTTATGGTGGTATATGAGTTATGCAACTAAGTCTAAAAAATCAAATCGCAAAAATACCTTAGAAGAGTAGATTGCTGAGTTTGAGCATTTTTTGCTCAAACCTATCCATCATAACATCGTAAATTCTCAAAGAAATGTTTATTTTTTCTATAACATTTTGCATTTTATCCCCTTTTATTTCAAATTAAATTGACATATTGTAATAAAATGGTAGAATACATTATAATTTTATTTCATTTTGCAATAAAAAGGATTTTTTATGCCAAATATATTTGATATTTTGGGAAAGATTAAAGATATCTTATCTCAAGAGGTGGGCGAGAGAAAAGTTTTTGACAAGGATGTAGCAGAGGCTTTGTCGATTAACCAAATCAGCCTTGCAACAATGAAAACACGCAATAAAATTCCATACAAAGAGGTTTTGGAATTTTGTGCTAAACGCAAGATATCTATAAATTGGCTTTTGTTTGATCAGTTTGCCGAGAGTGTTTTGAGTGAAACAGAAAAATATTCTAAAATACACTATTTTAAAGATATTTATGCTTCCGCTGGTGGTGGAGGGTTGAGTGAAGATGAGGGCTTTGAATCAATACTGTTGGATGAGAAGATAATTCAAAAGATTGGTGGAAATACTCAAGTTAAGCATATTCAAGCCATCAATGTTATGGGTGATTCTATGGAGCCAACGCTCAATAGTGGGGATGTTGTGTTTATAAATAGAGAGCTAATAAATCCAAGCAAAGGTGGTATTTATGTTGTTTCAACGCCAGCCGGACTTTTTATAAAACGTCTTCAACTACGCTCGGATGGAACCGTTGCACTTGTTTCAGACAATGAATCTTATAGTGATGAGATAGTTTTAGCTTCAAATGTTGATGTTTTGGGCAAGGTTGTCGGAAAGCTATCTTCAAGTATTTAGGCTCTACATGTGAGGATTTTACTCTCACATGTAGGAAGTTTTATAGAGACTCTTTGATGGTAATGCTTAAAATCTTGTCGTTTTGCTTGATGCTATCAAGAACTTTGAAGCTCTCTTCGTCTTTTGGCTCAATGCCACCAAAAACGGTATGGACTTTATCCAAATGTGGAAAGCTTGCAAAACAGATAAAAAACTGACTTCCGCCTGTATTTGGACCAGCGTGCGCCATAGATAGTCTTCCTCTTTCGTGTTTGCTGCTATTTTTTTTGCATTCACACTCTATTGCCCAGTCTGGACCACCCGTTCCTGTGCCATTAGGGCATCCGCCTTGAGCCATAAAACCTGCGATTACACGATGAAAAGTCAGACCATTATAAAAGCCATCATTTGCAAGTGTAGCAAAGTTTGCAACGGTATTTGGTGTCTCTTGAGGATAAAGTTTTAAGGTCATATCGCCTTTTTCGGTAGAGATGATAGCGTATTGAAATTTTGCTAACTCTTCGGGTGTATAGTCATATTTTTTGAGTTTTTTTCCAAACATTTGGTTTGTTCCTTGTGTAAAAATAAAGGTGGATTATAGCAGATAAAAAATAAACAAAAAGAGTGAAGTTTTAAACTAGGCTTTTGAGTTAAGCCATGCAAAAATCTTTTTATCCTCCTCTTTGATATGGTTGATTATCCATTGTTGAACAAAGTACGCCAACTCTCTTTCGATTTCGCCGATTTTCATTGTTGGAATTTTTTTGATAAGAAGACTTAGTTGAGATACGATATGTGTATGAATTTTGCGATGTTCTTCTAGTTTTGGATATTTGATAGATGTCATATATTGCTCTTCGTCGCTAAAATGTGTTCCTGTGTATTGGCTGAGCAGAAGGATAGTTTTTTTAATTTTATCAAGTTTTTTACTAGGCTCAACGACCGAAAAAGTACTGTTTGCTGTGGTAAAAAGTTTTTTATGCTGTGTATCTATAGCTTCGTTGCCAGTGGAGTATTCCACCTTCCATTTAAAGTCTTTCAATGGCTTTCCTTTGGCTTAAAAACATCCCTTTATTATACCATTATAAGAGTTTTGATACTATAACAGATGTATCAATTTTCAGGAAAACTAAGTGATAAATATCAAAGAACTAATCAAAGAAAAAATTTTAATTATTGACGGTGCGATGGGTACGCAAATACAATCCCTTACGCTTTCAAACGATGTGTGGCAAGGGCTTGAGGGTTGCAATGAGCTTTTGAATCTTACATGTAAGGATGAGATTGCAAAAATTCATCGTGCCTATCTTTTGGCAGGTGCTGATATCATAAAGACGAATACCTTTGGTGCTTTGCCGTGGGTTCTTGAGGACTATGGCATTGCTGGAAAAACGTATGAGTTGGCGTATGCAGGAGCGAAACTTGCCAAGGAAGTGTGTGAGTCGTTTTCAACACCTCAAAAACCTCGCTTTGTTGCGGGGGCGATGGGGCCGGGTACAAAATTGCCATCACTTGGGCATATCGGTTATGACGAGATGTATGAGGGCTATGTGCTGTGCGTGAAAGGTTTGATTGACGGTGGAGCAGATGTTTTGTTGATTGAGACAGCACAAGACCCTTTGCAGATAAAAACTGCACTTCACGCAATAGAAGATGTACAAAATGAGCTACATGTAAAGATTTCAGTGATGGTTTCGGTTACAATTGAGCTTAGTGGAACGATGCTTATCGGAACGGATGCTGCGACAATAGCGACTATTTTGGAGCCTTTTGATATCTTAAGTCTTGGCTTTAACTGTGGCACTGGTCCTCAGCAGGTCGAAAAACATGTGAAGACATTGAGCGATATGTGGGATAGACCTATCAGCGTACACGCTAACGCTGGACTTCCTCAAAATAGGGGTGGTTATACCTTTTATCCGATGGGACCTCGTGAGTTTGCACAGCTTCAAGAGGGATTTACGCAGATTGACGGAGTGGCGATTTTGGGCGGATGTTGCGGAACAACACCTCAGCATATATTGGAACTTTCCAAAAAAGTTGAGGGCAAAAAACCATTGCCTCCAGTTGGTGTTATAACACCGTCATTGGCTTCTTTGTTTGAAACAAGAGCCCTAAAGCAAAATCCAGCACCATTTCTAATCGGCGAGCGAAGTAATGCCACGGGTTCAAAAGCATTTCGTGAGCTACTTTTGGCAGAAGATTATGATGGAACTTTGAGTGTTGCACAACAGCAAGTAAGAAGTGGAGCACACGGTATTGATGTGAGTGTGGGATTTGCGGGACGTGATGAGAGTGTCGATATGCTACGAGTTGTGAGTCGTTATGCCCAAAAGATAACCCTTCCACTTATGCCAGATTCTACTCAATACAACGCACTATTAACAGCTTTGAAGCATATTGGCGGAAAACCTATCATCAACTCTGTAAATCTTGAGGACGGAGAGGAAAAATTTGACAAAGTTTGTGCTTTGGCGAAGCGTTTTGGAACAGCACTTGTCTGTTTGAGTATCGACGAGAAGGGTATGGCAAAAACAAAAGAGGATAAGATACGCATCGCTCAGAGGATTTACGAAAGGGCTACATGTAAGCACGGCATAAAGTCTACGGATTTGGTGTTTGACTTGCTGACGTTTACAGTGGGCAGTGGAGATGTGCAGTATAAAGATTGTGCCATTCAAACGATTGAAGCGATTAGAGAGTTTTCAAAAATGCACCCAGAAGTGAGTTTTGTGCTAGGCGTTTCAAATATCTCTTTTGGTTTGGCAAAACATGCGAGGGAGTATCTAAACTCTGTATTTTTACACCACTGCGTCGAGGCTGGGTTAAGTATGGCGATAGTCAATGTTAAAAATACGATTCCAATGCACAAAATAAGCGAAATTGATAAAAAAGTTTGTGAAGATTTGCTTTTTTGCAGGGGTGATGGAAATGAGCTTTTTGCGTTTATTGACCATTTTGCAGATGCAAAAGAGCTTAGCAAAGAGGATGACGAGCAATTTAATCGTCTAAGCACTCGTGAAAAACTCTCTAAACTTTTGATAGATGGCGACAAGGAGCGTATGCTGGCTCTTTTAACAAGTGCAAAAGATGAGATAGCCCCAGAAATTATTATAAACGAGGTTTTGATTGATGCGATGAAGGTTGTCGGAGAGTATTTTGGAAGTGGAAAAATGCAACTCCCTTTTGTACTTCAATCAGCTGAAGTCATGAAAGCTTCGGTGGATTTTCTTCAGCCGTATTTACCAAAAAGCCAAAAGAGTAGCACGACAACATTGGTTTTGGGAACGGTCAAGGGCGATGTGCATGATGTGGGTAAAAACCTTGTGGATATCATTTTTAGCAACAACGGTTTCAGGGTTATAAACATCGGCATCAAAGCAGAAATTGAGCAGTTTGTGGAGGCTTTAAAGACGCATAATGCTGATGCTATCGGAATGAGTGGTCTTTTGGTCAAATCGACAAATGTTATGAAAGAAAATCTTGAAACATTGCAAAAGTTGGGTATCAAAATTCCTGTTATTTTGGGCGGAGCAGCACTTACGGATAACTTTGTGGAGGATTTTTGCCGACCGATTTATGATGGACCTATTTTTTATTGTAAAGATGCGTTTGAGGGGCTTGAGGCGATGAGTCGCATTGAGGCGAAAAATCACAATACGGCTTTTGGCAAAGTTGTGGATAAAAATCTGAAAAAGATAGAAAAAAAAGAGCCTGAAAATATACCGCCTCTAAGTGATATCTCAATGCCTAGTCGTGATATAAATATGCCGATTCCTCCATTTTGGGGCAGAAGAGTACTAAAAAGTGATGTTAAGGAACTAGCGTATTCGTGGATAAATCATAAGATTTTGTTTGCACAGCGTTGGGGATACAGCGGTAAAGGGCAAAGCAAAGAACAGAAACAAAAACAGCTTGATGAGGTTTTGTGGCCAGCTTATGAGCGGATTAAAGCTGACATTGAGCGTTTGGGGCTTTTTGAGCCGACCATCATCTACGGCTACTATCCAGCGCGCTCTAGTGAAAACACTCTTTATCTTTTTGATGAGAGCGAGGGGTATTTTAGTGAAGAACAGGTCAATAATGAGCCTATTGAGCTTGTAAAGAACAGGGCGATAAAGAAGTTTGATTTTCCACGTCAGATAAAAGCACCTTTTCGATGTTTGAGCGATTTTATCGCCTCTTCTTCTCATGATGTAGTGGCTTTGACATGTGTGAGTGCGGGAAGTAAGTTTTCGCAGTATGAGAAAACGCTTTATGATGCGGGCAATTTTAGCGAATACTACTTTGTTCACGGTCTTGGCGTTGAGTTAGCCGAGGCGTTGGCAGAGATAGTGCATAAACAGATACGTTTGGATTTGGGTATCGCAAAAAACGAGGGCAATAGCTTGAGGGATGTGAAGATGAAAGGCTATGTTGGTTGTCGCTACTCTTTTGGGTATCCAGCTTGTCCTCATCTGGACGATACGAGAGTGATTTTTGATTTGCTTAAACCTGAAGAGTTTGGTATCACGTTGAGTGAGACGTTTCAAATCCATCCAGAGCAAAGCACAACAGCCATTGTGATGCACCACGGCGAGGCACTTTACTTTAACGTCTAAGGAGTTTTTATGCCTTTTATCAATGTGAAAATGACCCATGAAGATGGTGGAGCCACAAAGGAGCAAAAAGAAGCCCTTGCAAAAGAGCTTACAAGTGCATTTGTGCGTATCTTTGGACGTGGAGAGAAAAGTACGGTCGTTATTATCGAGGAAGTATCGACAGATAACTATGTTATAGGTGGCAAGAGCGTTAGCCGTATCCGAGAGGGAAAATAGAAAATATTTCACCACCATCTAAGTGATTGGTCGTATTTGGGATTTTAAATTCTTTGTGATTTTTGTACGTGAACAGATAGGGAAGATTTGTTTTCAAGCTTCTATGGGCTGCTACTAATCTAGCATGCGTTGGTGTCGGTCTATTGGTTTTAACATTCAAAGTTTTTTTCTTCAAGAAATGATTTGTATTTTAAATGCCATAGTTTTAAAGCATCTGTAAATCTCTCTTGAGTTAAAAAGTAAGTTTACGACAGATTTTCAATAAGTCAATTGAAGCTTATAATTTTGGTTTATTGGTTAAATATCTCTTGATAATAGCAGTCTGATGAAAGTGACACATTTGCACTGGAATATCTCCAAATGCAGAGCAAGCACTGCTTGAGCAAAAGAAACTCACATTTGATGCAACATACATATTCTTAAATCAATCAAATGAATCTTTTTATGGTCATGACATCATAGGAAAGAGATTTAGAGAGATTATAAAACAAAGCGGTGTGAAAGAGAGACCCATTGTATAATTTAAGATATACTTTTGCTTCACAGATGATAAGCCGAGGTGCAGATATTGTTTGGGTGTCTAATATGCTTGGACATAAAGATGTCTCAATTACATTTTCAACATATACAAAATTTATCAAAGAAGATGATGAAGTAAGAATAAGAAATATTGAAAAAATGGGCACGATTATGGGCACTTTCTCTGAATGAGAAGTGCTAAAGCCCTAAAAATAGGTGGTTACAAGGTGCAGATACGAGTTTATTACGATGATATTTTTTGACTTAAAAAAACAAGTAATAACCCCTTTATTGGGGGGGTTTAATCAAAAAATATTTTTTAAAAATCATTGCTTTTTTAGAATTAATAGACAAGTTTATGGTCAAGTTTGATAATTAGTATATTTAAAGTAACGATTTTAAGGGGTTTATGAATGAAAATACGAGTCTATTATGAAAACACATATTTTCTGTAAATTTCCGAAATAATACCACGAAAACAAGGGGCTTTCATTTTTCATTTCTCTAAAAATACTAAAATTTAAGAAATTTTTGGAGCGAATTTAGAGCGAATTTGAAGCCTAAAATATCCTCTTTTTGTATATAAAAATATATCTCAAATATTGCATATCTTTTTTTTGGATGTATAATCACTTTAGCAAGTACAAATTCCTTAAAATAGGAGTTTGGCAAGTTTAGCACTTTGGCAACTTATCCGAGAGCTAAAAGACCTATTCTAAATCATCTCTCTTCCCTTAATAACCCTAAAATAGGACTTATCCGAAAATAAATTACTTATCTAACTTATCCGAGCAAGGTTTTTAAGGAGAAAAATATCAAATTATGATTGAAGTAGTTTTATGATAAAATGTAAATATTTAAGTCTTTATGAGAGGTAGTTTTATATATGCACGAAATAGTAACAAGTGATTGGTTTTTATTAATAACTGGATTATGTAGTATAGTTGGTTTGCTATTAGCTATTTTTGCTACTACAAAAGTTATAAAGATTAGTCACAAACTTAATATTAAAAATCAAAATATTACTGTAAATGGAGATGGAAATTCTACTGCTGGTGGTAATAATGGCACTATTTAATGATGAACAAAATATTTCTGTAAATGGTTCAAATAACAAAACAGCGGGCGGAGATTTATTTGATTTATCTTCTGTTTATATGATTGAATCTATAAAACACGAGTCAGCAATTGGAAATGTTTTATTGGGACTTTCTCATTTTACAACTGACATTCAATATGAAAAACCTGATACAATAGAATATACAATTGAAGATAAAATAGATCATAATAAATTATCAAAATATAAAGATTTCTTTGATGATTATATGGAAAATTATAATCTTGTAAAGAATAAAGTAAATATTATCATCGAAGAGGACTTAACTTTTGAAAAGCGTTTGATAACATATATTAAAAATAAATATATAAAACATTATTCAAAAGATAGTGATACAAATATAGTTTTAGATAATATATTAGAAGATATAGAACAAGAGTTGAAAATGCACTCAAAACTAAATTTGGATGATATTAGTGGTGTTCACTATATTGTATTTTATGTATTTGCTCAATGCAAAATATATCAAAAACCGCCAAGGATTAATTTATGATCATTACAGAGAGAAATCCTCAAAAAAGTCTTTATTTTTTAGGTGGAAAATTACTTGAACTTTTGAAAAGAGAGAATATTAAATATACGCTTCTTGAGCTATATGAACAATTTAAAAAATATCAAAATATTGAATTTAAAAAATTTGTTTTGATTTTAGACTGGTTATATTTAATTAATTCTATAAAAATTACACAAGATGGATTTATAGTAAAATGTTCTTAAGTCAATTAATTATTAGAGATTATCTTGATAATGAAGTACGAAAAGTAAATTTCAATCCTAAAGGCTTAAATCTTGTTGTAGGTATCAATAATGAAAGTGGAACAACAAATAATATAGGTAAAACAACATTAATTAGATGTATCGATTTTTGTTTAAATGGTAAACTTGAACAACTATACATAGATAAAGAATTTAAAAACTCAATAAATGAAGATATTTTTAATTTTTTTAAAAATAAACAACCTACTTTTCAAGTAATTTTTAAGGACAGCACCTCAGAAGCAATATATAAAGTTTCAAGAGAAGTTATTTATGAGCAAGAAAGATTTACATTTAATAATCAGATATTGATAAATGATTCAGTTGTAGAAGGAGATTTTGATACGGAATTAAAAAAAATATTTTTTAATAATCTGAGCAAAAAGCCATCTTTGAGACAATTAATACCTAAATTTATTAGAAAAGATGAACAACAAGTAAGTAATGTATTAAAATATCTACACCCAACAACTTCAAGCAGTGAGTATGAAAAAATACATTTATTCTTATTTGGATTTAATGCAAAGACATTATTACAATCAAAAAGTGAATTGGAACTTGATTTAAAACGAAAAAAGAAAGCAAAAGAAGCTCTTGGTTCAAGATTTAACGCAAAAGATTTAAAACAAATTTTAGAGATTACAAAAAAAGATCTAGAGAAACTTTATAAACAAAGAGAACAGTTCCAACTTGATGATAAATATGAAATGGAAGAAAAGGAATTAAAAAAGGTTCAATTAAATCTTATGGAAATAGAAAAAAAGATTTCTGACTTTAATTTAAAAAAGACTATCAATATAAATAAATTAAACGAACTTAATGATGGTATTTTTGAGGGTGATACCCAAACACTAAAATTATTATATGATGAAGCAAAATTTTACTCAAGTGAATTACATAAAAGTTTTGATGATGTTGTAGCTTTTCATAATAAGATGATTAAAAATGAAATGGATTATCTAAACAATAAAATAGAAAAATTTGAAATAGAAATATTGAAATTATCAAATAATAGAAATGAACTATCTGCTCAATATTCACAACTTATGGTGAAACTTTCAAAAACGGGTTCTTTGGCGGAATATACAAAATTAAATGAACAAATAGAAAAATTGGCAGAAAAAAAAGGACAAGATGAAAAACTGTTATATGAATTGGAAAAATTAGAAACAGAGATAAGCACTATTAAGGATAGTCTTTCAAAACTAAAGGAAGAGCTAGATGAAAATTTGCAAGATTTTGATAATAAATTGGCTATTTTTAATGAGTCATTTAGTGCATACTCAAAACTTTTATATGATACTGAGTTTTTTGTTTCTTATAACCCAGAAGAAGATCCAATTAAATTTTACACTAAAAATGTAGGAGGAAATGAGGGGAGTGGTAAAAAACAAGCTATTGTTTCAGCTTTTGATTTAGCATACATAGACTTTATAAATAAGTTAAACTTTAATTTTCCACATTTTGTAGCCCACGACAAGGTTGAGCTAATTGATATTAATAAACTTGAAATGTTATTTAATATTTCAAATAATATCAACGGACAATTTATTGTACCAATTATTTATGATAAAATTGAAATGATTTATTCAAAATATAAAACTAATGGTAATGTAATTCTTGAATTATCAGAAAACAATAAGTTCTTTAATATTTAGGTAGTGTCAAAATAACTGTGTAAATCCAAAAATTTAATTTATCAGGAAGGCTTGAAAGTTGCTTTATCTGGTAAATTTATTCAAAGGATTTACAAATGAACATTTTAAATAAAGAAGAACTTC
>JAQUWL010000019.1 GCA_028692875.1 Sulfurospirillaceae bacterium
CAAAAAGATAGCTAAATCTTTTTAATTGTGCATACCCTTTTATCCCATTAAACAAATAATCTATTTGCATCTCGCACTCTTTATTGCTCCTCTAAAGAGTGCCATATGTTTCTGAACTTATACAGTTAGTAAAAAATTTACTATTCAACTTAGTTGTGTTAAAATACATGACAGTTTTTAGGATGTGATAGCTATGATACTTTCAAAGGATTTACATGATGTATTTACCTGTCCGCCACCAAAACTCTTACATCAAAATATCATCCATCGTCATTTAATTAGGTACAACAAAATTAGGAGTGAAAGCTAAGCTATGTTTTTACAAAAATATATTGATTTTATCACAACAAACGCCAAGATGGTTTTGTTTACAGTTGCCATTGCAACTGGAGTTTTTGGTTATTATGGGCAATATCTAAGCATTGACGCTTCAGCCGAAACTCTTTTGCTGGAAAATGATCAAGATTTAAAATTAACACGAGAAGTACATGGGCGTTACTCTAGCCCTGATTATCTATTTATCTCTTTTAGCCCAAAAGAGCATCTTCTCTGTGAGGCAACACTTAAGAATATTAAAAATCTAAAAGAGTCTTTGTTGAAAATCGAGGGCATAGAGAGTATTACCTCTATTTTGGATGTTCCCTTGCTTCAAAGCCCTCCAATTCCCATACAAGAGGTTGTCGGAAATATACAAACACTAGAGTCCCCAACTGTTGATAAAACGCTCGTACAAAAAGAGTTAACAACTAGTCCGTTATATGCAAAAAACTTAGTTAGTGCTGATTTTAAAACGACCGCCATAGTTGTAAATCTCAAGGAAGATACAAAATATACAGAGCTTTTGAGTGCCAGAAATGCTTTTTTGGTACTCAAGCAAGAGAGAGCCTTAAGCAAAGAAGAGAAAGAGAGATTTGAAACCATCAAGAGGGAGTTTAAAACATACAGGGATAGCTCTCGCGAGGATACGCACAAACTAATCGAAAATGTTAGAACCACAATGAACAGCTATAAGGGCGAGGGTGATCTATTTTTAGGTGGCGTCATGATGGTTGCTGATGATATGATAGGTTTTGTTAAAAGTGATATTGAGATTTATGGTGGAGTTATTTTAGCGATTATGATTTTTATTTTATGGATTATTTTTAGGCAAATACGCTTTGTTGTTCTGCCTATCGTTGCCTCTTTTAGTGCGGTTGTTATAACAGTTGGTATCAATGCACTTTTAGGGCTTGAGGTAACTGTAATATCATCTAATTTTATTGCGATGCAGCTTATCACGACACTTTCGCTTGTTATTCATCTTATTGTCTCTTACCGTGAGGAGTATGGAGTTTATCCTCACATGTCACAAAAAGAGCTAATAGAAACCACACTTAAGCGAATGAGTGTTCCTTCTGTGTTTGTTATCTTAACCTCTGTTGCAGGATTTGGTTCACTTATGACATGTGACATTTTGCCTATTGTTGATTTGGGCAATATGATGAATATCGGCGTAACTGTTTCGTTGATTGTGACCTATCTTCTTTTTCCTTCTATTATGATTCTTCTTGAAAAGAAAGAGCCTGTTTTGACATTTGACAATGTCTTTACCCTAAACACCACTTTTGCCTATATTGTTGAGCATTACAAAAAAATTATTATTGCAGTAGTGGTTGGACTTGCATGTTTTAGCTTGTATGGAGTGACTCGTCTTGTTGTTGAAAATAGTTTTATTAATTATTTTAAAGAGAGTACCGAAATCTATAAGGGTATGAAAAAGATAGACAATAATCTAGGGGGTACGACGCCTCTGGAGATTGTTGTTAGATTTCCAAAAAACGAAACCATTGCTCAGCCACAAAAAAGTGTTGATGTTGATGAATTTGACGATGAGTTTAAGCAGACTAGCAACGATGCCAAATATTGGTTTACGCCACAAAAAATGGAGACCATACTTAAGGTGCATGACTATCTTGAGTCCTTGAGTGAGGTTGGAAATGTATCTTCTTTGGGTACACTCTCAAAAGTAGGACGTATCTTAAAAGATGGCAAAGACTTTGATAATTTTGAATTAGCATTGCTTTATAACGAACTTCCTTCTCAATATAAAAAAATACTATTGTCGCCTTATGTAAATATTGAAAAAGATGAAGCTCGTTTTGTTATTCGCATTGTAGATTCAAATCCTAAACTAAGACGCCATGAGCTATTGCAGAGTATTGAAAAAGATTTACAGACCAAAGTTGGGCTTGAGAGGCAAAACTTCGATATGGTAGGAATGATGGTGTTGTATAACAATATGCTTCAATCTCTTTTTTCATCTCAAATATCTACTCTTGGGTTAGCAGTGCTTTCTTTGGGTGCTATGTTTTTATTTCTTTTTCGCTCTTTAAAAATAGCTATGGTTGCCATGACGGTCAATATGGTTCCTGTTAGTATGATTTTTGGCATTATGGGAGTTGCAAATATTCCTCTAGACATGATGAGCATTACCATCGCATCTATAGCACTTGGTATAACAGTAGACAATACTATACACTACTACTATCGCTTCAGAGAAGAGTTGCAAGTTGATGGGGATTATGTTGCTTCAATGCATAGAGCACACTCCACCATTGCGTTTGGAATGTTCTACTACTCTCTTGCTACCATTGTTGGTTTTTTGGTGCTGGTAACATCCAATTTTATTCCAACTTTGATATTTGGTTTGCTTACGGTCCTTGTTTTATTGATGGCGATTGTTTCAGATCTTATATTTTCGCCATTGCTTGTTATTGTATTTAAGCCATTTGGAAGAAAAATAGTAAAAAAGGAGATTGGAATTGCTTAGTGCTATTGAAGAATTTATAAAAAAAGAGTCTGCGTCTGGAGTTATTCTTATTTTTGTAACAATTACAGCTCTTTTTCTTCAGAACAGTTTTATGACAGATTTTTATACTAACTTTTTACATATTCCTGTTCAGGTAAGCTTTGGCTCATTTGGCATATCTAAACCACTTCTTCTTTGGGTAAACGATGGCTTGATGGCGATTTTTTTCTTTCTTATTGGACTTGAAGTAAAGCGAGAATTTTTAGAGGGTGAGCTTTCCAGCAAGGAACAGATAATATTGCCTGCAATAGGTGCTTTTGGCGGTATGGTTGTGCCAGCACTTATTTTTATCTTTTTTAACCATACAAACAGCTTCGCTATTCAAGGATGGGCAATTCCTACTGCTACGGATATAGCTTTTGCTTTAGGCATACTCTCTTTGCTTGGAAACAGAGTTCCTCCTTCTTTGAAAATTTTTCTTATGGCGCTTGCTATAATAGATGACCTTGGGGCTATCGTTGTTATAGCGCTTTTTTATACGAGCAAATTATCTATGACTTCTGTTATTGTATCCTGTTTGTGTTTGGTTGTTTTGATTGTGATGAATAGACTAAATGTAATCAAAAAAGCCGCTTATATTTTAGTTGGAGCTATTTTATGGGTTAGTGTTCTAAAATCAGGAGTTCACGCAACTATCGCTGGAGTTGCTCTTGCATTTTGTATCCCACTTTATTCTAAAAGACCAAATGGTGAGCGTTTTTCAATACTTAAAGAGATGGAGCACGACTTGCACTATTGGGTGGCATTTTTAATTTTACCACTCTTTGCGTTTGTTAATGCTGGGGTTGATTTGAGAGATATCTCATTGGGCTCTATTTCATCCGATGTCTCCTTGGGAATAATTTTTGGGCTTTTTTTAGGGAAGCAACTTGGCGTTTTTGGATTTAGCTTTATTGCCATAAAGCTTAAATTGGTCTCTCTTCCCAGAGAAAGTAATTTAAGTCAGATTTATGGAGTTGCTATTTTGACCGGTATAGGGTTTACTATGAGTCTATTTGTTGACTCTTTGGCGTACAACGATACAGATATTTTTGGCTATGCTGACAAATTGGCAATACTTTTGGGTTCATTTCTTTCTGGAGTTGTCGGATATCTTTTTTTAAGGTTTTTATCTAAAAAAGCTCTTTAATTTCTTTTTTTATCGCCTCAATATCGCTTTTTTGAGAGTGCTCTACACACTTTTGTTTTCCAATGGCAAGCTCTTCTTTTAAAATATTTATTATATTTTCAAAACATTCGCTTTGCTTGTGGGTATATTTTTCAATAAGCATTAGTTGTGTATGCTTGTCTTGAACCTCCCCAAATGATGTTTGTACTGTTTTAATAGATTGGGAAAGTCTTTTTAGTTTTTCCTCTTTATTTTCAGTCAACAACGCATCTATCGTGTAGCGTATTTTTTTATAGTTAAGTCTTAGCTTGTGAAAAAGTTCATTTTGAGAGTTGGCATTTAATTTTTTGGAGATTTTAGCAATTTTGCTAATCCTTTTTTGAAGTATTTTCTGGATGTGCTTTTGAAGGTCATCTTTGGCTTTTTGTGAGAAAAAGTGTTCGTGTTCTTGAAGTTCAGCAATTGCGTCAAAAGCTTCGTTGTGATGCAAGGTTTCAAATTTATCTCTAAACTCTAAAAAACATTTATCTCGTCGTTTTTGAAGCTTGTCTTGTATGATTTGAAAATTTTCAAAATACTCTTTTTTTTGAATTTTTTTATAGCTTTGCATACATTCCAAAAAAACATCCAAATCCCTAAGGTGGTTTGTCTCTCTTTGTAAAGTTTTCATTATTGCATTAACTATTTTGTATCTTTTATCATCGCAAAATTTGCTAAATTCACGAAATATTGATCTGCTAGAGCGAATTGCTACTCTATATTGATGAAGGTTTTCTGGATGCTTGGTGCGTAAAAAATTTTGAAGTTGAAATTTTGATTCTAAAAGATTTCTTTTTAGATTGTTTTTTAAAAAAGAGGCAACATTGTCATATGTCTCAGATTCTCTTTTTGAGGAACCCATAATTGCTAACCTTATTTTTTGATTATTGTAGCAAAGTTTTTATTTCGATATCTTACATGTAACTATTTGCAGAAGAGCTAACCCTCCTGCAATGCTTCTTGAACTTCATCTTTTCCGCCATAAAAAAAGTGCTTAAAATCTTCCAAAATCATATAAATAACTGGTACTAAAATAAGTGAAATGATTGTTGAAAACAGAATTCCATAGCCCAGTGAAATAGCCATAGGAATAAGAAATTTAGCCTGAATAGATGTTTCATAAATCATTGGAGCAAGCCCTCCAAAGGTGGTTAGAGTTGTTAATATTATAGGTCTAAATCTCCTTGTAGATGCAGCTACAATAGCTTCAAAATGATTTTTACCATCTTTTAGCACTCTGTTCGCATAATCTATCATAACAAGAGTGTCGTTTACAACAACCCCAGAGAGAGCGACAATACCCATAATGCTTATAATGCTCAAACTATATCCTAGAAAGATATGCCCCAAAAATGCTCCAACAACACCAAATGGAATTGCTAGCATAATAATTAAAGGTTGCGAATAATTTTCAAATGGAATTGCCAACATTAGATAAAGTACAATTAAAACAAGCACGAAACTAGCCTTAAGATTATTCATGCTGTCTTGAGTTTCTGCCTGCCTGCCCTGATATGAGATTTGAAGTTCTGGATATTTTTCTTTAAGTTTAGGCAGGTACTCTTCCTCTAACGAGGCGATAATCTCTGGTGTTTTACTCTCTGGCTCTACGTTCGCAGTAACCTCTACAACCCTTCTACCATCTCTTCTTGATATGGTTGTATAGGCATTGCCTTCCTCTTTTTTGGCAACATCACCAAGCCTTACAAATGAGCCATCTGGAGTTTTTATCTTTATCTCATCAATATCTGCTTCGCTTATGCGTTCGCTCTGTTCTTGCTTTACGATGATTTTCATTTCGTTGCGTCCATATTGCTCTCTAAGTGACTCTTTGCCGTATGCAACATATCTGACTTGTCTGGCGATTTCGTATGCACTAAGTCCTAATTTTTCGCCAAGAGGAAGTAGTTGAAAAGTTATCTGTCTTTTGCCTGGAGTGAAACCATCTTTAATATCTTTAGTCATTGAAAACTGTGCAAGCATAGATCCTAGTTCCTCACTTGCTTTATCTAAAATCTCTAAGTCTTTGTGGCTTAGCTCTAATGTCAAAGCAGGTCTTCCGCCCCCAGGTCCTCCGATATCAGATTTAAAAACCATTGAGTCTATACCGGCTAATTGTCCAATATTTTTTCGCCACTGTTTGATAAATTGTGCTGTTGAGATGATTCTCTTAGAGCTTTCTTGAAGGTAAAATACGATTTCAACTTCATTCTCACTTATTTTTGCTCTGTATCCCTGATTTAAATCTGTTTCATTTGCATCTTGAATTGTTTTAAGCCCAGCAGAGAGTATTTTTTTGCTTATTTTTTCACTTGTCTCAAGAGGGACTCCCACGGGCAAAGTTACCTGAAGCACAGCTCTATCGGATTCAACACGGGGCATCATGGTAAAGCCTATTCTTCCGCTCATCGCATAAGAGACAACCACAGCAAAAATAATTACCCCACCAAAAAAAGTGGCATATCTATTTTTGATAAAAAATATAATAGATGGTTTGTATACTTTTTCTACAAATGAGTTGAGCCCATTAGCGATAATTTGCTGTTTTTCCCACATGTAGAGCCAAATACCTTTTCTAGGAGTTTCTTTTTTTGGGGATAGGTGAGAAGGTAATATGTAAAGTGCCTCTACCCAAGAGATAGCAAAAACTGTTGCTACGACGATAGGTATTACTAAAAAGGTTTTACCCATCATTCCAGGAATAAAGAGGATGGGTATAAAAGCAACTATGTTTGTTAGTATGCTAAATGTTAAAGGAATAAGAATATCTTTTGTTGCCTGTATAGCAGCACTTTTGTAGCCCATCCCCCTTTTTCGGTATTCATAAATATTTTCGCCCACAATTATAGCATCGTCCACAACAATGCCCAGCGATATAATAAAAGCAAACATAGATACTGTGTTTATGGATACCCCAAAAAATGGTAAAAATAAAAATGAACCCAAAAAGGCAGTCGGGATTCCCATTGCTACCCAAAATGCTAGCTTGAATTCCAAAAACAGACCCAAAATAATCAAAACCAAGGCAAGTCCAAAAAAAGCATTTTTAAGAAGTAGCTCAAGTCTTGAGTCATAAACTTTTGACATGTCATGATTGATGATAAGCTCAAAAGGCTTTTTTAGCTCAGAATTCATTTCGTTTATTACTTCGCTTACTGCTTTAGACACTTCTTGAGGTGTTTGTTTCCCAACACGATATACTTCAAGTGCAATTGCAGGTTTGTTGTTGAATAAAAAAAGATTGCTTGACTCTTGAAATGTATCGGTAATTTTTGCTATCTCGCCTAATGTTACAATGGTGCCACTGGTGCTTGTTAAGATGGGAAGTGTGGCAAAGTTTTGAGCATCATATCGTCTAGTTTTTACTCTAAGCATCAAATCGCCAGCATTGCTTCGTATGCTTCCACTAGAGATTTCTACTGATTGAGAGGCAATCTTGTCGGAGATGTTTTTAAGTGAAAGGTTGTATTTTTCCATTGTTAAGGCGTTAATCTCTACATGTACTTCATACTCTTTTGAGCCGACTAGTTCAACTTGACTGATATTTTTGTGTAATAAAAGTTTTTCTCTTGCAACTTCGCCAATTTCCCTTAAAAGTCTGTCGTCTTTTTCGCCCATCAACGTCAAGGTTAATACTCTTGAGCGTTTTACATTGAGTTGAACGGTGGGTTTTTCTGCATCTTCTGGAAAAGTAGTTATAGAATCAATTCTCTGTTTAATGTCCTGATAAACCCTCATTCTGTCAGAACCATCTTGAAGTTCTACTGTTATAGTGGCAAGTCCCTCTTTTGAGCTTGAGGCAATCTCCTTTATCCCTTCTATATCTTGTATTTTATCTTCTGCTGCAAGGACAATGCCTTGTTCAACCTCTTCAGGGCTGGCTCCATTGTATGGTACGGCTATGGTGACAGTGTCTAAGTCATACTCTGGAAAAACCTCTTTTTTAATAATTGTTGTCATATATAGTCCGCCTAATATGAACACCAACATTAAAAGATTTGAAGTAACCCTATTGTGTGCCATCCATGATATGCTGGAACTATCTTTTATCATTGCTTACCCTTATTTTTTGGGTTTGAGTCTGTAGAGTATTTTGTGCCTTTTATTGGAGTGCCCAAATATGTTGTGACGATTTTATCTCCTTGCGAAATACCTTCGCTGATAATTGTTTTTTGAGAGTCCTTAAAGAGAATATTTATTGGTTTTATGTGCAATAAATTGTCTTTATCTAGTATCCAGATTGTATTATTTTGTCTGACATATGCAGAATCTATAGAATAAACTTCATCATATGTCTTCCCTTTTATATCAAGTGTTACAGTATCTCCAAGTAGAACTATGGCATTATCTTTGTTTTTTGCTTTTAGGTTTAGCGGATCTTCTATAGCAACGACAAGCTGGGCTTGTTTTGTTTTACTGTCAAGTTCCGGTAGGAACTTAATAATTTTTCCTTTTAATGAACTTTTGGTATTGCTCGGTTTTACCCAGACTTCTATTTTGCTCAGAGCCTCCTCTTTAAAATTATCAAAAAATTCCATATTTGATAATGCAATGGAGACTTTGATCCAAAATTCATCTACGCCAACCAAATCCACAATGGAGCTTTGAGTTCCTAAATATCCGCCAACTTCTGTATATTTTTTGGTAACAATGCCTTTGAAAGGAGCGTATATTTTTGTATCTAAAAGGTCTTTTTCCGCCAAACTTAAAGCCGTTTGGGCTTGCATAACAGATGCTTTGGCTTGTTCAAGTTGGGGTTCTCGCAAAATCAAACTTTTGCTAATCTCGCTAGGATTGATGCCAGATAGTTCAAGCTCTTTTTTTGCAGATTCTTGTGCCCCCAACTCTATTTGGAGTGAGGCTTTGGCATTTATAAGTTGTGCTTTTTTTTGAGCCAAAGCATTTTCGTATGTTTGTGGATCAATGCGGAGTATCTCTTCGTTTTTTTCAAATATTCCACCTAAAATCATATTTTCGCTAGTTTGGATTATTTTGCCTGAAACATTTGCGTTTAGGGTTGTTTTTTTTGCCTCCTCAACTGTTCCAGTTGTTTCTATGATTATGGTTTCGGATGAGGGTTCGGCGATGATGGTTTGTACTAAAGTTGGTTGTTTTTGTTGCTGTTGTTTTTGGGCTTTTGGTGCCGTTTTCATAAGATGTTTTGATACATATGCACCTGATCCTACAATGGCTACGGATGCGATTATATTTACAATGATATGTTTAGTTGTCATTTTTTATCTCCTGTTGCTTTTGCAGTATCTGTATTGATAAAACCGCCCCCCAAAGAACGGTAAAGTGATATTCTATATTGAATCAATTTTAGCTGTTCACTAAGTTTTGTCTGTTCTAAAGTTTGAAGACTTTGCTGAGAAGTTAGTACGTTCAGATAGTCGGTTGTGCCATAATTGTATTTTTCTTGTTGTCGTTTAAATGTTTTATCCGCCAAAAGTAGACGCTCGTCAATATTTCTTATGTAGAGTATTTGCATATTTTCTCGCCTAAGTGCTTCTTGTGCTTCACCAAAAGCTTTAAGCATTGTTTGGGCGTAGTTGTGAGCCTCTTCTTGTGCAATAGAGCGAGTTTTTTCTATCAATGCCTCTTTGGCGCCTCCATCGTAAAGTGTTGATGTTAATGCACCAATAGCACTTGCTATAACAGTATCTAAAAGTTTGGAAAACTGTAAAGATGATACTGCAAGACCCATACTTACATTTAAAGATGGGTATTGATTTTTGATGGCTTCTGACATATCCGCATTAAACGCTTGTAGTTTGTAAAAAGATTGTTTTACGTCAGGTCTGTTTACAAGTTTTACAGCGGGAATTCCAACCTCGATTGGCTTTAAAGTGGCAATAAGTTTTGGTTTGAGTGCAAGGTCGCTTATGGGGGATTTTCCACGCAATATATTTATTGCTCTGATTTGTGCTTGAGCATCCTCTTGAAGGACTATTTTTTGAGCCAAAAGGGATTTTATATATTGTTCTTGTTGCCAAATATCAGTTATTGAATTTTTTCCACTCTCTAGTCTTAGTTTGGCAATTTTAAGAATTTTGTCGGCCAGATGTAGTTGCTCCTCTAAAAGTGTTAAGCTCTCCTCTTTTTGAGCAAGTGTAAACCAAGCTGTTGAAAGTTCTGAAACTATAGATATAGCAACGCTTTGCATCGCCTCATTGCTGGCCAAAAAAGAGGCTGTTGCAGAGGCGTCTATGTCATCTCTCTTGCCTAAAAAGTCTACTTCGTAAGATGCTTTTAAGGAAGCGTCATATGTATCTTTTTTGGATTCTGTACCTTTTACCTCGTCATAAAGACCTATGCCACCAGATGCGTTTATCGATGGAAGGTTTGAAGCACTTTTATATTTAAGGGTTGCTTGTGCTTGTAAAATTCTCTCTTTGGCGGCTTTTAGTGTAAAGTTTTGAGATAATGATTCTTCAATCAAAAGATTAAGGTTTTCATCATCAAACTCTTTCCACCATTTTGACTCAATGCTTTTTTCGCTACTTTCGCTTAAAGATTTAAAATTTGGCAAAGGAGTTGGAATCGGCTCTTGCTTAGCACAACCTCCCAAAAGAAAAAAGGATGTAAGAAGGATGAACATTGTATGTTTTTGCAATTTTTCCTCCAAAATATAGTTGATAAAACGTGATTATACATCTTTGATTATTAACAAAGCGTAACTCAAATACGCCGATATGGCTTAAACAAGTGCTATAATTGTTGCAATAAAAAAATAAGAGGAAAATCATGAAATTACTTTTAATTGGTGCTGGAAATATGGGAGCAGCGATGCTCAAAGGGCTACATGTAAGCGATATTACGGTTGTCGAGTCTTCTAGTGAGCGGGTTTTATTGTTGCAAGATATGTATCCAGACATTAAGATTGTGAGTCAAATACCAAAACTAGACGGATACACGGTTATTTTGGCTGTTAAACCCCAATCGTTCAAATCACTCAAAACTACTGGTCATGCCAAAGGTGTTATATCTATTATGGCGGGAGTGACACTTGCTACACTAAGGGAAAATATAGACTCAAAATTTTACGTAAGAGCAATGCCAAATTTGGCAGCAATGGTTCAAAAATCAGCAACCTCTTTGTGCGGAGATGACGAGCTAAAAGATGATGCCATAAAGGTTTTAAGCTCTATTGGTCAGTGTTTTTGGCTTGAGAGTGAAAAAGAGCTTGATATCGCAACTGGGCTTTCTGGCTCTGCGCCTGCATGGATTGCTTTGGTGGCTGAGGCTTTAAGTGATGGTGCGGTCAATTTGGGTTTTGGAAGAGAGTTGAGCTACAAATACATCTCCGCACTTTTTGAAGGTGTTGGCGAAGTTTTAAAAACCGAACATCCTGCACTTTTGAAAGACAAAGTGATGTCGCCAGCGGGAACAACGGCGGCTGGGTATGCAAAACTCGAAGAGGGAAGAGTAAGGGATAGCTTTATAAAAGCACTAGAGGCATCTTACAAGAGAGCCAAAAAACTCTCTTAAACGCCTATGATAACGTCAGAAGTCTTGAAGATTGCTATGGCGTTATCTCCTTTTTTAATGTCTTTTGCGTCAAATTCACTTTTGTTCATGACTGAAGTTATTGTTGTGTTTGGGGCTACATGTAGAGATATTTTTACAAACTCCGTGCCTATATTGAGTGCTTTTACCGAGCCTTCTATGTAGTTAAAATTTTCTTCTTTAGTTTCAGCATTTTTAGCTATATTTACCCAAGAAGCCTTAATAAGTGCATAGACTTCTGCATTTTTTTTGATACCAAGTTCTTTAACGCTTTCATCTGTGATGCTAGCACACATAATGACGTTTTCTTGAAGCTGTATGGTTACATGTGAGTTTATTTTTCCCCTGCTGAGTGTTAAAACTTTTCCAAACAGTTGATTTCTCGCACTTGTCTTGAGGGAGCATTTTTTTAAAAACGCTTTTAATTCATCAATGTCCTGCGTGTGGTTTTCGATATTTTTCAAAAACTTTCTCTGTTCTTGATACAGTAAGTCATACATGGCGATGTAGTGTTTTGCTTTTGGAGTAAGGGTTGTTCCACCGCCACCTTTGCCGCCAGTGTTTGTAATGATAAGTTCCTCTTCGGATAGTTTTCTCATCTCGCTTAGCGCATCCCATGCAGCTTTGTAGCTCATTTTCATCTCTTTTGCAACTTGCATCAAAGAGCCATGCTTTTCAATTCCTTTAAGAATTTCGATTCGACCTTTTCCTAAAAAACCCTGATTTTCCTTGTCTATCCAAAGACTGCTTTCAAGATGAATATTTGATTTCATAGAGTCTCTTTCGTTATGTTTTTAAAAGTATATCACATAAAAAAATAACCGATTGAAACCACGGGTTGGTAAAAATGAATTATTATTAATATAACAAGTATTTATTAAGCAACAGTGTAGGATAATTTATTGTGTCTAGCAATTAATATTTTGTCGCAAAAGAGACTTAAGGATGAAGATATGAAAGCTTTAAATATTTTGGTGGGTGTGTGTTGTTTTTTAACTTATGCATTTGCTTCGGACGTGAAGGGTGCTGTTGTAAATAGAGCCAACATTCAAGGGGTTTCTAATGTTGCTATGGGCTCTAAAAATACTGCAAATGTTGGTAGTGTTGCTATTGAAAACTCAAAAGTAAATGGTGCAGTTACCAATATGTCAAATGTTCAAGGAGCCGCCAATGTTGCTATTGGCTCCAAAAATACTGCAAACATGGGTTCTGTTGATATTAAAAACTCTAACGTCAAGGGTGCTGTAACAAACTTGTCAAATGTTCAAGGTGCTACCAATGTAGCAATAGGCTCTAAAAATACAGCCAATATGGGTTCGATTAATCTGCAAAATTCTAATGTTAAGGGCGGAGTCGTTAATATGTCAAATGTTCAAGCAGCCGCCAATGTTGCTATTGGCTCCAAAAACACCGCAAACATGGGCTCAATAAACGTAAAAAACTCGAATGTTAAGGGTGGTGTTGTAAATCTTTCCAACGTTCAAGGTGCAGCAACTGTTGCGGCTGGCTATGGAAACACCGCAAATATGGGTTCGGTTGATTTGCAAAATGTTACCGTGGGGGGAACTGTTGTTAATGCATCAAATGTTCAAGGGGCTACAAATGTCGCTGTTGGTTACAAGCAAAACTCAAGTATCGGCTCAGTTGTTTCTCACTAAGAGCTTTTGGGCAATTGCGATTTTTTCATTTTTGGTAACTCCTTTATTTTCCTCTAGTTTTTCCTTTTCTCAAGAAGAGCAGAAGGTGGAGCTAGAAAGAACAGTTAAGAAAGAGGAGATTGCTTACTTAAAGACAACGCCATGTGGGAAAAGTCTTAAAAATAAAAAAATAGCTCTCATGATAGGCGAGAGAACACAAAGTGGCATATCGGCAAAACAGTCTAAATATGGTCCTTTGGCAGAAGTTATAAATAGAAAGCTAAAAGATTTGGGTCTTAGAATATACACCGAAAGTGAGATAAAAAACCAGATAGCTCAAGCAGAAGTAGAGGCTTATATGGCGGGCGATACTGATGGAGCTATTAATGCTGCCAAAAAATTGTCTGCAAATTTTTTACTTAAGGGAGTTATATCTACGCAGGCACAACAAAACAGAGTTGTCAATGTGGCAGAGGTAACTGTAACTATGACATTTACACTAACGAGTTTATCCGGAAAGACAATATCGACAGTTTCTAAAACATATGAGTCCTATTCTGGAAATGATACTTTTTCAACAGCTCGCAGACTTGTTGAAAAAGAGGGCGATGAGGTAGTTGCAAAGTTATACAGTGATTTTTGTAGAAAAGATATTAAATAAAGAGGCTTAAGAAATGTTAAAAACATTTACGAGATGGTTGTTTCTTGTTTTTGTATGTACTTTGTTTTTGCAGACATCTGTGTTGGGAGAAGAGAAAAAGACAGTTGTAGTTTCTGCGGAGGGTTTGGCAGATGCAAATGCTGATATCTACAAAAAAGATAAAGGAATTATGGTTGATGATTTGCGAAATGATGCAAAAAAACAAATCATAGAAAAAGCTGTTGGAGTTTATGTTGATAGTCAAACTCTGGTGCAGAATTATGTAACGCTTGAAGATAAAGTTTTTTCAAGGTCAAGCGGTCTTATTAAGCAGGTTATAAAAGAGTCAAGTCCTTGGGTTGGCGATGATGGTTTTGCTCACATGCTTATGAAGGCTGAGGTTTATATTTCTGATCTTAAAGCAGCACTTAATGATATGTCAAAATCGCAAAGGATAAGTCTTATTAAAAGCCAAGGTAACCCTAGAATATCGGTTTTGATTCAAGCAAGAGATGCTGAGCGAGGTGGTAATGCAAATAAGGAGCGTTCGGATATCGCAGAGAATAAACTCAAAGAACGAATTAAAAAATTTGGATATACAGTATGGTCTGAAACAAGTAGCGAAGATCCTACCAAAAAACCAGATTTCACAATTACCGGAGAGGCTAAATTTAAAAGCTTAAAACATAAACTTGCAGCATCTGGTCTTGTTATAGAGAAGGTTGTTCTAACCTCTTGGAGTGTGAAGTGTGTAAATAGACATACATCAGAAGAGATTTACTTTAACAATAAAATACCTAAAAAGAAGAGTTGGAATACTGAAGATGAGGCTATAGAGGAGATAGGAGATATTATTGGAACAGAGTTTTCGGCTGATTTTTTTACTGACCATTTAAACCAGCCTATTAAGACTTTCCAGCTTGAAATTGCAGGCTTGCCTGATTTTGATACGGCAGAAATGTTTAAAAAAGAATTTATGGGTCTTAGGTCGATTTTAAATGTGGATTTTAGAAACTTTAATGCAAATGGAATTTCTGTTTATGAGATAGATTTTGGTGGTGTTTCTGGTAATTTTAGCTCTATGTTAAATGAAGGGGTTATAAAACCACTCAATGCAAAGCTAGGAGCAGATACGTTTAAGCTTATGTCAGCAGAGGGTAATGCTGTAAAAATTTCATTTAAATCTAAAATGGACAAGGCGATGATACAAAAGACACTAGAGTCTCTACCTCCTACTTCTGTTGCACAAGCCACACCTGAAAGATTAAATAGTATTGTCAAAACAAAAAAAACAGAAGATAAGGTAAAAGAAATAGCTACTTTTGAGAGTGGCGGTAGTGTGATGAATTCAAGAGAAATAAAATCGTCAATAAAAAATTTTTAAAAGGGAGTAGATTATGGTAAGACAAAGAGGCTTGTTGAAAGTATTTCTTTTTTCGGCATTTGCATTGTTTTTTGCATCTTGTGCAAGTGGCGGAGGAGGGTTTATGGCAAATTCTTCAGAGACGGTAAATGCGGAGGCAGATAAAGCTATGTATCAGCCTATTGATTATGCAAATGCTGGCAAAAAAGGACCTCAAGTTATTGTTATTCCTGGTCAAATCAAGAGCAGTAATGCGACATTTTCCCAAAAGATTACCACTAACAATATAGCGGATTTTGCTGAGATTGAGCTATCTAATGCAAGTTTTAGAGTGTTGGAGAGATCAGACCTTGGACCTATGTTGGATGAGATATCTTTAGCAGTAAATATGGGAGATCCCGACTCTATAAAGAAGTTTAGGAAGGGAAAATTCAAATCCACTAAATGGTTTATGAAATTTGATGTTTTGAAAGCAGAGCCTGTAGTAAATGCTAACAGAGGATTTGACGGTAGGTTTCTTGGTGGAATAGCCGGAGCCTTGATGGGTGGTCGCAGTGGTGCTGTTACCGATAATGTAGCATCCTCTGTTCAATCGGAAGAGTCAGCTGGTATTTGGATTATTGGCATGCGTTATAAGATACTTGATGCTGAGACAAGTGAGCAAGTAGCTACTGGATATTTTGAGGATAAAATGGAGCTTGGAAGGAGTGCCGGTGGAATTTTAGGCTTTTCCTCCGGGCAAGAGAAGATTATTACTTTGGATACTTTGGCACAAAGATTGGTCCAAAAATGTGTTCAAGATATAGATAGAAAACATAAGTAGGGTTTTATTAAACGAAAAGGATTTATTTTGAATATTTCGTTTGCAAAAAGGGTGTTTTTCCGAATATTGTTTATTTTTTTCTTTGTGTTATCTTGTGCCTATGGAGCAGGAGCTGGTGTCAGGGAGAGGACTTTTGTGGGTCCCCAGTTTGAGATTGTTGATCTTAGTGTCAATAAATTTTCAGATGGGACTTTGCTTAATGTTAATGGATATGTTAAAAACAGTAGTTTCGCATCTGTGAAAGGGTATGTTGTAGTATATTTTAATAACGGAGGTAATGTTGTATTAGCGCTTGAGGAAAATGTTAACGGCGGTGCACCTTTTTTGCATGGTTCAAAAGGTTTTTTTGAGGTCTCAACCAACATAGAGGGATTGCCAAAAATAAATAATATTACCGTAGAATTTATCTCTAGGTAGTGTAAAGCTAGTTTTTAAAAATTAAAACTAAACCCAATAAAGGAGTAGGAATGAGAAAAGTATTTAGTTTTGCGCTTATAGCGCTTACGGTAGGTGGTGTAAGCTTATTTGCAGCATCTGATGTTAAAGGCACTGTTGTCAATCAAGCAAATGTTCAAGGTGCAACAAACGTTGCTATAGGAACAGGCAATGAAGCTAGAATGGGTTCCGTTGGCATTAGTGACTCTAAAGTCAAGGGAACTGTTGTTAATAGAGCAAATGTTCAAGGTGCAACAAACGTTGCTATGGGAACAGGCAACAAGGCCAATATGGGTTCTACAAATATCAGCAAATCTGATGTTAAAGGCACTGTTGTCAATCAAGCAAATGTTCAAGGTGCAACAAACGTTGCTATGGGAACAGGAAACAAGGCTAACATGGGTTCAGTAAATATTGATAAGTCTCAAGTCAAAGGAACTGTGGTTAATAGAGCAAATGTTCAAGGTGCAACAAACGTTGCTATGGGAACAGGCAACACTGCAAATATGGGTTCAGTTGACATATCTAAATCAAGAGTTAAAGGCACTGTTGTCAATCAAGCAAATGTTCAAGGTGCAACAAACGTTGCTATGGGAACAGGCAATACAGCAGACATGGGTTCTGTTAGCATTAAATAGTTTTAAAAGCAATTTATCCCTGGCGAAAGCCAGGGATAGTATTTGAAAGGTAAAAAATATGTGGAAACTGTCAGGTTTGTTTTTAGCATTTGTATTGTCTGCTACCTTCTGCGTTGCTGGTGATTTGGACGATGGCATAGGCAAATTTGATGCCGATCCTATTAGTGCAGATGATCAGGTTTTTCAAGGGCAAAAAAACATATCATATATCAAGATGAAATCAAAATCATCTGCTGGGGTTAGCGGAAAATCAGGCGGAACTAGTAGTGGCGGAAATAGCATGAATAGTGTTATATTGGGAGCCGGCACAAATGTTAAGGGTGATATTATCATAATCGACCAAAGTAAGGGCGATAAAACAATTGTTGGAAAATAACGTTCAAATAATAGTTAGGAGTTTATAAAAATGAGTAGCCGTAATCTCTCAATAGAATTGAGAAAGTATGCAAAAGGGCTGTGTCAAATAATATTTGTTGGAATGTCTTCCTTGGTGTTGGTTTCATGTTCCTCTCCCGCTAAAGTAGAGGATAAAGATGTGGTTATTAAAGAGACTGCTCCTGCAACTAAAACAACCAATTATACTCAAGCGTTGCAAGAGTTGGGCTTGATGACTGAAATTTATGCCACAGGAGAATTGAGAATACAGTCTAACCCTATCGGAGATAATACTGGCACCTCCGGATCAACAGGCGGAGAGATTCCAAGAGACATTACCGAGATGATTAAGAGCTCTCTTAACTCTATAGGTGGTGGAGTTGTTTATATTCCATACGACCCTGCTTTTATGCAAAATCAAATGGTAACGGGGTATTCAAGTTTTGAAAATAAAATGATTCCTGAAGTCGTTATAACAGGCGGCATTACGGAGTTTGATAGAGGATTGGAAACCAAGGGAGATGGGACAGATGCTGGCTTTAGCATGGATGTCAAAGGTATTCCTTCTCAGTTATCATCATCTGTTGGGTTTGATTATAGCAATCTAGAAAAGTCTGGACTTGCAAGAATAACATTAGACTTTAATATGATTAATTTTGCAACAATGGCTGGTGTTCCAAGAATGAACACGGTTAATACAATAGAAGTTCAAAAAGCCATGAAAGAAAAAGAGTTAGGTATTACAATTTTTGGTGCAAACTTTGGCGGAAAAGGTTCCTTGAAGAAGGTTCAAGGAAGACATCATGCGGTAAGAACACTTGTTGAAATAAGTATGATGCAGATGATAGGCAAATATTTGGGCATTCCATATTGGAGACTTTTAGGACCAGATGCACTTCCTGATCAAACTGTTTTGCAAAATTTTGCTAAAAATTTTTACAAGTGGTCAAACAATACAAAAATTCTTGCACTTCAAGAGTGGCTTTTTGTTCATGGAAATGATGTTTCGGTTAATGGCGTAATGGATGCTAGAACTATTGCTGCAACAAAAAAGTTTGATCCTAATTTTAATGGCACTTTAACTGCGGAATTGGCACAAAAAATATATATGTCGCTACCGCTAAACAATGATGGTTATCAAAGAAGAATGATGTTGGCGATGGGAAATAATAATGTGCAACCCCAAGAGCCGGTTCAGCAAGTTGTTCAGCCTGCAAAAGAGCAGGTGGTTCAACAGCAACAGCCGGTGCAAAAAGAAGCAGTAAAGGCAAAGCCAAAACAAGAGCAAAGTGCACCAGCTCAAGCAACACAAACTTCAGCTCAGTCAGCTCCTACTGCTAGTAAAAAAACAGTAGTTAAAAGCAAGGCTACGATAGGGCGAATGCTTAGTGATTCTGATTGGTAGGGTATATGAAAGCTCTCTTTTTTTCAGTTGCTTTGTTGTTGATGGCATCTAGTTTCGCTTTTTGCGGGAACAAAGTAATGGTTGAAAAGAGCGTTGATGAGCTTGAAAATATAAATAAAAAAGCGGTCGAAAGTTTGCCAAATATCCCAAAAGATGGGGTTGTTGATATTGAAGCAAATGTCAAAGAGGACAAAGCCGGACACTCTGTGGAAGTTATAAAACATAGTGTGTCCGAGATAAAAAATAAAAACTCTGCTGTTGTCAAATCTCAAAAAAATGGGATTTCAAGAAAGAGTGAACCAACTCAAATCAAGGAGGAAAAAGTCAATGTCCCGATACATTAAATATTTTTTAGTAGTCCTGTGCGGAGTCTTTTTATTTTCATCAGAGTGTTTTGCTGGTAATAAAAAAATAATGAGTATCAATGCTGCGAAACTAACAGCAGAAAGAGGTCTTGTGGAGACAATCCACGGTCTCAAACTGAGAGCTACCGAAGAGGTTAAAGATATGCTTGCTGAGAGCTTTGAGGGAAAAACGGAATCAAAAACATCTTCGACTCTAAAGGGTGTTAATTTTGAAAAAGTAGTTTATGATTCTCAAAAAGATATTGCTGAAGCCATTGCTACTGTAAAGTTAGACAAGATAGAAAACATCAATGGCGATGTTATCCAGCTTAAAGGAAAAATATTTAGAAGGGTAGGTTTTGGAACCTCTACACCAGCTTCTGCAGGTCCTCTCAAGGCACTTAGAGCAGCAGAGATAGATGCTTACAAACAACTAATGAAAAGAATTGTCGGTTTTTCTCTTGAGAGTAAAACAACGGTTGAAAACTATATTCTTAAATCAGATTCAATCAAAACAAAGGTTATGGCAACTCTTTTTATGGCGGAGGTTTCAGAGTATGGTTGGACCAAAGACGGAGATGCTTTTATTAAGATGTCCATCAATATAAAAGAGATTTCTGACATGTTGGGCGAGAAGATAGTTTCTGATACTGATGTTGTAGAAGTAGAAGGACTCGGTGCCCAAGAGGATGATTTTTCCAAAGTAAAACAAAAATAAAAGGAATAAGAGGATGAGATTCAGATTTAGTTTGTTTTTTATTCTTTTTCTCTCTTTGGCTTTTTTGCCACTTTTTGCAACACAAGGCTGTATAGAGGGGAATGAGGATGTTAAAAATTATAATAGAAAAATAGGTAATTTTAAACACATCCAGACAGACGGTGTTTACGAGGTTTTTGTTGTGTTCTCCTCTTCTCCAAAATTAAAAATAGAAGTAGAGTCAAATATTGAAAAAAACGTTGAATCAAAAGTTGAAAAAGAGACTTTGTTTATAACTTCAAAAGGCTCTATCTGCCCAAAAAAAGATATAAAGATTTATATAGAAGCAACATCTCTGGAGAGTGTTAAAGAGCATGGGTCTAGCACGATAAACGTATCTGGACTAAAGGAGAAGAATTTTTCTGCTTTTATTGATGGGGCAAGCTCTTTTTTTGTCAATGGAAAAGCTCAAGAGTTTAAGCTAGTAGCAAATGGAAGCTCTCAAGTTGACGCAAAGCTTCTAGAGACGCAAAAGACAACCGTTCAGGTATCTGGAACTGCGGATATAAAAGTTTATGCTACTGATTCTTTGGATGTGTTGGTGGATGGAGTTGCAAATATTACCTATTTTGGAAATCCAAAATCTCTCAAAAGAGCGGGTAATGGTATATTAGATATATCATCTGGCAATTAGTTGGAGTTATAAAAATTTTAAGATAAATTGCCAGACTCCAGCACTACAAATTCCAGCAACTATTCCAGCAACTATGTCGTCCCCCATAACGCCTAGTCCGCCTTTGACATTAGTATCTATTTTTCCGATAATAGAAGGCTTCCAGATATCAAAAATCCTAAAAAATGCAAAACTTAAAACAGCTTGTGTTAATGTTCCGTGGCTTATGAGAAGTGCTATCCAAACGCCAGCAACTTCATCAATAACAATAGTCTTGTCATCATGTGTATTGCTAGTTTTCTCATAAATATTGATATGCTTAATGCCTAAAATAACTATCAAAATAGTAAGTAAAAAAAGTGTTGAAGGGTGCAAAAAAGTTAAAATCAAAACTCCAGCAATGACCCCCAAAAGACTTCCAACAGTTCCTGGAGCATAAGGAGATAGCCCTGTGTAAAAAAATGTCAAAAACGCTTTTTGCATCTGCAAATCCTATGTTAATGAGGTGGTTTGGTGTAATTTCATAAGTTCAAGATAAAAATCTTTTTCATCATGAGTTTCAAGCAGTCCAGCATTTGGAAAGATATCATCATATATTTTGCCAATATTTTCAAATCTATTTTTAAACATTTCGCTCAACAGTAGTGCGGAGATGTCTTTTCGCATTAAGACTGCAGGAGGAAGCATTCCTGAAGACAAAATAGCCATCAAAGACTCTGAGTGGTATTTTATGTGATGGTGTTGACCATGTGGACAAGTGTTGGTGCTTACAAGCGTTTTGCACTCATCGCAGTAGACAAACTCAGTTATAATTTCAACATCTATACCGATATCGTCGTATTTATTTAGAATGGATTTGATTTCGTTTTTGTCGTAATACATGCCAATACCACTATGGTTTTGTCCCAAAACAAGCTTTGTGCAACCAAAATTGTGTGCACAGATACTATCCAAAATAGCATTGTTGTAACCCGCAAAAATATAGGTGTTTTCAAAAGGCACGATAACTACTCTGTTTTTTGGTAAATAGTGGTCTGCAAAATATTGCAAGCTTTTATAACGCAGTTCGTAAGAAAGGGCATCTTGCTTGTAAGGTTTTAGTAAAAATATAACAACCAAATCTGACTTTTCAAGAGTAACTCGAATCAGTCTTTCGTGTGCTCTATGAAATGGTTGCGCACTAATCATAACTGCAGAAACATTGCTTGCGCCTGTCTTTTCTTTTGCCTCGGTTATGGCTTTCTTGATATTTTTAATGTCATTAAAATCAAGCTCATACTCACCACAAATAGAAATATCGCCTAGTCTTTTAAGAAAAAGTTGTGTTGCCGGATCGGTTGCATCGTATGTGCCAAAAATTTGCTCTATTCTTCTTTTTTTGTTAATCTCAAAAACTTCATCTACAATAATATGACCTCTTATTTTTCCATCAACATTAAAATATAGCTTCTCTCCTTTTTCTGCAGAGAGAAGTACGTCTTTATTTTTTTGCCCAAATGGTGCTATGATGAATGGAAAAGGAAATGGTTTGCCTTTGTAAAAACCTGTAGCATCAACCTCTAAAGCCTCTTTTTTTGTCATTAATTTATCAACAGGACTTAAAATGCCCTCTTTGCAAAAAGAAAGTGTTGCGAGTGCTTCTTTGTCAATAAAAATCTCTTTATTTTTTCTTGTTGATTCCATACTTTTTCCTTTTTTCCCATAGACTTTTTCTTGAAATTCCAAGTTTTTTAGATAGTTCTGTATCTGGAAACTTGTTTTGAAAATTTGTGATTACATATTGTACATAATCATCTATGGACAAAATCTCGCCTTGGTCAAGTATTTTATTGTCTGAGGCAATGTTTATCTCTGAAATATCAGAGTTTTCATCTTCGTCTGCTGTATTTGTAGATGCAATAATGGCTCGTTTGTTGGATACAATATTAAAAATCCTATTTTTTTCATTTTTCTTAAGGCTTTGAAGATCTACTATATAAAGTAATTCGTCATTTGCGGAATTTGTGATTTTTTCAATTGCATTGGCACTCATCAAAGATATAAATGTAAAAGGCTCATTGTTAGATTGTGAAAACTTAAAAACAATAGCATCGGAGTGTTTTTGAGAATTTGTCTTAAGCAAGATTGGAAATTTTGTTTTTTTATCTATGCTTTGGGCTTGTGATATTTCAAGAAGATTTCCAATATACTCTTTATAAGTTTTATTCTCTCTTTTGAGATTGTTAAAACAGCTTAAGTGCTGGAGTTTTCTGATAAGCTCTTCAATCATAAAAGGCTTTTGTATATAGTCGTTTGCACCTGCTTTTATAGGGTTTGAAACTGTATCGTTGCTTATGTAGGATATCATCAAGATAATGATAGAAGATTTGTATTTTTCTATAACGGGATAGAAATTTTGTCCAGAAATATTTGTAGAGAGTAAAACAGCATCATATTTTTCGTCCCTAATGCTATCTTTAATGCTTGTTGATATTTCGCATCGATATCCCACTTCAGTTAGTTTTGAAGCTATACTTTGTGCTAAATAAATCTCGTTTTCCACAATAAGAATTTTCATATATTTTTCCAATCATAATATTTTAATACCACATTTGCATGTACAGCCAGACCCTCTTTTCTTCCTATAAAGCCCAATTTTTCCGTTGTAGTGGCTTTTATGTTTACATGTATGGGGGCGATATCCATAATTTTTGCCAAATGGAAACGAATAGCATCTTTAAATGTAGAGATTTTTGGAAACTCAGCCATAATTGTTACATCGCAGTTTACTATCTCAAAGCCTGTTTTGGTTAAAAAGGCAGAGACTTTTTCCAGTAGTATTTCAGAGTCTATGCCTTTGTATGCTTCATCGCTATCTGGAAATAGCTCTCCAATATCACCAGCTCCAGAGGCACCTAGCAAAGCGTCAATAAGTGCGTGAATTAAAACATCGCCATCAGAGTGTGCTTTGAAGCCAATATCTTCTCTAATCACAACACCGCCTAGTTTCATTATTTTGCCCTCTTCAAAAGCATGCACATCAAACCCATTTCCTATAAAGGAGTTTGATGATGGGCTTTTCAAGCACGGAATATTGGACAAATCTTCTTCAAAGGTTATTTTTGTGGCACTTTTGTCGCCTTTGACATATCCTACTTTCCCCCCAAATGCCCCAATAGCACTACTTTCGTCGGTAAATTGCTTTTTGGTGTCAAGTGCTTTTGTTAAAACCTCTGTTTTGGATAATTGTGGGGTTTGAATAAGCTTAACATCTTCTCTGTTGATGGTTTGATTGTTGTAAATAACGGTATCACAAATATCTACATATGGGACAACAATATCGTATTTTTCGCATTGATCGATAAGCTCTTTAACGGTTTTATCGCTTATGCATGCCCTTGCAACATCACTAACTAAGACATATGGAGTCTTTACATGTAAGAGTGCTTTTTGAAGAGATTCTTGACGAGTTGAACCTCCTTCGATGCAGTGCAATGTGTTACTAAATTTCTGTGCGTAAGGCAAATCCTCTTTGGCAAAGGTAACAATGACTTTTTTAAATGGGTATTTTTGGGATAAATTTTCACTTACAAAGAGCCATAATGGGGCATCTTCTACCCTGAGCCACTGTTTTTTGATTTTTTTATCAAAACGAGAGGAAGAACCAGCACCGAGCATCACAAGAGTTAATTCGGGCAACTTTTGTCCTTTTTCCTTAAGTGTTACAATATTATACATTGCGAAAGCTTTTTTTTATCTTTTTTGTGTTAAATTCCGCCATTACATAAGCAAGGGTTAATGAAGGAAGCAAATGAGAGAGCAGTGGGTTAGACTTAGACAAAATGATAGTGTTAAAACGCAAATGTTTTACGCAAAAAAAGGCATCATTACCGAAGAGATGCGTTATGTGGCTGAGGTTGAAAATCTATCCGCAGAGCTTATAAGAAAAGAGATAGCTAGAGGTAGGATGATTATTCCAGCCAATGTCAATCATCTCAATCTAAAGCCAATGGCAATAGGTATTGCTGCTAAGTGTAAAATAAATGCCAATATCGGCTCTTCAGCACTTGCCTCTGATCCTGCCCTTGAGGTTGAAAAAGTCAAGATATCCGAAAAATATGGTGCCGATACTATTATGGATTTATCAACTGGAGGCGATTTGGATGCCATTCGCAAAGAAGTTATTGCCAATGCGAGTGTGCCTATCGGAACAGTCCCAATGTATCAAATTTTGCACGATATTAACAATAAAGTTGAAGATTTGACGATTGAAAAAATGCTTGAAGTCATAGAGAGACAAGCACAGCAAGGTGTTAGCTATTTTACTATACATGCAGGATTTTTGCTTCGTTTTATGCCATTTGTGGCGAAACGCAAGATGGGCATTGTAAGTCGCGGTGGTTCTTTGATGGCGGCGTGGATGATGCATTATCATAGAGAAAATCCCTTCTACACGGCATTTGATGAAATTTTGAAGATTTGCCAAAAGTATGATGTGGCTTTGTCCTTGGGTGATAGTTTGCGCCCAGGATGCCTTCATGATGCTAGCGATACTGCACAGCTTGAGGAGTTAAAAATACTTGGCGAACTTACTCTTCGAGCATGGGAAAAGGATGTTCAAGTTATTATTGAAGGACCTGGTCATGTGCCTCTAAATCAAATTGAGCGAAATATGAAAATCGAAAGAGAGTATTGCCATGAGGCACCTTTTTATATTTTAGGACCTCTTGTTACGGATATTGCCGCTGGGTATGACCATATAAGCTCAGCTATCGGTGCGGCAGTTGGTGGATGGCATGGGGCGAGCATGCTTTGTTATGTGACACCCAAAGAGCATTTAGGACTTCCAAATGCCAAAGATGTTAGAGAAGGCATTATAGCCTATAAGATTGCCGCACATGCAGCTGATGTGGCACGAGGTCGCAAAGGTGCAATAGAAAAAGACAATGCCATGAGTGATGCAAGGTATGCTTTTGATTGGAATAAGCAGTTTGAGCTATGCTTGGACCCAGATAGGGCCAAAGAGTATCATGATGAGACATTGCCACAAGATGTCTTTAAAGAGGCAGAGTTTTGCTCCATGTGTGGCCCAAAATTTTGTTCTTACAAGATTTCCAAAGAAATTATGAAAAACAACTAAAAAGGAAAAAGATGTTAAATAAAGAAGATGTTTTAGAGAGACTTAAAGATGTCAAATATCCTGGTTTTGAGAAGGATATCGTTGCATTTGGTTTTGTAAAAGATATAGAGGTTAAAGATGATAATGTTTTTATAGAGGTGGATATCGTGTCCTCAAGTCCAGAGGTTGCGGGGGAGCTTAAAGCAGATATAGTTAAAAAAGTGACACTTGTCGGTGCTAAAAGAGTGGATGTTGTAGTGAAGCAGCCAAAAGCACCAACGCAAAAAAGCAACTCTCAATCTGGCAAAAATATGGCACCACATATTAAAAATTTTGTTATGGTTAGTAGCGGAAAAGGTGGTGTTGGCAAAACGACAACTACAGTAAATCTTGCTATCGCTCTTGCTAGTCAAGGCAAAAAGGTTGGGCTTTTGGATGCAGATATTTACGGTCCAAATGTTCCTCGTATGATGGGCGTTGTTGGCAGTGGTCCTGAAATAGTTGGACAAAAAGTGAAGCCTATCCTTGTCTATGGTGTAGAAATGATGAGTATGGGAAGCCTTATGGAAGAGGGGCAATCGCTTATCTGGCGAGGCGCTATGGTTATGAAGGCTATTGAGCAACTTTTAAAAGATATTTTGTGGAGTGATTTGGATGTTTTATTTATAGATATGCCTCCAGGAACCGGAGATGCACAGTTGACTTTGGCACAAAGTGTTCCTGTTACTGCTGGTATTTGCGTAACAACTCCTCAGCAAGTAGCTCTTGATGATACTGAGAGAAGTTTAGATATGTTCCAAAAATTACACATTCCAATCGCTGGTATTATGGAAAATATGAGCGGTTTTATATGCCCAGAGACAAACAAAGAGTATGATATTTTTGGAAAAGGAACAACAGCACCTTTGGCTAAAAAGTTTAATACACAAGTTATCGGCGAGATACCAATAGAGCCAGCCGTAAGAGAAGGTGGAGATGCGGGTAAGCCTGTTGTGTTTTTTAAGCCAGAGTCTGAGACGGCAAAAAGATTTCAAGAGAGTGCAAAAAAACTATGGATAGTAATCGAGAAAGTTAATGAAGAGGGTGGAGCCAATAATGAAGCAATACAGCCTACTATCGGTGTTGATGGTGGTGCTAGTGCTAGTGCTTGTTCAACAAGCGGTTGTGGTCATTAATCAGCTCTAAGTTTTAGAGAATACAAAGATTATACGATTATTTTTTTACCCAAGGGAAGAGCATTTAAACTCTCCCTTGATGTATTTTTATTACATCTAGGCACTCCACACATCGCTAAGAACCTCGGCTTGTTTCATCACAAGCTCAATAGCTTCTATTTGCTTGTCAGGTGGGTATTTATACTTGATAAGAATGACACGAATCAGATTTCTCATACGTGCTCTTACACTCTCTTTTTTCTGCCAGTCAACACTGACACTGCTTCGCAATTTTTGAGTGAGTTCTTGGGCTATTTTTTTGAGGATTTCATCGCTCATCTCTTTTAAAGCAGATTCATTCTCTGCTAAAGCATCGTAAAATGCCACTTCATCATAATTTAAACCCAAATCTTCGCCGTGTTTCATAGCGTTTGAAAAATCTTTTGCCATAGCAATCAATTCTTCAATCACTTTGGCGGTTTCTATGGCTCGGTTATGGTATTTGCTCATTGTCGCTTGAAGTCTATCGCTAAATTTTTTCTCTTGAACGACATTGGTTTTTGTTTTCGATTTAATCTCATCTTTGAGTAATCGCTCTAACAATTCAACAGCTAAATTCTTATAAGGCATATGGGCAACATCGTTTAAAAATTCATCAGACAAAATCCCAATATTTGGCTTATCTAGCCCTACAAGAGCAAAGATATCTTCCACGCCATCTGAGACAACGGCATTGTCAATGATCTGTTTTATCACCGAATCCTTGTCGATGCCTTTCGTTTTAGGATTGGCTTTTTGAATCACCGCTTTAATGGCTTGAAAAAAAGCAATTTCCTCTTTACATGTAAGGGCTTCGCTCATCGTTCCACACAAACTAAAGGCTTTTGTCAGTGCTAAAACTTCATCGCTATAACGTTTTTTACCCTCTTCAAGTCCTAGTATAAAGTTAGCAGCGGGCGCTAAAAGTCTATGCGCTTTGGTCATAAACTCTGAATAGTCAAATCCATGAAACATGTTTTGAATGATTTCAAGACGCTTGAACATCTCCGCCAGTGCTTCAGCGGTATCGATGGTGCCTTTGCCTTTTCCTCCTGCGGTTGTGTAGGTTTGAAGTGCACTTTTAAGCTCATTAGCAATACCAATGTAATCAACGACCAAACCGCCTTTTTTATCTTTAAAAACACGGTTAACCCGTGCAATGGCTTGCATAAGGTTGTGTGAACGCATGGGTTTATCGATGTACATGGTATGAACACTGGGTGCATCAAACCCCGTGAGCCACATATCCCTTACAATTACCAGTTTAAGTTCATCTTCGGGGTCTTTAAAGCGTTTTTCTAAGTCTTTCTTGGTTTGTTTGCTATAAAGATGCTTTTGCATCGAAGCTTCATCACTGGCACTCCCCGTCATGATGATTTTGATAGCACCACGGTTAGCATCGTTACTGTCCCACTCAGGTTTTAAAGCAATAATGGCATCATAAAGCTCAACAGCGATCGCTCGGCTCATCGCAACAATCATCCCTTTACCCTCTATTGAAGCTCTTCGTGTCTCAAAATGATCTACCAAATCTTTGGCGACTTGTTCGATTCTGTTCTTAGCTCCAACAAGTTTTTCCAACGCTGCTCATTTAACTTTAAATTTCTCTTGTTCATTGGTTTGTTCGCCCTCAACCAATTCACCCACTTCTTTGTCTATCTTTTTGAAGACTTCACTGTCAAGATTGAGTTTTGCCAGTCTGCTTTCGTAGTAGATAGGCACCGTTGCACCATCTCTTACCGCATCTTCAATATCATAAATTGAGATATACTCTCCAAAAACTGCTCGTGTGTCTCTGTCTTCACTCTCTATAGGAGTCCCCGTAAAACCAATAAATGTGGCACATGGAAGTGCATCTCTTAGATGTTTAGCATACCCGTATTTAAAAGAGCCTGTTTCGCTATCAAGCATGGCATCAAAGCCGTATTGGCTTCGGTGGGCTTCATCGGCGATGACTACGATATTGTCTCGCTCACTGAGGATGGGAAAGTGGCTTTCCTCTTTTTTCAGTGCAAATTTTTGAATGGTGGTAAAGATAATGCCACCCGATGGTTTGTCTTTAAGTGTCTCTCTCAAATCATCTATATTTTCAATCTGTTTTGGGTCTTGTCCTAAAAGCATTTTAGCAGAGCAAAATGTTGCGTAAAGTTGACCATCTAAGTCGTTTCTATCGGTCACGATAAGCAATGTCGGGTTTTTCATCTGAGGTTGTTTGATGAGCTTTCCCGCAAAACATGCCATAGAGATAGACTTTCCACTGCCTTGAGTATGCCAAACAACGCCCCCTTTTCGTGTTTTGTTTAAACTAGCTTCTATCACGCATTTGGTGGCTTCTTTGACCGCATGAAATTGATGATACCCTGCAATTTTCTTGATGATTTTTTTACTATCGTCCTCAAAAAGAATAAAGTTTTGGACATAGTCTAAAAAAAGCTCTTTGGCAAAGAATCCTTTGATAAGAGTATCGAGCTCGTATTCTAAGAGGGGTTTGTCATTTTCATTTTTGATGGTTCTCTAGTACATAAAACGCTCATCCGTTGCCGTAAGTGAACCAATTCTTGCATTCATCCCATCACTGATGATAAGGGCTTCGTTAAAGATAAAAAGGTCTTCAATCTCATCTTTATAGGTTTGAAGTTGGTGGTAGGCTTTGAGGATATCGGCATTTTCATCGGCAGGATTTTTAAGCTCCAACACACACAAGGGAAGTCCATTGATAAACACTACTACATCAGGTCTTCGGTTGCCTTTGGTGCCTTTGATGGTAAATTGATTGACCACCAAAAAGTCATTTTTAAAGATATCATGAAAATCAATGAGTTTGACCCGTTCGCCTTTTGTGACATCTTCTTTTTTTATCTCAACGGGGACACCTTCTAAAAGCATCTTGTGAAACTCTCGGTTGTTTTGGATAAGACTTGGAAATGATGGTTTTTTCAGTTTATCGATGGCTTCTTCAATGGCGGTGAGGGGAAGGGTGGGATTGAGTTTGATAAGAGCGTTTTTAAGTCTTACATGTAAAAGCACTTCTTGGTATTTGGTTCGCTCAGGTGTTGGGCTATCGGGTGATATATCGTAGCCATGAATGTAGTCATACCCTAACTCTTGAAACCACTCTATGGCTAATTGCTCGACTTGGTCTTCGTTAATCATTTTTTATTACTCCCTACCATTTTCATTGCCAACTTTAACTAAAAAATTCCATAGTAAAGTTTAAGCCTCTAAATTTAACTAAGATATTTTATAGTCAAATTTAGAGCCTCGACTCTGAGCATAAATTTTTTATTTTTTTTCAAGTATTCTTGCTGTCGTATCTATAAACTCTATAAAATCTTTTTCAACATGTGAGAGTTCATTGTTGGTTTTTTCTGTGTAGCGTTCATATTCACCATGGGCTTTTTGCATAGCGATTTCATGGCTTATTTTTCCAGCATCTTCTAAGATATTTTTACCTGTCATCTTTAAAAAGTCATCCAGCCTTAAAATCCAATTGCTCATATACATAGGCGTTTTATTCATTGCTTGGATTTCTGCTATCTCTATATACGCTGTTACTATACGATTTAGTATATTTAGTTCTTCTTCATCCAAATAATTTTTTGCTATCTCTGATTCTGCTCTTGTCGGCTTTGAACCTTTGAAGTGAACTACTCCCATATTTGGTTTTGAGCTATCGGCTCTTTCATATACAAGCTCTGCTGCGGTGTTGCCATGTACCGCCCAGTGCATCTTGTTTTGTACCGTTTGAAAAAAGAGAATGCTTTGCTCTGATTTTGGGTCATAGTCTATGCTTGTGGCATAAATGTCGAGCACTTTTCTCCAAAACACCTTTTCACTACTACGGATATCTCGTATGCGAGCTAAAAGTTCTTCAAAGTAGTTTCCGCCACCTGCATTTTTGAAAAGTTCATCATTCATCGTAAAGCCTTTTACGATGTACTCTTTGAGTCTTGCTGTTGCCCATTGACGAAACTTCGTACCTTGCAATGATTTGACACGATAACCTACAGAGATAATGACATCGAGATTGTAAAAATTGGTAGGTTTAGTAGAAAAATCGGAAATTCCGATTTTTCTCACTGAATTATCTTTTTGCAATTCATTTTCATCGTATATATTAATAATATGCTCATTGATGGTAGAACGAGACTTTTGAAAAAGCTCTACCATTTGGTCAATACTAAGCCAAACTGTTTCATTTTCGAGCCTTGTTTCTATCTTGGTTTTGCCATCTTCACTCTGGTAGATAAGTATTTGATTGTTTGGTTCAGTTTTCATTTTGTTTTACCTTAGTTTTAAAAATCTCTTCCAACTTGAACTATAAAAATCCTTAGTTCGGTTTGAAGCTTTAACTTGAACTATAGATTTTATAAAGTTTTTTCATCAAAACCTCATCTACAGCCAAACAGCTTCAATAATTTTGAGTTTCAATGAATCACTAAATTCATCTTCATTTATTATAGAATCTAATATCTCAAGAAGTAAATCATCTCTTATCTTACCTTCGGCTAACCACACGACTATCTCTTCCATCTCTTGAACAAATTTTCTTACACAGTAGTCATATCCGTTTATCTTCAAAAAATATGCACCTAAAACCAAGCTAGACCGTTTGTTGCCATCACTAAAAGGATGAAATTTATTAACCGCATAAACCAAATGTTTGAGTTTTTCTTGAAATGTTGGATAGTACATATCATTTTGAATATGCTCCAAAGCACTATCAAGCAACCCAATTTCATGGTATCCATGCAATCCACCACTATTGTCTATAATCCAATCATGTACTTTAATAGCATGTCTTGTATCAAAATAAAATATTTGAAGTTCCATCTATCTATCTTTTAATCTTTTCAAAACTGCCAATGTTTCAGGGTCAGAAAGTCTTTCTTCAAGAGATTTGCTTGTCTCTCCTAAAAACTTATCGAAATCACCTTGCGGAACTGACTGGATATAGCTTTCCAATTTATGATGTAAAGCATCTCTAAAACAAAGGTCTCGACTAGCCATCTTTGCTCGTGCATCATTTATATGTACAAATAGGTAAGGGTTTTGTGAAGCTTTGTCAATAAGTTTATCAAGTTCTTTTATAGTAAGTTTCCTACCAAGTTTTTGAAACTCTTGTTGCATTTCTACAGCTAACCCATGCTCAAAACTTGCAATGGCATTTAATACTTCTGCATACATGGTTTCTCTAATTTGGTCTTTTTCTTGTAGTGCTAAAATCTTTTTATATTCAGTTGCATTTTCTAAAAAAATAACTTCATATATTTTATTGGTGTATTTTCCATATTTCCATTTGTCGGCTTGTAGGTAAAAATCAAGAGCATCTGTAAACTCTTTTCGATAGCTATACTCTTTGTATGCTGATGGCAAATAAGCTTCATCCCTTTGGTTGATATACTTTGTATGCCCACCAGATTTTTTAGCCATTACATCAAGGACGATATCAAGAATTTTACTTCTGATAAACTTTGCTTTTTCACTCTCTGTCACTAACATAGCAAGATTAAGGACGGTTCTAAAGCCAAATATCCCTAAAGAGGGCACTTTGGACATGTCGACGACATTCATGTCGTCGAGTAAGATTTTCTTAAGCTCTCTAAGGGTCGGGCCTCGTAAGACTCTATACCCATTTTGGGATAATTCTTCATTATGGCTTTCTATATATCGATCAATCGTCCGCTCATCTATCTCGAAAATTTCGGCTACTTGTGCTTTGGTAAAGATAACTTCATCATGCCAATATCTTCCACCTAAAGGAAGATTTGACTCTATTTGCTCCAATGCAAAAGTATTATTAAGGATATTTTGCCTACTAATACTTGATGTTGTTAAATCTTTGGTCATTTTAAAACTCTCTCTTTATAAGTTTTGTAAATAAATAATGCCATCGAACCTGCCAAATTTACAGCCAATTCGCCATGTCTCTCTTTTGGCATAATCTTTGTTTTTGTTACGCCGTGTGCATCGCCCAATTTATTTCTCATAGCACCAAGTCCACTGATGATACCATTTGCTCCACCAAGTATTTGTTTAAAAATACCCTCTTGGTGTTGTTCAGGAGCCAAATTTAAAAGTTTTGCAACTTCTTTGTATAGTTCTGACAACTCCATGTTGTCATTGTGATTTATTTTTTCTTCATCTAAAATATACTTTAAAACGCTTTCAATTAAAGTTCTTGCAATGGTTATAGCACCCTCTGGGTCACTATCTTTTCTTTCAATCGCTTTTTGCCATTGCTGAGAAATATGCTCTTCATCAAAAGCTATAATTTCACCAAGGATAGAAGATGTTTTAAATTCTATTTGACTTAGAAGAGGTGCAAATTCACTCCATATAAACTCTCGTCTTTCTTGATAAGAGCCAAATTTACCTTTGATGAAACCCCAAAATTGATTTGTATCTCTACAAGTTCTGACCCATTCTGGAAGTAGTTTTTGAAAGTCATTTTTCTTTAATACTTTTTGTCTCACATAATCATAATATTCAAAATTACCACCAGTTGCACGACCAATCAAACCATTTTCAAGATATTTGATTAGTTCATAATCGCTCAAATTTTCAATGACTTTTATTTCATCGTTAAAACTCATATCTTTACCCTAACTTCACCACTCAAAAGCCTTGGTAAGAGTGTATCTCGCATGTTTTCAAGGGTTTGGATTTGTCTACGATTATTTTTCATTTTTTGTAAATATTCATCAAAAATACTTACTTTTTCACTTTGGAATTTTTTAGGAGGAACAATGATGGAAACTGATTTTATAGCTTCAGTTGAGAGATTGACCTGCACTCCGCCATTTGCCAAACTTTGCAATGATTCAATAGCCTCTTTACTTGATAACTGCAAATACAAAAGATAATTACTTAAAAGGTTGTCTTGATTTACAAGGTATATTCTTGCTACTCGTTGATTTAATACATATTTGTTACTCTTGTCAATCATTGCAGGATGCCCTAAAATTCCCATGTTATCTTTCATGTCCGTCATAGCCATCACAATATCATCTTCGTTTAAAGTCCATTTCTCAAGTTTTTTTCTCTAGGTACAAAATCCGCTTTTGGAGAAAATCGAAGACCTCCTCCTGGTTCGATATGCCCCATTTTAAAAACTTCAAGATGACCACTTTCGTATTCAATATAATCTTTGCTACTAAAAGCATAACCATTTTGAACTACAGCAATATCCCCAAGCGGTTTTTCCTCCCAATCCTCTTTGGCTTCTTCGATAAACCATTGTTTAAAGAGGGTTTGGGCGAGGGACTCTAAGGTTTGGTTTTGGCGGTGGAGGAGGTCTATCTTATCATCAAGACTACTTAACACCTCCGCAATCGCTTTTTGTTCTTCAAGGGGTGGAATATTCCAAATTGTTTGAGATAAAAAATCCCAATCAGCTCTTGGCATCCTTGTTCCACCTGATCCAGAATAAGAAATGTCGACCAATTCTTGATTTGTAAAAAAGTAAAATAAAAAGTCCTTGTCAATGCCTTTTTGTGGATTAATAACCCAAATATCAGTCGAACATATACCATCAAAATTGGGCTTAACAACTTTTCTAAAATACGGTCTCAATTTTCCAAAAAGAGTATCTCCAGCTTGAAATCTAAATTTATTACTTGCTACGTCTTCAGATTTTCCAATGCCATTGAGTCTAAGTTTTGCTTCTTCGATGTGTTCAAGTCCAATATATGGCATTTGCTCATTACCGACTTTCCAAGCTTTTTTAGAAAGTTTAGCAATATCCCCTAACTTACACTCTCTCCAACTACTCATTGCCCACCGCCTCTGCACTCTCATCTTCTAACTGAGCTTCTATCTCTTCAATGCTAGGAAGTGATGATTTATACTCTTTTGGCAGTATTTCGGTCAGTTCGTATTCACTAATGCCTAGAGGCTTGTTGATATCTCTGAGTGCATACTCTACGACTATATCATTTTTGGATTTGCAGATAAGTATTCCTATGGTTGGATGGTCATCTTTGCCTTTTATCTCTCCGTCGACTGCCGATGTATAAAAGCTAAGTTTTCCGGCAAATTCCGGTTTGAACTCTGTAGCTTTTAGTTCTACTACTACATAGCATTTGAGCTTGATATGGTAAAAAAGCAAGTCTATCCTAAACTCATCACCTCCAACTATAAGCTTATATTGTCTGCCAACAAAGGCAAATCCACTTCCAAGCTCTAGCAAAAACTTTGTGATATTGTCCGTGAGGGCATTTTCCAGCTCTTTTTCAAGGTATCCTTTTGTAAGGCTCAAAAAATCAAAATTATAAGGGTCTTTTGTGATTTCCTTTGCCAAATCTGATTGAAGAGGCGGCAATGTAGCTTCAAAATTTGTGATAGCCTTACCGTCACGAACGTAAAGATTTGTTTCTATTTGGTGGATAAGCACACTTCTGCTTACGCCATTTTTGATGGTATTTTGCATATAATATAAGGCTTCATCGGTAGTTTTGCATTTTTGAATGATGGCGATATTGTGTCCCCAAGGCAACTGCATCAATTCGCCCACAACTTGTTGGCTTTTTGTCGTTTTTAATTCGCCCACAACTTGTTGCCAAAACAAAAACCATTGCCTCATGTTTTTTATGTTTGTATAGGAAAACCCTTTTACATCAGGAAATTCTGCACTCAAATCATCACTTAGTTGCTGTAAAAATCCACTTCCCCACGTGTGTTGTTTTTGTTTTTGGACTATTTCATTGCCTAGATTCCAATAAAATTCTAATAAAGTACTATTGACTTGTATGGATGCTTTGATTTGAGAGCTTTGAAACTTTTGTTTTATCTCGGTTATCCACTGTTTATAATCTGCGTTATGAAGAGAATTTTTAATTTTTGTATCACTCATCATCAACCTTTATTTTGGCAAGGTTTGCAAGAATGCGTTCATTGAGATTTTGTTCTTCTGCCATCTGTTCTTGAAGTGTCGTTGACAAAGATGCAAAACGCTCTTTAAAGTCAAACTCATCTTCGGTGTCTTCAAGCCCTACATAACGCCCTGGAGTCAGCACATAGTTTAGCTCTGCCACTTCTTTACATGTAACGCTTCTACAAAAGCCTTTGATGTCTTCGTAGTCTTTGTCTTGTTTCCAGCTGTGGTAGGTTGAGGCGATCTGCTCTATGTCTTCTTTCGAGAATTCTTTGGTTTTTCGGCTTATCAAATGCCCCGTATTTCGTGCATCGATGAAAAGGATGTTGGAGCGTTCACGGTTGCGTTTGACAAACCAAATGGAGGCTGGGATTTGGGTATTTAAAAAGAGTTTTGCAGGAAGATTGACGATGCAGTCGACCAGATTGGCTTCGATAAGAGCTTTTCGTATATCACCTTCACCATTGGTGTTAGAAGTCAAAGAGCCTTTGGCAAGGACAAATCCTGCCGTGCCATTTGGGGCGAGATGGTGTATGAAGTGTTGTATCCATGCGTAGTTGCCATTTCCTTTGGCAGGTGTGCCGTACTTCCATCTGGCATCGCCCTCTAAGCTTGCATCCCACCATTCGTCTTGGTTGAACGGGGGATTGGCAAGGATGAAGTCTGCTTTGAGGTCGGGGTGTTGGTCATTAGTAAAAGTATCGGCAGGCTCTTTTCCAAAGTCAAAGTCAAGCCCACGGATCGCCATATTCATAGCGGCTAGTCGCCATGTGGTTGGGTTGGACTCTTGCCCATAGATGGAAAGGTCGTTGATGGCTCCGCTGTGCTCTTCGATGAATTTCTCACTTGAGATAAAAAACCCACCACTGCCCATCGCAGGGTCATACACTCTTCCTTTGTAAGGCTCTATCATCTCGACCATAAGGTTGACGATGGATTTTGGAGTGTAGAATTGCCCGCCTTTTTTACCCTCTGCTGAGGCAAACTCTCCTAGAAAATATTCATACACATGCCCTAAGATATCTTTGGCTTTTAAAGAATTGTGGGTGAATGGGATTGTGGCAATAAGGTCAAGTAAGTCAGCCAGTTTGCTTTGTTCTATCTGTAAAGTGGCATAGTTTTTGTTAAGGATACGTTTAAGTTTTGGGTTTTCTTTTTCGATAAGCTCCATCGTATCGTCAAGCAGTTTTCCAGCTCCTTTGAACTCTCCACCTAAGATAAGCGGTGAGCCTAAAGAGAGACGGATGTTGCTTCGTAGGTAGTCCCAACGCGCGGCTTGGGGTATCCAAAAGACATTTTTTTCGGTGTAAAAATCTCTCGTTTCTAACTGTTCACTGACAAATGCTTCATCAGCATCTTCCCCTAAAAAGTAGTCATGGCTTGGGTCTTTAAAAGCACTAATGAGCTCTTGTCTGCGTGTTTCAAAACTATCGGAGACATACTTTAAAAAGACCATCCCTAAAACAACATGCTTATAAACGGCGGCATCTAACGAGGGTAAAAGTTTGTTAGCACTTGTCCATAGTTTTTTTTCTAATTCTTGTAAAAATTGGTGTTCGCTCATAAAGTTTATCCTATCGTTTCGTGTGTTCATTTTATAGATTTATATGATAGGATATATTAGCTAAAATAAATAATAAACTATAAGTTTAGACAAATTAAAACTATAAAAGATATAATTTAGCACGCAACTTACAAAGGAGAAGTCATGGCACTAGATATCGTGATAGATGAAAAAGAGTTTAAAAAATTTGTAAAATCAGTTGAATCCCAAGAGGGATATAAAAAACCTATCGGCTTTGGTATAGCAAGGGTAGATAGGGGTCAAAAAAATAGAGATAAGATTTTGCAAGCCAATTTTCCATATATCAACTGGAATGAAAATTTTGGCTCAGGTGCGGTTTTTTTAGCATCTCTACAGGCTTCAGGCGTTGAAGTTGATTTTGGTGGGAGTGAGTTTGTTTGTGACGTAACCAAAAAATTTGTCAAAAACGCTATGAATATTTTCTCTCCATATCTAAATAGCGCGACAGGCGACGCACATAAAAATGTTCAAGTGATTAAGACATTGCATTGGATTTCCCAGACAGAGAAACTAAGAGATGATTTTAGGATTGTCTTTCTTTTTGAAGATGCTCAACCAAAGTCGCCAGAAGCTGTATATCTGAAGCTTTATGCTCTTTCAAGTGGAAAAGCACCTTTGCGTTCGGTAAATCTGAGCGGTGCTTTTGGAGTTCTTGAGAATGTTGCATGGTCTATAGGTATGCCAATAGAGCTTGAGTGGCTTAGGGAAAATGAGATAGAGATGAAGTTACAAGGCACTTTTCCTATCGTCGAATCAGTAGATAAGTTTCCTCGATATCTTTCACATGTTATTCCAGCGGATAATACAAGGGTTTTAGACTCTAGCAAAGTCCGTATGGGAGCACAACTCTATCCTGGAACAACTGTTATGCCAGGAGCGAGCTATGTTAATTTTAACGCAGGAACTACGGGTGTTGTTATGGTTGAAGGGCGCATTAGCTCTTCGGCAGTTGTTGGAAAAGGTAGCGATGTTGGTGGCGGAGCGAGCATACTAGGCGTCCTTAGCGGCACCAACGGCAACCCTGTTAGCATCGGCGAAAATACCCTACTAGGTGCAAACTCAGTTACAGGCATTCCTTTGGGAGATGGTTGTATTGTGGATGCGGGCATGGCGATTTTGGAAGGAACTAAAGTTGGTATTTTGAGTGACGAGCTTAAGAAAATAGCTGAGGTTAATGTTGGAAACAAGAAGCTGAGTACGAAAAAAGGCGAAGAGATATGCTATTTTAAAGGGCTTGAGTTGGCTGGAATGAATGGATTGCATTTTAGGCAAAATAGTATGACAGGTATGATTATGGCGTATAGAAGCCGTCGAGAAGTGAAGCTTAACAGCGATTTGCATTAAACATTTTTAATTATAAGAAGCCCTACATGTAGGGCTTCTTTATCTTGCAGTAGTGCTACATGTAACGATTTGATTTCTTCCATTTTCTTTTGCCCTAAACAGAGCTATATCTGCTTTTTTAATAACATCTTCTGGATTGTTTCCATCTTTTGGTGCACTTGCAACGCCTATGCTTATTGAGATTTTTTCCTTTTTGGCTCTGCTTGAGTCGTTTCTATGCTTTTTTGTTTTTTCATCACGACCCTTTTTTCTAAGAGTAAAACCTCTAGAATAGATAGCTTTTCTAACTGCCTCAAGTGCCATCACGCAATCTTCCTCTTTTTTGTTGAAAAAGAGTATCGCAAACTCTTCTCCTCCATAGCGAAATACTCTTCCGCCATTTTTTACTAAACAAAGTTGTGATGCAATCAATTTCAACACATCATCTCCGATATCGTGCCCAAAAGTGTCATTTACTTTTTTGAAAAAATCAATATCAACCATAGCGATAACATATTTTTGACCGAGTTTCAAAAGTGATTCTTCAAGTGAGCGTCTGGATGGAACTCCTGTTAAAGTATCCATGTATGCCATATCGTAAGTATCTGCTATAAGTGCACACAACGCGATAATGGATGCTACTAGAGTAAATAGAATAAATGCGTTTTTGGATTGGAAAAATAAAAAGCATATACAAAGAGTGGTAAAAATCCAAGGTATTGCTTTTTGGCTTTTAGTGGTTGTAAAAACAGCAATTAGCGTGATAAGTCCCAAACAAAGCGTTAAGACGATAAGCCTAAAATCATTTGTTTGAAAAAAGTCGTGAAGACTTACATGTAAGAGTTTTGTTTGAAGCGCTTTTTGCATAGAGGGAGAAAAGTGTTGCATATAAAGGTAACTACCAGCTAAAACCAAAACGCTTAGAGCTATTTTTATGGCACCGTATCGTGAAAAAATACCTCTTTCGTCCAAGAAGGAGATGATGACAAAAAGTATTGAGCAAAAAAGAGGTGCTATATGCCAAAAGGAGGCGTAGCTGAACTTTTCAAAATAGTTTAGTGGATGAGTAGCAATAAGAAAAAAGAAGAGAATGCCTAGCAACAGGCTAAAAAATTTACTTTTTCCAAAATACAAACTTAGTGCGAGAGATATAACCAAAGATACAAATGTTCCCACCTCTAAAAAAGCAAAATAAGATGATGGGATAATTTTGTATTTCAAGGTCAAAATAGCTAAAAAAATCAATGCTCCAAATATAAAATAGATAGAGCCTAGAATATTTTTAGCAATTGTCACGATTTTCCACTCAAACGCTGTTTTGCAATTTTTCTTGCTGAGTAAAGCTCAATTTGCCTAAGAATAATCGCCGATACATAAGGGATGCTTTGCACCAAAAGCGTTATAGCAAAGAAGTATACTTCGGTAATGCCATTGTGGTTGGTGTACATAACAAGTGCAAATGACCCAATCAAAAGAGAGGCTAAAAGTTTTTCGTAGAAAATAGGGTCTTTTTCGGTTGATTTGGTGTTGCCACCTTTTTCTGTTCGCTTAAACGGCAAACCATCTTTCACAAAACCATCATACACGGCTTTGAAAATCACAAGTTGCAAACTCATTGAGGCGATGGAGCTTAGAAATGTTTTTGCTAATCCCATCTTGACTCGTGTGCGGTATAAGATAAAAGCGTGAAGTATGTTTACCAAAAACGCCACCAAGATAGGCAGAGTAAGTGGAAGAGTAGGGATAGTAACGCCTACAAATACGATAAATGGCACCCAAAAAATATTTAAAAAGGCTGTTATGGCTCCAAATGCATCCGAGAGCCAAAAAAACCAACCAGCAACAAAATGGTATTTTTGAAAAGGTGTTAGTGTTTTAGATGATGGCATAAAGTGATGCCAATGTTTTTTTAGTATCTGTATCGCACCATATGCCCAGCGATGACGCTGTGTTCTAAACGCCTCAACCGTATCTGGCAAAAGTCCCCATCCGTATCGGCGGTTTGTATAGTGTGCGGTATATCCTGCTTCAAATAGTCTAAGCCCTAACTCTGAGTCCTCAACTATAGTATAAGTTGTCCAATTTCCCACCTCTTGCATCGCTGAAAGTCTTACAAGTATCATCGTGCCGTGTGCTACGATGGCGTTTTCTTCGTTTCTCTCAACCATACCGATATCGAAAAATCCAGCGTATTCGGCATTCATAGCGGTTTTTATAAGAGATTCATCTCCGTCTCTATGGTCTTGAGGTGCTTGAACAACGGCTACTTTTGGGTCATCAAACAGAGGCACTAAGTCGATAAGCCAATTTTTTCCAACCACATAATCCGCATCAATTACCGCGATAATTTCAGCCTCTTTGTGTGTATAGGTAAGTGCTTCATTGAGTGCACCAGCCTTAAAACCTTTACATGTAATGTTTAAAAAGACAAATTTATCTCCTAGCTTTTCACAATGTTCTTGTATCGGTTTCCAGTAGTACTCTTCTGGAGTATTGTTTATAATAACGAGCACTTCATAATTTGTATAGTTTAGTTTTGCCAAAGAATCAAGCGTTTCTATGAGTACGTGAGGTTGCTCTTTGTATGCAGGAACATGGATAGAGACAAATGGAACTTTGTCGGATTTTAGATTTAAAGGCGCAAGTCGCTCAGGAGAGCGTCCGATTGTGCATTTGAAAAGCTCATTAACCTTTGTAAGTGTGATAATAACCAAAGGAAGCATCAGCACAACGCCCATGCTCCACATTATCCACATACCAAAATTCATATAGTGTATAAATGGGTAAAATGCTGCCATAACTATACCAAAACCCATCGCTTGTGCCGCCATAGCATAGGTAAACGCATGGGCAAAATTGACACGTTGATTTCTAAGACCAAAAAATGCTAACAACATACCAATAATAACAGATGCTACCATCTGATGTTTCCAATAAGGGTTCAGTAGCGTCTCTTCTGTAAGTGTAAATTTTGGGTCGCGTTTTGCGTCAAAAATCCCCCAGTAAGGTCCAACGCTTCCCTCGTCAACGCCTTTCCACGGTTGGTCAAATGCTTCTACGATATTGTAGTTCCATCGGTGTTTTTTAGCAGTTTCTATAAAACTACTAATAGCATTAATCTCATTTTCAAGAGAGGCTTTGGCGTTGCGGTTATTGTAGCCTTTACTAGGCCAGCCAAATTCGCCTATTACTATTTTTTTGCGTGGATATGCTTTTTCGATTTTGTCTCGCATCTCTTGAGTAAAGGTCATTACGTCTTTTATATCTATTTGCTCCCAATATGGAAGAATATGCATATTTATAAAATCTACAGACCTAACTAGATCGGGCTGTTTTACCCAAACATGCCAAACATCGGCCGTGGTTACTGGTTTTTTAGTAACTTTTGAAATTCTTTTTATGTACCCGATACGTTGATCTTCTTTGATATCATCACGAA
>JAQUWL010000020.1 GCA_028692875.1 Sulfurospirillaceae bacterium
CGATAATACTCTCCCTTACTGGGATGGAAACGTAGGTCGCTGCCAGTTCGTGTTTCTTTTTTACTGCAAAAATTACTACAAAATACAAAAATCCAATAAGTTTTTAATCAAAATGCTCTTTTGTTAGACTCTCATCTCGATAAGCATTTCGCTCGTATATTCCAAGATATTTTATATTTTTTGCAAAAAATATAAGTTCTTCAATGGCTAATACGATTGATTTTTCCTCTGGATGTCCATCAATATCTACATGAAATTGACTTGCTTGTAATGTTCCTTGAAGACTATAACTTTCAAGCTTTATAAGATTGACTCCATTTGTTGCAAATCCGCCTAGTGCCTTATAGAGAGCAGCTGGAATGTTTCGCACCTGAAAAACAATCGATGTAATATAGCGTTTGGTTTTATCGTATTCTGGGATTGAATTGTTTTTTGATAGTACAATAAAGCGTGTTACATTGTCATGCTGATCACCAAAGTTGTCATTCAATATTTCTAGGTCATATAATTTTGCAGCAAGTTCAGAAGCAATGGCACAAAATTTCGTATCATTCTTTTCTTTAACCTCTTTCGCAGAACCTGCTGTATCAAATTTGGCGATAGCTTCAAGTTGATGTTTTAGAATATTGTGATGACATTGTGCTAATGCTTGTGGATGCGATGCAACATATTTAATATTTTTAATGTTACTACCGCTAACTCCAAGAAGACAATGTTTTACTGGCTGAAAGTGTTCTGCAACTATATGCAAAGAGAGTTGTGGTATTTTGCGGTATATCTCTTCCACTCTTCCTGCTGTTGAGTTTTCAAGAGGAATCATCGCAAAATCCGCAGTTTCAGACTCAACTAATTTCATTGCATCTTCAAATGTATGACATGCTATGGTAATTGATTTTGGAAAAAAACTTCTACATGCAAGATGGGAATAAGCACCCTCAACACCTTGATATGCAATAACATAACTATTCAAATTGTGCATCCTTTTAAATTTATTATTTTTCTAGCCAAGCTTATCAAGCTAGTGCAACATAACATTTGCTTTTTTAAAAAAATAAGGTATAATATCGCCTTTGTAAATGTGCGCTCGTGGCTCAGCTGGATAGAGCATCGGTTTGCGGTACCGGAGGTCACAGGTTCGAATCCTGTCGAGCGCACCATTTCTAAACTCTTAAAACTTCTAATCAAAAAAGCTAATATTTTCTTTTTAAAAACATTAGCAACAGTTATTGCTTCAATCTTTTTTTAATCTCGTTTTTTGAATCCAAAGATATGTTTTGTAGCTCGTCATGCCTATAAAATAGCAAGCACCCATTAGCAAAAAGGTATTTACGAGCAATTGCTTAGATTCTCCCTCTAGTCCAAAGTAATTTGCAGCAGAAGAAAATGCGATAAGAGATGTTGCAAGCCCAACCCCTAGGATAAAATCTCCCACAATAGGAATTTTAGAAAGATCTTGACATATTTTCGTTGCATTCATTTTAATTCTCCATAATGTAGTCAACAATTTTTTTTGCACCAAAGGGCTTTATTTTTGTCATTAAATTTTGTGATATCAATTCTAGATTTAGATTTTTGATGCTTTGCCAAATTTTATCAGGATTTAAATCATTTTGCATTCTTAATTGTGCTAAATTATCTTTCAATAAAGGCAGAACATTGTGGTATTGGTGATTTTTGGCAGCGTGCTGGTATGGTATAAAAAGTGATGGCAATCCACATGCACAAAGCTCCCAAAGAGTACTTGCTCCAGAGCGACTGATAGCAAAATCTGCTTCAGCCATTTTTTGCGCCAAAGTATCACTGAAAGCAAAAACATCTGCTTTTATGTCATTATTTTTATAGAATGTATTTACTTCATCGAACTCTTTTGAACCTGTTTGGTGAATAATGCCGATATCGTGTTTTTTTAAAATAGGTGCCATCTGCATCGCCAAAACATTTATGCTATTTGCCCCTTGGCTTCCGCCTAGAAAAATTATATTTTTAAACTCTTTTCGAATGCGTGCATAGTTAAAATAGGTTTGGTTTACAGGATAGTCACTGCAAGGAGACAAGGTATTATAGGAGCTAAAAAATGCTTTTGCAAAAGGCTTTAATAGGGTGTTTAGTTTTCCAGATATGGCGTTTTGCTCGTGAATATAGAGTTTTTTACCTAATATTACGGCACAAATAGAAGCAGGAGCAGCGGAATATCCTCCAACACAGATTACTTTTTTAATATTGTGTTTTTTAAAAATATCTCTACATGTAAAGAGTAGTTTTAGCACATAAAACAAAGAAATCAGTTTTTTTAAACCTTTTTGATTGACAACTCCTTGAGAGTTTAAGAAATATTTATCCTCAAACCCCTCGCTGTTTTCAAACCAAAGCTTGTCTTGACCTTTGCTTGAGCCTATATAGATAGGCTTAATTCCTAGTTTGTTAAACTCTTCTTTTAAAGCTTTTGCTATCACAAGATGTCCGCCCGTACCTCCGCCCGTAATAGCAATCATAGCTTAGCTCTTTTGCTTACCATAAGAACCATTCCTATGCCCAGTGATATTGCCAATATGGAACTGCCACCATAGCTAATAAATGGAACAGAAATGCCTTTTATGGGCGTGATAGAGGTAATGCCATATGCATTCATTAAAAAAGAAAATGTTATCAGAAGACCGATCCCAATTGAGAAAAGATAGTATACTCTATTAGTGCTTCTTCCAGCTATTCTAAAAATTCTGTAAATAATCATGAAAACAACAAGAGTGATAAATGCGACTCCTAGTGACCCTATCTCTTCGGAAATACCAGCAAGCACAAAGTCTGTATGTACTTCACTTAGAAATCCTAATTTGAAAAGTCCGTTTCCAAGTCCTTCGCCGATAAGCCCACCGTGTTTTATCGCATTAAGTGAGTGTGATATCTGATAAGGCTCAGGAGCATTTTCGACCCTGAGGGCATTTGCTATGTTTTCAGGAAAAAGTGAAAGTACCATATTTTGTATTGTTGCCCACCATGTTTTTATTCTGACGATTCGATGGTGTGAGGTAAAAATAGCAATTAAAAAGACCACAATAGAGCCTAAAATAGAGAGCATAAAAAGCTGAAGGCTAGTACCAGCAAAAAATGCCATAACCGCAAGAGTAAGTGCCAAAACAACCACTTGACCTAAGTCGTTTTGCATAACAGCAATCAGATATATAACAAGTACAAAAACCGCCAAATATGGCAATATAAGTTTCATTTCGTCAATGAGTGATTTTTTATTTTCATCTAGTCTTCTTGCAAAACTCCAAGCCAAAAAATAGACAAAACCAATTTTGAAAAACTCAACAGGTGCAAAAGAGAAGCCTGGAAACCTAATCCATCTTTTAGCTCCGCCCGAAGATGTTACCAAGGATTCTGGAAGATAGTGCATGATTCCCATTAGCAAAAGGCAACTAAAAAAGATAAAAAAACCTATATATGGAAGGTATTTGTCTGGATTTAGTTGTGATATGCCCCACATAACAAAAATACAAACTATCCCTACGATAAATTGTCTTGTAAAAAAATGCCATTCGTTGTACGAAAAGAAAAGGGTTGTAAATACAGGCAAAGACAGAGAAAATAAAATGCTAGTAAAAATGCAAAAGGCACATAGTGAAAAAAGAACTTTGTCGGTGGTCATAGGTTTCGCATTCTCTTTGTTTTTTTATGATTTTACATTATTTATGATTAAAATCGCCTCTGTTTTTAAAAGGTATTTTCTGGAATAGAATTTGCTTTCATGATGTGTATAATTTGTGAAAATGGAGAAAACATGAGCTTTACCATAAGCAAATCAAGTATTTTGATAGAAAAAGCACTTGATGCTAGATCTGTGCGACAAGATCTCATATCTGGCAATATTGCAAACATTGACACCCCTTTTTACAAAGCGAGAGATATTGATTTTGAAACAGTTTTGGCTCAAAAATCAAGAGAGATATATGCCAAAGGCGAGACTCAAGAGCTTAAAATGGCACAAACAAACAAAATCCATATGGATGGAGCAAAAGATTTTAACTCTTCAATGCCAACGGTTTATTTCAGGGATGGACATATGGCGAGAAATGATGGAAACACGGTTGATTTGGATGTGGAGAGTACGGAACTTGGCAAAAATGCGATGATGTATAACGCACTAACCTATGCTTTGCAGAAAAACTCTATACTTTTCAGAAGTGTTATAGAGTCTTCCGCTAAGGTTTAAGGATAAAAAATGGCATATTTAAGCAGTTTTGATATTAGTGGATATGGGCTTTCCGCACAACGTTTTCGTATGGATGTTATTAGCTCCAATATTGCCAATGCAAACACAACTAGAACCAGCGAGGGTGGACCTTATCAGCGAAAAGATGTTGTTCTTAAGGCTGTTGATTTTACTAAGACACTAAACAAAGAGATGGCTAGTAGCTCGAATATGCTTGAGTATGAAAATCCACTAGATGATACTTTCTTGAAAAGCAGTGCTAATCCTGCTATAATGAGCGTTAAGGTGGATAAGGTTGTGCGTGACGAGAGCGATTTTAAGATGAAATTTGAGCCTTCTCATCCAGACGCCAATGCAGATGGTTATGTTGCTTATCCAAATATAAATCCAGTTATAGAGATGTCCAATCTTATCGAGGCAACTAGGGCTTACCAAGCTAACGTCGCAGCATTTCAGAGTGCAAAAGCTATGGCACAAAGTGCTATAGATATACTAAAAGGGTAGATAAATGCAAAATAATAGCATTGATAAAATTTCAGCACTTAATACACTCTCTTCTGGTATCGTTGATACAAAAGAGAAGGTAGGGACTGGCGATTTTTCTAAAATACTAAATGATTCTATTAACGAAGTGAATAATTTGCAAGTAAAAGGCGATAAGGCATTGGCGGATATTGCAACAGGAACTGTTAAGGATTTACACCAAGCTGCCATTGCTATTGGAAAGGCTGAAACAAGCATGAAGATGATGCTTGAGATTAGAAATAAAGCATTGAGTGCTTATAAAGAAATTGCTAGGACGCAAATATAATTTTTTGCCTAAATGCAGCAATTCGAATCAAACAAAATCAAAATCCTTTTTCTATTTTTTATTGTATTTCTTTGTTTTGTAATTTTTTTAGGAACGCTTTTTTATTGGGCAAGTATTGACAGAAGGCTTCCTAGGCTAGAGCATACAGAGATAAATCATGCCTTGAGAGGAAGTATTATTAGTGCGGACGGTTTTAAGATCGCAACAAGTCAAAAGATGTATAAGGCAGTTGTTGATACTAGAAACATAGACCCACTAAAAAAAGATTTATTTATAAAACTATATGCTTTATATAGCTCTCAAGATGCAAAGTCGGTAGAAAAAGCTATTGAGAACACCAACGGCAATCTCGTTCTGTCTTATAAAATTGACTCCAAAACTGCAAAATATCTTCAAGATTTGTCAAAAAAACTTTTAAGGTTGGGTGTTTTTATTTCATATGTTGATACTCAGACAGGTGTTCCTTTTATAAGGGGGCTAAATATTATTGAAAGCGGAGAGAGCAGAATCTATCCAGCCATTGACACAGCGACCCCACTAGTTGGATATGTAAAAAAAATTGAGCAAGAAAACATTACAAAATCTTCCGGCGTAAAAGGAATTGAGAGGTTTTATGAAGATAAACTCTCTTCTTCACAAGATTCTCTTACTTCAGGATCTAGGGATATATCTAAAGCTATTATTTTGGATGGAAATAGTATCACATCGCAGAGAATTGATGGTTATGATGTCCATCTAAGTATCTCTTTAAAGATGCAAAAAATTGTAGAAAATATTATCGACCAGTATTCTAAAAAACTTGATGCGAGAGAGATTTTTGCAGGTATTATGGATAGTGAAACCGGCGAGATGATTGTGTTTGCAAGTAGCCATAGATTTAATCCAGACTTTATTAGAAGAAGAGATTATGAATGGCTTAATGTATCGGCTGTTGAGCAAAGTTATGAACCAGGTTCTGTTATGAAGACAATAACATTTGCCTTGCTCTTAAAAGAGAATAAGATAAACCCATACGATATGATTCCTGTGTATGGTGGAAGATATAAGCTTGGCAATAAAACCATTACGGACACCCATCATGATGATTGGTTAACGGCAGAGGATGTTATTGTATATTCAAGCAATGTTGGAACCGCCCAAATTGCACAAAAGCTTGATCCAGTAGAATTTTATCAAGGGCTAAAAGATTTTGGTTTTTCTTTGCCAAGCGGTATTGATTTGCCATATGAAAATTCTGGCTACATTCCTCCTTTGCACAAATTTAATTCGCAAATTTATAAAGCAACTGTTGGCTATGGTTATGGCATGACTTCAAATTTTATGCAAGTTCTTAAGGCGTATAACGTTTTTAACAATAATGGAAGGATTGTGACTCCCATGCTGGTTAAAAAACTTGTTTCTCAATCAGGACAAGAGATTTATCCTCCAAAAGAGCAAGAGCATCAAATATTGCCAGTGGCTGTTGCTAAAAGAATGCAAAAGATAATGATAAAAGTAGTTGAAAAAGGAACCGGCACAAATGCAAAAATGGATGGTTTGGAGATAGGTGGAAAGACAGGAACTGCTCATATTGCACAAGATGGCGAATATGTTAAGGTATACAATAGCTCCTTTTTTGGTTTTGCAAACGATAAGAAAAATAGATATACCATCGGAGTTTTAGTGCGAGAGCCTAAAAAGAAATATTCCTATTTTGCTTCTCAAAGTGCAGTTCCTATTTTTAAAGAAATAGTAGAAAGACTAGTTGAAAATAGCTATCTGGTTCCATTATATAGCGGAGTCGAATAGAAATCTATACAGCGTTTTTAACAGCTTGTGTTATAAATTTTACAAAATCTTCTGAATCATTTGGGCATTTTGAGACAATATAGTTTTTAATGCCAAAATCCTTAGCAACCTCTGCGTATTCGATAGATAGTTCAAACTCTGTTTCTGAGTTGTCAATAGTGAAAGAAAGTGGACATATGATAATGTTTTTAGAGGAAAGACTTTTGATTTTATCCTCAAGACTAGGCTCAAGCCATTTAACTGGACCAAGTTTTGACTGGTAGGCAATATGTGTATTGGCAAAATTAATATCCTCTTCTTCTAGAAACTCCTTAATAATCTTTACATGTAGCTCAATTTGATTTTGATAGGGATCACCTGAATCAATAATCTTTTGAGGCAAAGAGTGTGCCGAAAAAATTAGCTCAAAATCATCTGCTTTTTTGTCCTTTAGTGCCTCTTTGATATTTGAGACCAAGCTTTTGTTATAAAGGGCGTTATCAAAAAAAGGCTCAATTGTTGTTACTTTGGTGTCAAAAAAAAGCTCATCTGCTTTTTTGGCAAAATCTTCCAGTGAAGATTTGGTGGTAGTTGTTGAGTATTGTGGATAAAGTGGAAAAAGAATAACCTCTTGAATATCTTTATTTTCCAGCTCGGCTATGGCGTCTTGCGAAAAAGGAGGCGTGTAACACATGGCAAATGTAACATAATAATCATCTCCTAGTGCTACTTGCACTTTTTGAACCAACTGCTTTGTGTAGCCACATATTGGAGATTTTCCACCGATTTTGGAGTAATTTTCTCTTGCTATCTTTTTGCGAGATGTTGTAATCATCCATGCGATAATGCTTCGTAGAAGATTGTTTTTAACAGTTATAATGTTGGGGTCGTTAAACATATTTTTTAGAAAAACTTCAACCTCGTCTAGATTGTTAGGACCGCCCATGTTGAGGAGTATAACTGCTTTTTTCATTTTTTATCCGTTTGATGAGATATTTAAAGTGATAATGCTATCTTCAATAGTGCTTAACCCACCCCTTGTGCCTGTTTTTACAAAATTAACAAATGCCTTATGTTCTCGCACTAAAGGCTCTTCTTTTTTAACCATACATTTTCTTATAACGTAAGAGTTGTTTTTTTGGTAAGCCGAGTATTCAACAAGGTCTTGCTCCATCAAGTTGGCTTCATAATAGCCCTCTTTTGTGGCAACCTCAATCGTTCTTTTTCTAAAAGGCGTTAGCCAGTTTGTCGTAATGCTTGCTACTATATCATCTTGAAGTTTAAATGACAATATTGCATTGTCTTCATAATGGTTGTGAATTTTTTTGGATTTAAATATAGCGGTTTGTTCAATCTCTTTTTCTGAAATGTAGCGTATAAGGTCAATATCATGAACAGAGAGGTCTGTTAGGATGCCAACATCGGCAATTCTCGGAGGAAAAGGACCCACTCTGGTAATGCCAATACTGTATATCTCTTTATCTGCAAGCTCTGCTTTTAGTGCTTCAACAACAGGGTTAAATCGTTCAATATACCCTACGCATACTTTAGCCCCAACGGCCTTTGATGCCTCTAAAATCTCTTGTGCCTCGATAGCATTAGAGGCGACAGGTTTTTCAATAAAGAGGTCTTTGCCTTTTTTTAAACATTTTAAAGCAACCTCTTTATGTAAAAAAGTTGGCACGGCAATCACAACTGCATCGCACAAAGTCTTTTCTAGCATCTCTTCTACGTCATTATAAAAAGGCTCATCGTATTCTCTGTTTTTGTTTACATCGCATAAGGCTACTACTTCAACTTCTCGTATGCTTTTTAGAACTCTATAGTGGTTTTGACCCATAGAGCCTAGTCCGATTAGTGCTATTTTAACCACAACTACTCCTTAATAACATTGACGATAAAGTCTTGTTGCTCATGTGTTAAAAATGGACTCATTGGAAGTGACATAATGCTTAAGCCAACTTTTTCGCTAATTGGAAAATCTCCATTTTTGTGTCCCAAATACTGCAACGCCTCTTGAAGATGAAGAGGGATTGGGTAGTGAACTGCGGTTGGAATGCCTGCGTCATTTAGTTTTTTCATCAGAGCCTCTCTGTCTTCGCAAAGGATTGAAAATTGTGCAAATACAGATGTTCTATCATCCAAAACAGTAGGTGCTTTAACGCCTTTGGCATCTGATAAAAGCTCACAATATCTATTTCCTATCTCAATACGCTTGATAATCTCATCGTCAAAATGTTTTAATTTAACATTTAAAATAGCTGCTTGAAGTGCATCGAGTCTGCCGTTGATGCCGATGTATTTATGTTCATATCTCTTGCCTTGACCGTGGTTTAGAAGAGATTTTATTTTTTGGGCAATGGCGTCATCGTTGCAAAATATAGCACCCCCGTCTCCGTAGCAGCCAAGTGGTTTTGAAGGAAAAAAGCTTGTGCATCCAATGGTGCTTAGGTTGCAACTTTTTTTACCTCTATAGGCAGAGCCAAAACTTTGGCAACCATCTTCTATGACAATCAAATTGTGTTTTTTGGCAATCGCATTAATCTCGTCCATATCGGCAGGTTGTCCGTAGAGCGAAACAGGCATGATAGCTTTAGTTTTAGATGTTATTTTTGCCTCTATTAGCTTAGGGTCTATGTTGTAGGTGTCTTTGTCAATATCAACAAAAACAGGTTTCGCCTTAAGTAGTGCAATGGTTTCAGCTGTGGCGATAAATGTAAAAGGGGTTGTTATAACTTCATCATCAGGTTGTATGTCAATAGCCATAAGTGCCAAAAGCAAAGCGTCTGTTCCGCTTGAACAAGCGTATGCGTGAGGTGAGCCAGTGTGTGATGCTAGACTCTCCTCTAGCTTTTGAACTTGTGGTCCCATTATAAATTGTGCTGATTCAAGAACCTCTAAAATCTCTTTGTTTATTTCGTTTTTGTAAGCATGGTATTGTGATTTTAAATCAATAAAGGGGATATTCATGTGCTAACCTTTTGCGGTAAAAATAAGACACATTCTACCCCAAATATTCTTTTGAGAGGATAAATATGAGACTAAAAAGAGGTGCTAAAAGTTTTTCAAAACACTTGAGAGTATTTCATTGTTTTTAGTTTGTAGGTTTTTTATTTGCATTCGAGCTTGTAGCTCTTTGGCGTATTCGCTGAGCATTTTTTCTAGTGTGGCTAGTGCAGTTTTTCTATCTTCTTCACTCAAAGGCGGGTTTGTGTTTTCATCTAAACCTAGTGATTTCACAAGTTCCGAGCGTTTGTCTTCTATAAGTTTTTCTATTTTTTCAAGGTTTAGTTTTTGCACAAAAGCACTAGCTCCCAAGGTGGTTAATTCATCTTTGAAAGAGTCAATATATTTTGTTGTTTTTGTCTTCTCGTCCTCTTTTGCAACGGCTGTATCCATCTTTACGCTTTGCTCTTGAAGCTCTGTTTGAAATGATGAGGTTGGCTTGCTGGACAAAGCACTAGAGACAAGGTCTGTCACTAAGCCAATAGCTAACATGTAGGGATTGATGGTCATAAAAACTCCTTTAGTAAACCTCAGTGTATTTATCAACAAGCAAAAAACATTCCCTATCCCCTATTAATAATAGAATAGGGATATTTTCGGTAAAATAGAAAAATTTTTATAAATCTTGACATAAATTTGTCAATATAGCAGGATAGTACATGGATGTAAGAGAAGCGTTTTTAAAGTTTTTTGAACAAAAAGGTCACAAGATTATTGAGAGTTCTCCTCTTGTGCCTGATGATGCAACGTTATTGTTTGCCAATGCCGGCATGGTGCCTTTTAAGAGTATTTTTACAGGTGAAGTGCCTCGTCCAACCCCGCCTCGTGCGACAACATGTCAAACGTGCATTCGTGCAGGTGGAAAACACAATGACCTTGATAATGTTGGTTACACTGCACGCCATCATACTTTTTTTGAGATGTTGGGTAACTTTTCTTTTGGGGATTATTTTAAAGAGGATGCGATTTCTCATGCATGGGAATTTGTGACTGAAGTATTAAAACTGCCTAAAGAGAAGCTTTGGGTAACAGTGCATGAGAGCGATGATGAGGCGGAGGAGATATGGAAAAAGCATATTGATGCCTCTCGTATCATGCGTTTTGGGGATAAAGACAATTTTTGGCAAATGGGCGATACTGGTCCTTGTGGTCCTTGTAGTGAGATTTTTATTGACCAAGGGGCTGAGAATTTTAATACGCCAGAAGATTACATGGGTGGCGATGGGGATAGATTTTTAGAGATTTGGAATCTCGTGTTTATGCAGTATGAGAGAGACAAGGCAGGCGTGCTTCATCCCCTTCCAAAACCTTCCATCGACACTGGTATGGGGCTTGAAAGGGTTGTTGCGGTTAAGGAGGGTAAATTTAGTAACTACGATTCAACGCTATTTATGCCTCTTATTGACAAGGTGGTGGAGCTTTGTGGTAAACCTTATACGTATGCCTCAGGTGCAAGTTACCGTGTCATCGCCGATCATATTCGCTCCGTTGCATTTTTATTGGCACAAGGAACAACATTCGGAAGAGTAGGGCGAGGTTATGTTCTAAGGCGCATATTAAGACGTGCTGTTAGACATGGCTACCTTTTGGGTGTTCACAAGCCTTTTATGTATCTTTTGCTTGATACGCTGTGCGATTTGATGGGCAAGCAGTATCCTTATCTTGTGATCAAAAAAGAGATAATTGCAGAACAGATTAAAAATGAAGAAGAGAGCTTTTTGGCGACCATTGCTTCGGGACTGGAGCTTTTTGAAAAAGAGCTGTTAAATACAAAAGATATTTTTAGTGGAGAGGTTGCTTTTAAACTTTACGATACTTACGGCTTTCCTCTTGACTTGACGGCAGATATGCTTAGAGAAAAAGGCTTAAGTGTAAATGAAGCTGAGTTTGAAGCTTTGATGGCGGAGCAAAAAGCACGTTCAAAAGCATCATGGAAAGGTAGTGGAGACGCAGCGACGCATGGCGAATTTAAACCATTGATTGAAAAATTTGGTCTTAATACTTTTGTGGGCTATACTCAAAAAAAGATTGCGACAAAAGTGTTGGCACTTCTTGATGAAAACTTTAAAGAAGTTCAAAGTTTAGAGGAAAATGGTTGGGTGCTGTTTGAAAAAACCCCATTTTATGCGATGAGCGGTGGACAATGTGGTGATGAGGGAGGTATTGAAGGGTATGGAAAAGTGCTCGATACGAAGAAGTTTTTTGAACTTAATCTCTCTTTGGTGGAGCTTGAAAAACCTTTACATGTAAACGATATGGTAACACTAAGTGTGGACACTTCTCGTTTGGAAATCGAAAAACATCACTCCGCAACACATTTGCTCCATAGCGCACTTCGCAAAGTTCTAGGAGAGCACGTCTCTCAAGCGGGAAGTTTGGTTGAAAAAGATAGACTTAGATTTGATTTTTCACACCCAAAAGCGATGAGTTTTGAAGAGATTGCACAAGTGGAAACATTTGTCAATGCTGTCATAGGAAGTGGCGTAGAGGGCGTAACAAAACTTATGAAGATAGATGAGGCTAAAAAAAGTGGAGCAATGGCACTTTTTGGCGAGAAGTATGGTGATGAGGTTCGTGTAGTTAGTTTTGGTGATGCCAGCACTGAGCTATGCGGTGGAACACATGTTGATAACGTAGCCAAAATCGGAAGTTTTTTTATTCTCAAAGAGAGTGGTGTGAGTGCTGGAGTAAGGCGTATAGAAGCGATTTGTGGAGGGGCTGCTTTAGCATATGCTCAAGCGTTACGTTCTGAGCTTGAAGCGATTAAAGAAAATGTCAAACATAAAGAGCCGTTGATGGGTATCAATCGTCTTAAAGAAGAGATTAGGGCTTTGAAAAGCGAAATAGAATCACTCAATTCTCAAGTCGGCAAAACGGTAGAATCTTTACATGTAAACGGGGTGGAGTTGATTGTGGATGTATTGGGTGCCGGGGACATTAAAGCACGTATTGATGATTTGAAAAATGAAAAAGAGTCAGTTGCCGTACTTTTGTTTCAAGTAAAAGATGACAAAGTAACTATTGCTGCTGGCATTAAAAACGCACCATTAAAAGCGGGCGCTTGGATAAAAGAGATAGCACCGATTGTTGGCGGTGGTGGCGGAGGAAGAGATGACTTTGCACAAGCTGGTGGCAAAGATGCTTCAAAGGTTGAAGAGGCAAAAGCAAAGGCGTTGGAATACGCAAAAAAGATTCTTCAAGGATAGATATGCGAGAGTTTTTGATAGAAATATTTGGCAATTTTAGTCGTGTTATTATTTTTTTACACATTGCAAGTGCTGTTTTGCTAGTGGGCGGTATGTTTGTGTTTCGCTTGGTAGTTGACCCTGCCATGCGTATTATTGAGGATGAAAAAGCAAGATACGAAAGCTACATAAAGATGATTGGGAGATTTTTTATTTTTTTAGTTCCTGTTATGTTTATCCTTGTTTCGGCATCGGTTTTTATGAATGTTGGGTTAGGATTTCGCTATGGAGACCCTACTACTTTTGTCATGATTCACACCAAAGAGGCGATTTGGTCTTTCATCGCTTTTAATTTTATCTACATGTACATCAAATACGTCAAAGCCAAAAATGCTTTGGCTAAAAATGACTATTTGGTTGTTGATGAAAATATTATCTTGATGACACACTATCTTATCCCCCTAAATACTGTGCTTGGTTTTATCGCTATTTATTTGGGAATTGTCGTTCGGGGCTATTAATGGAGATGATTGTTCTTGCTTCCCAGTCATCTACTAGAGCCAGCATTTTAGATGCTTTTGGCGTTTCCTTTATCCAAAGAGTTTGTGATTTTGACGAGGATTCCATTAAGACTACCAATGCTAGCCATTTTGTTTATAGGGTTGCACAAGGGAAATTGCAAACATATCTTCAAAGATATGTTTTGGATATACCTGTTTTGGTTGCAGATACTGTTGTGTGTGCAGATAATAAAATTTTAAGAAAAGCAAAAGATGTTGATGAGGCAAGAGAAATTTTACGCAAACAAAGTGGTAACAGTGTTTCCATCCTTACATGTATGATTTTCAAGTCGGTTAAATTTGAGATGATTGATCTTTCTCGTACTGATTATCTGTTTGCCCCTTTTGACAAAAATGAGCTTGAAGAGTATTTGAAAGGGGATGATTGGAAGGGCAAGGCAGGTGCTTGTATGGTTGAGGGTTTTTGTCGTAAATATATCAAGGAAACGATTGGCTATGAGAGTACTGCGATGGGGCTTTGCGTGGAAAAACTGTTACCATTTTTACGCCCATGATGTATTCTAACGAACTTAAAGCTATTAAAAAGGCAAATCGTTTTAGAGAAAGAGAAATTTATGACGAAAATATTGTCGACTTTGCCTCCAATGACTATTTGGGCTTGGCTGATAATCCCGAGTTGTTTGAGCGTGCAGTTTCTCGCATAAGGTTATTTAAAACACACGCTCCAAAAGCATCCCAGTTGGTCAATGGATATCATCAAATACATCGTGACTTTGAAGATTATTTGGCTACATGTAGCGGTTTTGAATCCGCCATGGTTATGGGCAGTGGCTTTTTGGCAAATTTAGCACTTATTGAGGCATTGCCACGCAAAAAGGATATTTTGATTTTAGATGAAGAGTTTCATGCCAGCGGTATTTTGGCGTCCAAAACCGTGGATGCTAAAGTTGTTTTTTTTAAGCACAATGACCCGCAGGATTTAAAACGCATATTGGATTCGCATACTTTTAAAAGGGCGATTATTGCCGTTGAAGGAATATACTCAATGAGTGGCAATATGCTTTCTCGTGAGATTTTTGATGTGGCTGAAAAGTATAACGCTTTATTGGTGGTCGATGAGGCACATAGTGTGGGAGTGCTGGGTAAAAAACTATTGGGTGTGTTTGAGCATTATCAAATCACGCCATCCCAAAATCATATCAAAATGGGAACGCTTGGCAAAGCTTTGGGAAGTTATGGTGCTTATGTTTTGTGCTCTAATCATATTGCACAGTATCTTCGCAATAGAGCCAAAGCCTTTATTTATGCTACCGCACCCTCTCTTTTTGATATCGCATTGGCACACGAGGGATTTTTGTTTATTGGCGAACATGCAAAAGAGCTGGCTCAATCCATCAAGAAACGTCAAGAGATAGTTTTAAATGCTTTTGGAAAAGAGATTGATGGGCTTATATTTGCGTTGCAAATGCAAAGCTCCAAAGAGGCTCTACAGGTACAGAAGATATTGATGTCGCAAGGATTTTTGGTAGGTGCCATTCGTCCTCCAACAGTTGAAAAACCAATTTTGCGGATTATTCCTCGCATCAATTACGATACATCAGTGCTTTTAAAAATGCTTGAGTGTATCAAAGAGAGCAAAAGATGAGCCTTACATGTAGAGAACTTAGCGTTAAGATAAATGAAAAAGTTTTACTAGACATAGAGTTCTCTTTTCGCAATACTTTTGCACTAATCGGTCAAAGTGGAAGCGGAAAAAGCCTTACGCTTAAAGCACTTTTGGGAATGTTGCCACAAGAGTTAAGTGTTACATGTAATGTTGAGGCGTCTTATGATTTGGAACGGGGCAAGAGTGTATCTATCGTTCCGCAAAACCCATTCACTTCGCTTTCGCCATTGACTAAAATCGCCCATCAGTTTTTAATGCCTTTAGAAAAAGCCAAAAAGTATCTTGAGATGGTGGAGTTGGAGGAGCATTTTTTACAAAGATTTCCGTCTGAGTTAAGTGGTGGACAACTGCAAAGAGTTATTATTGCGATGGCACTTTGTGTAGAGCCAAAGTTATTGCTTTTGGATGAGCCAACGACAGCACTTGACGAGCAGACAAAAGAGCATGTTTTAGCTCTTGTATCAAGGCTTCAAAAAGAGGTTGGTTTTGACCTTTTGTTTGTAACGCATGATATTGAGTCTGTTAAAAATGTTTGTGAAGAGGTTGCTGTTATCAAAGATGGAAAAATTGTTGAAAGAGCTGACATCGCACGCCTTTTGGAAAATCCCCAGAGTGAGTATGCAAAACAGCTAATAGAGGCTGGATTTAAACATAGGAGTTTTAGACAGTGAGATATATTGTGACGTTATTTTTTGCTGGAGCTTTTTTGCTTTTTGCTTTTTTGATTTATATTTACGGACAAGTAAGATTTGATGCATATAAGATTATTGACTATTCTCCTAAGTTAACAACTCAAATATTTGATAAAAACAATAACCTAGTTGCCAATATTTTTGACGAGGAGCACAGGCTTTACGTTCCCTATGGTGAGATTCCGCCACGCGTGGTAGAGGCTCTTGTTGCTATTGAGGATACATCTTTTTTTGAACATGGGGGTGTTAACTTTGAGGCAATTTTTAGAGCAGCAGTAAAAGATATTCAAGCGATGAAGTTAGTGGAGGGTGCTAGTACATTAACACAGCAGTTGATTAAAAATACTGTTTTGACTCGCAAAAAAACAATAATGCGAAAACTCAATGAAGCAGTTTTGGCATATAAGATTGAAAGTGAGCTAACAAAAGAGCAAATTTTGGAGAGATACCTAAATCAGGTCTATTTTGGACATGGATACTATGGTATCAAAACTGCTTCCTTGGGGTATTTTAACAAGCCATTGAGTGCACTTACACTTAAGGAGATAGCTATATTGGTAGGACTTCCAAAAGCACCTAGTTCGTATGACCCAACAAGGCATATGGACCTATCTTTGGGTAGAGCAAACAGGGTAATATCGCGTATGCACACCTTGGGATGGATTAGCGAGGAGGAGTACAAAAAGGCGACTCAAGAGATTCCTATTGTTTTTGATGAGACGCTAACACAAAATAGAGCACCTTATGTGGTAGACGAGGTTATTAAGAGCATTGGTTCTCAATTTGAGGATTTGAAAAAAGGTGGCTATAAGATTTATCTAAATATTGATTTAAGACTGCAAGAGCTTGCCAGAGAGTCCTTGAAAATCGGTTACGATGGTATTGTTGAGCGAAATAAAAATGGTGACAATAGTGAACAAAATGGTGCTATTGTTGTAGTTGAAAATAGCACAGGAGCCGTACTTGCGATGGTTGGAGGTATCGATTATGCTAAAAGTAGTTTTAATCGTGCTACGCAAAGCAAGCGACAGCCTGGCTCTAGTTTTAAGCCATTTATATACCAAAAAGCACTTGATTTGGGGTACTCGACCATGAAAGAGATACCGGATATTTCAAGAACATATACAGATAAAAGTACGGACGAGGATTGGAGACCTAAAAACTACGAAAACGATTTTGAGGGAATGATAACACTTAAAGAGGCGTTGGTTCATTCTAGAAACCTTGCTACGATAAATCTTTTGAGTGAGCTTGGAATGGATAGTGTTCATAAAGATTTAAAAAAAGATGGGTTTAAAAATATCCCATATGATCTATCTTTGGCTTTGGGTAGCTTTGGTATATCTCCTCTAGATTTTAGTGCTTTTTACTCAATGTTTCCAAATTACGGCTTTATTGTAGAGCCAATATTGATAAGAAAAATTGTAAACAGACAAGGCAGTGAAACGGTTTATGAGCCAAAGAAAAAAAGAGTTACCTCTGAGCAGCAAAGCTACCTTATGATAGATATGTTAAAAACTGTTGTAAAGCGCGGAACGGGTCGAAATGCTAGAGTTGAAGGTATAGAGACAGCAGGAAAAACAGGCACAACTAACAATAACGTAGATGCTTGGTTTTGTGGCTTTACTCCAGATATTGAAGTTTTGACGTGGTTTGGCAAAGACGACAATACACCGATGAAAAGAGGCGAAACAGGCGGTCGTGCCGCAGGACCCTCTTTTAGGCATTTCGTTACAAAATATATTGAGCTTCATCCTGAGACGACTCGTAATTTTAGAATCCCGCAAGGCGTATACGAGAAAAAAATAGATGGTGAAAATCAATATTTTACTGACAAATCACCTCTTTCTTCGTCAAACGTGCAAAAACAAAACGAAGAGAACGGATTGATATTTTGATTCTGACACGCTTTTAAAGCAAAGCTAACGCTAGGATTATTTTCTGCCAACTTGTTTGGCAAGCTTTAGTGCCATAGTGGCTAACGTAGCCAAAGGAGCTTTGCCCCTTTGGCGTGTAAAGAAATTAAGAAGAGGGTATTATCCTCTTCTTAATTTTTAACATGAAAACATTGTTTTAAATTCAAATGCCGTAGGTCTTGCCTCATCTGGCCAAACTTGCGTTTCAAATTTGTAGTGTTGGTAAGTGTCGATAAACTCTTTAGACATGACAGGTTTAAGATACTCATTGTCACGAATCAATGCTTCAAGAGAACCTCTGAGTGTATGAGGCATTTGGTTAATCCCTTTTTCTCTGATTTCATCGAGGGTCAATTCAAATAAATCCTCATCCATTGGACCAACAGGTTCTGTTTTGTTGTTGATACCATCAATACCCGCTAAAAGCATAGCTGAGAAGGCAAGGTATGGGCATGCTGTTGAATCAGGAAAACGCATTTCAACACGAACTGATTTTTCGCCAGCACCGTAAGGGATACGACATGAAGCTGAACGGTTTTGCATAGAGTAAGTCAGAATTGAAGGTGCTTCAAATCCTGGAATTAAACGCTTATAGGAGTTGGTTGATGGGTTTGTAAATGCCGCAACACTACGTGCATGTTTTAAAATACCACCGATGTACCAACGTGCCATATCGCTGAGGTTTGCGTATTCACCCGCTTTGTAAAACAAGTTTTTGCCATCTTTCCAGATAGATTGGTGAACGTGCATACCGCTACCATTGTCGCCGTAAAGTGGTTTTGGCATAAATGTTGCTGTTTTACCGTTAAGGTGTGCAACCATTTTGACTACATATTTGTATTTTTGTACATTATCAGCCGCTTCTATAAGGGTTCCAAATTTCACACCAATTTCGCCTTGACCTTGTGCGACTTCATGGTGAACCACAAACACTTCAAGACCAATTTGTTTTAAAATTTGTACCATCTCTGCACGTAAATCAACCATTGAGTCGATTGGAGGAACGGGGAAGTAACCACCTTTGGTTCCTGGTCGGTGACCTGTGTTGTATCCATCGGTATAGTTTTTTGCACTATTCCATCCACCCTCTTCAGAGTCCACTTCATAGTATGAGCAGTTGATTTCATCACGAATTTTAACATCGTCAAATACAAAAAATTCATTTTCTGGACCAAAATAAGCAATATCTCCAAGACCTGTTTTTGACAAATACTCAAGGGTTTTTTTGGCTATGCTTCTCGGGCATTTTTCATACATTTGACCTTTGTAGATGTCATAAACATCACAAAAAACAATGATTGTTGGATCGGCGGTAAATGGGTCTAAAAACGCTGTTTCAGCTTCAGGTTTGAGGAGCATGTCAGACTTGTTAATCGGTTGCCAATGTTCAATAGATGAGCCATCAAAAGGAATCCCGCTCACAAAAGAATCCTCTGTGATAGCCTCTATTGTGTATGTTAAATGGTGCCATGTACCCTTCATGTCCGAAAAGCGAAAATCAACAAATTCTACTTCGTTTTCAGAGCAGTATTTGAAGAATTCTTTAGTGTTGTTAACAAATTTTCCCATAAAAACTCCTGTCTATAAATTTTATGTAATTCTATCTAAAATAACCAGTAGACAATGTTCTTTGTTGATTAAAAATCAACCATTTTTCTTTGTCTATTCTTAAATACAGCACACTTTGAATATCCAAATTGTTTGGCTAGATTTCTCATTTCATCTTGCTTAAATCCTATTTGGTTTACATAGTGAGCGTCTGAACCGAATGTTATCTTTATGTCGTGCTCGGCAAGCATTTCCATAATGGCAACGCTTGGATATTGCTCCCCAATAGGTTTTCTGATGCCAGCAGAGTTTATTTCAACTACCATGTCAGCTTTTTTAATCTCCCTTATTGCTGGTTCAGCAATAAGTCTTATATCTTTAGTGGGCATAAAGTTAAAAAGCTTAATTAAGTCAATATGTCCAACGATATCAAAAAGTTTTGTTTTTGCCATATTTTCAATGGCTTTAAAGTAGTCGCTCCATACCACATCTAGGTCTTTGTTTTTATACTCTCCAATAAATTCGGGATTGTCAAAACCCCATTTGCCCAAAAAATGAACAGAGCCTATAAAATAGTCCACTTTTCTCTTCAGTACAGATTCATCTATATAGCCTTCAAGATAGTCTACCTCATATCCCAACAGAACCTCGATGTTATTTTTGTAATTTTTTTTGGCTTTTAAGACATCTTTTTCGTATGTGTCCATCTGTGAAAAATTCATTCTATAGGCTTGATCTAGATTCATTGGTGCATGATCGGCAAATCCAAAAATATCTATATTTAACTCAATTGCCTTTTCAACAAATTCTTCTATGGTGCCTTCGGCGTGGTTGCATAATGAAGTGTGGTTGTGCAAATCAATAATCATAATATAGCCTTTGTTTTGTCTTGTTAAAGTGAAATTATATAAAAAGTTCACTATAATAAAGCATAATTTGCCACTTTTAGGAGATGCCCTATGACACAAGAAGAGCTAGATGCTTTGATGGCCGGAGATTTGGATGATTTTGAAGATTCTCAAGAAGAGACAGCTGAATCCAAATCAGATGAATCGGCAGATGAGCAACAAGAAGAAAATAGTGATTTGAATGACGAGAATATTTCTCAAGAAAAAGAGAGTTCTGGTGATACAAATAGATACAAAGCGTCAGCGGACTTGTCGTGGCCACCTCCGCCACCTACCGAAGACCATAAAATGGTAAGGCAGTTGGATGATGTAACAAAAGACTCGGAGATTAAAGCAACGCAAATATTTGACAAGCTTGAAATAATAAATAATTTCATGGTGGATACTGAGACAAATGCAAAAGATATTATTATTCTTATCAAATCCAATATCTCATTGTTTGAAACTCTTGTGACAAAATTTCCTAGCATTGGTCAGTTTCAAAATGCTCTAGACGAGAACAGGCAAATGCAAGAAAAAATTGAAGATCTCGTATCAAATGCACAGATGGCAGAGGATGAGATTATGATGATTATGGATATGATGCAGTATCAAGATATTCATCGTCAAAAAATTGAGCGTGTTATCAATGTTATGCGTGCCTTGTCAAAATACATGAGTGCATTGTTTGAAGGTACAAAAGATGACTTAAAACGTGTTGGCTCAGCAGTTCACATACATGGGGATGTTAGTACCGAAGAGGTTGTAAGCAACGAAGACATTGAGGTGTTGATTGCGGCATTAGGAAAGAAATAAGTGGCAAAAGTCGAGTTGCTATCTCCTGCTGGAAATTTTGAAAAACTGAAAATAGCACTTGCTTATGGTGCAGATGCTGTGTACGGCGGGGTAAGTCACTTTTCACTTAGGCTTCGCTCTGGCAAGGAGTTTACTTATGAAAGTTTTCAAGATGCTATTGATTATACTCATACTCAGGGCAAGAAACTTTATGTTACCATAAACGGTTTTCCGTTTAATTCCCAAATAACGCTTTTAGAAAAACATATCGAAAAAGTTTCGGCAATGAAGCCTGATGGCTTTATAGTTGCTGCTCCAGGGGTTATTAGGCTCGCAAAAAGTATCGCTCCAAATATCCCAATCCATCTATCCACGCAAGCCAATGTGTTAAATTATTTGGATGCACAGGTCTACTATGAGATGGGTGTAAAGCGTATTGTGGCAGCTAGAGAGGTAAGTTTGAAGGATTTGGAGCAGATTAAAAGTCGCCTGCCAGAGCTTGAGATAGAGGTTTTTGTTCACGGCTCAATGTGCTTTGCATATAGCGGTCGTTGTTTGATTAGCTCGGTTCAAAGCGGAAGAGTGGCAAATCGTGGCAGTTGTGCAAATGACTGTAGATTTCCATACACGCTTTATGCTCAAAACGAAGAGAGCGGAACGCTTTTTCGCATTGATGAAGATGCCGATGGAACGCATATTATGAACGCAAAAGATCTAAATCTCTCGTCGCATATAAAAGAGATACTTGATAGTGGTGTAGTGGATGCACTTAAGATAGAAGGTAGAACCAAAAGTGATTATTATGCAGGGATTACTGCTAAGACATATAGAAAAGCCATTGATGACTATTATATGGGTGTTTTTGAGCCATTTTTGTATGAGAGGGAGCTTGCGACCACAAAACATAGGGGTTTTACCGATGGTTATTTGGTAAATAGACCGTATGAAAAAAATGACACACAAAATTTAAAAGACTCTATTAGTGAGGGGACTCATCAAGTTTTTGCGGAAGTTGCCCAAAGCGGACTTACATGTATGGCAAAAGACAAGCTTGAGCCAAATGTGCCTTTTGAGCTGGTGCTTCCTACATGTAAAGAGTCTGTTGTTTTGGTGGATAATGATATCGGAAAAGTATATTGCGAAGAGGGTGTTTTTTATATTGTGTTTAAAACATTAAAATCAAGCTCTGGAAAAGTGTTTGAGGCAGTTCATAGTGGCAATGTGCATGAGATTACTCTTCCTGCTCCCTTGCCAGCGTTTACATTTTTAAGAAAAAAACTATAAATAAAAGGATTGCTGGAATGAAGTTCGTTTCTATTATTATGGGAAGCAAAAGCGATTATGATATTATGCAAGAAGCAGGAAAGATATTTGAGAAATTTGGTGTTCAGTATGAATTGTTGGTATCTTCGGCACATCGAAGTCCAGAGCGAACACATCAGTATGTAAAGCAAGCTGAAGAAAAAGGCGCAAAAGTTTTTATATGTGCGGCTGGCATGGCAGCGCATTTGGCTGGAGTTGTCTCTTCTTTAACAACTAAGCCCGTTGTTGGAGTTCCTATGAGAGGAGGTGCCATGGATGGAATGGATGCTCTTTTGAGTACCGTTCAGATGCCCTCAGGTATGCCAGTGGCCACCGTAGCGATAGGCGGAGCAATCAATAGTGCTTATTTGGCGATGCAGATTTTGGCGATAGACGATGAGGAGTTATCGGCAAAACTCAAAGAGGATAAAATCCTGAAAGCAAAAAGGGTTGAGACCGACTCTATGGGCATAGAGGTAATCATATAAGGCAGTTATTATGCAAACTTGGTTAGAGATTGAGGAATTTAGCAAGCTTACGCATTTGGATATTGATACGATACGAGAGATGATTCAAGACAATAAAATGGTAGCAAAAACAGAAAATGGAAAACAATATATTGAGGTTAACAAAGGTGTCCATTTCTTAATGCCTATTATTACCAGTGCTGTTAATGACAAAAACAACGAGACAGTTGCTTTTTCTGGTGCTGAATTTGTCGAGAAGACCATAGGTACTATTTTGAGTTTGCACGAAAAAGTTATAGATGCCAAGGATGAAACGCTTGATGCACTTAAGGGGGAAAACCGTTTTTTAAAAGAGGCTCTTTTTTCTATGCAAGAGTTGTATGACGAAGATAGAAAAACTATAGAAGTTTTAAGTGCACAACTAAAACAAGCTCAAGAAGAGCTAGAGTTTGCACGCAGAAAATACAAACTAATGTGGAATAAAGCGGTGGATAATTATGTCGCCGAGAAAAAATAGACAATAGGCAAAAGGAAATAACATTGTTAACGTTTAGTCAAATGCTTTTAAAACTTCAGACTTTTTGGCAAGATCAAGGTTGCACCATTGTTCAGCCTTACGATATGCCCTCTGGTGCTGGAACATTTCATAATGCAACATTTTTAAGAAGTTTGGGCTCAAAGCCGTGGGCTACTGCATATGTTGCCCCTAGTCGCAGACCAACAGATGGAAGATATGGCGAAAATCCAAATAGGCTAGGAAGCTATTATCAATTTCAGGTTTTGATTAAGCCTAGCCCTGACAATATTCAAGAGCTTTATCTTAAGAGTCTTGAGATGCTTGGTTTGGATTTGAAAAAGCATGATATAAGATTTGTGGAGGACAACTGGGAGTCTCCAACCCTTGGTGCATGGGGGCTCGGATGGGAAGTATGGCTAGACGGCATGGAAGTTACGCAGTTTACCTATTTTCAACAAGTGGGAGGCATTGCTTGCGAGCCTGTTTCGGTTGAGATAACTTATGGTGTTGAAAGACTTGCAATGTATCTTCAAGAGGCTAAGTCGGTGTTTGATTTGATTTGGAATAAAAACCAACATGGCACTGTAACGTATGGTGATGTTCACAAGCAAAGTGAATATGAGTTTAGTAAATACAATTTTGAAATCGCTGATGTGTCAATGTTGTTGAGTCAGTTTGAAAATGCAAGGGTGGAGTGCTTGAGATGCTTGGAGGCGGATTTGCCACTTCCTGCTTATGATTACTGCTTGATGGCATCACACACATTTAATGTTTTGGATGCACGCAAGGCAATATCGGTTACACAAAGACAAAACTATATTTTAAAAATCAGAGAGCTTGCAAAAGGATGTGCATTGAAATACAAAGAAGTGACCGATGCAAGTTAGGGAAATTTATGATTTGCTGGATGAGATAAGTCCTTTTTCTTCTCAAGCTTCATGGGACAATAGCGGTCTTAATGTTGGCAGTATGAACAGTGAAGTACAAAGAGTATATCTTGGTTTGGACGTGGACTCTTTTTCTGTTGAAGAGATGGAAAATGAATCTTTGCTAATTGTTCATCATCCACTGATTTTTAAAGAGCTTAAAAGTCTTAATTTTGACCGATATCCCTCATCTTTGATTCAAAAGCTGATTCGCAAGAACATTAGTGTTGTTGCTATGCATACCAATTTTGATCTTTCACATCTAAATAGGTATGTTGTTTCCGAGGTTTTGGGTTTTAAGACTTGCGTAACAGAGGAGTATATTTGTTATTTTGAACCACAAACATCTTTTGAAGAGATTGTTTTGGATGTTAAAAAAGCTTTTGGTATGGAGACAACAAGAGTGGTTAAGTGCAACAATTTTGTGCAACGATGTGCTTTAACAACCGGTTCTGGCGGGGATTTGATAAACAGAGTTGATGCGGATTGTTTTATTAGTGGCGATTTAAAATATCACACAGCATTAGAGGCGAGAGAAAATAGCCTCTCTTTGATAGAGGTAGGACATTTTGAGAGCGAGCAGTATTTTTCGGAGTGCCTTAGCTTTCATTTGAAAAATTTGCCATTAAAAGTTATAATGTCAAATTATAAAAATCCGTTTGAGTATAGATAGAGGACAAAAACCATATGAATAAGTATTTAGAACAACTAATTGATCTTTCTGCATTAGACAAAGAGATTGACGATTTTGGACCACGAATAGCAAAAGTAGAGAGGACACTAAAGCTTGCGCTAGACAAAGAGAAAGATTTGGAGTTGCAGATAGTTTCTATGCATTCTGAAATAATGGATGCAAAACTCAAAAAGAACAAAAACGAGTTGCATTTGGCAGAACTCTCTTTGAAATTGAAAGATTTGAGCAAAAAGAGCGCATTGCTAAAAACCGCCAAAGAGATTAAAGCACTTCAGGTTGAAGAGGATATCGCTAAAGAGCAATGTGATTTTGCCAATGAAGAGATTGTGCGTTTAGACAAAGCAATAGAAATTAAGCAGGAAAATATAGCTCAAATTCAGACAAAATTGAGCGAGTTAGCACAAGAGACTCAAGAGATTAAGTCTTCCATAGACGCTCAGATTAAAGCTGTTGAAGAAGACAGAAGGGAAGTTTACAAACGAAGAGAAGAGCTGGTGTCTCAGATGAGTCAAAAGATTTTAACTTTTTATCAAAAGATTAGAAAATGGGCAGGAAATACAACCGTTGTCCCTGTTAGAAAACAGGCATGCTACGGCTGTTTTATGCGCATTAATGATAAAACTTATGCAACTGTTATTAAGCAAGACGATATTGTAACATGCCCACATTGTGGACGTATATTATTTAAAGAGACCGAGGCGGTAGAGGCATAATATTGTTTCTTATCCTATATTTCATTTTAGCAACGCTTATCTATTTGATGGCGTTGCCTTTTTTGCTGCCCCTTTCTTTTAAAAAAAAGTATAAAAACTCCATTCCTTCAAGGTTTTTCCTTAAAAAAAATCCATCTTTTTCACAAGAGGGCGTTTGGTTTCATGCTTGCTCGCTCGGAGAGGTTCGTTCGCTTTTGCCAATTATTGCAGGGATAAAAGGTAAAAAAATAAACATTAGCGTTATAACTCAAACAGGTTTTGCTGAGGCATCTAAGATAAAAAATGCCGAAGTAAGATATTTGCCATTTGAGATTTTTTTACCTTTTTGGATAAAAAAGCAAGAAGTTTTGGTGGTGGCAGAAGCAGAATTATGGCTACTTTTATTTTGGGTGACCAAGAAGATGGGTATTAAGACTGTTTTGATGAATGCTCGAATATCGGATAGCTCATATGCGGGATATCGAAGATTTGCATGGTTTTATCGTTTTATTTTTGGATGCATTGATGAGATTTTTTGTCAAAGCGATATTGATGCGAAAAGGTTGATCTCTTTAGGTGCAGATAGTCTACATGTAAGAATCAATGGAAATATCAAGACTTTTCAAGACCTACATGTAACAAAGAAGTATCAAAAACCTGCTGGCAAAGATGTTGTTATTTTTGCTAGTACGCATGAAAAGGAAGAGGAGATTATTCTTAAAAATATCAAAAAAAGCCCCAAGGATACTCTGATTTTTGCACCTAGGCATCCAGAGAGATTTGGAAAAGTTGATACGCTTTTAAGTAGATATTGTCAAAAAAATGGATTTAGCTATTCTCGATTGAAAGATGGGGATGATTTGAATTTTGATGTTGTATTGTGTGACCTTATGGGGGAGCTAATAAATCTTTATGCTATTGCGGATGTGTCTGTTTTGGGAGGCTCTTTTGTGGATGGCATAGGCGGACACAATCCTCTAGAGCCGGCTTTTTTTAAAAACAAAATAATTAGTGGCAAATATATTTTTAATCAAAAAACGCTTTTTGCATGTGTCGAGAATTCGGTGTTATGCGAAGCGGAAGAGATTGGAAATTATTTGGAAAAGCGAGATACTTTGAGGGCATCTTGTATTATAAACAGTGGCGACATTGCATCGCTAGTGTCTGAAATTAACGGAAAAAATAATGAAACTAGAAAAAGCTTATAAATTATTGGCATTGCAGGAAGACATCTCCAACAGAACAGCAAAAGACTTGATTGACCGAGGGGTTGTATACTCAAACGGAAAAAAAGTAGTTGTTGCCAGAGGCGAGATGAGTGTGGATTCAAAATTTAAAATTGAAAAAATTGAAAAAATTAGAGTTCTTTTTGAGGATGACAAAATTATGGCGGTCGACAAACCAGCTTTTGTTACATCCGAAGAGGTTTCCAAAGAAAAAGGCTACCCACTTGTACATCGTTTAGACAGAGAGACTAGTGGTGTTTTGATTTTATCTAAAGATGAGGCTTTTAGAAAAAAAGCCGTTGAAGCCTTTAAGGCAAGAGAGGTAAAAAAAGAGTATATAGCTGTTGTTGAGGGGAGGCTCATAGAAGATATTGTTATAAATTCGCCTATATTGACAGTTAAAAAAGGCAATGTGGCACATAGTAGGATTAGCGATTTAGGAAAAGAGGCTATTAGTAGAGTTGAGCCTTTGATGTACGAGAGCAAAAAGTCAAAAATAAAAATCACTATTGATACAGGAAGAACACATCAAATAAGAGTGCATCTTAAGAGTATTGCTGCTCCAATTCAAGGCGATGTTCAGTATGGAGGCAGACCTTTTAAGCGTATGATGCTTCACGCTCAACGTATCGTTTTTATGGGATATAACATTGTTAGTGGCGAGCCAGATGATTTTAAAAAGTTTGCTAGTATATCTTAGCAAATTGCCTTAAGTGGCAATTTATTCACGCTAAAGTATTTATTTTGTATCATTGCATTCCCTATGTAAAGGGCTTTTGCCCTTTAGGACTATATCAATCTATGAGGAAAATTTGTGTTTCATGTTTTAACCGATTCGTTTAAATCAGCAATAAATAAAATTCGTTTTGCGGATGATGAAAAATCTTTAAAAAATGCTCTTGAGAACCTAAAAAAGTCTCTTCTTAAGGCGGATGTGCATCATAAGGTTGTGCGTGATTTGTTGCGTCAAGTAGAGGTTGAAACCAAAATCGCAGGCATTGGGCAGAATAACTTTTTAAAATCGCTAAGAGCAAATATTACCCAGCTTCTTACTGTGGCTGGAAAGCAAGGTTTTGTTTTTGCTTCAAGACCTCCTACTGTTGTTTTGATGGCTGGTTTGCAAGGTAGTGGAAAGACAACAACTACTGTTAAATTGGCAAATTATCTAAAGTTGCGCCAAAAAAAGGTTTTGGTGTGTGCATGTGACTTGCAAAGACTTGCTGCGGTTGAGCAGTTGCGTCAATTGTGTTTGGCAAATGAGATAGATTTGTATTTTGAAGATAATGAAAAAAATCCCCTTAAAATAGCAACAAACGCTCTAAAAAAAGCAAAAGATGGACTATATGATGTTCTTTTGATAGATACTGCGGGTCGCTTGGCGATTGACGAAGAGTTGATGCAAGAGTTAGTCTCTGTTAAAAATAGTTTAAATCCAGATGAAATTTTTTATGTTGCAGATGCTATGACAGGACAAGATGCGGTAAAAAGTGCATTAAGCTTTCATGAAAAACTTGCACTAAGTGGTGTGATACTTAGCAAGTACGATGGAGATAGCAAAGGCGGTGTGGCACTAGGAATTGCACATCAGACAAATGTTCCGTTGAGATTTGTAGGAACTGGCGAAAAGATTGCGGATCTGGAGATTTTCATACCTGAGAGAATCGTAAGTCGTTTGATGGGTGAGGGCGACTTGGAGACTTTGGCAGAAAAAACAGGTGCTATTATTGATGAGAAAAAAGCCAAAGCAATTAATAAAAAGATTAAAAAGGGCGAATTTAACTTTAATGACTTTTTAGAACAGATGGAAAGTATGAAAAAGCTAGGAAGTATGAAATCTTTAATGGGAATGATTCCAGGGCTCTCGTCAATGGCTGGAAAACTAAAAGATGTTGATTTGGAAAACTCGGTTGAGATGAAAAATATAAAGGCCATGATAAGCTCCATGACTCCACGCGAGAGGGAGACTCCAGATTTGCTTAACAATAGTCGAAAAAGGAGAATTGCTCAAGGTGCTGGAATGTCACAAAATGATGTAAATCGTTTTTTTAAGCAATTTCAAAATGCTGCTAAAATGGCAAAAAGATTTTCAGGAAAATCTGGAATGAAGGATTTGCAAAATCTTTTAGCACAAAGCAAGCAAAGCGGAATTCCACGCTAATTTTTAGATTATTTACATTTAAGAGATTTTTGGGTACAATCCCAAATCGTTTTGGCTTACAAAATAATCCCTCTGTGATTGTAAGTTCCACATGGCGCTTTAGGGCGGTAAGAGGCACAATAAACTTATAATAAATTTATTCTGCAACATTACCACTTAAATATTTTTAACATAAAAAGGAAATCGTATGACCGTTGTAAGATTGACAAGAATGGGAAGAAACAAGTCTCCATTTTACAGAATTGTTGTAACAGACAGTAGAAAAAAACGTGATGGAGGATCTATTGAGACTATCGGATATTACAATCCATTGACAAATCCTCAAGCTGTTAAGTTCGATGCCGATAGACTAGCGTATTGGAAAAGTGTTGGTGCAAAACTTAGCGACAGGGTTGCTAAAATAACCGGAAACTAAGATGATTGAAAAATTTCTCGAAGAGTTTGCTAAACTTTTTGTTGATGCTCCAGAAAATGTGCGCGTTGAGAAAAACAACATAGATGATGCTTTTTGCGAAGTGATTATTTACGCAGATAAGGTTGATACTGGCAAGCTCATTGGAAAAGACGGAAAGATGATTAACTCTCTTAAGACTCTTATCTCTGGATGTAAGGCAAAAGACGGCAAATCTTATAGGGTAACCGTTAAAGCAAATAATGAATAAAAAAGTTTCACCAATTGAAGTCGCCCAGATTGGGCGGCTTGTTGGATTGACAGGTGAGCTTAAACTTCATCTTCATTGTGATTTTCCAGAACAATTCAAAAAAGGTAATACTTTTTTTACTGAAAAAAATGCAACCCTTGAAGTTGCTACTTACAACAAGTCAAGACAGACCATAAGTTTTGTGGGTTACCAAGATAGGGATTTGGCTTCAAAGTTGGTCAATGCTCTTTTGTTTACTAGTAAAGAGAGTACGCTTGAAAATTGCAAGCTCAAAGAGGGTGAATTTTTCTGGTTTGACATTATTGGTTCAAAAGTTTTTGATGGCTCGCAACTTTTGGGCATTGTTGGCGATATAGAGCGAATCGCCATCAGCGACTATCTTGTTATTAAAACAGATGACGCTTTGGTTTCACAAGGTTTTACAAAGAGTTTTTATATACCCTATATTGATAGATATATTGTTCATTTTGACTCTTCCAAAAAAGAGATTGTGACGAGAGATTGTACAGGGATTTTGGAGAATTCTTAATGAATTTTACCTTTGTAACGCTCTTTGAAAATCTCGTCTCCTCTTATTTTGATGATTCTATTCTTAAAAGAGCGATAGAGGCAAAGATTTTGAGCGTGGCTTTTTACAATCCCAGAGACTACGCTAAAAATAGATTTTCTAAAGTGGATGATTATCAAGCTGGAGGTGGTGCTGGGCTTTTGCTTATGCCACAACCAATGTTTGATGCCCTAGAGACCATAAAGCAAGAAGATGTTGATGCGTATTTTGTTTTCGCATCTCCTGTTGGAAAGCCCTTTAAGCAGATAGATGCAAAAAGGTTAGCACAGAAAAAGAGTATTGTTTTTGTGTGCGGAAGATACGAAGGGATTGATGAGCGGGTTGTTGAGACGTATGCCGATGAGATATTTTCTATCGGAGATTATGTTTTAACAGGTGGCGAGTTGGCAAGTTTGGTAATGTGTGATTCGATTAGCCGAAACATCAAGGGTGTGCTTGGAAATGAAGAGTCTTTACAAGAGGAGAGTTTTGAAGAAGGACTGCTAGAAGCCCCTTCATTTTCAAAGCCAGCCAATTATAATGATAAAGTAGTTCCCTCAGAGTTTTTAAAGGGAAATCACGCTAAAATCACAAGCTTAAAAAACGAAATGTCTAAAATGAAGACAAAATACTTCAGACCAGACCTTTTTGCCCGCATAGAAACGAGGCATTAACAATGAAAAAGGACCGAAAATGAGAAATAAATTTATTGAAGCTTTTGAAGCAGGTCAAATTGCGACAAAAAACGTTCCTGCGTTTAGAGCAGGAGACACACTAAGAGTGGCTGTTAAAATTGTTGAAGGCGACAAGCAACGTATCCAAAATTTTGAAGGTATTTGTATCGCAAGACGTGGCGAAGGTACTGGCGAAACATTTATGGTACGTAAAATAGGTGCAAACAGTGTTGGTGTTGAGAGAATCTTCCCAATCTACTCTGACAGCATTGATGAGATTGTTGTTCTAAGACGAGGTCAAGTTAGACGTGCTAAGTTGTTTTATCTTAGAGATAGACGTGGTAAAGCTGCGAAAATTAGAGAACTTAGAAAATAATTTTTTTAGCGGTAGGCAAAAATCTACCGCTTTCTTCAAAATCTTACTTTTATGAAAATCCAAAAAGATTGTATCGCCTGTATAGAAAATCAAGCTCAAAGAGTTTGCGATAACTTGCGTGTTGATGAGATAGCACAAAATGATATAAAAAATATTGCAAAAAAACATATTGAAAACTTCGATTTAGAACTTACACCTCCTCATAATGCAACCGCACTTTATCAAGATATCGCTAAATATTTAGGGGTTGAGGATCTTTATGCCAAAGAGAAGAGTGATGCTTCTTTGAGGGCAAAAGAGTTTATTCCTTTTTGCGAGAGTATTATTGCTAATAGCTCCAACAAGCTTTTAAGTGCAACCAAAACAGCTGTTGCTGGAAATGTTATTGATTTGGCTGCTGTTATGATGTATGACCTTCAAGAAGAGTTGGAAAAAATTTATCATATGGATTTTGCTATTGATGATTTTAAAGAGCTTGAAGATAGGCTGGGTTCTTCAAAGACACTTGTTTATCTAGCAGATAATGCTGGAGAAGAGATTTTTGACAAAATTTATATTCAAGTGCTACACCAACTCTTTCCCAAGATGGACGTTTTTTATTTTGTTCGAGGAAAGCCTATCATTAATGATCTTACATGTAAGGATGCGTTGAGCTCAAAAATGGATGAGGTTGCGACTATCGTCAATAGTGGTGTTCCAACGCCTGGACTTGCACTTGAGCTTATGAGTCAAGAGGCAAGCGACATTTTCTATAAAGCAGATTGTATTATTTCAAAAGGTATGGGAAACTATGAGTGTTTGGGCGAGGATAATCCTTTTCCTATATTTTTCCTTCTTAAGATTAAGTGTCAAGTTGTTGCAAATACTATTGGTGGACAACTTGGAGATATCGTTTGCAAAAAAGGTTTTATCTCTTAAATTTTTTCAAAAAGCCAAATTTATAAAGTTTTCTAGGATTTGGTCGATAGTGTCTGTGGACATTTACCGCTATTCTCGGAGCAGATAAAATGGATTTAACAGTTATACTTGGTATGTTGATTTCGGTGGCATGTATTGCTATTGGCGATCTTATGGAGGGTGGAAATCCCTTACATGTACTTCATATCACTTCATTTATTATAGTTATACCAACAGCTCTCGCTTCGGCGATGACTGGTACCTCTTCTGAATATGTCAGAGCAGCCTTTAAAGAATTTAAGGTAATTTTTAAAAAATCCCCTATCAACTTGCGTGGAAGAATTAGCCAGATTATTGATTTTGCTGTTATTGCAAGGCGAGACGGTATTTTGGCGCTTGAAACTCACGCAAACCAAATGGACGATGAGTTTTTCAAAAAAGGTCTCAGTATGGCGGTTGATGGAATCGAGGCTCACGAGATAGAGGAGACGTTGGAGATTTTGATTGAAGAGACTGAAGAGTATTATCACGGTGCGGCACATTATTGGTTACTTGCTGGTGAGTCCTGCCCTGTTATTGGACTTATAGGCGCTGTTTTGGGTCTTATTTTGGCACTTCAAAAACTAGACAATCCTGCCGAGATGGCTGCTGGTATCGCTGGAGCATTTACTGCAACTGTTACTGGTATTGCCGGGGCTTATATCTTTATGGGTCCTTGGGGGAACAAACTAAAATCAAAATCAAAATATATCATAAAAGAAAAGAGTATTATTTTAGCCGGTATTTTAGGAATTTCTCATGGCGACAATCCTAGAACATTAGAGGCAAAGTTGTTAAATTATCTCTCTTTGGCAGAAGAGAAGAAAAGTCAATTTGAAAAATAGGAAATAACGTGGCTAGTAGAAAGCGAAAAAAAACTGAGTGTCCCGCAGGAGAGAGGTGGGCGGTTCCTTATGCTGATTTTTTAAGTCTTTTATTAGCTCTTTTTATCGCTCTTTATGCTCTTGCTTCAGTTAATACTGAGAAGATGAAAGCCCTCAAGGAAGAGTTTGTAAAAATTTACGATTTTAGTGCAAAACCTACCGAGGGAACGCCACTAACCAGCAAGAGTTCAAAATCTGGCAGTTCAACTAGAGATAAAGATCAAGGCAATGCAGGTGGTGCCTCAGCATATATGGAAGAGATATCCAAAATGGCGGAAATGATAGAAAAGATGAATATTGGCGAGGGTTCATTGGAGCAAAAAATAGATGGTGCCATAGTCAAATTGCCAACCAAATTGCTTTTTGTTGCAGGTTCTGCTGATATCACAAATAGTGATTCTGTTATATTTCTCAAGCGTGTTGCGGATATTATCTCTAAATTGCCAGAAAATGTTGAAGTTATAGTTAAGGGTTTTACGGACAACTCATCTTTGCCACAAGATTCAAAATTTAAAGACAATCTTGAGCTATCCTCATCCCGTGCCAATGCGGTTATTAGGGAGCTTATTAAAAACGGTATTGATAAAAACCGCTTAAGTTCTGCAGGCTATGGTGATACAAAAGCTATTGCTAGCAACAGCACTCCAGAGGGAAGGGAACAAAACAGTAGAGTTGAATTTACTATGAGAATATCTGGACCTAGAACCCCAATAAATAAAGAATCTGTTTTGGATACTCTAAAAGTTGTGAAAGAAAATACAAAGTAACTCTAAGGTTACATACATACTTAATATAGCTCTACCGTCGTTTGCTATATATCGCCAAAATAACCCAAAATAACTTTTTTAATGTGAATGAGCAATTTGATTTGGATTTTTGTGTGCCCGTGCGGTTTAAATTGTGACAAAAGTGAAACATTTTGTGTTGCAAGTGCTATAATAAAAGAGCCTAAAACGTAAAAAGGGTTGATATGGATGATGTAAAGCCGACAATATTTATCGTCGATGATACGCCTGACAATCTTTCTTTTGTTGCTGGTTTGTTGAAAAATATCTACAATATAAAGGTTGCAAACTCAGGCAAAAAGTTATTGGATTACTTAGTTTCCAATAGCGTTCCAGATCTTATCTTACTTGATGTGATTATGCCAGATCTCAGCGGATATGATGTTTTGCTAAAACTCAAAGAAAATAAAAAAACAAAAGAGATTCCCGTTGTTTTTTTGAGTGCGATGAGTGGCGAAGAAGAGAGGCAAAAAGGACTTGATATGGGTGCGGTTGATTATCTTGTGAAGCCTATCGATGGATCGTCTCTTCTTGGGTGTATTGATAAGCAGCTTGCAAAAACAAACAAAAAGGATGGCTTTATTATGAAAACATTTATTGCACTATTTTTATTACCCATATTTTTGTTTGCATCTATAAATACCTCTTTGACTCAAGAGGAGGAAGAGTGGCTACAAAACCAAAAAGAGATACGTGTTGGTGCGATGGAGGCGTGGGCGCCTTTTGATTTTTTGAACTACAAGGGTGAGCCATCAGGAATAGGCGCAGACATCATCAACGCCCTAAATATAAGGCTTAACGGAAAACTAAAAATCGTTTCTGGAAGTTGGAGCGATATATACGAAAAGACAAAAAAAGGCGAGTTTCACGCCATACTTGACATTACCGAAAAGGAAGAGCGGAAGGATTTTTTTTATTTTACGCAGTCCTATCTTCAAGTCCCACATGTTATTGTTTCAAGAAAGAGTTCGCCACGCATTGGCTCATTAAAGGAGCTTAAAGGCAAAAAGGTTGGTTTAGAAAAAAACATCGGAACGATTTTTGATCTTCAAGAAAACTTTCCATCTGTTACTATACAAACCTACACAAATACATCACACTGTCTTGATGCACTCTCTCGCGGCGAGGTCGATGCTTATGTTGGCAATCGTGCGGTTGTGACCTATCTCATAGCAAAAGAGATGCTTGACAATCTTAAAATAGACGCACTTGACACGACAAGACAAAATTCTCCTTTGGCGCTGGGCATCTCCAAACAATATCCTATTCTCAATGCAATACTCCAAAAAAAGATGGATGAGATATCTGGTGGCGAGCTTGGTGAGATTTTGGCAAGTTGGTCTGTTGGAAAATCTTCAAAAATAGATCTTAGCGAAGAGGAGTTTGCATGGCTCAATGCTCATCCTGTTATAAGGTTTACGGCAGATCCACACCACCTTCCCTTTGGAGGATTTGAAGAAGATGGGGATTATGTTGGGATTGTGGCAGATCATCTTAGGATACTTGAGGAAAGGCTTGGGGTTGCTTTTGTTAAAGTTCCCAGCAGTAGCCTAAGTGAAGCACTCGAGAAGGCAAAAAAAGGCGATGTCGATATCGTATCAAATCATATTGCAGACCAAACGCTTAAGCAGACACATGTTACGACAAAACCGTATATAAAAAGCCCTCTTGTTATCGTCACAAAAAAAGATAAAAGGGATTATTTTATAACCGATTTGTCAGAGCTTAAAAGAGATGTTATTGCCGTTATGAAGGGATATGGATATCTAAATCAAATCTACAAACAATATCCAAAATTAAAATTTGTAGAAGTTCAAAATGTTCAAGAGGCGATGGCTGGTGTTGCTTATGGAGAGTATGATGCTATGTTGGCATCTTTGACTCTAGCAACATATACAATAGGAAAAATGGGGCTTTACAATATCCATATCGCAGGTAAAACAGATACTGTTATGGAGCTTGGAATCGGTGTTCGAAAAGATTGGGAGATTTTTGCGAAAATTCTTGAAAAAGGACTTGACTCTATAACACAGGAGGAGTCGAAAAATATCACACAAAGCTGGATTTCAATCGAATCAAAATCATCTGTCGATTATGATTTGATTTTGAAGATTGTTGGCGTTTTTCTTTTTGTACTTTTTGTACTTTTTTATTGGAACTATGAACTTAAAAAGCAGGTGGCAAAAAAAACAGCTGAGCTTAAAGCGTTTAACTTAAAGCTTGAAAGTATCGTTGAAGCAAGGACGAGAGAGTTGGCATTTTTAAATGAGGAGCAACAGGCGATTTTTGATTCGGCAAGTGTTGGGATAGCTCTTTTGAAAAATGGTGTTATTGTTCAGTGTAACAGAAGAATGGATGAGCTTTTTGGGTATGAACAATCAGAGCAGTTGCATAAAAATGCAGATATTTGGTTTCCTAACAAATCTGACTTGTCACAGATTTGTGAAAATATTTGGTATAGCAAGACGTCTATATGGGAGCAGCAATTTCTTAGAAAAGATGGTTCTATGTTCTGGGGGCGTATCTCTTGCCGTGCTATTAATATAGAAAAAAAAGAGAATGGTGTTGTTTCGGTTGTGGAGGATATAACAGGCGAAATACAAGCGATGGAAGATATCAATAGAGCAAAAATTCTTGCAGAAGAGACAACAAAAATCAAAAGCGATTTTCTTGCCAATATGAGTCACGAAATAAGAACGCCGATGAATGTTATTATTGGCATGTCAAATCTTGCTCTTCAAGGAGAGCTAAATCCAAAGCAGAAAAACTATATTGAAAAAGTCAATGCCGCTTCAAAAAATCTACTTAGAATTATTAACGATATTTTGGATTTTTCAAAGATAGAAGCTGGAAAAATGACCTTTGAAAATATTGATTTTTATCTAGAAGAAGTTATGGAACATTTGTCGGATATTTGTGTTATGAAGGCTCAAGAGAAGGGACTGGAGCTTCTTTTTGATGTTGGCTGTGATGTTCCAACTGGGCTGAAGGGTGATCCACTAAGGCTGAGTCAGGTTTTAATAAATCTTTTAAACAATGCTATAAAATTTACCGAAGCCGGAGAGGTAAGACTTGGGATTCATCTTGTTTCTAAAGACAAAAACTTTGTCACGCTTCATTTTGAAATAAAAGATACTGGTATAGGAATGTCCAAAGAGCATTTGGAGAAAATATTTCAAGCCTTCTCTCAAGCAGATATATCAACAACTCGCAAATACGGAGGTTCTGGACTAGGACTTGCTATATCAAAACATCTTATCGGGATGATGCAAGGAAATATAGGCGTTTCTAGTGAGCTTGGGAAAGGTAGCACTTTTTATTTTAATGCTACTTTTGGTCTTCAGGAGGAGCAAGAAAAAGTTGTTTTAAAAGATGAGGAGATTCAAAATCTTCGCATATTGGTTGTTGACGACAATGATAGTGCCAGAGAGATTTTGGAAAATATATTGCGATCTTTAAAGTTTGAAGTGAGTTGTGCTCGTGATGGATTTGAGGCTATATCGATGCTTCAAGAGGCTGTCGCTCAAAATCGCCCATATGGACTTGTTTTTATGGATTGGATTATGCCAAAAATGGATGGCGTTCAGACTATCAATAAGATACGCAAAGAGAGTGGTATCTGCAATACGGTGGCGTTTGTAATGGTAACATCTTATAGTAAAGAAGAGTTAAAAATGCAACTTGACAAGACAAAAATAGATGGAATTTTGATCAAGCCTGTAAGTCCATCAGGTCTTCTTAATGCCATTTTAAATGTTCTCGGCAAGGAGGCTTTGATACGTTCAAGAAAAGATGATAAAAAATATCTCTATGAAAACGCAGTGAAGTCGCTAGCGGGAGCTAAGGTTTTGCTAGTCGAGGACAATGCAGTCAATCAAGAGATGGCGATAGATATATTGGGGGGTGCTGGCTTGAAAGTTGAGATTGCCAATGATGGAAAAGAGGCGATTTTAATGGTGGAGAAAAATAGATACGATGGTGTTTTGATGGATTGTCAGATGCCAACAATGGATGGATTTGAGGCGACAAAAATCATAAGAGCCAATGAAAAATTTAAAGACCTTCCTGTATTGGCGATGACCGCAAATGCGATGACTGGGGATCGAGAAAGATGCCTTGAATGTGGAATGAATGACCATATCGCAAAGCCAATTGATGTATTGCAACTTTTTTCAACAATGGCAAAATGGATAAAACCACAAGAGCAGTCGCTCCCTAAAGTCGATGATAATTGCCCAAAAAAAAGCTCTTTAAAGACAAAAGAGATAGAACATCTTGATTTGGAAGGGGCTTTGCAGAGATTTGGCGGAGATGCTAAGCTTTTTCTTAAGATGCTAAAACGATTTGCACAGAGCCAGCTTGGTGTTATCGATAGCATCAAAGAGGCGATTTTGGTTTTAGACTTTGAAAAAGCTAGCAGAGATGCCCACACACTAAAGGGTCTTGCTGGGAATGTTGGTGCTTATGAGCTTTTTGAAGATGCAAAAGAGCTTGAAAAAAGATTGCAACATGGTGGAGTTGAGGGAATTGATATTTTGCTTGAAAAAGCTTCTGCATCGCTTACTTTGGCAATAAAAAGCATTGAAAAAGTTTTAGAAAAAGAGGAGCATTTGGGGATTGATTATGATGCTGGTTTGGCAACGGCGATGGGGAATGATGCCCTTTTTAACGAGCTTTTAATAAGATTTCGAGACCATGAAAAAGATTTTGAAACAAAACTCAATGACGCTTTAGAGAAAAATGATATTCATTCTGCTATCATTTGTGTTCATAGTCTAAAAGGATTGGCTGGAAATATCGGTGCAAAAGAGTTGCAACATTGTGCTTTAAGGCTTGAGTTAGCATTACAAAAAAATCTTTCCAAAGAGAGTATTCAAGAATATAAAAAAGAGATGCTAGAGTCCTTGCAAGAAGTTATGGATGAGCTTGAGCACATCAAAGAGAAGAGTAAAAAGCAGAATAAAAAACAGAAGTTTGATAAAGAATTTGCAATCTTTTTGCTAAAGGTGCTCAAAGAGGAGTTGCAAGGATACGATGCAAAGGCATGTGAAAGTGTTGAAAAGCTGGTTGCCTTTTTTGATGGACACGAGATGGAAGAAGAGTTCGAAAAGGTCTCTCGATACACAAATGAGTATCGATTTGAAGAGGCCTTGGCAGAGATGGAGAGATTTGAAAAGAAGTTAAAGGGGGCTTGAAAAATGAAAAAATTTAAATTGCTTATCATCGATGATTTACCTGAAAATATTTCTCTGATGACAAACATATTGAAAGATGATTATGAGATTGTGGTTGCAAACAGTGCGCATTTGGGACTTGAGTTGGCAAAAAAAGATCCCAAGGTTGACCTCATTTTACTAGATATCGTTATGCCCCAGATAGATGGATATGAGGTGTGTAAAATCCTCAAGTCACATGTCTGTACGCAAGATATTCCAGTTATTTTTCTTACTATTTTGGATGAAGCTTCAGATGTTGAAAAAGGGTTTTTATCGGGCGGGGTGGATTATGTGACGAAGCCTTTTGAGCCTTCTATTTTAAAGGCTCGTGTAAAAACGCATTGTATTCTTGCATCTCAGAAAAAAGAGCTTAAGCGATTTAACCACTCTTTGGAGGCTTTGGTTGTAGAGCGGACAAAAGAGCTAGAGCAGGCAAATCTGCAAGTAGAAAGACTTGCACGTCAAGCCGCATTGGGTGATGTTATCGCTATGATAGCCCATCAATGGAAACAGCCTATCAGTGTTATCTCAATGGCAGTAAATTATGTTTTGTCTGATATAGAGCTTGGGCAGTTAAACCCCGAAGAGACACAAAGAGAGATGCAAAATATTATCAAACAGATAGATCATATGACAAGTACGATTGATAACTTTAGAAACTTTTTTAAACCAAACAAAGAGAAGCAAATCGTTAATGTTATTGAGTTTTTTGACTGTTTGAGGGACCTAATGAGGGCGGTTCTTTCTCATTATGGCATTGACCTAACTATCGAGTTTAACGGTGTTGAGACTTTGGAGATATATAAAAATGAGCTTTTGCAGGTTGTGATAAATCTTATCAATAACGCAAAAGATGCAATCGTCTCAAATGGAATACAAAATGGAAAAATAACAATCAAACTACATAAGCTAAATAACGGTGTTAATGTAGAAATATGTGATAACGGTGGTGGTATTTTGGAGAGTGTTGCTGAAAAATTGACAGAGGCGTATGTGACAACAAAAGGCGACAAGGAAGGCACAGGGTTAGGTCTTTATATGAGCAAAATGATAGTTCAAAAACATCTTCAAGGCACACTTGATTGGTACAATCAAAATGGTGGTGCTTGTTTTTGTATCACGATACCACAATAAGCAAAAGAGGAAAAGATGAGCTTGAAGCCAATTTTTATTACTGCTACCAATACCGATGTTGGAAAGACATATACGGCTTTAAAGTTGATTAAAGCTTTAAGTTTGCAAGGCTTACATGTAGGGATTTTCAAGCCAATTGAAACGGGCGTGATAGAGGATAAACCGCTAGATGGAGTTATGCTGTGGGAAGAGGCGAAAAAGCATAATCCAAAAATGCAAAATCTTACCATAGGCGACATTGTGCCGTATCGTTTCTGCTTGAGTGCGTCGCCGTATGTTGCAAAAGGCGATACTCAAATCTCTCTTGA
>JAQUWL010000039.1 GCA_028692875.1 Sulfurospirillaceae bacterium
GCGACTGTTGAGAGAAAAATATTTAACAAATAGCGTCCTATTACAAACATTAAACCAAGCACAATCACAGCACTTATAGCAGTTTCAAACAACAAGGAAGATACGTTCTTGTCGGCTCCTGCAAAGATATTTATCATCAGCAAGATAGGAATAACGGCAATATCTTGAAAAAGCAATATTCCCAACGCCTTACGTCCATGAGCAGAATGAATAGAGCCATTGTCATTTAAAATCTTTAGGACAATAGCAGTTGAAGAGAGAGCCAATGCGCAACCGATAATAATCGCACTTTTTTGCTCGATTCCAAATAAATATTGAGCACTTAGTGAAAAAATACCTCCCGCAATAGCCACTTGCAAAAAGCCATTTAAAAAAACCTCTTTTTTCATACTCATCAAGTGCTTAACGGAGAACTCCAAGCCAACCGTAAACATCAAAAACACAATACCAAACTCGGCAACATGGTTTAAAGATATCGTCTCATTGCTTTTAAAGTCGTACATGTAGGCGATACAAACGCCTGTCATAACGTAACCTATGATGGTTGGTATTTGAAATTTTTTAAAAAAGATATTAAAAAAAATCGCAATCGCAATAGCACTTAAAAGGATAAAGAGTATTTTCTCCACGTCAAATCCCGCTATTCGCCAAACAAAATGATTTCGTAACTATTTTTACGTTTCACTAGTTGATTTTTGGTAGGAGGCTCTTTTTTTGTAAGACTACTTACTTCCGCACGCAAGCTATCTATGATATCTTCGCACTCGTCTATTTTGTCTTTGAGCTGCATTATCACATCCACGCCTGCGAGATTGACACCCAAATCTCGCGTCAATCGCAAAATCATCTTAATCTTGTCAATATCTTGTTGTGAATACAAACGCATCTTTCCATCAGTCCTTGATGGTCTTACTAGCCCTTCTCTCTCATACTGCCTGAGCGTTTGAGGGTGAATTGTTAGCACTTTAGCAACGACACTTATTAGATAAACCGGCTCGTCATATTCGTGATGCATTTTATCTCTCCATAATCTATTTTTCTAGCAATCTGTTTTCCATCATCGTCTTAAGCTCATCATCAAGCTCCTCCAACAATGGCAAAACAATATTTGCCTTAAGATACAAATCGCCCTTTTCTTGAGTTTTTCTATTGATACACCCATAATCTTTAACTCTAAATCGTTGATTGTTCTTAGTGTCGTTCTTAACCTTTAGAGTTATCTCTTTATAGAGCGTATCCACCACTACTTTCCCGCCAAAAAGTGCTGTCTTAAGAGGGATATCGATAGTCTTAACTAAATCATCCCCTTCTCTGCTGTACTCTGGACTAGGAGCAACTTCTACGCTTAAAAACAGATCTCCTCTTTGTCCTTGAAAGCTCTTTCCTTTGCTTTTTATACGCATTTTTTCGCCATTTTTGATACCTGCTGGTATCTTCACATCAAAACTTTCACCACCATAAGAGACAGAGTGTTTTCCACCCAAGATGGAAACATTAAATGGAATAACGATTTTAGCGCTAACATCCAAATCAGGCTGAGAATAACCACCAAAGCCTCCGCCACCTCGACCTCCAGAGCCAAAAGAGCTAAAACCACCAAAGCCTCCGCCACCCATGCCACCAAAGCCTCCGCCAAGACCTCCGCCACCAAAGATACTTCTTAATATCTCGTCAAGATTTGCCCCGCCTTGTGCATTGGCAAAGTCATGGAAATTTTGACCGCCAAACATATTGTCGCCATGTTGGTCGTACTGGCGTCTTTTTTGCTCATCGCTAAGTATTTCATATGCCGCATTAATCTCTTTAAACTTCTCTTCGGCACCTTCATCTTTGTTGATATCTGGATGGTATTTTCGTGCCAATCTGCGATATGCTTTTTTTATTTCATCAGATGATGCATCTTGCGAAACACCCAATGTATCGTACAAACTCTTACTCATCCTTGTGACCTCGTTGTATATAATTTACTGTGATTGTACCATAAACCTTTAGTCTAGGTCAATCAACTTTTCTTCTTGTTTACATTTAATATAAAAAATATTTACTTTATGTTTAACTAACTAATTTATACTTTCCTTTGTAACAAAAAACGCCATAAAAGCACATTTCAAATAAGGAAAAAGCTATGAAAAAAACAGTTTATCTCAGTCTTGCAGTAGCGGTTTCGCTGATGGCTGGGGATATAGATATATCAAAGGTGCCTTCAAGCCCAACGAGGATGGATGTCTCCAATACAAATCTTGTGCTTTCATATCACAACGCCATCAAAGATGTCAAAAAAAGTGTCGTCAACATCTCGACAAGCAAAAAAAATGTACAAAGCCAACAACTCAAAGAGATGCTAAGAAATCCGTATTTTAGAGATTTTTTTGGCAACATCTTGCCTGAAGATATCCCAAACTCAAAGCAAAACTCTCTTGGTTCTGGCGTTATCATCTCTAAAGATGGCTATGTAGTCACAAATGACCACGTGGTTGAAGATGCGGATGAGATACTTGTGAGTATTCAAGGCGATGAGAAAGAATATAAAGCAAAAGTTATAGGCAGAGACCCAAAAACAGATATTGCGGTCATAAAAATAGACGCAAAAGAGCTACATGTAGCAAGTTTTGCTGACTCATCTACGCTTCAAGAAGGCGATATCGTTTTTGCGATTGGCAATCCATTTGGAGTAGGAAGCTCTGTTACTCAAGGAATCATCTCGGCGTTAAATAAAAACAATATGGGCTTAACGCAGTATGAAAACTTTATCCAAACCGATGCCTCAATAAATCCTGGAAATTCAGGCGGAGCATTGGTTGACAGCAGAGGTGCTCTCATAGGTATAAACAGTGCGATACTCTCTCGAAGTGGTGGAAATAACGGCATAGGATTTGCGATACCATCCAATATGGTTGAAAAAGTTGCGGTTTCACTTATAAAATATGGCAAGATTGAGCGAGGATTTTTGGGAGTTTCCATATCTGACTTAACTAAAGACTTCAAAGAGCTATATGAAAACAAAAATGGTGCTCTTATAGCAGAGGTCGAAAAAGGCTCATCCGCCGAAAAGGCTGGTTTGCAAAGAGGCGATCTTGTTATCGAAATAGACGGCAAAAAGATAAAAGACTCGGTTGAGCTAAAGGACACAGTAGGCTCAATACCTCCTGGCAAAACCATATCAATAACATATGAGCGTAACAAAAAAATCAAAAAGACAGACGCAAAGCTTGACAAGATGTCTGCTCCCGAAGAGATGTCTGGCGAAAACGCCTACATAGAGGGCTTGTCTGTTAAAAATATTGATGAAAAAACAAAACTTAAAAACAGACTCCATCAAGATGCTTATGGTGTTTTAGTAACAGAAATTAAAAGAGGATCTGTCGCTGAAAAAATGGGTCTTAGAGTTGGTGATATCATTCTTCAAGTTGAAGACATAACAATAGACTCGGTAAAAGATTTAACCAAAGCACTTAAAGAGCACAAAGGAAACAAAAAGAGAGTCTACGCACTTAGGGATGGCTTTCCGCTACTTCTTGTCGCACCCTAGAAGGACTAACTGTTTTTAAACAAGAGAGGCGAAGAAAATCTCCCTCTCTTGTTTTATTTTAGTGGTCAAAGCATATTGCATAAAATTTATCTCAACAATACCAACTTAAACTACTACTTTGGATTTTTATATTAATTTTTTTTAATGTTCTTTTGTTAGAGCTTTAAAGTAAAATACACTCAACAACACTGCATGCACCATAGTAATGCGACTGCTTAGGAAAAACAGGAGCAATTTATGGTGACCATGCATCTTTATGTGTTATAATCCCTACGCTTGTTTTTGATTATAATTTATTTTGGAGATTCACACTATGTCAAGCGATTTGTTTAACGACCTAAAAAATATAAAGACAAAAATCAATCAAAACGAAAAAATTGAAAAAGAAAAAGTTGCCAAGCAGGAAAAAGACAAAAAAGAAGAGAAGCTAAAAAAGAGCTTTGTGGACTTTATGAACCAAGCTGGAGTTAAAAAACTTAGCTAGCATGGAACTAACACCGCCAAATATAGTTGAATTTTCCACCCTAGAAAGCAAATGTTCCTATCTTGAGAACAAACGCTCCCGCATGGAATACAAATACATAGAAAACATCCCTATTGATTTAAATAACGCATTGGTTAAGCGTGGATGGAGGCGATTTGGAAACTACTACTCAAGACCTCAGTGCAGTAATTGTCAAGAATGCCTAAATCTAAGAGTTGATGCTCAAAATTTTAACCTCTCAAAATCAGTCAGAAGAACTTTTATCAAATGTTCAAACATAAAATTTGCTATTCAAAAACCAACCATATCTGCCGAACACCTAGAGCTATACGACAAATACCACAAGCATATGGAGCAAAAAAAGGGATGGAAACACTATTCCATAAAACCACAGACCTACATGGAGCTTTATGTAAATGGTGGTGGAGATTTTGCTAGAGAGGTTTTATACTTTTATGGCAGTACTCTTATAGGGGTTGATTTGATAGATTTTATTGATGATGGCATCTCAGCAATATACTTTTTTTATGACCCAAATTTTCACAAGCTTTCGCTGGGAAGACTTTCTATGTATCAGCAAATTTTATTCGCAAGGGAGCAAAATTTGCGATGGATTTATCTAGGATATTATGTAAAAGATTGCAACAGCTTAAACTACAAGCATCAATACAAGCCACATCAAATACTTCAGGGAAATCCCTCCTTGATAGAACCTGCAATCTGGCTATAATTTCTGGAATCATTTTTGCTTTAAATTTTGCGTATTAAACAAAAAAGGTTTAAAAATGCAGATATCTTTATCGAGAGAAATGCTTGCTGTGACACTACAAGAGGATTCAAAGACGTTTTATTTTCTACAAAATCTTATTACAAAAAATTTTAAAAAACATATTGGTCGAAAAAATAAAACAATCATCTTCAATCAGCCGACAGAGTTGGTTCAAAAAAGGTATTTTCTGAAACTTTTAAGCAAGATTTATTTGAAAAAAAATGGCAATGACGAAGCAAAAAATGTTGATATTATCAATAACTCCTTAGACAAATCCATAAAAATATCTCTTCTGAAATCCAATCAACTACTTCAACAGCTGATTATCAAAATAAATATTGAAGATAATTACGCTATCGTTTTTGAGATGAAAAGCCAAAACTCTCTTATTGTTGCGTATCTAAAAAACTATTTTAAAGACCATTTAGTTAGATATAGACCCAAAAATGCTACCGTAACAGTCTATACAAACTCTCAACAAACCTCACTATTGTTAGAGAAACTACTCTTGCAAAAAGAGCTATTGGGTTGCTATATTGATTTTGAGTATAACATGCAAGATATCCAAGAGTACAAAAAAACTTTTTTCAAAAACGGAAGACAAAGAGGTTGTCGAAACTCTCTTTTTTCATTACTTGAAGAGTATTATGCACTTTTGGAATGCAAGAAAGACGACACTTTTGAGGAAATAAGAAGAAAATACCTCAGATTGGTTAAAAAATATCATCCTGACATGTGCGCAAACTCAAATGATAGAAATCTAAGCGAAAACTACATTGGAAAATTTCAAGAAATTCAAAATGCTTACGAGATGATAAAAATACACTACTCTGGAGCTGTAAAAAATATAGCCTAGAAGAGAGATTTTTAAAAGACGAATCGATTGTCAGAAATAAACCCTTAGATACATTTTCTAAATAAACAATCTAATTTATTACAATTTTAAGCAAATAATAAATAAAATCACATCTTTGTTTTATTTTTAACACTAACTTTTTATTTTTCGGCTGTCTGCGTATTGTGGATACTGTAATTTATATGAGGAATTTCATGGCTTTTCGTATCCGCTTTACACTTGCCCTATTTTGTCTTTTGGGAAACCAATATTTTATTTTTGCAGATTCTTTTACCGAATCAATCCAACAGCGTGAGCAATTTGAAAAACAAAAAGAGGTTTTTGAAAAGCTTGAGAAGCGTCAAGATGAAACTATCATACGCTATGACGTGAAGAAACCTGAATTACTTCCTCTAAAAGATGAGCCATGCTTTGAGATAAAAACTATTAAAGATGAGGGCATTACCCTCCTTTGTGAAAGCGAAAAAGAGTTTTTTTACCGCCCATACATTGGAAAATGCACAACACTTACAGAACTTTCAAATTTAGCCAAACAGTTAAGTGCGCTCTATCTTGAAAAGGGTTACATTACCTCTCAAGTCTATCTAAAACCGCAAAACATCTCTCAAGGCGAAGTGACACTCTTTGCACTGGAAGGGAAAATAAAGTCCATCTCCCCCGATGAGCGTTCCATTAACAATGCTTTTATCGGACAATCAGGAGATTATCTCAATCTAAGAGATTTAGAACATGCCATTGAAACGATGAATCGCCTGCCTAGCAATCATGCTAAAATGGATTTAATCCCAAATGAAGAGATAGGTTATACCGATGTTAGCATTGAAAACAACACAACGAGTCGTTTGAATGGCAATGTGGGCATCAATAATTTTGGAACCAAAAAAACAGGAGAAAAGCAAGGTGTGCTCTCCCTTAACCTCGATAATCCCTTAGGCATTAATGACCAATTTGCCATCAATCTCAACAGCACAGACAAACACTTCAAAAATGAAAACTCTATCGGCGATTCGTATGAGTACTCTTTTCCTATTGAAAATCTACTCACAACTCTGAGTTACCGAAAAAGTAATTATGAGCAACTTGTAAAGGGTGGGATTTCCACCTACCCTGCAAATGGCAATACAAAAACTTATACTTTAAATCTGAATTACAAGCTCTACCACAACCAAAACAACCGCATCCATATCGGCACATTTGCCTCTAAGTACCGAAGTGAAAATTACTTGAGTCACTCTCTCATTGAGACCGCAAGTTATGATCTTTCTAAAGTTGGTGTAACATTCGATTACATGTATCAAACCGCTGGTTTTTATACCTATCTTGCGTTTAATTACACAAAAGGCGTTGATTGGTTTGATGCACACAATCCTACAACGCTTAATGAAAAATACAATCTTTACACGATAGATTTTTCCCTCTCAAAACAGATATTTGACATCCAATATACCCTTAGTGCCCATTACCAACACTCTGATTATAAACTTTTTAGCGTCAATCAGATCAGCATCGGCGGTCCTTATAGCGTGCGAGGATACAACCAAGAGGGCATAAGTGGAAACAATGGTTACTATGTTCGCAATGAATTTTCGCATAAGCTCAACGCTAAATTATTTGATTACTTTGAGCCTACTTTGTTTTTTGCCCTTGATGGAGGAGAGATTAAAAAAGAAAAAGACACCGTTGGTGGAACGTTATTAAGCGATACTGTTGGACTCAAACTTAAAAAAAATGCTTTAGATATTATGTTTTACTACGCCATGCCATTGTACAAAAAAGATGTAAGTGTCACTAGAAACTTCTTTGGTGCTTCAATAAATTATCGGTTTTAAAATGAAAAAATATATCGTTTTTCTCATCGCAATTGGAGTGACAATTGGCTATTTTATGCAAGATAAAAACAACTTAGAAAAGATCTTAACACCCACCCAAAACATAACCTACATGTACGACAAGCAAGGGTGTAAAACTCAAAAAAGCATCAATCACGCTGTAAAGGAAAGATACTTTTGGCTAGGATGTGAAAAGTTAAATTTGGTCACAAACGAGAATGGAAAAGTTTTACGACAGTATATTTACCAAAATAAACACGCTCTCTTGCCCATCGGCATGTTAGTAGATGGGCAAACCTTTACCTTTGTGTTCAACACTATGAATTCACTAAGGGTTGTGCAAAATAGCAAAGGGCAAATCGTTAAAGTGATAGATTATGATGACTCTGGCGTCATTATCAAAGATACCAATCCCTCTTTCAAAGTGGATTTTTCTTATGCTGGAGGACTTTGGGATGAAGATGCTAGACTACTTTTTTATGCACAAGGTGTATATGACCCAAATACTCATCGTTGGATATCTAAAGTCAAAGACATCGACATCATCGAAAATTTAAAACAACTCTCCGCTACTGATGAAGATGAAGTCTATCAATGCAAAGCAACTTTGGATGTGTATTATCATGCGTATTTGTGTGTAAAAGGTCGATGTGGCGGACTTTATGCGACAGACTATCTAAACTATTTTAACGGCAAAGGTGCGATGATAGACAACTCTATCTATTTTAATTCCAAACAATGCCAACCCATAAAACTCTCAAAACAATATGACAAAAACATTTTTGCATCGTGTGTTTCTCAACATATCAAACCAAAACAAGACTTAGTATTTGACGCCTGGCAACACAATTGTCATCACGAAGTTAGTGACATTATCGCAAAGTGCTCTCAAAATGCTTTTATAAAGGGTTTCAATGAAAAGTAAACAACTCATCTCCATTTTCCTTAGCATCTCCTTACTCTTAAATCAAACGCTCTATGCAGCAAGTATCACCGTTGATGCAGTCGCCCCCAGTGCCAATAAAGCAACACTTCTTTCCGCCCCAAATGGTGTTCCCATCGTCAATATCGTAGCTCCAACAGCGAGTGGACTCT
>JAQUWL010000002.1 GCA_028692875.1 Sulfurospirillaceae bacterium
TTTGTACTCTTGCATATCTTTGTTATACGCCAAAGGAAGTCCTTTTAAAACTGTCAATTAGGAGATAAGGTTTCCATTGACCCTGCCTGTTTTTCCACGTAAAAGCTCTGGAACATCTGGATTTTTTTTCTGTGGCATGATGGAGCTTCCAGTAGAGTATTCATCGCTTAGTGTAACAAATTTAAACTCATAACTTGACCACAAGATAAGCTCTTCTGCAAAACGTGATACATGCATCATCGTAGTAGCAATATTAAACAAAATCTCAAGTGCAAAATCTCTATCGCTTACCGTGTCCAAACAGTTTACGCTTACGCTATCAAAACCAAGCATTTTAGCTACATACTCTCTATCTATGGGATGAGGAGTGCCTGCCAATGCGGCACAACCCAAAGGCAAAATATTGTTGCGTTTATATGAGCTTTCAAATCTTTGAATATCTCGCATAAACATTGAAATATAAGCCGATAGATGAAATGCAAAGTTTATTGGTTGTGCGTGCTGAAGATGTGTCATTCCAGGCAACAAGGTCGTAGTGTGTTTTTTCGCAATCTCTAGCAAGACCTTTATTAACTCCTCTAAAACACCCACTAAAATGATAGTCTGTTTTTGCACATAAAGTCTAAAATCAACCGCAACTTGGTCATTTCTGCTGCGTGCGGTATGTAGCCTCTTGCCTGCTTCTCCAATCAACTCTATCAGACGTGTCTCAACAGACATATGAATATCTTCATGGGCAATATCAAAAACAAACTCTTCATTTTCAATCTCTTTTTTTATAAGCATTAACCCATCAATTATTTGCTTTACGTCCTCTTCGTTTAAGATACCCTGCTTTGCAAGCATTGTTGAATGGGCGATAGAGCCTCTAATATCCTCTTCATACAACTTTCTATCAAACGGTAAAGATGCGTTAAACTCGTCCAATAATTTGGCTCCGGTCTTCTTAAATCTACCTGACCATAACTTTGACATTAAAAAACTCCTTGATGTTGGCACTGTCGTAAAGGCGGCATTTGCCACCTTTACATGTAAGAATTATAGTTTTGGACCTGCTGGAGAAAAATCAGAATCAGCGGTAATGTATTTCTTAAAATTGTCGACAAACATTTGAGCCAATTTGTCTCTTGACTTATCGTAACCCTCTTTGTCTGTCCATGTATTTCGAGGATTGAGCACATTTGCATCAACTCCAGCAAGACTTTTTGGAACCAAAAGAGAGAAAACAGGTGTTTGTTCAAACTCAGAGTCATTTATGCTACCATCCAAAATAGCATTTATGCACGCTCTTGTGGCTTTAATACTCATTCTTTTTCCAACCCCATAAGCACCACCACTCCATCCTGTATTTACTAGATAAACATCAACATTGTGCTTTGCAACTTTTTGACCCAATAGTTTTGCGTAAACTGTCGGATGCAGTGGTAAAAACGCTTCACCAAAACACGCACTAAATGTGGCACTAGGCTCAGTAATCCCACGCTCTGTTCCAGCAACTTTGGCAGTATAGCCACTTAAAAAGTAGTACATCGCCTGCTCTTTTGTAAGTTTTGCAACAGGAGGTAAAACACCAAAAGCATCGGCACATAAAAATATAATCTTTGTAGGATGTCCAGCATTCAAAGATGGTTCGTGGTTTTCAATGTGGTAAATCGGATATGAAACACGTGTGTTTTCAGTTTTGCTTTGATCCGCAAAATCAATAACCCCATTGCTATCATAAACAACATTTTCAAGCAAAGCATCTCTTTTAATTGCACCATAGATTTCAGGCTCACTTTGAGGGTCTAGATTGATACATTTTGCATAGCAACCACCTTCAAAGTTAAAGATACCCTCATCATCCCAGCCGTGCTCATCATCTCCGATGAGTTTTCTTTTTGGGTCAGTAGAAAGTGTTGTTTTGCCTGTTCCAGAGAGTCCAAAAAACAAAGCCGTATCGCCATCTTTGCCAACATTTGCGGAGCAATGCATAGAGAGTTTTCCCTCTAGTGGCAACCAATAGTTCATCATTGAGAAGATACCTTTTTTTATCTCTCCGCCATACCATGTACCGCCGATAATAGCGATATTTTCTTCGATATTAAAAATAACAAATACATCAGAATTTAGTCCATGCTCTTTGTATTTTTGATTTGTGGTTTTGCAAGCATTGTACAAAACAAAATCTGGCTCAAAATTTTCCAAATCAGACTCGCTTGGTCGAATAAACATATTTTTTACAAAGTGTGCTTGCCACGCTACTTCGGTAACCATACGAATACTCTTGCGACTATTTATACTTCCACCACAATAGGCATCTTGAACATAGATATCTTTCCCAGAGAGTTGCTCTTTTACTTGTGTAAAAAGCTCATCAAATATCTCTTTTGAAACAGGCTTGTTTATCTTTCCCCAAGAGATATATTTTGAAGAAGGGTCTTGATTTACAAAGTATTTGTCTTTTGGGCTTCTTCCTGTGAAGATGCCTGTGTCAACCATAAATGTACCATTGCTAGATACTTGACCCTCATTGTTATTTTTTTCGTGCGCAAAAAGCTCGTCATAACTTATATTGTGATAAACCTTGCCCTTCCTCTCAATACCGAGCTTTTCTATTCCATTCACCTTGGACATTTCAAATCTTCTCCTGATTTTTTATTTTACTTAAAGATTGACAGCAAAATACCTGCTGCAACCGCAGAACCTATAACGCCCGCCACATTGGGACCCATAGCATGCATTAAAAGCATATTGGTCGGATCTTCTTTCATTCCCTCTTTGTTAGAAACACGTGCTGCCATTGGAACCGCACTCACGCCAGCTGAACCTATCAAAGGATTGACTTTGTGCTTACTAAATTTATTCATAATCTTTGCCATAATAACGCCACCAGCCGTGCCCATTGAAAACGCCAAGAGTCCTAAAACGATAATTCCAAGCGTTTCTGGAACTAAAAACTTTTCGGATGCAAGTTTTGAGCCGACAGACAGACCCAAGAAAATGGTAACGATATTGATTAATGAATTTTCCATTGTATCAGAGAGTCTTTTTACAACACCTGACTCTTTTGCAAAATTTCCCAACGCTAATGCCCCCACAAGAGGAGTTGCGTCTGGAAGCATTATTACACATAAAACCACAATAGTAATAGGAAAAACTATCTTCTCTAACTGTGAAACTTCACGCAACTGCTCCATCTTAATCTTGCGCTCTTCTTTTGTTGTTAAAGCTCTCATTATTGGAGGCTGGATTATTGGCACAAGTGCCATATATGAATACGCAGCAACAGCAATAGCACCTAACAAGTCTGGAGCTAGACGAGAAGCAACAAAGATAGAAGTAGGACCATCAGCACCACCTATAATACCGATAGCACAAGCATCTTTAAGTGAAAAGTTGATAATGCTTGTATACTCTGTTAAAAATGCTGCACCTACAATCGTTCCAAAGATACCAAGCTGTGCCGCACCACCCAAAAGTGCTGTTTTTGGATTTGCCAAAAGTGGACCAAAATCGGTCATCGCACCAACGCCCATAAAAATAAGCAATGGAAATAGTCCTGTACTAACACCCATATTAAAAAGGATTCCTAAAAATCCCTCAGGTCCAGCAATATCTGCTACTGGAATATTTGCCAAAAATCCACCAAAGGCGATAGGTATCAGCAGTAGTGGCTCAAAGCCTTTAGCAATAGCAAGATAAAAAAGAGTAAAACATATAAGCATCATAATTACTCTTCCCCAGCCTTGGTTAAATGTTGAAATCACAACACCATGGCTCTCAAGACCCTCTTGAGGATTTATCATTGCATTAAGCCCTGTGGACTCATATAAAGAGCCAAACAACTGAGCTACGCTTTTTGACTGATAATCTTTATTCAAATCTGCCTTTGCAACGTCATTTGCATAAATTGAGGTTGTAGCAAAAACAATACTAAAAAGCACTAAAAATTTGACAATTAGGTTCTTCATCATTGCCTCTTTTTACAACACAACAAGTGGCTGACCATTCGCTATGGTTTCGCCCTGCTTTACTTTTACAGCACTCACAACGCCATCTTCTGGGGAAGTTACTTCTATCTCCATCTTCATAGCCTCAATAATAATGATAGGCTGTCCCTTACTAACAAAATCTCCAACATCAACCAACACTTTAAAAACAGACCCTGGAAGACCCGCTTTTATCTCAATGCCACTAGATTTCGCATTTGAAGTGGATTTGCTAGTTACAGCTCCTTCTTCAAAACCCTCTTTGAGATTCACATCATAAACCTCGCCATTAACAAAAATGCTTTTGCCATCATTATCTGATTTTACATTGTATTTTTCGCCATTAACAGTTACTGTAAACTCATTACATGTAACGTCTGATTTTTTCTCTGGAGCATTTTTTCTAACATTTGCTTTTGCCTCACCTTTAAGGAATGCAACACCTTTTTCTTTACATGAAGCAGCGATAAACACATTTTCATCTGTTGGCTCAATGTTCTCTTTTGCCAAAATATCCCTTACATGTTGCAAGGATTTTGTTGCATCTTTATCGGCAATATCGATTGCATTTTCCGTAGTAGGCTCAAGCTTCAACTGCTCTGATGCCAATTTAATAATCTCTTTATCTGGAGCTGACGGCGTATGTCCAAAGTATCCCAAAACCATCTTTCCATAGCCTTCAGCTATCTTTTTCCACGGTCCAAACATCACGTTATTAAACGCTTGTTGGAAATAAAACTGAGAAACAGGAGTTACGCTAGTGCCATAACCGCCCTTTTCAACAACTTCCCTCATCGCCTTGATAACTTCTGGAAATTTATCTAGAATATTGTTATCTCTAAGCATTTGAGTATTTGCCGTCAAAGCACCGCCAGGCATTGGAGAAAAAGGAATAAGAGGAGACACTTGCGTAGCTTCAGGTGGCATAAAATAATCTTTTAGGCAATCTTGCAAAACCTCTTCATATTTTAGAATCTTCTCAAGCTCCAATCCACCCAAATCATAATTTTTACCCTTAACTGCATGTAGCATTGTTAAGATATCGGGCTGACTTGTACCACCACTAACTGGAGATGCTGCCATATCTATTCCATCAGCACCAGCTTCAAGAGCAGCCAAATAACAAGCTACACTAACACCTGCTGTCTCGTGCGTATGGAGTCTAACATGCGTGCCCTCTGGCAATAATTTTTTTGCCATTTTAATCGTATCATAAACCTTTTGTGGGCTTGAAGTACCACTTGCATCTTTAAAGCAAATACTGCTGTAAGGGATGCCAGAATCCAAAATATCACGCAATGTTTTCTCATAAAAAGCAACATCATGAGCACCAACACATCCTGGAGGCAAATCCATCATTGTAACGACTGCTTCATGCTTAAGCCCGTGATAAACAATACGCTCAGCACTATATTTTAGGTTTTCAACGTCATTTAGTGCATCAAAATTTCTTATTGTTGTTGTGCCATGTTTTTTGAACATTTTGGCGTGCAAATCAATCAGCTCTCTGCCACCAGTATCTAACATAACTGTATTTACACCTCGTGCGAGTGTTTGAAGATTTGCATCAGGGCCTGCTACTTCGCGAAACTTATCCATCATCGCAAAAGCATCTTCATTAAGGTAAAAATAGAGGCTTTGAAATCTAGCTCCACCACCAAACTCAAAATGACTAATTCCAGCCTCTCTTGCCGCAGCTACGGCAGGCATAAAGTCTTGCATGAGAACGCGACCACCAAAGACTGACTGAAAGCCATCTCTGAAAGTAGTATCCATTACGTCAATATACTTCTTACCCATTCATCTACCCTTTTGATTATTTTGATTTTTTATAAACTTCAATTGCTGAAGAAATTGCTGCAACAAGCGCATTGTTATCGTTTTTTGATAACTTTTTTGCTTGAGTTTCAATTCCAACGACCTTAACTTTTTGCGAGAAAAACTTATTTAAAACCTTTGCCTGAAGATTTAGAACAAGCACCATAAGTATCAAAAACGAAAAAACCGTAGACATGCCCAAAACCATAAATTTTAGGCTCTCAGCAATCAGATTAATCTCCATCCAACCAATCCTTTTTTATCCAAAATTTTAGAAACAACCGACCAAATTGGCAAATATTCTAGCATTTGTTTTATTAAATCTAACATATTAATTTGAAGTTTCAAAATTGATTTTATCGCTGGGTAAATTGGTAAACCTATTTTTAAAAAAATATTTTTTCAGTCCTAGGCTTACCCTGTTTTAAGTTTATATTAAGTTTTTAAACAGAGCACACAACTCACGATAAGAGTGCAAAACCAATATGCCAATAATATAATTTACGCAAACAATTCAACTTTAAAAAAACAAGAAAACACATAAAATTATCTTATTCATGTTTTATAAAATAAAAAATGCTTTAGGATTTTTGAGGATAGCTCCATGTTCGGCTATTGCTTCATCTGCCATATTGTACCTTTCATTAAAGAGTGGGCGGTGATGCTGAACCTCGTCATTGATGATTTCGAAAACCATTGTTTCATAAACTAAACGATTTGAATCACCCTTAAAAAAAGAGTGTCTTACGTGCATACTTATGGTGGAAACAAGAAATTCTCTTCCATCAATAGTCATAACATTTTTAAGCTCCAGCTCCCTCATAAAAGATTCCTTTTTTTTAGAAAAAATATATTTGAAACAGGCTATTTTATCTAAAATTAGATGTATAATTCCACCAAATACAACATAAAGGAAAATCTTTGTCCACCCTCACTATAAACAACTACTCCCTTAAACATTTTAACATGAACGCCAAACCTATAATGGAAAAATATCTCGCCCTTATCAATGTCGATTTGAGCGACTATACGTTTGCATCAAACTACATTTGGCTATCAACTGCGAGTGGTTTTTATGCCATCATAAATGATACTTTTTGTCTTTTTATTTTAGCTGGTGGCGAGATATCTATGCTTCTTCCGCCATTGGGCAAAAAAGAGAATGTATTTGAGGCTATGAAAGAGTGTTTTGAAATCATGAATACCCACAACAGCAGAAAAAACTACTCAAAAATAGAGTATGTTCATGAAGAGATTCTTGAGGGTTTTGTCGATTTTCTTGAGGAAGGAACTATGATATATGAAAAACTTCAAGATTATGTCATTGAAAAAAAGCTAGTAGACTACATTTATAAAACAGATGACCTAATAGAGCTCAAAGGCAACTCATACCATACAAAAAGAAATGAAATCAACAGATTTAAAAAATCCTACGCAAACTATAAAATTGAAGTTTTTGAAAAAGAAAAGCATGGAGAAGACGTGCTGGGTCTTTTCAACAAATGGGTAACAGACAGAACAAGGTATATGCCTAAAGAGGAAGTTGAAACCTTTATGGATGGTATCTATTTTGAAAAATTTGCCATAAAAAGAATGATTCAAAATTATAATGAACTCAATCTTGTTGGGCTTGTTATCTACATCGACAATGAGATAAAGGGCTTTACCGTAGGCGAAAAAATCAACGAAGAAACGGCAAATATCATTATAGAAAAGACTGATTTTGAGGTTTTGGGATGTGCTCAATTTATCTTTAGGGAATTTTCAAAACTACTAAAAGAGCAGTATGATAGCAAATATATTAATGTTGGCGACGATATGGGATTTGAAAATCTTAAAAAAGTCAAAATGTCATACAGACCATATAAACTAGCGCCAAAATATACAATCTATCAAAAATGATAATTTCAGAAGCGACAAAATCTCATATCTCGGAGCTTTGCAATATTGAAAATGGCGTTTTTGGTATAGATGATTTTAGGTTAAATCGAAAAAACTTCTCCTATCATATAAACAAAAAACATATTTTTATCGCTTGTGTTAAAAACAAAATAGCAGGATATATTCTATTTTTTGTCCATAAAAAATCTTTTCGTATATATTCAATTGCTGTTTTAGATGATTTTAGGCGTATGGGTATAGCAAAAGAGCTTATATCCTATGTGTGCGGTATGGCAAAATACGAAAAAAAAGAGTATATCTCGCTTGAGGTACGGGAGGACAATCTAAAGGCAATATCTCTTTATTCGTCACTCGGTTTTTCTACATGTAAGATTATAAAGAGTTACTATACAGACAATACAAATGCACTTAAAATGAAGTTTAAACTTAAATTAGATTAGAGATTTATTATGGTGCGGACGGGGGGATTTGAAAAAAAATGTACAAATTTCAATTTCCTGCATCGCAGATATAAGCAGAGGTTTTTTCTGTATTCTCGGAAAAAACAGTCTCTGCGGAGTGGATTGCACGCAGTAAGCACTAGCCTATGTCGAACGTGAGTAAAATATTAGAACGTCAAAAACACTTCATACAAAAAATACTTTCAAAACACCCTTCTAAACAGCCTGTATTTTCTCTCTCCAACACCGCCAAATGCGAGACGCAACATCGGAGCGAGGAACGAGCGACGGTGTTGCTCTTGGCTACTTATAAAAAGTTTGCGTAGGTTTTCAAAAATCATTTTAAAACAACGTAATTCATCTTTGATTGACCGACAATAGGTTTTTTATCAATGCTTTCATATCTTGATTTCAATAACGTTATAGTTTGATATGGCTCAATTATAAAATTTCTTATCTCTTTTCTCTTTCCATCTAAATCTCCAATAGCATTAACCATTATTTTCTTATCTGTTGTGTTTGCTATGTTTAACTCTGCAACAAGTCCATAGTTGTAAAGATACATACAAATCTTTTCTTGTTCAAACTCACATGGGGGCGTAGCAAATAAACTTCCAGCGATTAAACATATACTTAAAATTCTTTTCATTTATTCCTCTTTTCATAAAATTTGTTTTGTGTTTCTTTTGTATTCTTTTGTAAATTATCTAACATTTCTTTTCCGCCTTTTATCATCATTGTATTCATTTTTAGCATTTCTGTTGTGGCTTCATTTACTTTTTCAAGTTGATTTATAAAAAATATTTCTCTTGTGATATATACAATACAAAGAGCTGTTATTGCATACCATACAAAATTCGGTATACTCAATTTGTTATCTTCTTCTGTTTTTTGTTTATTTTCTCTTTTTGGTTTTATGTTTATTTTTCCCATGTCTCTATAAATAATTTTTTCAACTATCTTTTCTTTTGGTTCTTCAAATTTTTTGTTAAGTTTATTTACCGCTTCAAGCATATCAAGTGTATCGTCATTGTGCTTCATCCGATTTTCTCCGATTTTACATGTAAGTAATTTTAAATTATCAATTTTCCACTGTTTGAAATTTCTTGTATTTTTTTTAATTCGTTTAGATTTTTCTCAATTTCTTGTATTTGTTTTTCAAGCATAAGTCCAGCATTGATTAATTTTATTAATTCAGGTTTGTTTTTTTCCCAATTTCTTAGAGTATTTGGGTCAACTTCAAGTTTTTCTGCAAGTTCTTTTCTTGTCATTCTTAATAATTTCCTTTTTTTATGTTTTTTAACTAAATTATTTAGATTTTTACTTGCTATTTAAAAATTATTTTGCTAATATTCTCTCTAAATAGTTGTTGATATTTATCAAATATCCTTAATTATTTGGTCTATCTTGAAATCGGAGGTCTAAAATGTCAAGTTATAAAACTTCAAATACACAAAAATCACAATCCGACACTCCATTATATCAAAAACGTATATACCCTCAGCAGTTGCTTTCCATCCAAAAAAAGCTATTAACTATCGCTTGTACTGCTGAATTTACAATTAAAAATATTCAAAATCCCCTTGTTCGTTCATCTGTTGTAACTGATTTATATTTTCTTATTCAAGAGTTACATCAACTAGTCGAAAATGAATATATTCCTGAAATTCAAGTTTCATAAAAACCGCTCCTGAGCTATGAGCATAAACTAACTCAGAGGGAAGTTACAATCCGATTTCTTCCCTCTTAAAAATCTTTCGGATAGGAGACAATTATGACAACTTACTTTCTCGGACAAATTGACGAAGTCCGCCCAACACAAAGAAAAAACAAAGATACAGGTGTAGTTACTATGTCGCTACTTGTTACGGTAACTTCTGAGTCTAAGGACAAAAATGGCTATCTCATCAAATCTACTCAAGATATCCAATTTGACATGAACGAGATGGCAAATCTTACACAAGCAAAAGGCAAATTTATACTTGTTCCGTATCTTTACCTTTCAACCAAAGGCGGAAATTTTATGTTTCCTAATGATGATATGGGTTATCAGATATACGATAAAAATCCTCTTGATGTTAAAAAAATCGCTTAACTTTCTACAAAGCCCATTTTCTGTGGGCTTAATAGAGGGTTTAAAGACTCTACTTTTCTTAAGGAGGAAATCATGAAAAAGATTTCTAAATTGTTTCTTGGTGCTTTAGTTGGGTTTATGACCCTTGCTTCAAATGCTTCTGCTGCAGTTACTTATACTGAGGGGACTGGTTTCGCCGGAACATTTGATTTGACTCCATATTACTCAGCTATCGGCATTGTTATCACTGCCATCGCTGTTGTAGCGGCAATCAGACTTGCTCTTGGTACATTCAAGAGAGTTTAATCGCTTTTTGGGGGCTTAATCGCTCCCCAAAATTTTAAATAAAGGCTAATAATGACACTTCCATTCTTATCAATGACAACTTTCATTCTTAGCTTTTATGCTCTTGTCATTCTTTCTCTTTTTATTTATAAATCGGTTGATGTTGCTATCTCAACTTTCAAAAAGGCTACTGAGTGAAAAAGATACTTTTAGCTTTAATGATGTTTTCTTCTTTCTCTTTTGCGGATTATCTATACAATCCTGCTTCAATTTGCGTCAAATCTTTTTATTTTTCAAACATAGGAACTCTTTATTATGTGCGAAGCGATACAGGTGCAACAGTTTCAACAACAACAACAAACCTCGGCGATGATTTAATATCAGGTTATGAATACAACTCAACTTCTGAGCGTTGTGAAAAATCCCCTTTTAATAATGCTTTAAAAATCGAAAATGATGATTTTAATTTTATGATGGCACTTTCAGGTCTTGCGTGTGGTCTCTTTTTGACTTCTATTGTTTTTTTTGGTTTAAAGGTCTAAAAATGGAGTTTTTAATATTCAATGTTACAACATCTCCTGCTTTTAATTATTTTTTTTCGTTTCCTATATGGATATTTATCTTAAGTTTTCCTATGGTTCTTGCTCTTTCTATATTTAAGCATTTAAAATGACTTTTATTGTCCTTGATATAGAAAACTTTAAAAAAGCTCTTGAAATTGAGCTTATTTGGACTTCAAAATGAAAAAAATACTTTTAGTTTTAATGCTTAGCTTTTCGGCTTCGTTTGCAACTGTTTTAAATTCTTCTTTATCTTTACCTCTTGAGGCCAATAAATGTTATTATGATTCTTTAAATGGTAAATATGTTGTTTTAAAAAGTCATTCAGTTTTTAATATTTATACAACAGGCTCTTCTTCTTTAAAAACTAATGGAACTTTTTTAGATACTACTTTACGATTATTAACAATGTATAGTGATTGTGTTCCTATTGTTAATTCAACTTCATCTACATGTCTTACTACTCAAGACATTGTTATTGTTATGGATACAAATACTCAAAATCCTTTGTGTGCTAATGTTAATCCCCAACCTCAATGTACAGAAAATCAAACTCTTGTCAATGGCGAATGTGTTAATAATGTCCCCACATGTAACTCATCTCAGCATTTGGACTCTGCGACAAATACATGTGTAGCAAATTTTCCTCTTACACTTGACACTATGCTTGATGGTGGAATGCGTATGTTGATATATGAAGATGGAACGTCTATGTTCATACATCCTGATGGCAAAGCAAATACATATAATTCAGATATGCAAAAAATCGCTCCTCGTTATCTTCCTGATGGTTCTCTTCCCCCTGAGAAATCTGTATTAGGCGACCTTTGGGATAAATCTGTAGAGTCTGTTGGCGATACCATGCAAGTTTTAGGATGGAATTTAATCTATAGTTCGGAAGGTTCTCCTGAATATGGTTTTTATCGTGATGAGAATTTGAAGTTAGGTTTTAGTGAAGTTATGCCGATTGCTTTCCCTGCTGGTTTTGTTATTTCTCTTGGTCGAAAACTCAGCGGACCTATAACAGATGTTTTGATTGAGCCTGTTCCAAATTCTCATCCAAACGCAGTTCCTGTTGATGTATCAAATATGGATTTTACAAATTTTAATACTGCTTCTTATGCCGAAGAAAATCCAAAAGTTATTCCATCTACAGATATTCAAGTTCAAAAAGTTACTGAGGCAAATCAAGCTGATTTAACTTCAAAATGGGCTGGCTATGGAAAATTGGGTCAAACTATAGGTTCAGGTCTTGATATCGGTGCAGTTTTCACTACAAAGGTATCTGATCCAAATGTTGCACTTATGGAAGATAGTACAAAGTTTGTTGCAGTTCAAAAAGCCCCAGATGGTTCTGCTGTTGCTGTTGAAATCAAAAAAACAGATTTACAACAGAATTCCGCCTCAGGCTCTGCTGTTCCTTATACTGTTACTCAAGTAGAAGCTCCAAAATATAATCCAGATGGTAGCTCCACTCAAAAAACGACTACTTCGCAAGGTGTTGTGGATTCTTCTACAAATAAAAATACTCAAACTGGCACAGATGGACAAAAAGTTGATATCCAGGCTAAAAAAGATACTGACCCTGTCAAACCTACAATTCCAGCACCTGCAACAAATATTGATATTAGTGGTGTTGTTTCACAATTGCAGGGCGTAAATGCAAAGTTAAATTATCAAAATCAGTTTTTGAATAATTTAGGAAAGGAAACTGACTCTCCACTTGTTGCGACTGAGCATACTATTCCTACCGATACAAAAGCTGGTTCTTGGGATAGCGAAACTATGCAAAATCTCCAAAATTCTATTGATAATGTTTTGGCGAGAATTAATGAATTTAAAACTCTTTTACAAAATGGTTTTTCTTTAAATTTAACTGGTGGTTCTGTTACAACTTGCCCCTATACAAAACAATTTTCTTTTAATGGTCATACCAAAGATGTAACAATTGATTTATGTCAATTTACCTCTACTTTGCGACCTGTTTTTTATACTTTTTTGTATTTACTTTTTGTGTTAAATATTATTATTTTTTCTTTTAAATCTATTTTAAGGTTGGTGTAAAATGGCTCTTCCATTGATTGCTCTTGGTGGTACAGTAGCGACTATAATTCGCACTATTGGTGGATGGTTTGCAAAAGGTGGTGCTGTTTCTTCTTTTTTCGCTTGGTTGGGTGTAAAATTTACCACAAAAGGTCTTGCTGTTGCTTGGCAAATCGCAACTTTGATAGCTTTGTTTGCTTCTCGTTTTGCTTTTGGTGTTGCTTTTGTTGATTTATGCACTACTTTATACAATTATTTTAATTCTTTTCTTTCGAGCTTAAATTCAACTTTACACACTGGCGATTTATTGAGTACTGCTTATCAGGTTTTAGTTTCCATTGGTGCTATTGACGCATTAAAAGACTCTTTTGCAGTTTTTAATGTTTGTATTGTAGCTATTGGTGTTGCGTATCTTTTAAAATATATTTTTAAAACTATTGAAGTCACATCAAATGAATATTTCAAACTTAGCGTACTTCTTCAACAGTAGATTAATATGGCAATAACATATATTACAGGAATTCCTCGCTCAGGCAAATCATACTATGCAATGTTTCTTCTTTATAAAATGTTTGTATTGGAAAAACCTGTTCAAAATTCATTTTTATATAAAATACTCGCAAAAGTTAAAGATAGATTTTCAAATCCATCTTCAAAAACTTATGATGTTGCATACACAAATATAAATCAACTTGACTATTCAAAATTTGAAAATATCAAACCTTACAATCATAATAAAGTTTTAGAAGATATTTTTGCTCTTTACAATATGAAAATGCAAGAAAAACCTGATGATGAGCTTATCGCATATGCAAAAATGCAAGGGCTTTATAACTGCCTTTTTGTTATTGATGAGTGCCATAATTATTTTGATAGTGATATCGCTTCTGTTGTTTGGTGGTTTACATACCATGGACATCTTCATCAAGACTTTATAATGATAACTCAAAATCTGTCTTTAGTTTATTCTAAATATACAAAAAACGCTGAGTTTTTTTATAAAGCTGTTCCGCCGTCTAGTCGTTTTTTCAAGAATAAATTTCGTTATGTTCAATACAATTCTGCTGGTATGTATCAAAAGGATAAGATAGGCGATTTTCATATTCCTATGATACAAGATATTTTTAAGATGTATGTCTCAGGTGCTGAAAATAATGCAAAATCTCACGTTAAAAAATATCTAAGTTATTTTTTTGTGTTGCTTGTGTTGCTTTTTGTTTTTTTCAAATATTTTATATCTTCTTTTGACGTTGCAAAAGATGACCCAAAAATATCAAATGCTTCCGTAACTTCTCCTGCTCCTGCTTTAGAAGTCTCAAAAGATACACCAAAATCAGAACCTCAAACACCTATTGTAACAAAAGAAAAAGAAGATGATAACGCTCTTAAACTCTTTGATATCCGTTGTGTTGAGTTGCTTTGCTCTTACGATAACGTTTCTTTCCCAAAACCGCTTTTTTCAAAAATCATAAAAGACACACCGCCTGAGTTTTTATGGTTTTTTAATAATGCGACTTATATGCATTATTTTGCATTACTTCCCAAAGATACTTTTGACTTTCTAAAATCGGAGAAAAAAAATGAAAAAGACTCTAACGCTAACGCTCCTGCTCTTCTTGCTATTAACAAATAGTTTATTTGCAGATAAAATAGATGTAACTTTGCGAGATTTCGCAAGTATTGTGGCTACTCAAAATAAGGTTAATATCTTAATTCAGCAAGATGTTGAAGATGACAAAATCGTTTTTCTTGTTGGAAATAAAAACGATAGTATATATCTTCCTGCTTTTAAAAAAATGCTTTATTTAAAAGGTCTTGATTTTAAAAAAGAAAAAGATTTTTATTATATAGAAAAATTTCCTGAGCCTGAACCTGAGCCAGAACCTGAGCCTGAACCTGAGGTTATTATTGAAAATGTTTTCTTTTCTATTACTCTTAAAAATATTGTCTTAGAAGATGTAGAAAATCTTTTGAAACTATATGAGGCAAAATATTCATATATCAAATCAACAAATACAATTGTTTTCTCTTGCAAACCTGAACATCTTAAAAAGATAGAAAAAGAGATTTTAGCTCTTGATGTATCTTCTCAGCAAGTTAAATTTAAACTCACTATCTTAGAAACAAATATAAATGACTTAAAAGATAGAGGTGTCAATCTCTCTTCTTATATGCAATCTGTCGAAAAACAAAGCGATACTTCTGCCTCAGGTACTTCTTCGGATGTTTCTGAAATTCAATCTTTCACTTATTTTCTTTCTTTGATAACTATGCCTTACACGGCTGGGACGAATGTTGTTGAAAATTCTAAAAAGGGTTTTTATGCAGTTTTAAAATATCTTAACGAAAACGGTTTTACAGAGATAAAAAATTCCCCTGTTTTAACTGCAAAATCTCACTCAGAGGCTATTTTTTCAAGCGGACAAAATATCCCCTATCTTGTACAGTCGAGCTCTTTTCAATCCGCAACAAGCACAAAAAATGATTCTTATCAGTACAAAGACGTTGGCTTAAAAGTTGTAATTAAACCTCAAATCATAAACGACGATGTGAATTTTGATTTGTCTTTAATCCTTGAAGATTTAATCTCAAACACATCTTCTTTGACTCCGACTGTCGCTAAAAAAGAGTTAAAAAGTTCTTATGTTCTCAAAAAGGGCGAATTGCTTGTCCTCAGCGGTATTAACAAAGAGTCTATACTTGCACACTCCTCAGGTGTTCCGTTGCTTGAAGATATTCCTCTTTTGGGTAATCTTTTCAAATACACATCTGAAACAAAAACTTCCTCTATAATTACAATTACGATTGAGGTTATCTAGGTGTATGGTATTAATTCTCGAAAGCGTCGCATTGCACTTAAAAAAGTACAAAATACTCGACTCTTCCTCGATAATAACTTTGTAACTTTTGATGATGTAACTTTTCCTCTCTCTCAGTTTTTCAAAAACTCTTTTGTTAATGCAGATAGATATATTGCAGAGATACAAAACAGAGTCAAATCTATTTATAATTACGCTACTGGTCGCAATCTTGTCAATGTTTTTGTAACTCTTACTTTACCCTCAGAATATCATCCAAAAAAGACTTCTAAAAATGGCAAGTTATACCATAACCCAAAATATAATCCTGATTTTACTCCTCGTGTTGGTTCTGCTCAACTCTCTAAATATATGCGTCAAATTACTAATTCTTGGATTTATAGAAAAATACCTAAAGATGATAGATGTTATTTTCGAGTAGTTGAGCCTCACAAGGACGGCACTCCTCACATTCACGCTTCTTTTTTTATCCCTGCGGAATTTGTTGATGATTTTGTAAAAACTGTTTCAAGGTTGTTTCCTGCTCCGCAATCATCAATCGAAAAAAATGTCAATAATCCTGTTGCGTACTTGATGAAGTATATTTTAAAAACTCTTGATGATTTACGCTTTGGTGGCGATATCTCGGATTTGACTCTTTGGTATATATTCCACGGTATTTGCCGTATCTATACATCACGCACTCTTATTTCTTTGGATGTTTATCGTGTTCTTGGTGGCAAATATTCTTTGAATGAGCTTTCTATAATGTACAAAGAAAAACGATTGACTGTTTATACTGATCCTTTCACAAATAAAGTCATTTCTATATTTGATGATTTCGGTCAAATTTGGCAAAAAAAACGACATCGCATAGATTATAATCAATCTTCCTTAGGTCACTTTTGTATTCGTAAAAAAACAAATCCTATTCCTTTAATTATTGACGGCTATGAGTACGAAATACGAGGCGACAAAATCGTAGATTTGGAAAACTCTGTTTTTGTGCCATCTCGTGCCAAAGACTTGCAGTTGTATGAATATTATCTTAACTTAGATATTGAAAATAAAGATTTAGATTTAAAACATTTTGCTCTTGTGCAAAATGAGTGTTCTCTTAGGGGCTTAGTTGATTGTGAAATTCAATCTGTCGATAATTTTAATACAAATATAGGAGCATAAAATGAAAAAATTAGATTTTAATGATTGGTTTTGCATTATTTTGGATACTATTGTTTATACTTTTATTTCTTCTTTTTCTTTTGTTGTTGGTTTTGAAGTCGGTCAGGTTGTAGGTTTTTAATGACATTTAAAAAATACGCTGATTTGTATCTTCAACTTAATGAAAACGATTGGAAACCGTCTTATTTTGACAAAAATAGACGTATTGTTAAAAATCGTTTAGATTACTTTATGAGCTTGGAAATACGAGATATCAAAGCCTCTTCCATCAAGCTTTGGTATAAAACCCTTGATGATGTTGGCAACAAATCAAAAAGAAACTATCTTAGCGTTTTAAAAGGCATTCTTGATGTCGCTCTCCACGATGAAATCATCGAAAAAAATCCTATGGTACATGTAAAGCTTCCCCAATATCGCTCCCCTCGCATAAATCCTTTTACAGCCGATGAAGTCAAACGTATTTTAGAGGGTGCTAAAGCCTATAATTTCAATTTTGAATACTTTTTGGCTATGGGTTTCTTTACAGGTATGCGAACAGGCGAAATTTTGGCTTTAAAGCGTCAAGATATTGATTTTAAAAACAATATGATACATATCCGCTCTACAATTTCACGCTTTGGAGATGTCAAGCCTAAAACCTTTGGTTCAATTCGAGATATTCCAATCATTGATACGCTTTATCCTTACATTTTACAGATGTTTGAAAAAGAAAATGACAACTATCTTATGACTACACAATACGGCAATGCTTATCAGGACACGCATATCTTTTGCATTTATTGGTGGAAACCTCTTTTAGAGTCTCTCGGTATACCTTATCGTAGACCTTACAATATGCGACACACGTTTGCTACAAATATGCTCTATAAAGAACTTTGTACACCTGTTGAACTATCGCAATATTTAGGACATTCAAATACTCGTATGATTTATGACGTTTATGTTAGTTATATTCAAGGACATTTCAATACTTTTAAGACTGATATTTTGATTTATTCTTAGGTATGTGGGGGAAACACGCTATTCCTAAAAAGTGCTTCAAAAGTGCCTAAAATAGGGGGTTCATGGTGCGGACGGGGGGATTTGAACCCCCACACACGTAGTGCGCTACCACCTCAAGGTAGTGTGTCTACCGTTCCACCACGTCCGCATATTGAAAATAAAAAGAAGAAGAGGTCTTAAAAAAGACCTCATACGATTATAAAAATGGGTTTGCGTAAAGAGCGATCAAAGAGATAACAAGTGCATAAATAACTTGTGCTTCAATCATCGCAAGTGCGATAAACATTGTAGTCATAAGCTTTCCGCCAAGACCTGGATTTCTAGCAGTTCCTGCGATTGTAGCAGCCGCAGTATTTCCCATACCAACAGCACCACCAAGAGCAGCCAAACCAAGACCAACACCTGCTGCTAAAACTGAAAACGCTTTGATTGACTCAGCACCTTCGCCAGCAAATGCAAATGAAGCAAATGCTACAAGAAGAAAAAGAACCTTTTTCATAAAAATCTCCTAAAATAATTTCAAAGTCTGTTCGGCTTACGTATCCCTACTTACCACTTTGTTGGACGCAATTTTATCTATATTTTTGTTAAAAAATAATTAACAAAAATTACTTCTCAAGCCCCAACTCTATCTTGTTGCCTTTTTGATTGAGTATTCTAACCTTTACATGTTGCTCTAGAGCCAAATAATCCCCAACATTATCAACACGGTGATCAGCAATTTTTGATATATGAAGCAAACCATCGATTCCACCGGGAAGCTCGACAAAAGCACCGAAATCAACAATTCTTTTTACAACGCCATCTACTATTTGGTCTTGCACAAATGTAGGTATTGGCTTGCTCTCTCGCTCAAACCCACCTGATTTCCTATTGTCTCTATCTCTTCCTCCGCCACCTCTGCCACCAAATGAAGGCTTATTTGTGATGCCCATAATATGCTCTTTTGCGGCCTCTACTTTGGTTTTGTTTTCGCCTGCAATTTTAACTTCACCTTTTTCCCTATCTAGGTCAATTGAAACTTCAAATTTTTCAATAATTTCCCTAATAGTCTTTCCAGCCTGACCTATAATATCAACAATCTTTGAAGGATCAACCATAAAAAGTTCTAATTTTGGCAAAATAGCATTGTTTACCACTATATTGCCACTAGCCTCTTCCATAATGTTTAAGATATGATTTCTGCCCTCTTTCGCTTGATATAAAGCCTCTTTTAGAACATCTCTGGAGATGCCTCCTAGCTTAATATCCATCTGAAGTGCAGTAATGCCATCTTTTGTTCCTGCTACTTTAAAATCCATATCGCCATCATGGTCTTCAAGTCCCATAATATCAGTTAAAACAGCGTGTTTGTCGCCTTCAAAAACAAGCCCCATGGCAATACCAGCAACCAGCTTACATGTATCAATCCCTGCTGCTCTCATCGCCAAAGAACCGCCACAAACAGTTGCCATAGACGAAGAGCCATTCGATTCTAATATCTCAGAAACAAGTCGTATGGTTTGAATTCTCTCCCTACTAAGCGTTGGCTCCAATGCTCTTCTGGCTAGATTTCCGTGTCCCAACTCTCTTCTTCCTGGTGCTCTTAATGGAGTTGCCTCGCCAACCGAAAAACCTGGAAAATTATAGTTAACCATAAAACTATCAGTAATCCCACCTTTTTCTGTTAGCAAATCAAACATTTGAGCATCTTTATCACTTCCTAGTGTTGCCACCACAAGTGCTTGTGTTTGACCTCTTGTAAAAAGACATGATCCGTGAGCATTTGGCAATATATTGGTCTCTATGCTGATAGGTCGAACCTCTTTTAGCCCTCTTCCATCAGCTCTTACTTTTTTGTTCACAATCATCTCTCTGACTATTTTCTTTTTATATGCTTCCATAACACTCTTAACAAGTTCTTTACTCCAGCCCTCGGTTACGGCGGTTGTATCTGTCATGATTGTATTTACTATATTTCCTAACTCGCTCGCTCGCTCGCTTTTTGCCATCTGGTTGATAGCGTTAATAACGTCATTTTTATAAAATTCTTCTATGTATGTAGCGATTGAATCATTAAGCAGATCTTCTTTGTATTCAAGCTGTGCTACCTCTTTTTTCAATGGCATAAATACTCTTTCATATTCTGACACTGAAGAAGTTATAGCCAACTGTGCTTTATCAATAGCCTCCAATATATCATCTTCGCTGAACTCGTTGCATAGCTGCGAATGTAAAACATCTTCACACAAAGTAGGATCAAGCATTGGGTCAATTGCAATCATCGGAATTGCAACACTTTTAGAACTCGCGATTGAGCGCATCTCTATCATCAAAAGCTCCTCCTTGGTTCCAGCCACATACAAATCCAATATACTATTTTTTAACTCGGAGTTGCTTGGATTAACAACATATTGTCCATCTATTTTTCCTATTCTTACTCCAGAAACAGCTTTATTTACAGGAATATCAGAAAGAAAAAGTGCTGCTGATGCAGCATTTAATGCAGCAACTTGCAAATCAACCTCGGGATCACAACTCAAAACTGTTACTGTCAACTGAGTTGGATAGGCATACCCCTTGGGGAAAAGTGGTCTTAGGCTTCTGTCGATAATTCTTGATGTTAGTGTCTCAAAATCTCCAGGCTTTGTCTCTCTTTTTACATAGCCTCCAGGAATTCTTCCTGCCGCATAGCTTTTTTCGATATATTGAACAGTAAGAGGAACAAAGTTCTCCTCAACTTGTCTATCATCTCTTGCAACTGCTGCTAAAATTACTGTGTTTTTTATTCTCAACATAACCGACCCAGCAGCTTGTTTTGCCACCTTGCCTATATCATATATCTCTTTTTGGTTATTTACTTCAACAACATATTCCATCTAATTTATCTCCTGTTTTTTAAAAGGCAAAAATCTTTTGCTACTTTTTATAATGTCCAAAATGGACTCTTTTTCCAATATATCTAGCGTCTGATAATAAAAATCAGCACCAACAAAATCTAATATTTTATAAACATAAAATACCTCATCAGCAACCTTTTCTACAAATGAAAAGACATTTGAAGCTAAAACAGGAGCTGCATAAGCAACGGCTTTTGCACCCCCATTAATAATCGTCTTAATACACGTCATAGCCCTAATGCCTGTTTCGCAACCCTCGTCCAAAATCAAAACTTTTCTACCCTTAAGCGAACTTACCGACTCTCCTTTTCTGTATTTGTAAACTCTAGAAACTATGGCATCTTCATATTTTCTGTCTGCATCCGCATATACAAAATCCAAACTTATCCCAAAAGAATCAATAAGTTCACTATGTAAAACTATCTCTTGAGTTTCACTCACACAAGCAATAATGCACTCGCTATTATTTGGTGCGAAAACGTACTCGGTAAACAAAAAATCATAGTCTACCTCTAGTGCCTCAGCCATTTTTTCGCCACTTTTTACAAACATCTCAGATGCAACAATAATCAACCAATTATCATCTTTAATTTTTTTCGCAGGCAAAACCGATAGTAGTTTAGTTATGCCATCATCCCTGTTTTTAAAAACTTCTCGTTTAAAATCTAAATCGCTGAGCATGTTCATCTTCTGGAAATTGTCTATTTAACTCTTCGTCACTGAGTGAAAATCTAAACTGTTCCATATATTTTTTTATTACCATGTAAGCATCATTTAACTTTGCCATCTCCTCTGCAGAACCGCCTCTATCGGGATGTAGGGTAAGAGCTAATTTTTTATATTGATACTTCAGGTCCGACATTGTAACAAAAGCAGGCAAAGATAAAATCTCAACAGCCCTTCTTGTCTCTTCGCTTTTTTTCATCTATTGCAAACCATCATCGGCAGTTGAAGATTTTTTAGAAAAACCATAGCCAATTTTTCCCATTGGATAAAGATTAAACATTAAGTAGACACCGTTTTTATTAACAGAATCACTTCCTGTGCTAGTAAGTTTTGGAGTATTTTCATTTTTATAAATCAAAGAATAGTCCCAACACTTCTGCTTTTTCTGCCAACCCACACTCCATGACTTATACTGGTTGTCCTCTATATCATAATCTGCAGATGTAAACAAAGTATAGTTTTTATAGTATTTTGTGCTCGCAAAAAACGTAATAAAATCATTGTTTTTGGCTGGTTCTTTATACTCATACGTGTACATAAAAGAGAGTTTATAAATATCGTCCTCATAGCTTAAGGCAGTTTGGTTTTTAGAAATTTCACTTCTCTCGTGTGAAAAATTTGTATTTTGTGTAATGCTAAATGTATCGGTAATGTGCAATTTTAATTTGTTCTCCAAATCTCCATATTTATATCTTGTATCGCTAAAATAGTAAGGCTGCTTGAGTGAGTGGCTAGCTCTTTTTTTGCCCGCACTATCATAAAAATACTGAACCAACTTCAAGTTTACGCTCTCTTCTTGAGTCTCTGGCTCGACAAAATCTTCAAATCTTCCCTCTTTTTTTTCAGCACTCGGGAGAATATAATCAACACCCAAATACATCGTATGGAAAAAATTCTCATATGGTTTTGCCAAATCTGCAAACATAGAAAATTGGTGAAAGTTTCTCAAATACTGTCCGTATTTTCCGGCATTTCCTTGATTGTCATAAGAGACATGAGTCATATATACATTTTCGGACACACTAAAATGAAGATAATCATCAAAAGCTGAAAAGAAAAATGATATAGGAATGTTGACTTCATTTTGCACAGCAGTTAGGCCTTCCTGCCTATCAAAATTTTTCACTTTATAGTCAACAGAGTAGAGTAGCTTGTCCGATATAAAACTATCTGAAAAACGGTGATAATGCGCAGTAGGCAATTCTTGAAGAGTGTCGTCGTTTGAGATTTTGCTTGTATCAATATAATACTTAGCATAAAGTCCAACATAATCCATATCGGTTTTGGCATAATAGTTTATCGTTGATGTTACTAGCTGATTATAATCTGTTTTGTCGGACCTCAAAGTGTTGTAGTAGTCGATATCATTAAGATAATTAACATCTACCAATAAGCCATCTTCTATTAATGGATTTTTTTCACTTAAAAGCTTGCTTCTTTCATAGCGTATTTCAAAGCCATAATGAGTGTCGTTTTTAAGCTGATTATCAAGAGCGTAAGTCTCTTTTTCGGCGAAACGACCAATAGAAATAGCCCCCTTCGAGTACGGAGAATCAGCAAATCTAAACGTAGAATAAAGACCAACACCTCTCTTGGATCGAATTTGCGGGTCTAGTTCTAAATCCCAATTTTTATACATTGCAAAATAGATGGGCTGAAGATAATACAGGCCCTCAGAACTTCCAAGTCCCATATCTGGCCTCAAAAGTCCGCTGCGCCTACTTCTGTCTGTTGAAAAACCAAAATAAGGCAGATAAAATACAGGTATATCATTAGCATAAAAAACAGGATTGTACAGATGTAAAAATTTACTATTTCGATTAAATTCCCCAGAAGTAAAAGATATCTTCCAGTCGGGGTCTTGAACATTACAGCTTGAAACGATTGATTTTTTTGCCAAATAATACCCTGGGTCAGAAACAGAATCCTCGCATTTCATCCAAACATTAGACCTCTCATCAAAGAAAAAAAGTGGCGAAAACTCGCCTTCATCATTTCTAAAGTTTAGTTTTGCTTTACCACTTCGTATAGAATAATCAACACCCTCAAGAATAGTTATATTTCCTCTTAGCTCGGCATCTCCACTTTCGTAGTCATAATCAACCTCATCGGCCGTTACAACATACTTGCTGCTATAAAGAACAACATCTCCTCTAGCGTATACCTTTGTGCCCTCTTTTTCAACGTATTTGGCTAAAACCTCCACGTCCTCCTCTTGTGCCGAAAATAAACTACATACAGCAAGCAAAATTAATAGAAATATTCTAATAAACATTAACAACCAACGTTTGTGCTGCCATATCATGCCAAGATTCTCTTTTTGGGTTTAAAAGTGCCCAAAAAAAGCCAATAAATAAAAGGTTTTCGCCAAACACTCTTACAATTGAGCGTATGGTTGAAGTAAAAATGTTTGGGTTTTCAAAATCAACCGTAGAAACCACTCTAATCTTTACAATTATCTTGCCAACTGTTGCACCATACATCCAAACAAAAAATGTCTGATAAATAATCTTTAATAAAATAACATACGATATCATATTGCTCAAAGCATTGATTGTTGACTCAATATTTCCTTCGCTTGGCATCTGTTCCATGAAAATAACCATAAAAATAAACGACACAATAAGCTCATCAATTGTATATGCAAAAATACGTGATTTAATGGAGGCTAGTGTTATATTTTCGCTCTCAAATTTTTCAATCAACTCTTGTTCAGTCATGTTTTAACGCCTGATATGCAATATCTGTTCTAAACTTTTTGCCTGCAAAATGAATTTGTCCACACAGCTCGTAAGCCCTATCTCTTGCTTGTCTAATACTATCTCCTACACCTATACACAAAAGCACTCTCCCGCCTGTCGCAAAAAGCTTATCATCTTCTTTGCTAACACCAGCAAAAGATACATGCGTATTTTCTTCTAACTCTTTACTCATCTGCTTGTCGATTATTATCTCCGATGGTTTAGAGTTTCCATAAGGATAATTCTCGCTTGCCATTACCACAGCAACTGCATATTTATTATAAAATTCAATTTTTAAACTTTTCAAATCTCTTGTTGCCGCCTTGTAAAAAAGCTCACTTGCTGGAGTCTTTAAAAGAGGCATCAAGACTTCGCACTCTGGATCGCCAAAACGTACGTTATACTCTAAAACAATAGGCTCATTTTTAACAATCATCAATCCAATAAACAACACGCCCTCAAAAGGATTTCCCTCTTTTTTCATTCCAGCCAATGTTGGCTTAACAACTCTTTCTTCAATCTTTTGATATAAAATATCATCAATCAATGGCGTTGGAGCATATGTACCCATTCCGCCAGTATTTGGACCTTCATCGTTGTCAAGTAGCCTTTTATGGTCTTGAACCGCTGGTAAAATTTTATAATCTTCTCCATCACAAATAGCAAAAACAGATAGCTCGTAGCCATTTAAAAATTCTTCAACAACAATAACACTTCCAGCGCTTCCAAAGCTCTCTCCACTTAGCATATCTAAAGCAACTTTTTTTGCCTCTTCTTTGCTTTTAGCGATAATTACGCCCTTTCCTGCACATAAACCATCTGCTTTAACGACGATAGGCTCGCTCAAAGTATCTATAAATTGGCATGCTTTTTCATACTCTGTTGTTTCAATGTATCTTGCAGTTGGAATACCTTGTCTTGCTAAAAAATTTTTCATAAATCTTTTAGAACCTTCTAGCTGGGAAGCCTTTTTCGAAGAGCCAAAAATAGTCAATTTGTGCTTTTTAAAAACATCAACAATACCTTCTACCAAAGGAGTTTCTGGCCCAACAATCGTTAGGTCAATTTTATTGCTCTTTGCAAAATCTGCTAATTTTTCAAAATCATTTTGCGGTATATTTTCACCCAGCATATCGGTAGCACCATTTCCAGGGGAAAAATAGAGTTTTTTAACACGATTGTCTTTTTTTAAAGCAAGACCTATCGAATACTCTCTACCACCACCACCGATTATCAAAATATTCATACAATACATCTCCAAAAAATAAAAAAATAGCAACATGCAAAAAGACACATACTGCTAAACCCGAGCGGGCGTCCCGTAATTGAAGCGGCCCTAATAAGCCAACTTCAGCAGAATCGACCTTTTTTTTAGGCTGCAATTTCTCGCTTTTTTAAAAGCTCAAGCGAAACCACAGACACACCAAAAACGTACGCATTCCACAAATACTAATCGTTGGACCCTCATGAAAACGGTTATCGCTTCACCCAGGCAGACATCATTAACTTCATAAATTATAGATAATTTTAGCTTAAGCATACCTCTAAATACAAAAAAGAGGCCTTATAGTTTTTTTGCTAACTCAATACAAGCGTCAATGGTTTGAATGGAGGATATATGAGATTTTACACCGCTCGGCAAATAAGTAGCTGTTTTTGTACCTATGCAAACTGCCCGATAGCTCTCATTCCACTTGAAACATTTCAAGAAACACTTTATGGTGGACGGGGACGTAAAAATCAAAATGGCCCCATCTTCTGGGGCTTTTATCGCATCGCAATCTCTACATGTAGTCTCATAAACAACTAGCTCGAAAAGATTAACGCCAAAAGAGGTCAATATTGTATTAAATTTAGAAAGCACCTCTTTGGCTCTAGGGAAAAATACTTTTTTCCCAACAAGCAAAGAGGCTATCTCCTTTGCGAAATCATCCCCATAGGCAGACTCCGCTGTATAAACGAGGTTTCCTTCACACTTCTTTACATGTAGGGCTGTGCCCTCACCAATAGCATAGGAGGGGATATTTTTCCAATCACATCCAACTCTCTCAAGTGCTTCAACACTATTTTTTGAAGTAAAAACAATCGCTTCAAATCCCTCAAGGGATATCGCCTTATCAACGAAACATATTTCAATAGTCTTGAGGCTTTTTGCCTCCTTATGTTCTTTATCGCTCAGGAGGTATATCATTTTATTCCCACTCTATGGTCGCAGGTGGCTTGCTTGAAATGTCGTATACCACACGATTGATGCCTTCAACTTCATTGATAATTCTTCGACTAATATTTTCCAAAATATCGTGTGGAATATGTGCAAATGTTGCTGTCATACCATCCGTTGCCTCAACGATTCTTACGCATACTGTATTGTCATATGTTCGATTGTCACCCATAACACCAACACTCTTAACATTTAGCAACACAGTAAAAGCTTGCCATGTTTTATCATAATAACCACTCGACCTTAACTCTTCTAACATAATCACATCGGCTTTTCTTAAAAGGGTCAAATCTTCACTGGTAACTTCACCCATAATACGAATCGCAAGTCCAGGTCCTGGGAAAGGATGGCGCCCTAGCATCTCTTTAGGAAGCCCCAACTCTAAACCAAGAACCCTAACTTCATCCTTAAAAATCTCCCTCAATGGCTCAATTAACTCAAACGTCATCCAATCCGGAAGACCACCTACATTATGGTGTGATTTGATAGTCTTGCTAGGGCCTTTAACGCTTACTGACTCGATAACATCTGTATACAGAGTGCCTTGTGCTAAAAATTCTATACCATCGTGCTTTTTCGCCTCTTCGTCAAAAACTTCAATAAAAGTTTCTCCGATAATCTTACGTTTTTTCTCTGGGTCAGTAACGCCTTTTAGCCTTGAGAGAAACTTTTCGCTCGCATCTATAGTTATTAGTCCAACACCTCTTGCTTTAAACATCGCTTGAACCTGCTCTGCCTCGTTGGCTCTAAGTAACCCATTATCAACAAATACGGGCACCAATTTATCGCCCAAGGCCTCTGCTAAAAGCGTTGCTACAACAGAGCTATCAACACCCCCACTAACACCACACAAAACCTTTTTGTCGCCTACTCTAGCTTTCATTTTTGTCATCTGCTCTTTGGCGAAAGAGCCCATATTCCAAGTGCTTTCACAACCACAAATGTATTTGGCAAAGTTCTTAAGAAGCTTTGTGCCATATTCGCTATGATAAACCTCTGGATGAAACTGAAATGCATAAACCTTACGCACCTCATCCGCTATAGCAGCAAATGGAGAGTTTTCACTAAAAGCTATCTTTTGAAAACCTTCTGGCATAAAATCCACTTTATCGCCATGACTCATCCAAACAGTCTGTCCACAAGGAGTATCTTTGAAAATACTATGGTCACTCTCAAAGCTCAACTTTGCCTTGCCATACTCTTGATGACTTGCGGGAACTACGCTTCCGCCAAAAAACTGAGTTATCAACTGCATACCATAGCAAATACCCAAAATAGGCAAGCCAAGCGTATAGATTTTAGTATCCAGATGGTAAGAATCCTTAGCATAAACGGAGGCTGGACCACCACTCAAGATGATACCTTGAGGCTCTCTTGCTACAATATCTTCTATCTTTTCGTTATACGGAACTATCTCGCAATAAACTCCGCTTTCTCTAAGTTTTCTTGCTATTAGTTGGGTGTATTGTGAACCAAAATCCAAAACTACAATCGGAACATTTTTCATACTTATCCTTAAAAATTAAAACAACCCTAAAACTTCAAACTGAACGTACCAAACTATCATAGAGACTATATATCCAACCAAAATTGTCCATGCATGCTTCATATGAGAACCAAATGTGTAGATACCCCTTATTTTTCCCATAACGCCAACGCCAGCAGCAGAGCCAAAACTAATCAAGCTGCCACCAATACCTGCTGTCAATGTCACAAGAAGCCATTGATCTAGTCCCATGTCTGGATTTGATTTTAAAACGGCACTCATAACAGGAACATTGTCAACTATGGCGGAGACAAAACCTATTGCTATATTTATAGTGGTTGGTCCAAAACTATCGTAAAGTCCTATTGCCAAAGCCAAATACCCCAAAAAGTGTAAAGCACCAACGGCTGCCAAAATACCAAAGAAAAACATCAAGGTATCATTTTCTATCTTGCTGACAGCATGAAAAATACTGACATTTTCACTATGTCTTCTTTTTAAATTGTATGAATAAAGTTTTAAAACAGACAAACCAAACACCATTCCCCACATAGCAGGAAGATGGAAAAACTGGTGTGATAAAACTGCTGTACTAATCGTAAATGCGGCGATTCCTATGATGACTTTTCCACCTTTTTTGATATACACTCTAGGCTCATTTTCAGCATCAAAAGCGGGCTTTTCATCTGGTACATAAAAAGACAACAACCACGCAGTAACAGCCCAACCAAGAAATGACGCAGGAAACAACCATATAAAATCAGAAAATGCACCTTTACCTGCCGTCCATGCCATCAATGTTGTGATGTCACCAAAAGGACTCCAAGCACCTCCAGCATTTGCTGCTACAACGATGTTTATGGCTCCTGGAACCAAAAACTCTTTTCTTTTGCTCTCAATGGTTAGTAAAACCGTAGCAAGAACCAATGCTGTTGTAAGATTATCTGCAACAGGGCTTATAAAAAACGCTAATACTCCAGTAAGCCAAAAAAGTTTTTTATAACCATATCCTTTTGAAACAAGATTGTATTTGAGTGCATCAAAAACGCCTCTTTCTATAAGTGTTTCGATAAACGTCATTGCAACATACAAAAAGAAAAAGATTTGTGAAATCTCGTAGATAAGCAACTCTATCTCTTTCTCCAAAGGCATCTTGTCCATGCCGTTGATAGCAAAATAAAAACCTATTAACATAAACATAAATGTCCCAATAAACAAAGCAGGTTTTGCCTTATTTATCATGTATTTTTCTTCAGTTGCAATAATATAATACCCAACAACAAAAATTACCAAACACAGTATTCCGACCCATGTTGTAACCAAAGATTGACTTAATCCCTCTGATGCCCATGCACCCAAACACATAAACATAAGCAAACCTAATATTCTCATCCGTTTTCCCCCCTAATATAATGAGCACCTAGAGAAACTTTGCGGTTTAATGCACTTTTAATAATCTCCCTAGATGTTAAAAGACGCAATCTCAAAAGTTTTCCGATTGGCAATCTTAACATATCTTCTACCCTAATCAAAGCCTTTTCTAACTCCTTGCCATTTCTAATAATTCCAGCATATTTCCACATAATAGACCTTAGCTCATTTTTCAGTAGCTTATCCCCTTCTATCATCAGTATGTCTTCTTTTTCGCAAAAAAGCATATCTGAATGGCTATATTTTTGTGATTTTTTGAGAACTTTAGCAACTTTATCGGAAAATACTAATCCCTCCAAAAGAGAGTTGCTAGCCAGTCTATTTGCACCATGCACACCCGTATTTGCCGCCTCTCCAACCGCAAATAGATTTTCAACTCCCTCGACAGCACAATTTAAATCTGTCTTAATACCGCCCATAGCATAATGAAAGGCTGGAGAAACGGGGATTTTTTGATTTGGAAGATCATAACCCATCACTTTCATATTGTAATAGATACTAGGAAAACGCTCCCTAAAATGCGAGGATTCAAAGCCACTCAAGTCTAAATAAACCTCTTTGCCCGTCCTTTGCTTATAGTCAAAAATTGCTCGACTAACAATATTTCTAGCAGACAACTCTCCCCTAGAATCATAATCAAACAAAAATCGTCTACCGTCTTTATCTACCACTTTTGCACCTTCACCCCTCAAAGACTCACTTAATAACTGTTTTCTAACAGCACTGCTCTGCACAAAAGCAGTTGGATGAAACTGCATCATCTCCATATCTATTAAAGGTATTGAGTGGCTAAGACAAATGCCATGCATATCGGCACTAATTGTTCTAGCGTTTGTGTGATATTCGTACAATGAACCCACCCCCCCACTAGCTATTACGACATTTTTAGCATAAATATTAAAAATAGAACCTCCATGTGATACACGCACTCCAAAACACTTACCATCACTAATCAACAAATCAGTAACTTGCGTATTGTAAAGTATCGGTGATTTGAGTTTTTTCATCATAAAAAGATGCAAAAATCTACCAGTAGCGTCTCCCCCTGCATGCAAAATGCGACTGCAAGAATGGGCAGCCTCTCTAGTGTAAAGAAGTTTACCTTTTTCATCACAATCAAACTGAAAACCTTTATCTATCAAACCTTGTATACTCTGTCTAGCTTCACTACATAAAATCTCAACAGCATCTGGGTTACAATGACCATCGCCAGCCTCAAGAGTATCTTTAATATGAACAAAAACATCCTCATCACTAATCGGCACTGCAATACCACCTTGAGCATAAAAAGTGTTGCACTCCCACGCATAATCCTTGGAAACAACCAGAATACTGTGTGAATCCTCAAGATTTAATGCGGTATTAAGTCCTGCTACACCCGTACCAACAACAAGAACATCGTAGAATATTTTCATTTGATATAAAGAGGTCTAGATTTTTCTTTTTCTGCTTTTTTGTCATAAACAGGATCGCCTTTGTAGCCACACCCAAAAAGAGCAAAGCAAGCACATGCTATAATAGCCAGATGAAAGATTCTAAAATGATAATTTCTCATTTGAAACAACGACCTTATTTAAAAAATTTAAAAAAACAAGAGTGCTATGCCAAACTTTTGTCTCTTCTTCCAAAAGGACTGAGAGAATCAATCAGGTTTGTATACAGCAAAAACGACACTCTTTTTTTTGTGTTTGAGCACCCAAGTGGCAAAATGGAGTTCAATTATAAACGCAATTTAATAAAGAGTCTATTAAATAAAATTGTTGAGCTAAACCCAGAGTGTGAATGTCTACATGTAGGTCAAGTTGAATCATTCGTAACGAATCTACCCCCACTTAAAGATATCATCGCACAAAAAGATACCGCCTTGTGCTACAAAGAGAGGTCAAGTGGAGAATTTAAAAATGAGTGCCAAAACCAAAAAACACACCAACTTTTTGAAGCTATAAGAGCTACCATCAAACAACAAAATGCTCTTTGAACAACTCAAAAATGCACCCAAAAGTGCTGGTGTCTATAAGTTTTTTGACAAAAATGACCGTCTTTTATATGTCGGGAAAGCCAAAATTATTAAAAAAAGAGTGGCAAGCTACTTTCAAAATAGCAAAATAATTTTGCCCTCAAAACGTCTTTCACTGCGCATCTCCAAGATGGTTCAAGAGATTGCAAGTATCGAATATGTTGTAGTTGAAAACGAGCACGATGCACTTATTTTGGAAAACTCGCTTATTAAACAGCTTAAGCCCAAATACAATATTTTACTACGTGATGACAAAACCTATCCATACATCACAATAGACCTAAATGAAGAGTTTCCAAGATTTGAGATTACAAGAAAGATAGAGAGTCGCAAGAATGTAAAATATTTTGGTCCATTCTCCACTTCAGCCAAAGATATCTTAGAGGCACTCTATGCTTGTTTTCCGCTAGTTCAAAAAAAAGGATGTCTAAAACATCGCAAAGCGTGTCTTTTTTATCAAATCAACAAATGTCTTGCGCCATGTGAAAAAAAAGTTACCCAACAAGAATATGCGACTATAGTTCACAATGCACTTGAGGCAATTTCGGAGCGAAAAAAACTCATATCACTTGTTAAGGAAAAAATGACTCAAGCCTCAAATGCTCTCAATTTTGAAGAAGCCGCAAGACTAAGAGATATTATTAATTCGCTTAAAAATTCTCTACATGTAACGCAAACCGATATACTAACAAATGAAAACATAGATGTTTTTGCCGTGGCTTTTGATGAAAAAAGAGCCATCATTACTATACTTTTTCTCAGGAATGGAAAAATCACATCATCTTCCAACACAACGCTCAAACACGCTCAAGGCTTTGACAAAGATGAGCTATATCAAAGAGCTATTTTTCAGTTTTACTCCCAAAATGAATCCTTACATGTAAAGACTATTTTAGTTGCAGATAATTTTGAAGAACAAGGCAATTTGGCACACTTTTTATCGCAAAAATTTGGCAGAAAAATAACCATCTCATCGCCACAAAGAGGGGAAAAAACCAAACTAACACATCTTGCTAACAAAAATGCTCAGGAAGTCTTACATGTAGAGAATAACGTTGATTCAAAAGTTATAAGTTTACAAGAGATTCAAGATTGTTTTGCTTTACAAAATACTCCGTATAAAATCGAAATTTTTGACAATTCGCACCTTTTTGGAAAGGCTCCAGTTGGAGCAATGGTGGTTTGGGAAAATGGATTTAATAAATCCCTTTATCGAAAATATTCTCTATCCTCGAACAATGAATATGCTCAAATGTCGGAAATGCTCTCAAGAAGAATTGGAGATTTTATTAAAACTCCTGCACCAGATTTATGGATAATAGATGGCGGAAAAGCACTTTTGCAATTGGCTCAAAAACTTTTAAAAGAGAGTGGTGTTTTTGTGGATGTTATCGCCATAGCCAAAGAGAAGATTGACGCTAAAGCTCACAGAGCAAAAGGCAGAGCAAACGATAAAATAGAGACAATCAAAGAGACATTTTCACTGCCAGCTTATGACAAAAAGTTGCAATTTATTCAAAAACTTCGTGATGAAGCCCATCGTTTTGCCATAGCATACCACACAAAAAAGAGGCAAAAAGAGGACTTACATGTAAGTTTGATGGAAGCCAAAGGCATATCTAGTGCAACCATAAAAAAACTTTTGAGTTATTTTGGCTCATTTGAAGCTCTATATACAGCCGATTTAAACGAAATACACTCCGTCATAGGAGATAAATCATCTGATAAGCTCATAAAATTCTTAAATAACGAGCATATAGGTTAATTTTAAGCATTGATAGGTTAGAATTTTTCCGCTGTCGATCCGATAAAATGATACAAGGAACGAATTTGATACTTTATGATAAAAGAGGATTGTTCCTAGGGATGGGACGAAATGAACTATCCTTTCTTGGCTATGAAGATATAGATGAGTTTAAAAACTACTGTAACGACTTTGCAGATTTATTTGTTAACAAGCCTGGATATATAGTAAAATTTAAAAATTTCTCATGGATTGATTATGCTTTACATAGCGGAATACCTATAAAAAAAGCTATCATAAAAATAAAAACCGGCAAAGAGGTTGAGACAGAACTTTCTATCGGAGAAATATATCTCTCTGAGCCTATTGGCAATTCAGACTCTCTATATTGCATAGAACTTTCAAACTCCTTTGCGAAATCATCTTCTTTATCAAGTATTAAAAAAATGTCTCCCCAAGACGATCATATCGCAGAACCAATTGATACAGAGCTGTCGACCACCTCTGTACAAAATTATGAATACTCACATTCGCTAGAAAATCAAAGTTTCGAACAAGACTACATGCCAGAAAAGAAAACTGAGCTTGAAGAGTCCACAAAAATAAAATTTGGCAGCGAACTTGAAACCTTTACACCTTCCATCAAAAAAGAAATTAGTAACGACTTTAAAATATGCGATTACGACAAAACAGCACAAAGCCTTCCTTTTAGTGAAGGGTTGCAAACGGAAGATATAAAAACAGATAACAAAACAAATTTTAATTTTTTAGAGACAGAAGATTTAAACCTCACAAATGAAGACTATGAACCATCGTTTGTTGCAGAAGATTTGGATGTAGATATAATCTTTATTGCCCAATTGTTGCAAGAGTATATTGATACATTAGATGCAAAAATGCCTGAAATTAAAGAGTCTCTAGAGAATAAAAATTTAGTAGACGCAAATAATGAAATTTATAAATTAAAAGGAATTGCCCTTAGTCTTAGAATTCCGCATTTGATAGAGGGGTTCGAATCTCTTCAAAAAGCAACAAGCAAAAAAGACACATCGGCACAACTAATATCATTTGAGAATCTACAAAGCAGAGTCTCAAAATTCAAGGAAAATTTAACATGCTAAGGGTTTTTATTCTTCTTTTTTTTATGTCTACAATCTCTTTTGCAAATAACTTTAGAGATGCTATGTTAAGCTATAAAAATGGTGAATTTGAAAAAGCAAAAATACTGTTTGAAAAATCTATAAAAGAGGAAAGTGCTTCACTAGCATATTATTTTTTGGGCATTATGCATCTCAAGGGTCAGGGCACTGCTGAAAATTCATCACAAGCCATTCCATATCTTGAGCAAGCAGCCCTTAAGGGAAATTTAAAGGCAAAATGTTTTCTCGCTGAAGCATATATTAAAAACAAAGATAAAAAAGATGAGGTGCTATCGTTATTGAAAGATGGCATTGATAACAATACAAAAGAATGTATAGATATTGCAGCCACTTACGGCATAAGCATAAAGTAAACAAAATAAAGGGAAGAGAACCATGAAATTAAAAACCCAACACACGCTTAGATTAATCAGTCAATATCCTTTGATGATTTTATTTGTTTTTTCAACATACTTTCTATATCTGTCATACACACAATATGATGCAACAATGTTGTTTAAAGAGAAGCTTGAAAATACAAAAGTTCTGAACAACTTATCTATAAATCTAGCAACGGAAAGAGGCTTGAGCTCTACGTTCTTCTCAAGCAAGGGAAATATTGCAAAAGAGACTCTTAAAAATCAAAGAGCAAAAACAAACAAAGCAATGCAAGAGTTTCACGACCACTTTAAGTCACGCGAAATAAGTCCATTAACAAAAACAATTATGATGTACTTAACAAAAATAGGAGATATCAGACAAGGGGTAGATGACTTTAGTATTGATTTCAACAAAATGTTTTTTGACTACTACAGCCAAATTAATGACAACATTTTTAAAGAGCTAAAAACTATTGATACCATCAATACAAACTCTAAAATTTCCAGCTTAACATCTGCACTTACATCTGTTTATAAGGATATTGAATATTCTGGACAAGAGCGAGGTTTTATCTCAAAGTTGCTTAGCCAATACGTTCCTTTTACTGAAAGTGAGCTCAATATTTGGATTAATATCTTTTCCAATTCTGATACTTTTGACTATTCTGGAATTACTGATGTTATAACAAAATCTCAAATTGAAAATTTGTACAAATCGCCTGAAAACGTAAAAATACTTGCGGAAATCAAACAGGCAAAATTAGAGCTTATTCTTGCGGCTCAAACTGGAGAATATCTGATTGACCCAACGCTTTGGTTTGGAATTTTGACCAAAAAAATCGAGATTTTAAATAAATCATCACAAATCATCAAAAATACACTTTTTGAAGAAGTAAATTCATACGACAAACAAAATATGGGACAGCTAATAGGAGCTGGTGCCACATGGGTTATATCTATTATTTTAATGTTTTTGGGTTTTGTTCTATATGGACAATTTAAAAAGAACGTTAGAGGACTTGAAAATATTTTCGTAAAAGTTGAAGAACTTGCAGAGACTAAACAAAAAGTTGACTTTCAAACCGCAGAGGGCATGGAATCAGCCTATGCTATCATTGACAAGGCGATAGAAAATATTGCACGAGAAAAGAAAAATGCCGAAGAGGCAAGTGCTGCTAAAAGTATCTTTTTGGCAAACATGTCACACGAAATCCGAACACCGCTTAATGGCATAATTGGCTTTACAGAATTACTAAAAAGCACAGACCTTGACGATGAAAAAAGAGAGTTTGTTGATGTTATCGAAAAAAGCTCTGAAAACCTGCTAGACATCATTAACAATATTCTTGATCTTTCAAAGGTTGAAAGCAATAAGGTCGAAATTGACGAAATACTATTCTCCCCTACTGAAGAATTTGAAAATGCTATTGAGGTTTATGGTCCAAAAGCGGCAGAGAAAAATATTCAGCTCCCAATGTATCTTGACCCGTCACTTCACAATTATCTCAAGGGAGATGCCACAAAGATAAAAGAAGTTCTCATAAACCTAATGAGTAATGCGGTTAAATTTACTCCAACAAATGGACATATAACAGTTGAAATAAGAAGAGTTGAAAATGCACCTGCTGGAAAAGCAAGAATTTCGTTTAGCGTTAGGGACTCCGGAATAGGCATCAGCCAAGATAAAATCGGTGGAATATTTGACGCATTTAATCAAGCTGATTCTACAATTACTAGAAAATTTGGCGGAACTGGTCTTGGATTAACCATTTCATCTAAATACATTACCCTCATGGGTGGAAATCTAAGCGTTGAGAGTGAAGAGGGAAAAGGAAGTAGATTCTTTTTCACGATAGACATAATAGAATCTCCAGCAAGCGGAACAGATATGCAAAATCGTTTTAGTGATTTTAGTTGTGCCATATTTGCTCCATCCAATAGCACAAAAGCACATACCCAGTTTCTATATGACTATTTTACATATTTTGGCTCCACCGTAAAGTATTATAGTGATTTTCAAGGACTTAAAAACTCTATTTTTAAATCAGGCACAAATCTTATTGTTGTAGACTATAGCAATCTTACCAAAGAAGAATTAGAGGAGTACAAAAAGATAAAACTTCCTATTTTGATTCTCCTTAAGTCATCTCAAATGTCAAAATTTAATGAGTGTAACACAAGGTATATGACTCCTATTTACGAACCTATCAATATATCTAAACTTGTTAAAGCATTAGAGGCAGATAGAGAGTTACTACCAGCAAAAGACTCCCTTTCCCAGCCTACCAAAAAGAAACAAGTTAAATTTGGTAAAAAGTTCAAAGCAGATGTTTTAGTTGCGGAAGACAATGAAATCAACCAAAGACTTATAAAAAGAACTCTAGAGGATTTGGGATTAAATATTACACTTGTTCCAAATGGTCTGCAGGCGGTTGAGCAAAGAAAAAATGGTAAATATGATATGATTTTTATGGATATTGCAATGCCTATTATGGATGGTGTTCAAGCAACCCACAAAATACTAGAGTATGAACAAAAAAATAATTTGCCACATATTCCTATTGTTGCAATTACCGCAAATGCATTGAAAGGCGACAGAGAAAGATTTATGGGCGAGGGACTTGACGAATACGTTACAAAACCTATAAAAAAAGATAGCATAATAAGCGTTCTAAATATCTTCATTAACGACAAAATAGATTTAGAAGATGAGGAAGAAAATACACAAGAACAAGAAATTAAAAAAGAAACAGAAGTTGAAAATATTTCAAATGAAGAGGATGATAACGGTGGCTACATACTAGAAGAGGAGTTTGAAGAATTTCAAACGGAGACGCAAAGCATACAAAAGCCTGAAGAAACCACTTATAGCGATGAGAACTTTATAAATGAGCCTCAAAACATACAGCTTAAGACAAAGAAAGAAGAAGATATCTTGGATGAAAAACTGCCTTTTTCTATTAATGCCATACAGGGCGAAGAGACATCTAAGACCGGTAAGGCAAAAGACAAAGAACCAGAATACGAAACAATAGACTTCTTCCAAGAGAAAAACGATGATATTGAAAAAGTTTGGAATGTTGAAGAAAAAATAGAAACCGATATGCCAAAAGCTGACATTATTGTTTGCAAAAAAAGTCCTATCGAAACCAAAATATTTACAAGTGTTCTGAAAAAAATGCGTAACGAAGTCGATTATGCATCATCTATTTCTGAACTTGAAAGTAAACTTAAAACTAAACACTATAGCATAGTAATTGTTGATAAAGAAATACCGAACTTAGACTTAGAATCCTTCGCTCTGCTCTTGAATAATACTGAATCAGAGCAAAACTTAGGACATATTGCAAGTATAGTATTTATTGACCCTCTAAACGAACCAAGCGAAATCGAAAAAAATATTTTTGATGTTGTATTGCCAAATCAAATAAATAAAAAAGAACTTGAAGTTCTGGTTAATCAGTTCTCATAAAAAGGTCAATAAAAAATGGAAAAAAAACTAACAATACTTGCGGTTGATGACGACTTTATCAACTTAAAGCTTATAAGCTCAATGCTCAAGAAAAACTCACAAGTTGGTCAGATTTTTGAAGCCATTAACGGACTGGATGCCTTAAATAAACTTCAAGAGGTGGATGGTATAAATCTTGTATTGCTAGACATAAAAATGCCTGTAATGGACGGCATAGAATTTTTAAGAAATTTACAATCCATGCCAAATATGAAAAAAATGCCTGTTATAGTTCTTACAACAGACGAAACCCGCAAAAGTGAAGCTTTTGAACATGGAGCTTTTGATTTTCTAGTAAAGCCCATTAGGGAAAACGACTTAAATACGAAAATTGCCAAGATTTCTGATTTGCTTTAATGCAAATCAGAAATCTTATTTTTTTATAGTATTTTTAATTTGATTATAAAGGGAGGTAATTTCCTCTTTTTTTTCAATAAAGCTATTTTTGTTTGATATAAGATAAGCTGAAGACTCCATGATAATTTCTGCTACTTTAAGTCCATTTTGCTTCATTGTTGAGCCTGTTTCTACAATATCCACAATCACATCAGAAAGTCCAACCAAAGGTGCTAGCTCAATAGAGCCATACAGCTTAATAATATCCACTGCCATAGCTTTTTTTGAAAAGTACCTCTCAGCAATATTAGCCATTTTGGTAGCCACTTTAATCTCTGGAGCACTATAGTCAATACAGCTATCTTCCTTGATGCCAACACATACTTTGCACTTTCCGATACCTAGGTCTAAAAGCCTCAGCAAATCCTCGTCTTTTTCTTCTAAAACATCAAGTCCAACCACTCCAATATCAGCAGATTGGTGCAACACATACGCAGGAACATCTTGATTTCTAACAAGTAAAAAACGAAAATTGTCTTTTTCTAAAATAAGTTTTCTATCATCAAATTTAAAATCTTTTTGAAAAATTTTTTCAAAAATCTCTAATGTTTCTTGTGCAATTCTGCCTTTGGGTAACGCTACGGTTAACATAAATCCCCTCTATAATGATATATTTGAACTCTTAATAACCTTAAGCATTCCCTTAAAAATTAAAGATTTGTCATAGATTGACTTTTGGAAATATTTGGAAAAAAACTTTCCATCTCCCCCAGTAAAAAATATAGTTTTATCTTTACATGTATCTTGCAAAATAAGTATTATTGGCTTTATAGTTCCATACGAAATAGCATCGCTTGTCTTTTGAGGCAGAGCATCCAATGGAATACTTGGGTTAATTCTGCAATTTAGTTTTTCGGAGATATCTTTGTAGCACTGCTCATAAGCACTGATACCTGGCAAAATATAGCCTCCTAGGTGCATACCAGAAGACATAATATCAACAGTTATAGCACTTCCAGCATCCACAATCATTCCATCATCCACAGCCAAACAAGAAGCTATTCTATCTATGCCTATTCCTTCATAGATAGTATCGAACTCAAAATATGGCTCCAAATCTATAAAATTATTACCTTTGTGCTTTATAGACTCTGAAATCTCAGAATTAACACTGATAAAATAGATTTTTTCTGAGGTTTTATAGCCTTTAAACTCCCCGGCAGGGATACTCCACATCTTTCCGTCATGATAAAAATTAACATTTGTATTTCCGATATCACACAAAATCATAAAAGACCTTCCAGCCATTATGGACTAAGTAGTTTTCAGATTTTGAGCACATCGGAGCTCTAACAAGCAAATGCTTGTATTTATAGGAATGTCCCATAATTTTCTCAAGCCTCTTTTCAAGCTCGACAAATTCAACAGCATTTTTTAAAACTATTCTGCTCTCCTGAGCTACCCTAAAAACAGTATGGTAGTAGCTTCTATTATCAACCCCACTAAAAACAAAAATCTTCTTTCTTGTTCCCAAAAGAGTCAAATCAACAGGCTCAAAACTTTTAAAAATCAATCCTTTGTTGCTTTTGCCCAATACGCTCTGCAATACACTTTTCATAACAAATCCAATAAAAAAACAGACTGCAATTAACGCTTTTTGTTTAGTTTAAAATAATCATTTTCATAATAAAGCGTATCTTCGCTTGAGAATAAAAAGTTTTCAATCTTACCTGGCAATTTATAAACATTTACAGATACCAAATCCAAATCAGTCGCTATAAGATAACCTCCTCGCTCAATCATGTATATATAATCTCCATGAATAGCACCGGCAAAGTTCGCAAATTTGAATTTTCTCTCTTTTAGGACTTTTAGATCAGAATCTGTCAATAAAACCCTGCCATCCTTTGTAAAAATAAAAATCCTATTTTCCAAAACTACAACATCCTTTACATCTGAGTCCAAATAGTTCATACTTTTTGGGTTAATAGAAACCACTTTGCTCTTGGTGGCAGCCACTAGGCGATCGCCTAGAACATTTAAAAATACAACATTTGCAAAAAACTTGTCACTTGTTATTACAACATCTCTAATGGTTTTTTTTGTATCCTTGTCCACAATAACCAATTTTCCATCTAGCGTTGGAAAAACTATCAAACTACTCAAAAAATATGGAGAGGCAATTCTAGAATCAAGTGCATAAGTAGGGTCTTGCTTCAAATCCATCGCTATATTGCCATCTTTCAAATCTACAACAACCAATCTATTTGCACCCAAAACAACTGCTAACAAATTGTCTTTCAGTGCAACAGAAGCAATAGCCGAGTCAAATTTGGTTTCAAAAACTTTATCTCCGCTCTTGTTGACAATCATTAATTCGCCACATCTTGTGCCAGCAACATAACGTTGTGAATCATCGGCAAAGTAGATAAATCCTTTGGGAAATTTGATATCCAAAAGACCTTTTTTAGTAACAATCTGACCATTTCCTAGCGTTGCACCATCTCTTGCTACGTCAACAATGGATGAAGGCAAAGAGCCATCAAAGCTTACTTTGCCAGCAATCTGTTCTGGTTCAAAATATTGTCTCTTTGTACCACAACCATACAAAACAAGCAATGCTAAAAATGCCAAAAAAAGTAGTTTTAAGTTAAACATTATTTTAGACCTTGATAGTGTTCTAGATTTTTTGCAATCTGTTTTACTGGCGATGAAGCATCAATTTGTGCAAACTTTAATTTTGCCTCCTCTATTTTTCCCTCTGACAACAAATCATAGCCCTTTTTGAGAAACACAAAACCTGCCAAGAGCTCGCTCTCAAAACTGCTGTTTTTGTCTAACTGTGAAAGCTTATACGCAGACAAGTCTGCCAAAACAGAATCCTTTGCTGATAAAGACAAATTTTTAAGCGTCTCCCTATCTTCGTTCAATGAAGCTTGCTGGAACACAAATACCTCATAAAGTTTGATATTTTTTTGCTTCAAGGTCTCTAGTGCATCTTTGTTTTTTGGCTCTTTCGTCAATATTGCATATGCCTCGTTTGAAACTTTAATGTTATTTTTATGAACAACATCCAAAATTCCATATGCAACTCCACCAGCCACCAAAACAACTATTCCTGCAACAATATATTTTTTATACCGCTTGTAAAATCTCTCGCTTTTTATGATACCTTCCAAAAAATGCTCTTCAGTACTTATCTCTTCTTGTATAGCCTTTATATTGTCCTTAAGTCCCAATCTCAATCCTTTATTAACAGAGGTAAATTTTAGCTTTCTAAAAATGTAAAAGTTTATCATAATAAATCTTACAAGGGACTAATTCTTGCCTAAACTTTTTCAGCAGTCATAAAATGTCATTCTGCTATAATGCTTCGCAAAAAGATTGACAAGGAAATACAAAATTATGAAAATTGATAATGCATTGTTGCAAAAACTGGAAAACCTATCCTCTCTTAAAATCAGCAATGAAAAAAGAGAAGATGTAATAAAACAACTAAGTGAAATTGTTGAATTTGTTGAGAACCTTGGCGAAATGGATTTGGATAACGAAGAAACAACATTTACTACAATTGCTGGCGGAACACCGCTTCGAGAAGACATACCAAATGTTAATCCAAATATTATTCAAACGATTTTAGCAAATGCTCCACTGAGCGAAAATAGTTTTTTTGTCGTTCCAAAAATCATAGAATAAATAATTAAAGGAATCAAAATGGGTGCATTAAATATAAAAGCCTTACTTAAAAATGTTGTAGCCTATAAAGCCTCGGATCTGCATCTTGTAAGTCGAAGTGAACCACAAATTAGGATTGATGGGAAACTCGTAGCTTTGGACATGGATAAACTCGAAGGAACAACAATTGAAGAGATGTGCTACACCCTTATAACAGATAAACAAAAAAAGAAGCTTGAAGAAGAAAAAGAACTTGACTTCGCCATTATGTTTCCAGACATTGGGCGTTTTCGTGCAAACTACTATTACACCATGAACGGCGAAGTGGCTGCAGCTTTTAGGATTATCCCTGTTAATATTCCCTCTTTGGATGAACTTAATTCCCCTGTTGTTTTTAAAGATATTGTTCAAAGAGAAAAGGGACTTATTCTTGTAACCGGACCAACAGGTAGCGGTAAATCTACGACCCTAGCAGCTCTTTTAAATGAAATAAACTTACATGAACATAGGCATATTATCACGATCGAGGATCCTGTTGAGTTTGTACACAGCAATAAACGCTCCTTGTTTTCGCACAGAAATGTCGGAGAAGATACCAAAACCTTTGCAAGGGCATTAAAGTTTTCATTGCGTGAAGATCCTGATGTCATACTTGTTGGAGAGATGAGGGATCAAGAAACAATTAGTACCGCTATTACTGCTGCAGAAACTGGGCATCTGGTTTTTGCCACACTTCACACCAACTCTGCCGTTCAAACCATAAACAGAATTGTTGATAGCTTTGATGGTGCAGAACAGATTCAGGTACGAAATATGTTAGCAACCTCTCTTTATGCAGTCATATCTCAAAGTCTCTTACCGCGCATTGGGGGGGGAAGAGTAGCTATTCATGAAATTCTTATAAACAACTCTGCAATCGCAAACCTAATAAGGGAAAACAAAATTCATCAAATATACTCTCAAATGCAACTCAATCAGCAAAAAACAGGAATGATAACTCAAACACAGGCAATGGTTAAAAATTTGAGAGCAAATACCATCACCAGAGAAGATGCTATTCGATATTCAACACAACCACAAGAGCTGCTTAACAATATAGGTATGTAATTTTGGTGTTTTATTTTACCATTATCACAGCTAACAAAAGATATGCTTTAGCTGATTATTTTAAACAATAGGAAGGTCTTTCGCAATGAATCAAAACAACACTATTGCACAGACAATTTATGAACTTGGAAAAGAGAGTTTTAGCAAGCTTGAAACATTAAGCATCCCTCCGTATCCAAAATATTATTATGATACATTTATGGAATTTTTAAATGACTCTAGCGATCCAGAACTCATAGACTTATCCAAAAAACACAGCTATCTTTTTTCACTATCTCAAGAGAGTGCCATCGGTAGTGCATGCTTTGATTTAGCCAAAAAAGGTCTTGAAGAATACATTCAAACCAACAATAATTTAAAAGCTATTTCCGATGAAAGTTTTATAGATATCAACAATCTTCAAAAAGAACCATCCAAAATTCAAATGGGCGAGATCATTTCAGCATTTGGCTCATTTCAAGGAAAAATATTAAACGAACTTAAAAATGCTGACGATACGGTTACAAAATTAAAACTAGAAGTTGAAAGACTTGAGCGTGAATCAAATATAGACCCTTTAACAAAAACTCACAACAGAAGAGTCTTAACAAAAGACCTTGAAGAGATTCTCTCTTTTGGTGAAGACAAAGCCATAGATATGCAACTTGTAATGTTCGATGCAGATGATTTTAAAAAAATAAATGACTCTTTTGGACACATCGCTGGAGACAAAACATTGATTTTTATCGCAAAACTTATTCAAAACTCTATCCGAAGAGGAACTAGAGTTTACCGATACGGGGGAGAGGAGTTTATTGTTATTCTAAACAGAACATCGTTTGAAGAGGCCGAAAAAACAGTAGGTAGAATAATTCAAGAAACATCCGACAGCAAACTTTTGTACAAAGGACACTCGATACATCTTACGCTCAGCGCAGGTCTAGCATCTCACGAAAAAGGGATTTCGGCAGAGGCTCTTTTGGAAAAAGTAGATAAAGCATTATATGACGCCAAGAAAAATGGTAAAAATTGCTATAAGGTTATAAAATAATGGAAAATGTATCACTTTTCGACATTGTATCTTTGTCTTTAATTTTGATTTTGGGTATCAAAGGTGTTATTAATGGCTTTATAAAAGAGGTTTTTGGGCTTGTCGGAATCGTTGGAGGAATCTATCTTGCATCAAGATACGCTGAGCAAGCAGGACTTTTGATAAATGATTATCTATATCAATTTGGCAACAAAGCATCGCTATATCTATTTGGATTTATGGCGGTTCTTGTACTTTTTTGGGTAATCAGCCTTTTCTTGGGCTATATTTTAGCACAGGCTCTAAAAATGAGTGGGCTTGGAGCTATTGATAAAATTGCCGGCTTTATCGTTGGTAGTGCAAAAATATTTTTAGTCTTTTCAATATTAACTGTAACGCTAAATAACATAGAATTTATCCGCTCAAGGCTTGAATCTTATATGGCAAAAAGCAAAATGTTTCCAATTTTTCAGGAGGCTGGAAACTATATTGTCAAGCTTGACACAAAACAAATGATAAGCGATTCAACAACACCAAAAGACGAAAGTCCAAAAATTAAATAAAAGACTAATTGTGAAAAGCAAAAAAAGTGTAAATTATAAATCATCATTATCCGATTTTAAAAACGCACTAAAGCAAAATGGTTTAAAGTTTACCAAACAAAGAGAGGTTGTATTTAAAACACTTTATGACAATGATGCTCATTTCACTCCAGAGAGTTTATATGTTCTTGTCAAAAAAACACATCCCGAGCTAAACGTTGGGATGGCAACCATTTATCGAACGCTCAATCTTTTGGAAGAATCCAAAATGGCGACTTCTATATCTTTTGGGGTTTCTGGCAAAAAGTTTGAATTGGCAAACAAACCTCACCATGACCATATGATTTGTCAGTCTTGTGGACTTATAATAGAATTTTCAAGTGAAGAGATAGAAAAATTGCAAAATGAAATAGCACTTAAGAATAATTTTGAAATTACAAGCCACCTTTTACAACTAAGAGGAATTTGTAAACAATGCAGAGAAAATCAGACAAAAAATAAAAAAAGGGAATCTATTGATATTTAAGAACCAGTACGAACAGCAACGAATTGAAAAAGGCAAAGCCCTTGAAGCTCTTGGCAAAAATCCTTATCAACACAACATAGTAAAAGATACGAGCACGAAAGAGTTTACAGAATGTTATGCATACGTTGCCAATGAAAATAATCAAAGAGATGAAAACAAAAAAAATACTGTTGTTGGCAGGATAAAATTTTTAAGACATATGGGAAAAGCAGCATTTGCTAAAATAGAAGACGAGCATGGAGCCTTGCAAGTCTATTTTAGCAAAGAGTCTATCGGCGAAGAGTGGTTTGAAGAGGTTAAAAAACTCGTTGAAGTAGGCGATATCATCCTAGCTACAGGCTTTCCTTTTGTTACAAAAACTGGAGAGTTGTCGCTCCACGCAAAAGAGCTAGAGGTAGCTACAAAATCAATCGTTCCATTGCCTGAAAAATTTCACGGTCTGCAAGATAAAGAACAACGCTATCGAAAACGCTATCTTGATATGATAATGAATCCTGAAGTAAGAAAAACATTTAAAACACGCAGTAAAATCGTCAGCACCATTAGACACTTTTTTGAAGAGAGAGGCTTTTTAGAGGTTGAAACACCGATGATGCACCCTATCGCTGGAGGAGCAAATGCTAGACCATTTGTAACACATCACAACGCTCTTGATGTTGATAGATACCTTCGCATAGCACCTGAATTGTATTTAAAACGTCTTGTCGTTGGTGGATTTGAAGCTGTTTTTGAAATAAACAGAAACTTTAGAAACGAGGGAATGGATCAAACACACAATCCAGAATTTACCATGATTGAGTTTTATTGGGCATATCACAACTATCACGATCTAATGAAACTCACAGAAGAGATGTTTGATGTATTGCTGAAAAAATTAAAACTTCCAAAAAAACTACCTTTTGGCGACATGGAGATAGATTTTTCCAAACAATTTCAAAAAATATCTTTCAAGGATGCACTTGCACTCATAGGAAAAGTTCCTTATGAGATACTTGAAAGCAGAGATGCCATCATCAAATATATCATAGATAGCGGAAATGAAATAAATGTGAAACTAAGTTTGGGAAAACTATGGGAAGAGCTTTTTGACCTATTTGTTGAAGAAAAACTGATTGATCCAACATTTATCATCGACTACCCTATTGAGATTAGTCCGCTAGCAAGACGTAGCGAAACAAATCCTGATATTGCAGAGCGTTTTGAACTTTTTATAGCAGGAAGAGAGATTGCAAATGGATTTAATGAGCTAAATGACCCGATAGACCAATACAATAGATTTGCCAAACAGATTGAAGCCAAAGATGCGGGCGATGATGAAGCACATGAGATGGATGAAGACTATGTTCAAGCTCTAGGCTATGGGCTACCTCCAACCGCAGGACAAGGTCTTGGCATCGACAGACTTACCATGCTACTTACTAATGAAGAATCAATCAAGGATGTTATATTGTTTCCAGCAATGAAACCTATAAATGAAAATCAACAAGAAACAGAGGAATATTAAAATGAGTATTTTAAAACAAACAGACCCTGCCATTTACAATATTATAGAACAAGAACTACAAAGACAGACAAACCATTTAGAGATGATTGCAAGCGAAAATTTTACATATCCTGCGGTTATGGAGGCAATGGGAAGCATCCTTACGAACAAATATGCCGAGGGTTACCCAAATAAACGATATTATGGCGGATGTGAATTTGCCGACCAAGCAGAACAGTTAGCTATTGACAGAGCATGTGAGCTTTTTGGATGTACTTATGCAAACGTACAACCAAACTCAGGAAGTCAGGCCAACCAAGGCGTTTATCAAGCACTACTAAATCCGCACGATAAGATTTTGGGTATGGACTTAAGTCACGGCGGACACTTAACTCATGGCTCAAAAGTAAGTAGCTCTGGAAAGATTTATGAAAGTTTCTTCTATGGCGTAGAGCTAGACGGACGCATAAACTATGAAAGAGTAAGAGATATTGCTAAAATCGTTAAACCAAAAATGATTATTTGCGGAGCATCTGCATACCCTAGAGAGCTTGATTTTGTAAAATTTAGAGAGATAGCAGACGAAGTTGGAGCGATTCTTTTTGCAGATATCGCACATATCGCTGGTTTGGTCGCTGCTGGCGAACACCCTAGCCCATTTCCTCACTGCCATGTAGTTTCAACCACAACACACAAAACTTTAAGAGGTCCTAGGGGCGGACTTATTATGACAAACGATGAAGAGATAGCAAAAAAAGTCAATAGTTCAATTTTTCCAGGCATTCAAGGCGGACCATTGGTACATGTAATAGCTGCAAAAGCAGTAGGTTTCGCTCAAAATCTTAAGCCGGAATGGAGACAATACGCCAAAGACGTTAAGGCTAATGCAAAAGTTCTTGCTGATGTTTTAATAAAAAGAGGATACGATATTGTGAGTGGCGGAACAGACAATCATCTTGTTTTGGTTTCGTTTTTAAAAAAAGAGTTTAGTGGCAAAGATGCCGACATGGCACTAGGAAGAGCTGGTATTACAGTAAATAAAAATACAGTTCCTGGAGAAACACGTAGTCCATTTATAACAAGTGGTGTTCGCATAGGTTCTCCTGCCCTTACCGCAAGAGGCATGAAAAAAAAAGAGTTTGAGATTATCGCCAATAAAATTGCAGATGTTCTAGATAACATAAACGATGAATCTTTACATGTAAAGATAAAAGACGAGATGAAAGAACTTGCAAATAAATTTGTTATTTATGACAAGCCTACATACTAATATGGCAGGGATCAATATGCAAAACGTCGATATCACATTAATCAAAATTGCAACAGACCATTACTGGATTAAAAGAGACAGTATTGTTCAAAAAATTGATTTTGGAGGTCGTCTGTTTTTTGATAAATTTGAAAAAATAAATGAAACTCTCAATAACGCAGTTATCAAAGATCATCTTGACAATAAAATCGTTGTGGCACATTCACTTATAAACAAATTTGACAAAATTGAAAACATTGTTTTTGATTATAACGGTATCAATGCGGAGCGATTTTGGCATAGGGCACAGCTTTTGCTTAGAGAAGAAGGGTTTATTAATTTTACTGCCTACAAGAGCAGAACTCCTGGACATTTGCATTTGTACGTCCACAAAGGTCATACAACTCTGCAGGAGGGTTATCAGATTGCAAAAATGCTATCTATGAAACTGTCTCAGAAGCTTCCACGAGAATGGAGAATGTTTCCTTCTCAAGAGATGCCATGAGAGTTCAATATTTTAGCATTGCCTTATGAATTGTATCAGAAAGAGAGAGGCGCTTCTTGGTCAAAACATATGTAGATATAGTTTTGAAAAGTAGCATCATTGGATTTTAATTTGTGCACAAGGGAGATATTATGGAAGAGAGAAACGAATTAAGCGACATTGTTCTAGAAAGACAAGATGGCAAAAGTCAAAAAGCAAGAAGAATGCTTGTGATAGCTGCTCTTTTAATCGTTGTTTTTCTAGTTGCATTGCTGGCGATGAAAATGGTAAACAAACCTGTAGAAAAAGATAACTCAAAACTTATTCTTCCTCCAGAGCCTGTTACAAAAGAGGTGGCGGTTGCAAAAGAAGAGCAGCTGTTTAAGCAAGTGCCTATTGTTGAAGAAAATCCAAAAAAAGACTCTTTTGAAGATATGATTAAAACGCTCAAAGAAAAAGAGATGCAAAAGCAAGAGAGTGAAAAATCTCCAACTGAAGATATTAAAAAAGAGGTTGTAGAGCCTAAAAAAGTTGTTGAGACAAAAGCAACAGCAGAAGAGCCTGTAACACAACCTGCAAAAAAAGTAGTAGAAGAACCCAAAAAAGAGACTCCAAAGCCAAAGACATCGACAGCTATAAAGAGTGGTAGTATTTATGTGCAAGTTGGAGCAACTTCAAAATCAACTCCTGATGTAAAATTTTTAGATTCGCTGAAAAAAAATGGCTTTGATGTAAAATTACAACCAGTTGAAATCAATAACCAAAAACTAACCAAAATCCTTGTTGGTCCTTATTCAACTGAAGCTGAGGCAAATACGGCCTTGGCAAAAGCAAGAGCAAGCATCAATAAAAACGCATTTATATACAGGATAAAGTAGTTTGCTAAAATACAAAAAGTTACTATTTGACCAATTAACACCTATTGTTGTATTTGAAAAAATAAGAACACACTTTTTGCAAGAGCTATCTTTTTTATTTGAAAGTGCCATAAACACCGAAGCAGGAAGCTATAGCTTCCTCTTTTTGGGCGCAAGAGAGCGTATTGTTCATCAAAACGGAAAAAGTGTCTATATTGACCAAAGCTCAAACTCCATAAAGATTGAAGAAAATCCATTTATCTTTCTAAAGCAAAAATATAAAACTCTCAGCCCATCCGAATATCATCAATACGCAAATGAGCTTGGTACAGGCTTTATTGATGGGTTTATTGGATATATTGGATACGATGCGGTTAAGATATTTGAACCACGCCTAAAAACGCATATGAACTCACTTAAGGACGACATAAACATACCAGACATCGACCTTTTGCGACCAAAAATTGTATGTGCTTTTTCACACAAATCAAGCACATTGACAATCTTTACATTTATGGATGAAATGCATGAAAATATCGAGACAATAAACACTCTTCTGCAAGGCTCTCATGCTTTTATGCCCATCAAAAAAAGCATTATAGATGCCAACAAAAGCTCATTTACCTTCACAAAGGAAGAATTTTTTGAGATGGTCCTGAAGTGCAAGGAGATGATACGCAGTGGAGATGTTTTTCAGATTCTTATGTCAAATCGTTTTACACAATTTGCAAAGATTGACAAACTGAGTTTTTACAGAATTTTAAGAAATAAAAATCCATCCCCTTATATGTTTTTTCTAAACTATGAAAAATTTGCCATCATAGGAAGTTCTCCTGAGGTTATGGTTGGACTTAAAGATTCTCGTATCACACTCAGACCGATAGCTGGCACTCGAAAAAGAGGCGACACGCACGAAAAAGACAAAGCATACGAAGTGGAGCTTTTGGAAGACGAAAAGGAAAGAGCTGAACATTTGATGCTTATTGATTTAGGCAGAAATGATGTTGGTAAAGTTGCAAAAGTTGGAACGGTAAATGTAAACGATATGATGCGAGTAGAGCGATACTCACATGTAATGCATCTTGTGAGCGATGTTGAGGCAAAACTTGCTGAAGACAAAGATATGTTTGACCTTTTTATGGCAACATTTACAGCTGGCACAATGACGGGCACGCCAAAGATAAGAGCCATGGAGCTTATTAGTGATTTTGAAGGAATTAAGCGAAGTTTTTACAGCGGAGCTGTTGGATATTTTGGTTTTGATGGCAATATGGATACTGCCATTATGATAAGAACGGCTTACCTTGATGATGAGAAAATTATTTTTCAAGCAGGAGCTGGCATTGTTGCAGATAGCAAAAAAGAGCTTGAGTATCTAGAGGTAACCAATAAACTAGGAGCTATGACAAGCTCATTGGATGACTTAAAAGCTTAATAAATGAAACTTTTTTCTATTTTTGGCAACCCTGTTGCACACTCAATTTCGCCAAAACTTCACAATACAGTCATTGACGCCTTAGGTCTTGATGCATGCTATACTCGAACTCATATAGAAAATCCATCTTTATTAAAAGATACTTTTATTGCGATGCAACTTGATGGAGCAAATGTTACTGTTCCTCACAAGGAGGTAGCTTTTAGCATCTGCGATGAAGTGCGAGGCATCGCTCAAAAAATAAAAGCTGTAAATACGCTTGTCAAAGAAAACAATAAAATAATAGGCTACAACACTGATGCACCTGGCTTCTTGGCATCCATAGAATCATTTGGAAAAATAGAAAATGCCCTAATATTGGGTGCTGGAGGAACTGCCAAAGCGGTGGCATTTGCACTTGATGAAAATAAAATTCATACAACTGTTTTTAATCGCTCAAAAGAGAGATTGGGGTTTTTTACAGAAAACAAATTTGAAACATACCACAAGGACACATTCTCTCCCTCATCGTACGACCTCATCATAAACACAACCTCAGCAGGACTAAACAACGAGGAGCTTCCTTGTGAAAAAGAGCTTTTGGAAAAACTGATGCAAAAAGCAAAATTTGCTTTTGATGTCATATATAACAAACCAACACCTTTTTTGACTTTAGCACGCCAAAACAACCTTACATGTAAAGACGGCTCGGACATGTTGCTACATCAAGGCATACTTGCATTTCATCTTTTCTTTCACAAAAAATATGACATTCAAACGATAAAACATCATATGAAAAAGGCTTTTTCACTCTAACATAAGGCTAGTTTATGCAAACAGAAAAATCTCTATACAATCCATTTGCGCACGATTATCAACTGCTTATTAAAAATATTTTGCTCTCCCCAATCGGCAATAATCCAGAACAGAAAATTATCTATAAAAATGAAAAGAGTTTTACCTATACCAAGCTCAAAGAGCGTATATGTAAACTGGCAAATCTTTTAACACAAATGGGCATAAAAAGGGGAGACACGGTAGCGGTGATGGACTATGACTCACATCGTTATCTAGAGTTGTATTTTGCCGTGCCGATGATAGGTGCAGTTTTGCACACCGTAAATATACGACTATCGCCTGAGCAAATCCTATACACTATCGACCATGCACAAGATGATATCATCTTTGTTCACAATGATTTTTTGCCTTTACTAGAGCAGATAAGAGGTAGAATGGAAGTCGACAAACTCGTTGCCTTAAGCGAAGATGGAGCAATAGAGCAAAACCACCTAGAGATAATAGGCGAATATGAAATGCTCTTAAGCAAACAAGAGATTTATTTTAACTTTCCAGACTTTAGCGAAAACACTAGAGCAACAACTTTTTACACCACTGGCACTACAGGCATGCCAAAAGGTGTCTATTTTACCCATAGGCAACTTGTGCTACATACTCTTGGCACCATTTCAACACTATCTTCAAATGCCTCTCAGGGAAATTTTAACCAAAATGATGTCTACATGCCGATAACTCCGATGTTCCATGTGCATGCGTGGGGGCTTCCTTATGTTGCTACCATGCTAGGCGTTAAGCAGGTTTATCCGGGAAGATATATTCCTGATTTGCTTTTAGAGCTGATTGAAACGCATGGCGTAACTTTCTCGCACTGCGTTCCAACAATTTTACATATGCTTTTTAATTCTCCAAAAATAGACACTATGGATTTAAGCAGATGGAAGGTTATCATAGGTGGCTCAGCACTCTCTAAAACTCTTTGCATGGAAGGACTAAAGCGAAAAATAGACATCTTCACAGGCTATGGAATGAGTGAAACATGTCCTATATTATCTCTTGCGCAACTCACACCCGAAATGCTTACACTTAGCGATGATAAGCAGAGCGATATACGCATTAAAACAGGAAGACCGATGGGACTGGTTGAGCTTAGAGTTGTTGATGAGATGATGAGAGACGTGCCAAAAGATAGCTCTACAACGGGAGAAGTGGTAGTTCGCTCTCCGTGGCTAACTCAGGGATATTTTAAGGATGAAAAAAACTCTCAACTCTTGTGGGCAGATGGCTACTTGCACACTAGCGATGTTGCACACATGGATGAAAAAGGTTACCTTAAGATTGTCGATAGAACCAAAGATATCATAAAAGTAGGTGGGGAATGGGTATCTTCTTTGGAACTAGAGGATATTATAGCTCGCCATCCATTAGTCAAAGAGGTGGCTGTTATTGGTGTTAGAGATGAGAAATGGGGAGAACGTCCTATGGCACTTGTTGTTGCAAATGCCTTACATGTTAGTGAAGAGAGTGAGAGAAGTATCTTGATTCACGCTAAAGAATTTATAAAAAAAGGGATTATGGCACGAGAAAGTATGTTGGTAAAGATAAGATTTGTAGAGGCTATCGACAAAACAAGCGTGGGCAAAATAGACAAAAAAACCTTAAGACAAAAGTACGCCTAAGCTTTTGTTCGAGACTCAAGTGCTTTAGACAATGATAGCATATCGACATTTTCAAGATGCACGCCAGTAGGCACACCTTGTGCTATTTTTGTAAAAACAACATCGTATGCTTTTAGCTTTTCTTCAACATAAAGAATTACTGCATCGTTTGAAAGCGAAGGCGTTAAAGCGAAAATAAACTCCCTTACCCCCTCTTGCAAATAAGCCTCAAGCTTCTGCATCTGCTCATCACCAAGGTCGCTTAAAACAAAATATCTTCCATTGAAAAGTCGATGTTCCTCCAAAACAAAGATATCTTTCGCACTCTCTACAATACATAATTTCTCGTGGTCTCTACTCTCATCAGAGCAAATATCGCACAACTCATTTTCGCTCAAAAAACCACACTGCTCACATTTTCTAATATGCCTTATAGCACTTTCGATGGCATTGGAAAGCCTCATCCCTGCAAATGTGTCACCTAAAACCAAATGATAAGCAAAACGCAATGCTGATTTTTTTCCAACTGTTGGCAAATGTTCAAAAGCCTCTACAAGTTTATTGAATCTTTCCAATCCTCTGCGCATACCTACCCTACTTTTTGAGAAGAAAAATCTATTGTAAAACGGTGCATTCTTTCAACATATTGATACGAAATGGAAAAACCGTGCAACTCAACTATGCTTTTAATAATATACAACCCCAAACCTAGCCCTTTTTTTGTATCTTTAGCACCAGAAACAAATGCCTCATAGTACTCATCGATTGACATCTTAAGAGGCTCCCCCTCATTTTCAATACACAAACAACCCTCTTTTGTGTATAGGGAAACTTTATGATTACTGCTATATTTGATAGCATTGTCCATCAAGTTTTTAAGAGCCAATGCCATCAAATCAAAATCAACATGAACCATCAAATCAGAAGAGACATCAACGACTAAACACTTCTCTTTTTTAGCCTCATCCAACATCAACAAATCCACGCCTGAGTCCACTACATGCAGAAGATTGTACTCTTTGATGTTTAGCTTATAGCTTCTAGAGACAAGTTGTTCGATTTTTGCAAATTCGCTAATCAGCAAATCCAGCCTCTCAAAAATAGAGATTAAGCGTCCTTTTGCAACATTATCTTCAACCATCTCTGCCACGATGCGACCTTTGCCAATGGGGGTTTTAAGCTCATGCATAATCGTACGCAAAAAAAGCTGTCTTGAGTGAATCAAATCTCGAATCTTGCCAACAGCTCTATCAAATTCATTTGCCACTTCAGCAATCTCATCTTTTTTATCGCTTTTACACTCAATATTCATATCGCCACTAGCAAATTTTTGAATTTTTTCACGAAGTTCTCGAAGCGGAAAAATGCTTCTAAATAAAGAGATGAAAAGGTATATAAAAAATCCTAAAGCGATAACAAAAGCAATCCAAAGATTGTCATTGGTACGCTTTCCGTCTTGACTTTCTAGCAAAACGCTTGATACAAAATTGTCAATATAAAGATAGTATCTGTCGTTGTAGATGATAGAAGAGAGTCTGCCAGCAATTGAGGCTCTTTGAAAAATCACAACTCCTTTTTCCAAAACGGAAGCACTTAGATTTTTATTGGTAACTCTTTTTAGCCCAAAGTTATCAAAATACTCCTCGATATCTTTTGGTGCTTGGTTGTTTCTATACATAACCAAAAGATAGTTTATGGATTGAAATTGGCGTTGTTTCATATTTTCTAAATTTTTTTCGTTTTGGTGTTCATGCAAAAGCCCAAAGAATAAACCTAAAAAAACAAGTGAAAATATAAAAACAACTGTTATTTTTAAACCAAGAGAGTGTCTGTTCATCCAACCAACTTATAGCCAATGCCACGAACAGAGTGGATATATTTTGGCTCTTTTGAGCTATCGCCGATTTTAGTTCTAAGTCTTCCAATAATCACATCTAAACTCTTGCTTCCTTTGTCTTTTAGTGACCTACAGTTATAGACCAACTGCTCTCTTGAGATAGAAAAGCCGTTTTGCTTCACAAGATAAGATAGTATTTCATACTCTGCTGGAGTTAAGTTTAGGGGATTTCCTTGAAAGATAATCTGATGTCGTTTTTCATCTATTACAAATTCTGAGGCTACTGCTTCCTCTTCTTGGGCAGAAGTTTTTTTGTATCGGCGAATTAAACTCTGAATTCTTGCGTACATCTCTTTGGGATCATAAGGCTTAGGCAGATAATCATCCGCACCCATTTGCAACCCTACTACTTTGTCACTAATGTCGCTTCTAGCCGAAGAGATAATGATAGGAATGTTGTATTTTTCGACTACCTCTTTGCACACTTCAAGTCCGTCCATACCTGGCAAAGTCAAATCCAAAATCAACAAATCATACTTTTTAATGCCCGCACTTAAACCAAGATATGGGTCTTCGTAGTTTGTTACCTTGATGTTGTATTTCGCCAAATACTCACTTAAAATTTCAGCAAACTCTGTATCGTCTTCAATCATTAAGACATTTATCATAAGGCATCCTAAGTGTTTTTAGATGTTTAATTATATAGCAATTCCATATAACTAGCCTTAATCTAACTCTATAAAAAAATACAAAAGAAGAATGAAACCGCAAGAGTGTTTGTCTCTTGCGGCTAGAAGATTGTGTCTATTTTTTTGCAGGTTTTGCTGTTTGAGTAGTCGCTAGTTGTGCTCTTTGCTCTTTAGTAAGAAGAGTAAATACTTTTTCCATATGATTTGCTCTTATTGTAGTCATTTTTTCGTGCATATCATTGGTTAGTTTCAAAAATTCTTTTTTATCAAAAGTATCTTTGCTCATCAAATCTCTCATTTTTTGTTGCATTTTTGGATCTTGAGCTTTTTTCATCTCAAGTTTCATCTCCGCTTGTGCAATGCCGAGTTTATGGCGTTGATCTTCACTTAAATCAATCTTGCTAAGCATCATCATCATAGAGTCTCCTCTCATGCCACCACCTCTTTTGCCTTTCATCACACTCATATTTTGAGGATTTTGCACTCCTGTATTTTGAGCCATAGGACCTGCACCATTCATTGCAAAAGCACTTGAGCTAAGTGCCAAAAGTGTTGCTACTGTTAAAATTGTCTTCTTCATTTTCTCTCCTTTGAGTTGTTTTGTGATGAAAGTATAAAGGATGTGAATTAACGACATTTTAACCGAACCTTAACACTTCGCAACAAACAAACAAGTCGTTTTAATGAACTATAAACATTATTTTTGTTAAAATTCGTGACTTAAAAACTTACTAAAAAAGAGAATTAAATTGGACATAGAATACTACGAAATACTTGAAATCAGCAGAGATGCTGACTCTGGGGAGATTAAAAAAGCTTACAGAAAACAGGCTTTAAAATACCATCCAGATAGAAATCAGGGCGACAAAGAGGCGGAGGAGAAGTTTAAGCTCGTCAATGAAGCATATCAAGTTTTAAGCGATGAGCAAAAACGCTCAACATACGACAAATACGGCAAAGCAGGACTTGACAGACAAGGCTTTAGTCACTTCTCTAATATGCGATACGAAGATATTATGGGGGATTTAGGCTCTATTTTTGAGTCTGTTTTTGGCGGAGGTTTTGGAAGTGGTGGCTTTGGCGGTCATACAAAACAAAACAGAAAATATACGCTAGATTTAGAATCCAACGTCACTCTTGCTTTTAATGAGGCTATTTTTGGATGCAAAAAAGAGGTTTCATTTACCTATAAAAAACCTTGCGAAACATGCGATGGAACAGGCAGTAAAGACAAAACAGAATCAAAATGCAAAGAGTGCGGAGGCAAAGGTCAAGTCTTTTACAGACAAGGGTTTATGACATTTTCTCAAACTTGCTCTACATGTCAAGGTAAAGGAATGGTAATTAAAAATCCATGCCCTTCTTGTCAAGGCAAAGGTTTTTCAACCGCAAACGAAAAGGTAACCATAGATATACCTGAGGGTATCGACAATGACAATCGCATACGTGTTGCTGGCAGAGGAAATATTGACGAGAGAGGCTCAAGAGGGGACTTGTACATACACATACAAATTTCTGAGGACGAGCATTTTGTTAGACATAACGACGATATCTACATAGAGGTTCCAGTATTTTTTACACAAGTTGCACTTGGCGAAAAAATTAAAATTCCTGGGATTAGAAGAGAGATAGACTTTGAAATACCACTCGGAGCAAAGGATAAGCAACAATTTATCTTCAAAAACGAGGGTGTTAAAAATGTTCATTCAAAACAATACGGTAGCATCATCGCACAGCTCTCAATACGATACCCTAAGAAAATAACAAAAGAGCAAAGAGAGCTTTTGGTAAAACTGCAAGATGATTTTGGTATAAAAAGCACACCTCATGATGAAAAATACGAAAGTGTTTTTGACAAAATCAAAAATTGGTTCAATTAAAATAAAAGAGTTAACTCTACATGTAGCATTCGATGAAAAAATCGTTACATGTAGAGTTGTTACCAAAACAAATATCAAAAACTTTACAATTCGCATCAACTCGCTAGGTGAAGTTATCGTAAACAACCCATACTATCCTATCTCAAAAGTTGAAGCCATACTAAATGAAAAGGCTCGATGGATTGTAGAAAAAACAGCATTTGTAAAACAGAGAAAAAGTATTCAAACACTACTTTGCGAAGAGGGCAAAATCTTATATCTTGGCGAAAAAATATCTCTGCATGTAAAGAGTGATTTAGATACTTTTTACAAAGAACACACAAAATCCTTAGTGGAAAAAATAGTTGAAGAGCAAAGTTTCATCATGGGTGTAAAGCCAACTGCTATAAGATATAGAAAAGCCAAAAAACGCTGGGGAAGCTGTTCTGGCAAAAACGAGTTAAGCTTCAACATCTCACTGTGCCAGCTACCTCTTAATTGCATAACCTATATCGTTATTCACGAGCTCGCTCACATAAAACACAAACATCATAAAAAAACCTTCTGGCAATTCGTTTTAGAACATATGCCTGAATACAAAATGTGCGAAAAGACATTAAAGCAATTTACGCCGACATTATCTTGATTTTATTGATTGAAAAATAATAATAATTTTATTATATTTTAAGTAATTTTTAAAAGTAATTTAAATAGAATTCTATTTATCAAATAATAAAAATTATCATTTGATAAATAGAATTGAGGAGATTTTATGGCGTGTGATACATCTATAAAAGCTAGAAAAGAGAAGAAAGTTGCAAATATTGAAAATGAAACAGAAGTTATTAAGGAGAAGAAGATGAGTTCAACTATGGTTTTAAGACAAATGCCTGAGTTTACAATGAGTGCATATAACGCTGCGACAGGACATTACACAACGGTATCAAGCGAAGACTATAAGGGAAAATGGACAGTAGTCTGTTTTTATCCGGCAGATTTTACTTTTGTTTGTCCAACAGAAATTGCGGCTATGAACGCAAAGTACGATGAGTTTCAAGAGCTTGGGGTTGAAATTTTACCAATATCTACCGATACAAAATTCTCACATAAAAGATTTGTTGAGACTGAACCTATTTTAAAAGGATTGAAATTAACCATCGGAGCAGATACAACTAAAAAAGTAGCAGCAGATTTTGGAGTACTTTTGGAAGAAGAGGGAGTCGCACTAAGAGGAAGGTTTTTATTTAATCCAGATGGGGTTTGTGTAGCTCAAGAAGTTCAGGCTGATAGCGTTGGAAGAAATGTAAATGAATTTTTAAGACAAGTAAGAGCTTGGCAACATGCAAGCAAAACAGGAGAAGTTTGCCCAGCAGGATGGAGACCAGGCAAAAAAACACTTCCCGTAAAAACTGATGTTGAAAAAATGACAGGAAGGGTTGGGGATTATATTACTTTAGAAGATATACTATCTTAAGAGAAAGAGAGAAATCTCTTTCTCTCTTTCATCATTTAGTCATCTACAAGGGTTTGGATTTTAACTTTTCTTACCAACTTTTCCTAATAAAATAACATTCTAAAACCAATAGCAATCAACACAATACCACCAAAAATCTCAGCTTTGCTCTCTAGCCATGTGCCACTTAGCTTGCCCACAAAAACTCCTATAAAGCTAAACATAAATGTTACGATTCCAATAATAAAACACGCAAGAAAAGGATTGACATTTAAAAGCATCAAGCTAAATCCTGCTGCCATGGCATCGATACTTGTGGCGATGGAAAGTAGTAGCATCACTTTGTTTGTAATGTAACAAATCTCTTTTTCAACCCCTTCGCTCATCCCCTCGTATATCATCTTTGCGCCGATAAGCCCCAATAAGCCAAAGGAAATCCAATGCGTATAAGAGCAAATCCATCCCAAAAGCCCTTTTCCGCCTAGATACCCAACAATTGGCATGATGGCTTGAAAAAAGCCAAAAAAAGTGCCTGCCTTGAGTGCCAAATCAAAACTTGCTATGTTGCTATTTTTTTTAGAACCAAGTCCGATAGAAACGGCAAATGCGTCCATACTGAGAGCTATGGCTAATAATAAAACCTCTGTCATATTACTTGAGTTCGCCCCAATTTTTACCGATAGCAATGGAGACTTTCAAGGGTATATGTAAAGCATAAATACCTTCCATCACTTCTTTAACACTTTGTGCAAATGCCTCGGCTTTTTCTTCCTTAACTTCAAAAATCAACTCATCGTGGATTTGCAAAAGCAGTTTTGCTTCATCATCCACCAATGTCGCCATTATCTTATTCATCGAAAGCTTGATAAGATCAGCCGCACTGCCTTGAAAAACCGTATTTACAGCCTCTCTTAAATATCCAGCGTATTGCATACCGTTGGCATTTTCAAAGTCAAAGTAGCGTTTTCGCCCCAGCAAAGTTTCGACAAAACCCACCTCTTTTGCACGCTCCTCAATCGAAGTTAGATATTTTCTAACCGTTGGAAAAGTTGCAAAATAACCATCAATATAGCTTTTTGCCTCTTTGGTCGTGATGCCTAGCGTATCCGAGAGTTTTTTAGGTCCCATGCCATAAAGCAAACCAAAGTTTATACTTTTTGCCACCCCTCTTTTGGCATCTGCCTCTGCCTCTCCAAAAAGCCTCAAAGCCGTTTGTCTATGGATATCTTTATGCGTATTAAACGCCTCAAGCATAGCTTCATCGCCACTAAAATGTGCCAACAACCTCAACTCTATTTGCGAATAATCCACGCCAACTAAAAGACAACCATCTTTTGCTACAAAACCGCCACGCACTTCTCGTCCAAGCTCAGTCTTAACGGGGATATTTTGAAGATTTGGCTCTTTTGAAGAGAGCCTTCCCGTCGCCGTTCCTGTGTGCATAAAAGAGGTGTGCACTCTGCTCTCTGGCGAGGTTTTTGAGAGTTTTAAAAGAGGCTCGATATATGTTGATTTGAGTTTATAAAGCTCTCGATACTCTAAAATTTTTGAGATACTTTCGTGCTTGTCCAGAAGCTCTTTTAAGACATTTTCGTCCGTGCTATAACCTGTTTTTGTCTTTTTAACTGCTGGAAGTCCCAACTGTTCAAAAAGAACATTGCCTAGCTGTTGGGTTGAATTCAAGTTAAATGTAGCATTGCAAAGCGAAAAAATCTCATTTTTAAGCAATTCTATCGCTTTATCCGTACGCAAAAGTAGAGTTTCAAAATAAGCCCCATCAACTTTTATGCCCTCTTTTTCCATCATCAAAAGCGTATGGATAAATGGAAATTCTACCTCTCTGGCAAGAATTAAGAGCTTTGGCTCTAACATCTCTTGAAGTTTGTGGTACAGCTTAAGCGTCATCCACGCATCTTCACTTGCATATTCACAAGCACTATCTAAAGGAACTGTGCTAAAGTTTTCGCCCTTTTGCACAACATCTTTAAATTTTATCATCGGATGATTGAAAAATCGTAAAGCAAGCGTATCTAGCCCCACACTACTCTCAGGATTAAGCAGCCACGCCAAAATCATCGTGTCGGCATAAATATCTATGCGAGGAAGATTAAAATTGTTATACACAACCGCAATGTCATATTTAAGATTTTGCCCCACGATTTTGTGTTTTAAAAGCTCAATCAGTGCTTTTTTGGCATCTTCCATGCTGATTTGCTCGCCTACGCCCAAATAGTTATGCGATATAGGAACATAGTACGCCATATCCTCGTCCACACAAAAAGAAAATCCCACGATTTTGGCATTGTATGCATCTAGCGAAGTAGTTTCGGTATCAAATGCCACGATAGCATCCTCTTCAAGACCATCAATAACATTCATCAATATCTTTGCATCATCGAGCAAGATTGATTGAAACGAGGTTGCTTCGACTTTTGGCTTTACATGTAAGGCTTCACTTTTGACTTTTGAAAGCATCTGACGCAACTCATAACGCTCAAGCTCATCCGCGATATTTGCCAAAGGATTGTTGCACGGAAAATGAAACGATTCAAACTTGTCAGCGATGTCCAAAGTGTCGTCAAGTAGCACAATTGCTTACTCAAAAAGGCGTTTTGCTTACCCTCTTCCAGCATAGTTTTAACTCTAGGATTTGACACTTTTTGTAGATTTTCATAGATATCTTCGATGCTTTCAAAATCATCCAAAAGCTTTTTGGCACCTTTTGGTCCAATGCCTTTAACTCCAGGGATATTGTCCGCAGTATCGCCTACCAATGCGAGATATTCATTTATGCGTTTTGGATAGACACCAAATTTCTCAAAACATCCAAGCTCATCTATCTCACTCTTTTTCATCGGGTCATAAATAACAACTTTGCCATCGTCTATCAGCTGATAAAGGTCTTTATCATGCGTCACAATGCGTACTTTGATGTCGTGTTTTTTTGCAAACTTTACCGCCGAAGCTATAACATCGTCTGCTTCAAAACCCTCTTCTTCATAACATTTAAATCCCATCTTTTTAACCCATTCGATAGCCACAGGAAGTTGTTTTTTTAAGTCTTCCGGAGCCTCTGGGCGGTTGGCTTTGTAGTTTACATCTAGCGTATGGCGAAAGTTTTTACCCTTGCTATCAAGTGCAAAAAGAAGATAGTCTGTATCGTGCTCATTTTTAATCGAATAGATAAAATTGGCAAATCCAGTCAAAAGTCCTGTTGGAAAACCTTTTGAGTTACGAAGTGCTGGAAGTGCATAATAGTTTCTAAAAAAAAAGCCAAAAGTATCTATGATGGTTAATATTTTCAAGACATCTTCCTTCTTACATGTAGAGAATCAGTAGTGCTCTAGCAGTTTTTCGATAGCACTTGCAAAAGCACTTTCGTTTAACTCCTCTTTTTTGACGATATTTAGAGCAATAGTAATACTTCTCTCGCTTAAAGGCGAATTTACAGGAATAGCAGTCTTGACAACTTTAAGTGCTAGTGCATAAGGCTTAATATCCTCTGGTGCCAAATCATAGCTATCAGAATATCGAATCGCTTCCACCATTTGATTTTCAAATTTCCAATGCTCAAAAATCTTAGCGGTAACTTCTCCACTTGTTGTTCCCACAAACATCTTTTCTACTTGAGCTATATTTACAGCGGATTGTATCTCGGATTTAAACTGATAAGTTTCATCATTTTTAACAACCTCATCAGCTATAAGTATCTTGCCTGTCTCTTGAAGCAATGAAGCCAAAAAAAGAGTATCCAGCTTGGAGGAATCAACTTTCTTGTACCAATTTAACATCAAAGAGCTTTGAAGTCCTGATATATCGGCAAACTCTTCAGCACTAATGCCATAAGGTTCCATATCTACGTTAAGCAATTTTTTGACCGAAATATCCGCAGTAAGTGAGCGTGTAGTAGACATACCAAAAAGAGCAACTGCTTGCAAAACACTTTTGATTTCACGTCTAAAGCTATATAGTGGCGAGTTGGCAACTTTAAGAAGATTTGCAACTAACATCGGATCTTCTTCAACTATCTTTGCCAATTGTTCAACGCTGGCATTTGGGTTGCTACACAAAGCACTTATTTGGTGAAAACTCTTAGGCAGAGGGGGCAAAGTTTTGATGCGGTCAACGATTTCGTCTAACATAGGCTCTCTTTATAAGTAAAGAATTTGAGATGATTATATCAAAAAAGCCTATAATCTATCCTTTGACGCAACCAGACAAATTGGCCCCTTTTGGTTTCAAGGGGCTTTACATGTAAGATTTAAATAAAATACTGCCAAAAAAAGTAGGATACCGCAATTATTGCTACTACACCGATAAGATTAAATACCAAACCGTATTTTGCCATTGTTTTAACATCTACCGCACCCGTACTCATAGCAATAGCATTTGGCGGAGTAGCTATTGGGAGCATAAAGGCATAACTCGCACAAATGGTTGCCGTCATCAATATCAAAGTCATATCCATATTTGATGCCTGTCCAAGCGAATAAATAATCGGCAAAGCAATAGAAATCAATGCTGTATTGCTGGTTACTTCTGTTGTAAATGTTATCAAAAGTGCTACACAAAGCAAGATGGCAAATGGTGGCAAAGATGTTATAACCAACAAATGTGTTGCTATCGCCGAAGCCAATCCGGTCTTTCCAAATGCAGCCGCAATTGCAAAACCAGCACCAAACAAAAACATTATCTCATAAGGCACTCTTTTGTTGTCTTGCCATGTTAAAAAACCTATTTTTGGAACGAACATTAAAAGACCAAAACTTAACAAAATAACTTTCTCATCAAGCCCTAGCCCACTATAGTATGGCTTAATTGGGGAGTTAACTAACAATAGCAAAATCAAACCACCCAATATTTTCAAAAGTCTTGACTGCTCTTTTGTTAGCGTTTTGTGCTCCATATCTATACTTGCCGTATCAATACCCTTTGCTCCAATAGACAAAACGTAAGTCATTAAAATAAGCATAATTACCGCCAAAGGAATAGTCAATCCCATCCATTTTGTAAAAGAAATCAACTCCAGACCTTTTGACTCCATAAATCCCATCAATATAAGGTTTGGAGGTGTGCCTATTGGGGTTATTATTCCACCTATGCTTGCACCATATGCTATTGCCAAAATAAGCCTTACTTTAAGTCTCATATCTTCCGTTAAAAAAGAGGCAATAGGAATCAAAAGCAACGCAGTTGTTGTATTTGATAGAAATGAACTCAAAACAGCAGCAGAAGTTGCAAGAGCACCAATCAATCCCAAAGTAGTGGATGGAAAAACTGCTGTTATTTTAGATGCGATGACCTTGTGAAGATTGATTTTTTCTGTTGCAACTGCCAATAAAAAACCACCTAAAAATAGAAATATTGTTGATTTTGAATAATTAGCAGTAGTAGCGCCGGTTTCCAAAACTCCAAGCGCAGGAAAAAGAACTATTGGCAAAAGAGATACAACTCCGATGGGCAAACCCTCATTTGTCCAGAGCGTCACTAAAAAAACAATAACTCCCAAAAGTTTAGCCTGTGTTGGGCTAAACGCAAATAGTGCAAGCCCAAACCCAATCAAACCCAAAACAATACCTAAAACAATATGCTTAATATTCTTATCCAAATCCAACTCCTTTTTTCGCTTATTATCTTAATACAATCCAAAAACAGATATTAATGTGCTGTCAAAACAGGTATTTGTGTATGTTTTAACATGTAAGTCGTAAGACCTCCGAACATCTTTTCTTTAATACGATTCACGCCATATGCCCCCGCAACTATAAGCCCATAATTTCCCTCTACGGCCTTATTTAAAAGAGCTTCTCCGACTATCTTCGTAGGACGCACGACCGAGCATTGTGCCTTTATATTGTGAATTTCAAGATACGACTTAAGCTCTTCGACACTAGGTCTAAGATTTTTCGTATCATCTCTTGTTACAATCATAACATCTTTGGCTCTTTTTAAAAATTCTAAAGCTCCATCAATAGCCCTTGACGCTTCTGTGCTAGCATTCCAAAAAACAATAATCCTCTCAGGGTTAAACTGTTTTAAAACCCTAGGAATCATAATTACCGGCTTTCCACTATATAGAACAGCTGCCTCAAATGTTGCTGTAGGTACATTTTCTGGTGGACACACGGCTATAACCATATCGCATAATTTACTATACTGTGCAACAACCTCACCCCTCACTCCCTGCTCTACAAGCAAAGAGGCGGAGGCACTGCCATCGCATACTACATCAGAGGTTACTTTTACGTTCATCTGTGAACATATTTTTTCAAATACCTCCTTGTATCTTTGCGATGTCTGCATTTCCATATCATGAGTGATTTTTGCCATCTGCTCAACTAAATGTTTTGGTGCAAACACATCAGATGAAATAACTCTTTGAGGTGTTGATTCTACCCTTAAAACTTCCAAATGAGCCTCTAAAAATTTAGAAATTAACAAGGCGCCTCGTATGCGTTCTTCCAATTCCTCTCCACCTCCAAGTGGCAAAAAAAACTTTTTGGGAAGCATCAATTACTCCTTTTAAGATATAGTCCAAACATCCGCTACCTCTTTCCAATAACAACTTTATCCAAAAACAAGTATAATAAAAACTTATGTAGAGCTTATGTAAATGTAAATTTTTAATACAAAAGAAGAGATATAAAATGACTACGAGGCTACCAAAAGTAACATCAAGGAGAGTTTTTAGCTCATCCCCAATGCTTTTGATAAAAATTTTCCGGTATAACTTCCGCTTCGCAGATGGTTTAATGCTACGGCGATCGGAGAGCCGATATCTACTATTCGCCCTCCTCCGCTACCGCCTTCTGGTCCCATATCGATGATGTAGTCGGCATTTTTGATAACATCCATATTGTGCTCTATAACCAAAACACTATTGCCAAGCTCCGTCAAATGGTGCAAAACCTTCACTAAACGGTCAGTATCGGCAAAATGAAGTCCAGTCGTTGGCTCATCCAAAATATAAAGCGTCTGTCCTGTATCTTTTTTGCTCAACTCTTTAGAGAGCTTTATGCGTTGTGCTTCGCCTCCGCTAAGTGTTGTGGCATTTTGTCCTAGGGTAATATATCCTAGTCCTACATCAATCAGAGTTGAAAGTATTTGGTTGAGCTTTGGAATGCTTTCAAAAAATGAAAATGCCTCTTCAACGCTCATTCCTAGCACATCTGAGATGGATTTGCCTTTGTGTTTTATCTCTAGCGTTTGTGCGTTGTAGCGATGACCTCGACACGAATCGCACTTAACCATAATGTCTGGCAAAAAGTGCATCTCTATCTTTATCTCGCCATCGCCTTGACACTTTTCACATCGTCCGCCTTTGACATTAAATGAAAATCTTCCGACCTTATAGCCTCTTACTTGTGCCTCTTTGGTTTTAGCAAAAAGCTCTCGTATCTCATCCATCAAACCAGTATAAGTTGCTGGATTGCTTCTAGGAGTTCGCCCTATCGGGCTTTGGTCAAGATAGATGACCTTATCCAACTGCTCAAGCCCTATACACTCGACACCAGCGACTTTTTGCACCTTTTTGGCACGATTGAGCAACTCTTTGGCAGTAGGCAAAAGCGTTTGAAGTATAAGCGAGCTTTTACCACTTCCGCTAACACCCGTAATACATACAAGATTTGATAGTGGTATCTTTACATGTAGGTTTTTAATGTTGTTTAGAGTGACATTGTTTAGCTCTAGCCAATGTTTCTGCTCTCTGTTGCTTTTATACTCTATCTTTTTTTCGCCACTCAAATACATCGCCGTCAATGTTTTTGATTTTCTAAGCTCATCAATGGTTCCAGAAAAGACGATTTGTCCGCCATATTTTCCAGCCCCTGGTCCAATGTCCACAACAAAATCAGCTGATTCTATTGTCTCTTTATCATGCTCTACAACTATAACCGAGTTGCCTTTTTTTTGAAGATTTTTTAGTGTTCTTATGAGCTTCAAGGTATCTCTTTCATGCAGTCCAATGCTCGGCTCATCTAGCACATACATAACGCCCGTCAATCCACTTCCTATCTGCGAAGCGATTCGGATACGTTGCGCCTCTCCTCCACTGATGGTTCTCGCATCTCTTCCAAGTCCGATATATCCCAGACCTACATCGTAAAGGAAAAATAGTCGCTCCCTAATCTCCTTAAGAATAGACGAGGAGATAAGTTTGTGTTGAGCCTTCATGTATGAAAAATTGCTCTCGTCTTTAAAAAATTCAAGTGATTTTTCAATAGGCATATCCAAAATATCGCCTATGCTTTTGTCTGCAACCCTAACAGAAAGACTCTCTTTTTTAAGACGATAACCTTTACATGTATCGCATGTTTTTTCACTCATATACTCACTTAACTCTTTATCGTCCTTGAGCATATCATAGGCAATCTTTAGCACACCATCCCATTTTCTAGTCAACTTATGATGTTTCCAGTGAAACACTGCCATCTCGACTCCGCCGTGCAAAATCGCCTTTTGCTCATGTGGCTCAAGCTCTTCAAAAGGAGTCTTTGTGTCAATATTTGCCCCTTGACAATAGGCTTGTAAAAATTTTGAGTAGTAGCTTTTGTTAAAGCCATAAAAAATCTTAATAGCACCTTTTTCGATACTCAAATGCTCATCAATCACCTTGCTTATATCGATAGCATAGCGTATGCCCAAACCATCACATGTGGGACAAGCACCTTTTGGAGAGTTGAACGAAAACGACAACGGCTCCAGTGGCTCAAAGCTTATTTTGCAGTCAAAACACGCCAAGTGTTCGCTGTAATGAATATGCGCCTTATCGCATCCAACCTCTTCATGATTTAAAATCTCTATCTCAACCTCGCCGTAACTCTCCGATAGTGCTTTTTCAACACCTTGAGCGATACGCTCCTTGTTTTCCTCGCTTATAACAACTCTATCAACTATAACTTTAAGTGTATGTTTTTTGGTTTTACTAAGCTCTATCTCTTCATCAAGACGTGCTTGCACACCGTCTATCATCGCTCTAACATAACCTTTTTGGCGAAGAGTTTCAATAAGGTCAGAAAAACTTCCTTTCTTCTCTCGAATCAATGGTGCCAAAATGATAATTTTTGCATTTTCTGGCAGTTTTAAAACCTGCTCTATAATATCGCTCACACCCATTTGAGATATAGGTTTACCGCATTGGTGGCAAGACTGAACACCTACTCTGGCATAAAGAAGTCGCAAATAGTCGTAAATCTCAGTAATCGTTCCAACAGTAGAGCGAGGATTTTTGCTTGTAGTTTTTTGATCAATCGCGATAGCTGGAGTTAGTCCTTCTATCTTCTCCACATCAGGCTTTCCGATTCTGTCCAAAAATTGCCTTGCATAAGAGGAAAGTGACTCGATATAACGCCTCTGTCCCTCGGCGTACAAAGTATCAAAAGCCAATGTACTTTTACCGCTTCCGCTAAGTCCAGTAAAGACAACGAGTCTGTTTTTGGGGATTTCTAAATTGATATTTTTTAGATTATTCTCTTTGGCACCATATATTTTTATCATTTCAACCTAGCCATTAAAAATTTTATTGAGTGTCAATATAAGCATAATAATATAAAGACCTAGCAAAAGTTTTTTTTGCACTTTTTTATCTACTGTGTGTGAGCGTTTTGCCCCAAAATATACTCCAATCAACGAGCCAAGACCAACCGCTAAACCCGCCATATAATCCACATGTCCATTTGCCGAAAGACTTATAAAGCCAGAAATTGAGCCAAAAATAATAAAAAATAGTGTAGTGGAGACCGCTTGTTTGATATGCCAATTTAAAAAACCAACCAAAATAGGCGTTAAAAATATCGCTCCACCCGTTCCCGTGCTGATAGCAATAGCTCCAACAAATGCACCGATGCCAAACAACAACGGTTTTGAATGGTTTGGCGTGCTTTTGGGCTCAATCGGAGCTGTAAAAAACTTGTAGATAGAGATTGCCAATATGCTTGCAAACAAAATCAAAAGAGCGATTCTGGGTAGAAATGTTACAATCGAGCCACTAAAAGATGCACCCACCAATGCGCCAAGCCCTAAAAAAAGACCATTGCCTAGATGAAGCATACCGCTTTTATGATTTACATAAGAGCCAAAAATAGAGCTAAAAATCATCTGCATTACCGATACGCCGATAGCAGTTTTGATATCAAACCCTAAATACATAAGCGATGGAACCAAAATCGTACCACCTCCGATACCAAAAAAGCCTGATGAAAACCCAACGATAATGCCAAAAAATCCAAGCCCTATAAGCATCTTAACCTACTTGTATTGATGTTGGGCATTGTACTTAAACCCCTCTTAATATACGATTTAATAATATTGCAACAAAACATCATTCAATCAATTAAGTTAAAGCAAAACAATACGTTATAATGGTGTAAAAAAAGGGTTTGTATGTCGCAAAAAAATGCTTCTAATTTTATAAATACAGTTATGGATTTTGCCATTATTACCGTGATAAGTTTGGTTATTTTTTACACAACATCACTTTTGGGTGCACCTCTTTGGCTAAGCATTGGACTGGTTGTTGTATGGGGTGGCGTTACAGGATACAAACCAAAAATGTTTAGAAATACTCTTAAGTTTCTATACAAAGACGAGGAGCAATAGTTAACTTTTTGCTATCTATTGCTTCAGTTTCTTTGACACGAGTTCACTTACTAATGCTGGATTTGCTTTTCCGCCACTATTTTTAAGGACTTGCCCTACAAAAAAGCCAAAAAGATTGGTATTACCTGCTTTATATTTGGCAAGATTTTCAGGGTTTTTTGCCATCACTTCCTCAATCATAATGGCGATAATAGCAGGGTCGCTGATTTGTTTCAAGCCTTTACGCTCAACAATGGCTTTTGGTTTTTCACCTGTGTGTACCATGGCTTCAAAAACCTCTTTGGCAATTTTAGAAGAGATGACGCCTTCATCAAGCATTATTACCAACTCCGCTACTTCAGTGGCGCCAAAGCTTAGTGGTAGCTCTTTTTTAAGTTCTCTGGCAACTTCGTTGGCGACTAGATTGGCAAGTGTTGTTGGGCTTTTTACATGTAAAAGCGTTGCTTCGTAAAATGAAGATAGTTTTTCATCACGTGCGAGAGTATTTGCTATTTCGCTATTGAGTTCAAGCTCTTTGGTATATCTATCAAAGCATTTTTGCTCAGCCTCACTTAAAGGTGTTATCACGCCCTCAACATGTACCTTTTTGACCTCTAATTTCATTGTAGGCTCTGGCACTTCAGCTTTTTTCGCCCACGAATCTTTAAGCCCTACGATTTTGTTAAACACAGGGTGCGCATCGGTATAATCCATCGGGTCAGCGTAAAAATAGCCTTGTCTTTCAAACTGAAAACGAACATCGACTTTTTCACAAATGACAGAGGGTTCTATAAAGGCATTTTTATTGACATGTAAAGAATCAGGATTCAAATCTTCCACGTTTTCTGGCGCATCGACTTTGTATAAACGCTCATAAAGTCTGACTTCGATTTGTTTGGCATGTTTCGCACTCACCCAGTGAATCGCACTTTTGGTTTTAATGCCACTCGTGTCCGAACCACTTTTAGAATCAGGATGGTAGGTGGCTTTTAACTCGACAATAGAGCCATTTGCATCTTTTACGACCTCTTTACATGTAAGAATGTAGGCGTGTTTAAGGCGCACGGGTTGGGTTGGCGTGAAGCGGTGGTAGCCCTCTATCGGGTTTTCCATAAAATCGTCACGCTCGATGTAAATCTCACGGGAGAAAGGCAATTTTCGTGAACCCTCTTTGGGTACATCGTGTGGGTAATACGAAGCGTCTATCTCCTCTTCGCCCTCGTAGTTTTCGATGGTCACTTTTAAAGGGTCAAGCACACACATCACACGAGGCACTTTTTGGTTTAAATCATCTCGTATGCAAAATTCCAGTTGCGCCACATCGACCATGGAATTGGCTTTAGCGATGCCGATTTGCTCACAAAAGTTGATGATAGACTCTGGCGTATAGCCTCGTCGTTTATAGCCTGCAATGGTGGGAAGGCGTGGGTCGTCCCAGCCGTTTACGTAATTGCCATTCACCAGTTCTAAAAGCTTTCGTTTGCTCATGACCGTGTAGTTGATGCCAAGACGTGCAAATTCGTGTTGATACGGACGAGGTGGGGTAAGCTCCAAAGCATCTAAAACCCAGTCGTAAATGTCACGGTTGTTTTCAAACTCTAAGGTACAGATGGAGTGTGTCACGCCCTCAATGTAGTCGGATAAACAGTGCGCAAAATCGTACATGGGATAGATGCACCATGTATCTTTCGTTCTAAAATGGTGGGCATGACGAATGCGGTACAAAAGTGGGTCACGCATCTTCATATTCGCTGCACTCATGTCGATTTTGGCTCTTAGAACGTGCTCGCCATCTTTAAATTTTCCCTCTTTCATCCCTTCAAAAAGGGCTAAGTTCTCTTCAATACTACGGTTCGCATACACGCTTCTACGCCCAGCTTCCATCACGCTTCCTCGGTACTCTCGTATCTCTTCTTCGTTTAAGCTATCGACGTAAGCTTTGCCCATTTGGATGAGTTGTACGGCGTAGTCATAGAGCTTTGGAAAATAATCAGACGCATAACGAACCTTACCATTCCATTTAAATCCTAGCCATGTCACCGCATCTTTGAGCGCTTCAACATACTTTGTATCTTCCGTAGTAGGGTTGGTGTCGTCCATGCGAAGATTACACTGCCCAGCATAATCACGCGCAATGCCAAAATTGATACAAATAGACTTCGCATGTCCAATGTGCGGAAAGCCATTAGGCTCAGGAGGAAATCTCGTGACAATGTTTTGATACTTGCCTGATTTTAAATCTTCTTCAATTTTTACACGTAAAAAATCTTTACTCTCACTCAACTTATTGACCTTTTTGATTTGAAACTCTCACAGAAGTGTATTTTATCAAACTAGAGCTTATAGCACCATAGATAAGCTACTTGTAAAATATTCATAAAGCTTGAAATAGACTTAATAAACAATTTAAACAATTTAAATTATAATGTATCCACTAAAATATAGATGGAAAAAGATGAAAGAAGCTGTTATTCAGGCAACTGAAAATTTTTGCTCCGACATACTGTGTACGATTCCACAAAACGCAAAAACAAGAGGTCGAAATCTTTATGGCTCTGCAATATCTCTGTATGAAAATAAAAAAGAGCATATCTGGTATCTGTTTTTTAAGAAAAACACTCTAAACGAGATAGCAAAAAATCTTCTTTTTGAAGACAACTTGTGCGAAGATGACCTAGATGACCTTTTGAAAGAGATTTCAAACCAAATTATTGGCTCAGCAAAGGTAATTTTGGAAGGCGAAAACCCGCATATTGACTATCGACTGGGTGTGCCTGAGTTTTTAGGCAATATATCGGAGCCTTTTCCGATAAAGTTGGAAGAGTTTTTGCTTTATAAAATAAAAAACCGAACCTTTATCATCGGCAAAAGGAATAATAATTGAATCCAGAAGACCAAGAGTATATCGAGAAAAAACTCTTATCGGGCTATGAGAACTTGCTTGATATCAGCGTGGATTTCATTGCAGAGCTTGGCACAACTCATTTGAGCGTACAAAAACTTCTCAAACTAGAAAAAGGCTCGGTTATAGATTTGGACAAACCAGCTGGCGAAAGTGTTGAGTTGTATATCAATAATAAAATTTTTGGAAAAGGTGAAGTAATGGTTTATGAGAAAAATCTTGCGATTCGTATCAATGAGATTCTTGATTCAAAAACTGTTATTCAGTACTTTAAAAAAGAGAATTAATGAAAATTTTTATCGCTCTAGCGTTTCTGATTTCATACATACAAGCATCCAATCTTCTAACTCACAATATATACGAGAGAACCGACAGGGTCGATATTATGCTCTCTTTTGACACACCATACGAAGGCACAATTTTTCAAAAAACAGAAGAAAGCGGGGTTACGCTTACTATTAACGACCTCTCTTATGATAAAGTGGTTGAAAAAAATATTAACTCTTCAATAGTGCAAGAGTTTGCCATGAAGCCAGAGAAAAACTCCATTAAAATTTTTCTTAAAAGCGACAAACCTATCGCCGTTATAGCTTCAAAAACTGTTGATGGTTTTGGACTAAGAATTCGTAGCAAAACAATATCCGAATCACCAACAAAAACACAAAATACAAAAAATACCACCACGAACAACTCCCCTTCAACACTAGAAGATAGCTCTTTAGTGGATTATAGATATATTTTGGTTATTGTTTTTTTAACTATTATGATAGGTGTTATGTTTTGGATACGAAAAAATATTGGCCAATACAACACCAGCAAAATATCCAAAGGCTCTTGGCTATTTCCTCCTGAAAAAAAATCAACCATACCAAATGAGGTTGTACTGCTTCATAAAAAACCGATTGACGCAAACAATAGTGTTGTATTGTTTGAATTTGCTGGCGTAAGGTATCTTGTTGTCACGGGAAACTCAAATCTTTTGCTAGAAAAGTTTAAAAATGGAGAGATAAAAGATGAATCTGATTTTGAAAAAGTTTTTGAGGACAACAGAAGAAAATTAGATGACTATCTCAAACTTCAAGATGCCAGAACAACTCCGCAGAGAACAAAATCATCTCAAGACTACATTACAAAATTAGAATCGTACTAAGATTACTTCCAAAAAATGAAATCCTTTAGCGTAACCGAAAAAGATGCGAGAGTTAAATACATTCGAGCATTAGAGCGATTTTTGGGAAGTTGTGCAAATGCCCTAAAAAATGAAAGTTTTGATTTAAAGTTGTTTGAAAAACGTGTTGAAAAAAGCCTTAAAACATTGAGAAAAGCCGAACCTGTTAGACTTGACTCTACCTATACAAACGCTTTACATAACTACGTTGAGCTGGTTTTGCGCACGCTTAACAATGAAGAAGACGATGCTGAGTCAAAAAGAAAAGTTTTACTAAAAGAGGTAAATCTAATAGAAAAAGAGCGTAATCGAAGCAGTTACAAAAAAGATAAACACAAAGAGCAAGGTTTTAATGACGGATATTGATAATATTAGTTGCCAAAAAAGTTTACTATCTCCTCTTTCATAATGCTTTCATCCTCAATTCTATTTATGCGATTTCTAAAATCAGACGCTCCAGCAAGCCCTTTTGAATAAGTATGCAGATGTTTTCTAAAAATACAAACGCCTTTTTGCCCATAAAACTCAACCATTCTTTCGTAGTGGTCTGTTACTATCTCTAGGATTTTACTTTTATCCACATGGTGCAGTTCGTTTTTGATTTGATAAAATATCCACGGATTGCCTATTGCGCCTCGCCCTATCATTAGACTTTTACAGCCTGTTATCTCTTTTACATGTAAGGCTTTTTCATAACTTGTGATATCGCCATTTGCGATAACAGGAATCTTTACAGACTCTCTAGCTCTTGCGATTGCCTCGTAGTCGACCTCCGCCTTATAGGCTCCAGCTCTGGTTCTTCCATGTACACTCATAAAATCCGCTCCGCCTTGCTCGCAAACTCTAGCAATCTCTTCTGGTATTTTAGTGTTAAATCCTAGCCTTACTTTTGCACTCGTGTATCGCTTGTTTGAATATTTTTTTATAGTCTCAAGAATGGCTTGCATTTTGGGAAGATTTAGCAACAAAGAGGAGCCTGCCTCTTGCGATACAACCTTTGGAACAGGGCATCCACAATTTAAATCAATACCAGCAATCCCTTCAATATCATTTAGTATCAGTACCGCTTCTTTTATAACATCAATATCTGAGCCTGCGATTTGAACGATATATGGCACTTCAAGAGGGGATTTTTTAATCATCTCAAATGTTTTGGCGGAGTTGTATTTTAGGGCGTTTGAGCTTATCATCTCAGAAAAAGTAAGATCTACTCCAAACTTTTTAACAACACTACGAAACGGAAGGTCGGTAAATCCAGCAAGGGGAGCCAAGGCAAGAATGCCTTGGGTAAAATCTATCTCATCACTCATGCAGTCAAAAATTTATCGATATCAATACTCTTTCCATGATCTCTTAGGAAAACAACTGTCTTAAATCTAACAAATTCATCAGGATCAGAATTGTCTAAAATGTCTTTTATTTTATCAATCATTTGCAAATCATAAAGCACATACAAATACGCATCTGCAGCAACTGAGCCTTTTGCATTGTAAAGTTTTTCAAAAAGTGCAATAAGTGCATCTGGGGAGAGTTTTATCTTAATCTCTCTAGCCAACTCAAGGTAATCTTCCCTATCGGCATTGAACTGCTCTAGCATATTTTCAATAGATGCGATATCCATCTCAAAATTGTCTTTCTCATCCAAGTAGCGCTCCATCATACGTCTAAAAGTACGTTTGTTTGGAGTAAAGTTATATTTTTTCACCTCATTGAAACTTGCAAAATCAAGCAGAGCATCATACGCTTTTTCACATAACTCATTATCAAAATCTTTGCAATTTTTCAAAATCTCAAGTGCATATTTAGGCTCATCTTTGAGTCTATTTATACTGTTTTGAATTTTAATTTCATTTTCTGATGAAAGTTTGTATTTTTTAATGTCTTCATATTTTCCATCACGAATCAAATCAACCATTTGACATACTTTTTGCAACTCAACATCTTCAAGTTCGCCATCTTTTGGGATTTTATTATACTTCATAAGCTTTAAAATTTGCCCTGGCAATTTAAAAAACTCACTCTTGTATGAAGCATTTATATCTTCGCCTAAAATTTGATTTTTTGTTGCTATTTTGAAAGTGTCAAAATCTTTTTTCAAAGACCTTTTGTATAAAAAATCTTTAAAATTGTAAAACATCAAATGTGGAATTGTTCCAGCAACAAGAACAGCAACTGGCAATACTACCCAAACAGCAACCGGCAGTGTTAGAGAAAAGCCTAGTAGCTCCAAGGTATAATTGTCTCCATTGAAGCTGTAAACATAAAGACCGATTCCCAAAACGTAAATGACCGTTAAAAGTATATAGCGCTTGATTCCCATAGTTAATACCTTAATTATTTGCTTTTTGCTGATTTTTCTATTATCTCTCGGCACACGATACAATATTTGGCATGTGCTTTAACTTTAAGACGCTGAAAACCTATCTCCTCTTCGCACATTTCGCATATACCATATGTTTTATTTCTAATTTTATTGAGAGCAAACTCTATCTCTCCTAGCTCTTTCATCTGTTGAGCGCTAATAGCTTGCTCAATCAAACGATCCGTGCTTACTGCGGCATGATCTGCCTCATCGCCAACATCTGTATCTTTTAAATCCTCTATCTCTCGCATAGAATCTTCGATATTTTTCTTAATTTGAACTTTTCGCTCTTTTAGTATATCTTCAAAATACTTTAGCTCATGCTCTCTCATTAAATGCTTCCTTTTGACGAACTTTAATTTTTATGATAGGGATGGTTATTTTGAATACACAACCCTCGATAAATCTGCTCCAACAAAACTACCTTAGCAATCTTGTGCGCATATGTTAATCTACTCAAGCTTATAATCCTTTGAGTTTTTGTCAAAAATTCACTCTCAAGACCAAAAGCACCACCAATAAAAAAGTTTACTGTTGCTTCTTGACTAAAAATCTCGCTAAATTCAAAGCTATCCATCTCTTTTCCTAAAACATCCAAAGAGACATTGAATCCTTTCAGATATGGCTCATAAGCTCTACTATAAGATGCTTTTGCCTCTTGCTCGCCTCGCACTTGAGCTTGCGAAATATCTTTGGAAAATATCTTTATCTCCTCAACATCGGCAAACCGAGATATCATCTTTTGATACTCTTTTCCTAGTGTCTCTATGGCACCATTGGCACTTTTTTCGATAGTGAAAATCTTAATCTTCATACAATCCAGAACCAATAGCATTATAGGCAACATTTTCTATCACGTCATCACGCAATACACCGCCGATAGCAACAACCGGCTTGAGAGAAAAGCCTGCAATAAGTCCTAGCTTTTCTTTCAAAACGACCGCATCACTTTTGGTGCTCGTCGCTCTATAAGCACCCAAGCCAACATAGTCTACATCCAGAGTATTGGCCTCTAAAATCTCCTCTTTGTTGTGCGTTGAAATGCCTAAAATCTTATCGCCGATAACACCACGGACATAATTTATCGCCTCTTTTTTAGACAAAGAAAAAGACACGATGTCCTCTTGCCCCAAATGCAAACCATCACACAAATAGACCAAATCAATTCTATCATTAACGATAAGTGGAGTAGAAGGAAGAAGCGATTTAATACTCAACAAATCCGTCTTCTGCTCTTCCGCATCGCCTAGCTTGTTTCTATATTGAATCATGCTTACATGTAGAGCCTTACATGTAGAGATAAACCTCTCAATACTATAACCTTTTTTAGCAAGAGTGGCTTTATCGAGCAATGCGTACAGTTTTACTGTTTGAGTTTTAATTCAAACTCCCCTTTCTTACAATGCTCGCCCAAATAAACTAGCATGTCCGCAATCGTTTTTTTCATCTTTGTACGTGTCACTATCATATCAATCAAACCATGCTCAAGCAAAAATTCTGCCCGCTGGAACCCCTCAGGCAAATCCGCCCCAATAGTCTGCTTGATAACACGCTGTCCTGCAAAACCTATTAAAGCCCCTGGTTCTGCCATAATAATATCTCCAAGCCATGCAAACGAAGCACTAACGCCTCCCATTGTTGGATCAGTCAATACGGAGATATAAGGCAGTTTGGCATAGGATAGTTTTGTAAGCGCTGCTGATGTTTTTGACATTTGCAAAAGAGAAAAAGTGCTCTCTTGCATTCTTGCGCCTCCGCTGGCACTGACGATAACCAAACCCTCTTTATTTGCGATGGCTCGATTAATCGCTCTTACTATTTTTTCGCCCTCAACAGAGCCTAAACTTCCGCCCATAAAACTAAAATCAAACACAACTATTTGAGCATTCACGCCCTCTATCTTACAGCTACCAGATACAATAGCCGATGTTCTTTTGGTCTTAGCTTCGCTCTCTTCGATGCGTTTTTTATATGATTTTTTATCCACAAATTTTAAAGGATCGACTGGAGCAAGATTGGCATCATACTCAACAAATGTACCCTCGTCGCACAGCTGATTGATTCTTTGGGTTGATGATATACGCATATGAAAACCACATTTTGGGCAGACATTGCATTGATTTTCAACCTCTTTATAATACATGATTGATTGGCATTGAGGGCACTTTACCCAATGGCTTGGTGCTTCGCTAGGAGCAGGTTGCACTTTACGTATCTTGCTCAAAATTTCTCCAAATCTCATCTCTTTTAGCTTCCTCTTTGATTAAAATTAGTTCAAAAATTCCAAACGATATTAGAGATTTTATCGAAAATTTCCTTATCTTTGCTTACGAGAAAAATATCATCTTTTTTTATACAAAAGAGATTCTCACACATATATTCTCCTGCGCTAATGTCGTAAATTCTAGTTTTTCCCTCATAAAGCACAAAAGAGACATCATGTGCATAAGCCAAAGATAGAGCAAAAGCACCAGGAGAGCGATACTTTACCTGTGCATTTTTCAACTTAGTAGCAACATCTTTGGAGCAATAAGAACGCTCAAAAATACCAACTTTTGCACCTTTGTTGATACAAACATCACGGTACTTTTGCTTACCCAAAAAACCTCTTGTGAAACTATATCCATCTTTGATAAAAATCTCCGCATTAGCAAGATTGACAATAACAGCTTGAGTGCATTTTCCATTCTTCGTGTAAGCTACAGAAGTACCATAATAAGGGATGCCAGATACTAGATTTTCGCTACCATCTATCGGGTCAATAATAATCAAGGCATCTTCTTCGCCCTTGATTTCGCCCACCTCTTCAGAGATAATGGTGCCGTATTTTTGAAGATGTTTAATAAAAATATTCTCCGCCATAATATCAATTCCAACACTTATATCCCCACCCGCACCTTTGCAAAAAGAGCGGTAAAACTCCTCTTGCAAACCGTTGGCTCTAAGTAGTAAATATATCTCTTTGTTAGCAGATATAACAGCGTTTATAAAATTCACATGTTGCTCTTTTTAGCCCAATAGGCTTTTGATAATAAAACCAGCCGCACACTTGCCATCTTGAGCTGCCGTAACTACGAGATCAGAGCCTCTTTGACAATCTCCTCCAGCATACACCCCAGACTTGCTTGTTTGATAATCTTCGCCGACAATAATCCCGCCCCACTTGTTAACTTCTATACCATTTTCTGCTAAAAAAGGTGGTTTACTAGCCGAAAAACCTAAGGCAAAAATAACTACATCCGCATCTACTCTAAAATCCCCACCCTTGACAATCTCCACACACTGTCTTCCAGAGGCATCTTTTGCTCCTAACACGGTACGCTGAACATCTATTCCAACGACTTGATTTTCACTATTTATCAACACCTCTTTTGGAGAAACATTGAAGATAAACTCAGCACCCTCTTCTATAGCATTTTTAAACTCTTTTTTACTTCCAGGCATATTGTATTTATCTCGTCTATACAAACAAGTAACACTCTTAGCACCCTCTCGGATGGAGCTTCTCAAACAGTCCATAGCCGTATCTCCACCGCCAATAACAACAACATTTTTATTTTTAACATCAAATTTTTTATCGTACGCTTCGCCAAAAAATTTCTTTTGGATGCTCCTTAGAAAATCTATAGCTAAAAATACCCCATTTGCATTTTCATTGTTTATTTTGGCCTTTTTTGAAACCTCTGAACCAATACCCAAAAAAACAGCATCGTGCGAGCTAGCTATATCGTCAAAAGAGATATCTTTGCCAACATCAACATTTACATGTAACTTCATTCCGGCTTCCTGTAGCCATCCGATTCGTCTTGCAACTACATCTTTATCTAGCTTAAAACCAGGTATTCCGTACGTCAAAAGTCCGCCTGCTTTTGCTTGACGCTCATACATATCCACGCCAATTCCTGCACGCAAAATATATGTTGCAGCAGATAAACTAGCTGGGCCCGAGCCAATAATAGCAACTCTTTTCTTACTTAAAACGCCAGGAAATTCTGGCTTTAACCCCTTTTTAAATCCCTCTTCAGAGATAAAAATCTCAATTGCACCGATGGTTATAGCTCCATAACCATCGTTTAGCGTACAATCTCCCTCACAAAGTCTATCTTGCGGGCAAATCCTTCCTGTAATCTCCGGAAAAGGATTGCTCTCGTTTGATAATTTAAAAGATAATTCTCGCTTCATACTACTAGTTGTTCTTAGCCAATAGGGTATATAGTTGTGCAAAGGGCATTTGCTGTGGCAAAATGGATCGCCACACTGAACACACCTATCCGCTTGCAAAGAGGCTTCCTCTTTTGTAAAAATCTCGTATATCTCTTTAAAATCTTTAATTCTATCACCACTAGAGCGCTTTTTTGGCCCCATCCTATCGATATTGATAAAATTTTGCATATTAGTCTCCTTCTCCCGGATTTAATGGCAATTTTGTCATATCTTTAGGCCTAATCATCCAAAAATCCCTAACCACATGACGGAAATTTTCCAATATATTGATGGCTTTAACACTTGATGTCTCGTTTATATGCGTTCTAATATATCGCTTCAAAAAGTGTCTTGCTTCATCGCCCTCGTCCGTATCTATACGTGTTGCCACAACAAGCTCTTGATTTAACTTATCGATAAAATCTCTATTTTCATCGTAAACAAAGGCGATACCACCTGTCATACCCGCACCAAAATTTACGCCAGTATTTCCAAGTATGATTACCACGCCACCTGTCATATACTCACAAGCATGGTCTCCGGTTCCCTCAACAACCGCAGTGGCACCAGAGTTTCTAACACAAAAACGCTCTCCAACGTTACCCGCAACATAGAACTTTCCGCCAGTAGCACCATAAAGACAAGTATTTCCTGCACAAGAAAATCCTCTACCTTGATATTGTGGAGTGATAATGATTTTGCCACCATTCATACCTTTACCAACATAATCATTGGCAGTTCCCTTAACTTTAATCGTAATGCCATTAACTAAAAATGCTCCCAAAGATTGACCTGCAACACCTGTTAGCTTAAAGGATATACTGTCATCGCTAAGCCCTTTATTGCCGTAATATTTAGCAATCTCACCACTAATTAGCGTTCCAAAACTTCGATTTGTATTACATATTTGTTTTTCAACAACAATCTTCTCTTCAGGATTTTCGATAACTTTGTAGATATTTTTTAATATACCTTTTTCAAACTCGTTTTTATCAAAAGGATTATTTGGGGTACCTTTGTGCGTATTTGGACCCTCAAGCCTCATCAGAACAGAAGAGAAGTCAAACTTGTTGGCAAATTCATCATCTACTACTTTCAATAAATCCGAACGCCCAATAATGTCTTCCATCTTCTTGTATCCCAAAGATGCAAGAATCTCTCTTACATCTTCAGCCAAAAGAGTAAAGAAATTTACTAGCTTATCTACAGTTCCTACAAAATGCTCCCTAAGTCTCTCATCCTGCGTTGCCACACCCATCGAGCAACAATTAAGATGGCAAACTCTCAAAACCTTACATCCAATAATAGTTAAAGAAAGCGTTCCAAATGCATAACTTTCAGCACCCAAAAGGGCTGCTTTAACGATATCCAAACCAGTCTTTAGACCGCCGTCTGTCTGAAGATGAACACTGTCTCTTAAATGGTTTGCTTTGAGTGCATTGTGTGCTTCGCTAAGCCCTAATTCCCAAGGATTTCCCGCAAATTTAATCGACGTTAGTGGAGCCGCACCCGTCCCTCCATCGCCTCCTGAGATAATAATTTTATCCGCATACGCTTTAGCAACACCCGCTGCAATCGTTCCAACCCCTGCTGTGGAAACCAATTTCACCGTAATAATCGCATCAGGATTAATCTGCTTCATATCAAAAATAAGTTGCGCCAAATCCTCAATCGAGTAAATATCGTGGTGTGGCGGAGGAGAAATCAGTGTCACACCCGGAATGGTATAACGAAGACTGGCAATGAGTGGTGTCACCTTATGCCCTGGAAGCTGTCCACCTTCCCCTGGTTTTGCCCCTTGTGCCACTTTGATTTGAATCTCAGTAGCGGAGCGTAAATACTCAGGCGTTACACCAAAACGACCCGATGCAATCTGTTTAATTTTAGAGTTTTTATGAGTTTTAAGACGCTCTGGTGACTCTCCGCCCTCTCCGCAGTTTGACATACCACCTATTTTATTCATAGCTTCCGCTAAAGCCTCATGAGCCTCTGGAGAGATTGAGCCCAAACTCATCGCCGCAGTTGCAAAGCGTTTAAAAATTTGCTCTTTAGACTCCACCTTATCAATTGATATAGGCTCCTTGTCTGAGCTAAGCTCAAAAAAGTCTCGAACCATCTTAAGCCCTCTTTTGTTAATCAAAGAGGTTAATTCTTGAAAATCCTTACGCTCTCCAGTTGTTGACGCTTTATGAATTGCATGTACCACAGAAGGACCATAATCATGATACTCTGAACCATCAATGTGCTTATAAAAACCGCCTATCTCAAGTGGAAATAATTTTTTTGCAGAATCCAAATCAAAAGCATTGTTGTGATTTTTAACAACCCTCTCTTCAATATCTTCATATCCAAGACCTGGCACCAAAGAGTAGGCATCGGAAAAACACTCTTTAACAACATCTTTGGATAGCCCTATTACATCAAAGAGTGAAGAGTTTCTATAGGAGGCGATTGTGGATATTCCCATTTTAGACATAATTTTTAGTAAGCCTTGATTTATAGCATGATGAACGTTCTTTAAACTTGTTTTTGTCGAATATGCTCCAAGTTCATTTTTTTTGCACTCGTCCAAAACAGTTGCATATAACATGTAAGGATATATCGCACTTGCACCAAACCCTATCATGCATGCACAAGAGTGAGAATCCAAAGCCTCTCCTGATATAGATATGATGGAGACTTGTGAGCGTATCTTCTCCTCCAAAAGTACTTGATTTACTCTGCCTAAAACCATTAACATGGGGATGGGCTTAAACTTTGAATTCATTCCCCTGTCGTCCAAAAATACTATCTTAATATTATCATTTTTAACAGCCTCAACAATATCATATACCAAATCTTCCAAGCTGCCCTTTAGGTTGTCTTCAAAAAGAGTTGAAAATGTTCTATTTTTGTACTCTGGCTTGTAGCGTGGCTTGCTCTTTTCTCCGAACGACATAAGTACTTCAAGTTTTTCTTGCATAAAAATAGGAGATATGGATTTGATTCTTGCAGAGTGCTCCTCATTCTCATCTAAAATATTACGTATTTCGCCAAATCCTGTATTGAGACTCATAACTACTTTTTCACGAATAGAGTCAATCGGTGGATTTGTAACTTGTGCAAACTTTTGTTTAAAATAGTCACTAAAATTTCTCTGTACCTTACTAAATGCCGCGACAGGAGTGTCATCTCCCATGGAACCAGTGCCCTCTTTGCCATCTTTCATCATAGGCTCAAGCACTATATTTTTATACTCTTGCGTAATATTAAAAAATCTCTGTTCCAACTCAAGCAACGAGCGAGCATAATCGCCGGTCTTCACAAAAGGCACTTCTATAAACTCTTGAAGGTAAACTAAATTCTTATTAAGCCACTCGGTATAGGTATTTGAGTGTTTGAGATAGTCGTTAATGTCGTCATTTTTCATAATTTTGCCAAACTTCAAATCAACACCAACCATCTCGCCACTTTGCAACCTACCACGCTCAAGAATATTCTCTTCGTCAATATCTAACACTCCATATTCGCTTGATATGATTATTCTGTCATCTTTTGTAATAATAAATTTAGCAGGTCTCAAGCCATTTCTGTCCAAAACACACCCAACATATCGCCCATCTGTAAAAGAGACAGCAGCAGGACCATCCCATGGTTCAAAGTTAATACTAGAATACTCATAAAAGGCTCTTAACTCCGAATCAATATGAGGAGCATTTTGCCAAGGGGCTGGAATCAAGGAGCGAACAGCTTTAAAAAAATCAAACCCATTGGCAATCATAAACTCAAACATATTGTCCAAGCTTGCACTATCACTCACGTCAGAGTTGGTAATAGGAAACAGTTTTTGTAGCTCGTCTTCTGAAAAAATAGTGCTTTTAACCACTTCGCTTTTGATTTTTGCTTGAAATCTATTGGCTGAAATTGAGTTAATCTCGCCATTATGAGCAAGTGTTCTAAAAGGCTGAGCTAATTTCCATTTTGGCAAAGTATTTGTGGAAAATCGTTGGTGAAAAAGTGCAAAAGAGGTTTTAAATTCATTGTCACACAAGTCCATATAAAAACTTTTGATATGCGTTGGCATAACTAAGCCTTTATAGGAGATAACATGGCTTGAAAAAGAAGCAATATAAAAATCCAAATCACTCGCAAGTTTTTTCTCTATCTCTTTTCTCGCCAAATACAAAAGTGCGTCAAATCGTTTTGTTGCCACCAAAGATGACGAGGAGACAAAAATCTGAACTATCTGAGGAAGGGTATCAAGAGCTTGCTTTCCCAATGCCTTAATATCAATGGGAACTTCTCTATAAAGCAAAATTCTCAAATCATTTTGCTCACAAGTCTCTTCAAATATCTTGCGTTGTTTGTCGTTTTGCAAAAAAACCATAGCAACAGCAAACTGTTTAGGCAAATCAACACCCAGTTTTTTAGCCTCTTGCTTCATAAATGAGACAGGCATGGAAAATAGCAATCCGCTACCATCCCCACTCTTGCCATCTGCTGCTATAGCACCTCTATGCATCATTCGCTCTAGTGCACAAATGGCATCTTCGGTATTACTGTGTGTAGGATTGTTTTTAATATTTGCGATAAGTCCGAAACCGCAGTTATCTTTAAAGCTGGTTATAAGATTCATGAAATAACCTTTGTTTAGATTTCTTAAAATGACCTATTTCTAAAGTCAAAATCGCTCGGATAATATAACAAAATAACTTATTTTATACTTAATAACCAAATAATGGGAAATGAATAAAAATTCATATCATAATAAATATTAATTTACAATTAATTATATATTTTTTATTTTACAATTAATTATTATAATTTATATTCATTTAATAATTTGTTGCTAAAATTGCCCGATGCAAGGCTATATTATTAACATCAACAGAGTAAAAGACGAAGATTTGATTGTAACCGTCTTAACATCAAACAGCATCAAAACACTGTATCGCTTTTACGGTGCACGGCACTCAACTATCAATCTAGGCTACAAAATCGACTTTGAATCCCAGCACTCTTTAAAATCATCAATTTCACAACTAAGAAACATTCTTCATTTGGCAGAGCAGTGGAATAAAGATTTTAATCGTATGTATATTTGGCAGGCTTATGTAAGACTTTTTTACCTTCACCTAAAAGATATTGACACACTGGATAGTTTCTATTTTGACCTCTTGGAGAGCTCCTCTATGCTATGGGGCAAGCAAAATCCAAAGCGTGTCGCAATAGAATCTTATGTGAAACTACTTGAATACGAAGGAAGGATGCGTGATGATTTTATCTGTTTTGCCTGCGAAGAGGCTATTCAAGGGCGCGTTGCTCTACTAAGAGGCTTTCTTCCAATTCATCAATCATGTGCCAATATGGATGGCTATGACTTCTTACATGTAAGAGAATTGCTTGAAAACAAAAGCACGCTTCACATGGAGGAAAATGATGTGGATCGCCTATGGAAGACTATATTGCAAGGGCTATAAGCTACTGCCCGATAATTTTCCAGCCAGTTCCATAGGGATTGTTCGGGCTATCTTCTTTGTATTTACTTCCAGCACCATAGGGGTTGTTTATACTATCTGGCGAATACTTATTTCCATATTTTCCGTAAGGATTGGATATGGATTCTGGGTCGTATTTATTGTTGCTAAGTTTTCCTCGATAGTTACCTTGCGAATCATAAAGCTTTGGAGCCTCTGTCGCATAAGGATTGTTTGGAGATTTATTGCTATATTTACTACCAAACTTTCCATAAGGATTATTGATGCTTTTTGAGTCGTATGGGTTTCCTGCTCCATATTGATTTTTGGTCGAATTTGGCGCATAAGGGTTTGTGCTTAAATTTCCCAAGTACTCCGCATACAAGCACGAAACACACAGTATAAAAATAGATAGAACCCTACACATTGCCATCTCCTTTACAAACCTAATCCAACTCTTCACAATCCAAATACTGCTCTTGACAAAAGCTAGATACATTTATATTTTCAAACGCTTTTTTCAACGACACAAAAAGTGCATTGTTTTCTTTTTCCATAGAAACCAACATCTCTTTTGTCTGTGCTCTTACTATTGGCATTTTAACATCAAACCGCATTGCAGGACAAGCCTCATCTCCAATAACTGGCATCCCAGCGTCTTTTGCACACTCTCTTAGCTGTCTCTCTCTTACATGTATTAGCGGACGAATTACCCAAAGACCATTTTTCGCCTTGTAAATCGGCGGCATAGAGCGAAGAGCGCCATTGTAAGAAAAGTTCATAAAAAAACTCTCGACCGCATCATCAAGATGATGAGCGAGTGCAATTTTTTTGTAGCCTTTCTCTAGCGCATATGTATATAAAGCACCTCTTCTCATGCGCGAAAAAAAGCTACAAAAAGAGGAGTTATGGCGGATTTTATCTTTTGCTAAATCAAAAATTTTTGTATCACAAATCTCATGATCTATGCCATGCTCTAGACAGTGCTCATGCAAAATTCGCAAATCTTCGCCCATACCATAAGCAATGGTAACTGCTTTAAACTCAAAATCAAATGGAGCCACACGCTGCATGTGTTTTAGAGTATGTGCCAATGTCAAAGAGTCCTTTCCGCCACTTAGTCCGAGCAATATCTTATCGCCCTCTTGAATGAGGTTATATCTAGCATTGGTTCTGCCAACAGTTCTTAAAAGTCTTTTACTGATTTCAATCATGGTTGCATTTTATCCAACATTGAGATTACAAACTCTGCACTGATTTTAGCAGAGCTTTGCAAAAATTCATCAAAACTCATTCCCGCATCATGATCCGCACCATCGCTGATTGCTCTTAGGATAAAAAATGGCACGTTTAGAGAGTCACAAACTACTGCAACAGAGGCACCTTCCATCTCAAGTGCATCAGCATCAAATGTTTTACCTATCCACTCTTTGCGTTCGCTATTACAGACAAACTGATCTCCTGTGGCAATAATTCCGCTTTTAAGAGCAATACCTTTTTCGCTGGCTACTTGATACGCAATATCCCTAAGATTTTCATCACTTTCGACATAAACACTGCCCTCTGGCACATATCCAAAAGGGTGACCAAACGCACTAATATCCAGGTCATGTTGTGCCAATTTTGTCGCCACAATCAAATCTCCAATACCCAAATCACTGCTAATAGCCCCAGCAACTCCTGAAAAAAGAAGTTTTTGAGCTCCAAATTTCTCAATCATAGTTGATGCCGTTAAAGAAGCATTGACTTTGCCTATCTTACTATACGCAATAATCAAATCCAACCCCTTATAGGAGGTTAAAAAATATCTATTTTTTGCAAATTCTACAGTTTCGTATTTTCCAAAAAAAGCCAATAACGGCTCTATCTCCTCAACCATTGCACCCATAATTGCAATATTCATCTCTATCCCTTTAGTTTAATCTTAACATATATTTTTGTGCTCTTGAAAGCTGTTTATCCACAACGCAATCCAAAAATTCTTCCTCAAAAAGTTTGGCCTTACATGTAACCTCTCCTTTTGGATTTAACACTCTAGAGCCTCCCCAAAAACCGAGCCCATCTTCAAAACCAACACGATTTACAAACGCTACATGTGAGCCTGAAAGTATAGCAGAAGAGGATAAAAGAGATTGCCATTGACTCTCTATCATTAGACCATTTTCGCCAAAACCTCTCGCAGGTGAATTTGCAATAACCAAAACCAAATCTGGCTTGACGCTAGCTAAGGCATGAATAATGGAAGAGTCAAACATCTCTTCGCAAATAACCATCATGGTTGTACCAAAACGTGTCTCAAACGGGCTTATAGAATCACCTTTGAAGAAAAATCTTGCCTCTTGAAACAGACCATAATTTGGCAATGCACTCTTGTGATGAATATGTGCCACTTTCCCATCACAACAGTAAATGGAGCTGTTAAATATTTTATGTCCCAACCTAAGTGCACAACCAAAAACAACATCAACACCTATACTTGTTTTTGCAAAAAACTCAACTTCTTCAAGACTATAAGCATCTTCAAAGACCGCATCTTTGAGCAAATAGCCGTTGATGCAAAGCTCTGGAAAAACCAATAAATCTGCATCTTTGCGACCATTTGCAACCATTGCTTCAAAATCCTTGACACAAATTTTTTTTAATTTAGGTGCAACTTGAGCCAAAATAATTTTTATCATATCTGGGATAAAACCTGCTCTAAACTTTGCATATCCACAATACTATGTGTTGGCTTATCGCAAATACGCTTATTGAGTCCCTTTAGAACCGTACCGCCAAACTCAATAAAACATTCTGTTGTCTGACTTACATGTAGAATAGATTGTTTATATTTAACTGGTCTGACCAACTGTTGCGACAAAAGCTCAATCGCCTCTTTTTTGGAACAATACTCATTGGCACTAACATTGGAGACAACAGGGGCACAAAAAACATCCCCAATCCACTGTTGCATATACTTTCCAAGTTCCTCTTGTGCACTTTCCAAAAGAGGACAGTGGCTTGCAACAGACATTGGCAGAAGAACAGCTCTTTTAGCGCCTTGTTCTTTGAAAACCTCTTCAAGACTCACTAGGTCATTTTTATCGCCCGCAACAACTATTTGACCTTCGCTATTGTAGTTAGCTGGCCAAACTTTTTTTGACAATGCTCTTTGTGCTTCAGTTATTTCCTCAACTTTTTCATCATCGATTCCAACCAATGCCATCATTCCAGCATTTATAGATGAGCAAGCTTTTTTCATCAAAAGACCTCTTTTGTGAACCAACTCTAGTGCATCTAAAAAATCCAAAGCACCTGAAGCACTAAGTGCACTAAACTCTCCCAAAGAGTGTCCCAAAAATGATTTTGGCGACTTTTTACAAGCATCATTGAACAATCTATACGCAATAAGACTAACTAATAAAATAGCAGGTTGCGTATATTCAGTCTGCTCTAGGCACTCATTTTCTTCAAACAAAAGTGATTCAAACTCAAAACCCAATCTTTTATTGGCTTTAAAAAACATCTCTTTCGCCACCTCTGAGTGGTCATAAAAATCCTTACCCATTCCTATTTTCTGGCTACCTTGTCCAGGGAAAAGAAAAACCATATTATCCATCTATAAAAACCTTTACATGTAAATTAAATTTCTATTGTATATTTTGTTTTGTATTCATTAATTTTTTTGCGCAGTGTATTTCTATTGAGCCCAAACTTTTCACTAATCGCAAGTTGCGATCCAAATTTTGCATATCCAGCTCGTATTATTGGCACATCAAAAAGATGCAAAAATTCACGATAATCACTTCTTCCGCCGATTTTGTTGTATAAAAACTTCTCCAAAACCATCATAATTTCATTTTCTCCCCAAAAATTCATTATGTACGCACTAAAAACAGAACGCTTTAAGGAATACCCATTTTGACTTAAATCCAAAACAATATCTTTCGAAGCTATTTTTTTTAGCTCTTTTGTACCAAAAACATCAGAGGCTTCTTTCAAAAATTTTTGAACCAAAGGCTCTATATCTTCGCACCTTTCTGAAAGTGGTGGAATAAGAATATTGAGGCTAAAAAAATCATCAAAAACACCAGGAGGTAAAGCACAATCTGCAGTTGCAATTACTCTTGTTTTATGCAAATCAAGTGCATTTTTTAATCTTTTATAACTTTGAATTTTATGAAAATCTTTAATAATTAAATCGGGGAAGCCTGCTGATATCATAGTAAGCAACTCATCAAAAGATTCGCCTGAGACTATTGGAACTGATAAAATATGAGATGCCAATGTTGTTTTTCCAACACCATTTTCGCCAGATATTAACGCATTGACATTTAAAGCTTTAAGTAAATTTGCTGATTTAAGAGCCTCCAAAGAGGCTCTTGAGTATGCAATAAAACTAGCGTGTTCCACAACATCCGCCACCATTAGAGTGACCATTGTCATTTCCGCAACAAGAACCATTTTCAAAATCATCATCTGTAATGTGGCAACTGCCACCTGAATTTGAACCACAGCCACATCCGCTAGAAACATCACCAACATAACCATTCATTATTTCATTGGCCGTAGCATCTCTTACTTCTAAAATCTCTACTGAAAACAATAAATCTTTACCTGCAAGAGGATGATTGAAATCAATTTCTACAATTTCATCACTAAAACTTTTAACAAGAACTTGAACAGTTTCACCATTCTCCCCTTGTCCATAAAGTGTCATACCCACCTCCAACTCCAATCCAGCAAACTGCTCTCTTGGTAATGTTTGCAAAGCGTTTTGGTCATATTCTCCATATGCATCTTTCGCCAAAACCTTTATTTCTGAGCTATCACCTGCGGATAACTTTTTAATCTCCTCTTCCAATCCCGGAATAATCTGTCCTTTTCCGACGATAAAAGAAAGAGGGGCAGCTTCTAAGTTTGAATCTAAAACATCTCCACTCTGGACATCTTTTAGTTCATAACTAATAGAAACTACTTTATTTTCACCTATTCCCATGTAGTCTCCCTTATTAGTAAAGAATTGATTTTATCATAAAATTTTTGTATAAGCCCTTATAGGGAATAATTACGCGAGCGATAAAAAGAGAATTCAAAAAACTTACAAATGTTCTATTGCTGATTTTTCGTAAGTTTTTTTGCCTCAGAAGAGTCTGGGTAGCCATCTTTCAATGCTTTAAAAAAACCCTTAGCTTCTTTGCTCTTCCCAAGCTTTTCAAAAGAGATTCCCGTATGGTAAAGCAATGTTGGCACATACGATGCCTTGTCGTAAAGTGCTATACTCTGCTTGTAGTGTTCTATTGCGGATGCATAAGATTTTTGAATAAAAGCAATCTCTCCTAGGTAAAAATTTGCCTTAGCTGGCTTGTAATTTCTCTCTAAAAGATTTTCATAATGCACCTTGGCATCATTATATGCTTTCTTTTCAAAAAGCTCATCAGCATCTTTTGCAATAGTTCCTGAATCTTTGGTTTTAAGAGTATCTTTTGTTTTCTTCTCTGCCGATTTTCCTAGTTTTTCATTAACCATGTTTTCAAATGCTTTTTGCGAAGCTACAAATGCATTAAATTTATCTTTATCAACATAATTTTTATTAATAGAGTCTATTAATAGTCCCAATTCGGTAATGGCTATTTTAATTTTTTCTTGATTTTCTTCTTGAATTGCTCTGCCCTCAGAGGAATACTCTTTAAGCTCAATGAGATCTGAGCGAATAATCTCTATATCTTTGGTTTTTTCATCCAAGCTTCGTATTTTTTCATCAATTTTGCCTATTTTTAGACTAATTGATTCAGTTACAGAGCGAAGCCCTTCGTATCCTTCGTTAATTCTTGAAAGCTCAACTTGGACACCACCAACGCTCTTGTTTAAATTGGTTACTTTTTCATTATTTTGGAGAATTTTTTTTTCGGCCGGAGTAAGTCCATATGGATTTTTACTATCCAAATCACCAGCACCATAAACAGAAGGTTCAATAGCTAGCACTGCCAACGGCAGTGCTAGTAAAAATAAGATGATTGTTTTGCTCATTTATTAATTTGGTTATGGAAGGATTTTAAATTCTGCTCTTCTATTTTTATCCCAACATGCTTTGTTTTTGTCAGTACATGTAGGATTACTTTCTCCGTAACTAACTACCATTAATCTCTCAGCGTTAACGCCTTGTGCCGCCAAAGCATCTTTAACACTTTTTGCTCTTTTAAGACCCAACGCATAGTTGTACTCATCTGTTCCCCACTCGTCACAGTTGCCTTCAACCTTAACTGAAAAATTATTAGCCTCTTTGCTGTTAAACAAAACTGCATCTTGCTCAATACTTGATTGTTGATCTTTTCTAATATTGAACTTGTCAAAATCAAAATAGATAACTTTAGTATTCGCTTCTAAAGATGCAATCAATCTTGCAAGAGAGCTTCCATCATCAGACACACTTGGAGTCGCTCCCACAGAGTCTGAAACACTTGATACTTTTGTGTCAGCCGATTTTGTTGTGTCCACCTCAGGGCTTTTTTGACTACAACCAGTCAAAACCAACATTGCAACAGCAACACTCATCAAAACAATATTCTTCATAACCAGATCCTTTTTCAATATGATATAAAATCTCGGAATTATACCATTTTTTTATTTTATTTTTTCAATTTTACCAATCAATTGATTGAATTTTTCCTGTTTTTAGAGGAAAATGATACGTTTTATTTGCATTTAGCCTTATAACACCCAACGCACTCTCATTTTTATAGTTTTTAATAAACATAATTGTGTCCGGATCAGTAGCAAATCTTGGAAATAAATTTTGCCCTGTAGAGGTCAGTTGTCTAATATAATCTGTTTGTGTAGAGATTAAATACAGATTAAACGTACCTCCTCCGAATTCACTTTTGTCTTCTCTGCTTGAATATACTATATAGTTATCAAATGCTGAACATGAGTTATTGTTTTTTCCGTGATAAACCATTTGCTCAACATTTTTACTGTTAATGTTTTGTGCGAAAATATTAGGATACCCTAATCTGTCAGAAACAAAAACAATTCGCTTATCATTGTCTACAAAACTACCGCTAACATCTATGCCAGAATAATCTGTAATTTTATCTGCTCTCTTTGTCGCAAGATCATACAAATAAATATCTGCTTGATCTTTTGGTGCCATTGTTAGAAGCAATTTTTTGCCATCTCTTGAGACATCCGAACAAACCAACATGCCAGAGCCAGATACAATTTTAGTTCTGCTACCATTTTTTAATTCTACTTTATATATGGATGGGTCCTTCCCTGCATAAGAAGTATAATAGAAAGAATCTTGTATTTTATTTGCCCATTTAGGAAAAATATTCAAGCCACCCTTGACAATAGTCTTTTGAAAACTCAAAGTGTAGTCCGAAAGAACAATTTCACTCTGTTTACTCTGGGTATATTTAGCAAAAATAACAAACTGCTCCATCCACGCTATAGAAGGAGCACCTATATGAGCATTCACGTCAACACTTATCTTATGTGCCAAAAATGGATATCTGCTCCCATCGGCTATCTTGTAACTTTTTTCGCTATTAGTTTCTCCGGTTTTTGCATTAATCAATTTTATATTTGCAAATACCGCCTCTAAACTTTTTGATAGTTTAAACCTAAGAATCAAATCTGGTTTTTTGTCTGACAAAAAGTTTTCAACTGGCCCGCCCTCATAGCTACTTTGCAAATAATCTTCAACTACTCTAAAATGGCTACTTACCTTCAAGTCGCCTACAAGTATTTTAAAAAATTTTATTCTTAAGTCTTTATCCACATCCTGTGCAGTTGCATCTTGAATCGCAATTTTTGGCAACGAGTCCATCTTTTTTACAACTTCAACTGTCGCATCAGCGGCAAATAAAGTTGAAACAAACAACAAAACAGAAAGAATCTTTTTAAACATCATCTACTCCAATATATCTTTAAATTCCACTTGCATCTCAAAAACATTTCCACTTTCATATTTTGGAAATTCAACATCTTGCATCGATCTTAAAAAATCTTGCAACTTCGCATTGAAGGAGTCATTATACGACAAAGAAACTATTTTAAAACTAAAAACCCCTTCCTTGTCTACTCTCACAAGAACCTTTCCAGTGTTTCCAGAAACTGTTTCTACTGTTCTCTGCCAGTTTTCCTCAAGGATTTCTTGAACTTTTCCAATAAAGGGATCAAATTTTCCATCTCTTTTTGATGAGATAAGATGTTTTTGTTCCTCAAAATTTAAAGACTCTGCAATCTTTGAAGCTTTATTTTCACTAGGCTTCTCTTCGCTTTTTTCTGGTTTTTTTCTAGAACTCTCTTTTTGCTGAGATTGTTTTGATTGAACTGGGGGAAGTTTTGTGGTATCTATTTTTTCAAAAAGCCCTTGTATGGAAGCACTTTTGATTGACTCTTTTTTAGAAGTTGCCTCTTTTGGCTTCTCTACTTCCTTTGGCTTTTCAACCTCTTTAGGCTTAATAGGTTCTTCTTTCTCAATTTTTTTGGCGGTTTTAGGCTTATCTGATTTTGCATCTTTTCGCTCCACCAAAGTCACATTTAGTAAATTATCTTTTTGCGATGTATAGTTTACAATCTCTCTTTTGGCACTACTTAGGACTATCATAAAAACTATTAGCAAGCCAACATATAAAGATAAAGATAAAGTCCAGCCCGCGGTGGAGTATTTTGAGGCATCAAGCATAAAGATTATCCGTTTGTTTCTAGGGAAATATTACTAAAACCAGCCTCTTTTATGCTTTTTAAAACAAACATAACATCCCTATAAGCAAGACCTTCATCTGCTTTGATGTAGACTATGCTGTTAATTTTATACTGTTTTTTAAGCATTACAAAATTGTCTGGAAATTCTGAAATTTTAAAGACATCATTTTTTAAATAAACTTTTCTGTCTTTCGTTACGCGAATCTCCAGCTCTGGAAGCTTGCTAACCACAGATGATTTACTACCATCAGGCAGTTTAATCTTCTCTTCATAAACAAGAGCTGGCGTGGTAACCATAAGTATAGCCAACAACACCAGCATAATATCCACCAACGGTGTTATATTTAAATCAGGCGTTTCTTCCCAATTAATCATTTTTTGCTACTTCTTTTTTTGATTCAACATTGGAGAGAAGTATATCAATCTCTCGTTGCACATAGATAATTACTTCATACCCGCAACGCTTTAAAAATATATTTGCACTATATGCTGGAATTGCTACAAATATACCTGCCCCCGTAGCAACAAGTGCCTCACTGATGGCTGGGGCTATAACGCCGAGCGAAGCACTTCCAGATTGTCCAAGACCACTAAACGTCTCTAGGATAGAAACAACAGTCCCAAACAAACCAACAAAAGGTGACGTTGAAGCGATAATAGCCAAAAGCCACAAGTCATCGCTTGCATTTTTTTCCGCAACATTTTTGCAAACATTGAGCAATTTTTCAGATGAACCAGAAACACTGGAGCACCTTCTTAAAATAGAGTCATCTCGTACATTTTTAGCTCCCATTAACATGGCTTCCAATGAGTTTTTTTCTGTGGATAGCCAACTACTGAGATAAAAATATCTGCTAAAAAGCACTTTAAATGTCAATAAAAAATAAATCGACAACCAAACCAAAACAACAACAGTTACAAAACTACTTCTTGAAAAATAGTTTAAAAAAATATCAATTGACGACATTTGTGTTAATATTTTCCTACCCTAGAGATAGATTCTATTTTCGCCGTTGCCGTAGCAATAGCAACATCTGAGTCACTCATGCTCTCTATCAGCTTTTTTGCGGTTTCAATAGAATTTGCAATCTCGCTATCACTACCACCGCCTATAGAGACTGCACCATCCGCTAGGATAGTAACTGATTTTTCATCAACTTTTGCATGACCCCAATTTATTGCCACTACCTCGTGAGAACCACTTGATAATTCAATATCAATTACTCCGGCTTGAAGTAACGATACCAAAGAAGCGTGGCCCGGCAAAACGCCGAACTCACCTTCGCTACCAGGAAGTGTTACAGTTTTAACATCTCCTGAAAATATCTGTCCCTCTGGGGTTACAATTTCTAATTTTAAAGTATCCATAATTCTACCTTACTTTAAAGCTTATTAGCTTTTTAATCTTCCTGCCTTTTCAACAGCCTCTTCAATAGTTCCTACCATATAAAACGCTGCCTCTGGAAGACTGTCATATTTTCCTTCCAAGATACCCTTAAAACCAGCGATAGACTCTTCAAGCGTAACATATTTTCCTTTTGTTCCGGTAAATACTTCTGCTACGAAAAATGGTTGAGATAGAAATCTCTCTATTTTTCTAGCTCTATCAACAGTTACCTTATCCTCTTCGCTAAGTTCGTCCATACCCAAAATCGCAATAATATCTTGCAAATCTTTATATTTTTGAAGTACCGCTTGAACACCACGTGCTACTTCATAGTGATCTTGTCCCAAAATTTGTGGGCTAAGCATACGTGAACTTGAATCCAATGGATCAACTGCTGGATAAATACCCTTCTCCGCAATCGCACGACTCAAAACAGTCGTAGCATCTAGGTGGGCAAAAACCGTTGCGGGAGCAGGATCAGTCAAGTCATCTGCTGGTACATAAACAGCCTGAACAGATGTAATTGAGCCTTTTTTGGTTGATGTAATTCTCTCTTGAAATTTACCCATCTCGCTTGCCAATGTTGGCTGGTAACCTACCGCTGAAGGGATACGTCCTAGAAGTGCTGACATCTCTGCGCCAGATTGAGAAAATCTAAAAATGTTATCAATAAACATCAAAACGTCAAGTCCCATCTCATCACGGAAATACTCAGCCATTGTCAAACCTGTCAAGGCAATTCTGTTTCTTGCTCCTGGTGGTTCACTCATTTGGCCATAGCAAAGAGCAACTTTATCCAAAACGTTAGAATCTTTCATTTCGTGATAAAGATCATTTCCCTCACGTGTTCTCTCGCCAACACCCGCAAATACAGAATATCCACTATGTTTAAACGCAACATTGTGAATAAGCTCCATAATAACAACTGTTTTACCAACTCCAGCGCCACCGAAGAGTCCAACTTTTCCACCTTTTGCATAAGGGGCAAGAAGATCAACAACTTTAATACCTGTTTCAAAAATTTCAGACTTTGTGCTCTGCTCTTCAAAGGAAGGTGGCTCTCTATGAATCGACCATTTTGTCTTTCCAGAAACTTCAGCTCCTTGGTCAATAACATCGCCAATAACATTAAAAATTCTTCCAAGTACTTCTTCGCCTACTGGAACTTGTATAGAACTTCCTAACGCCTTTACAGCAACACCTCTAGTTAATCCTTCACTCATATCCATCGCAATTGTTCTTACACGGTTGTCGCCCAAATGTGCTGCTACTTCAAGAATCAATCTCTGCTTCTTGCCTTCTACGTCATAAATTACTTCTAACGCTTCATTAATCTTAGGAAGGTAGCTGTCAAAATCGACATCAACAACCGGACCCATGATCTGGCTGATTACTCCATTCATTGAATGTTCTCCTTATATATTTTACAAACAGTTTTTATTTCATAGATTCTACGCCACTGATAATCTCAATAAGCTCAGTGGTAATAGACTCTTGTCTCGCCTTGTTATATGCCAACGTCAACATGTTAACGCGATCACTCGCATTGTTTGTTGCATTTTCCATGGCCTGCATCCTCGCACTGTGTTCAGCAGCCAATGAATCAATAAGGGCATAATACATGTTGTACTCGAAATATTTTTTCATTAAAGACTCTAATATAGTCTCATCCTCAGCCGGCTCCAACTCCATCAATGATTTTGACTCTACCTTAATCTCTTTTGGCTCCTCTACAGGAACAATATCAGATATTTTAAGCTCTTGAGAGATCATATTTTTATAACCATTGTGAACCAAAATAATTTTATCAGTAGCTCCAGATATAAAATCATCAATCGCTTCTCTGATAATATTTTGTGCCTTTTCGTATGTTGGAGCTGAACTCACGCCAGAAAACGAAGAGAGTAGCTCTATGTTTTGGAAATTAAAAAAAGCAACGCCTTTTTTTCCAACCGCACGCAATCTTACTTTGACATTCTTTTCCTTATACTCTTCAAGCAATCCGCGAACAGCTTTAATCGTTTGCACGTTAAAACCGCCACACAAACCTTTGTCGGCAGTTACAAAGATAATGTCAATGTTTTGAATAGCACTTCTCTTCTCAAAAAAGCGACTGTCTATGCCACCAATTTTATACTGATTGATTTTGTATGCAATCTCAGATAAAACTTCATTAATCTTATTGGCATAAACTCTAGACTGCTTAGCTGCCATCTCCGCTCGTTTCAACTTAGCTGTCGAAACAAGCTTCATAGCTCTCGTCGTCTTTTGAGTGTTTTCAACACTTTTAATCTTTCTTTTTATCTCTTTAAGGTTTGCCATAGCTTATCCTTATTTAACAGAAAACGTCGCTTTAAACTCGTTCAATGCCTTTTCCAATAAATCTTCAATTTCTTTATCCAATGCTTTTTTTGTTCTAATTTGTTCAAAAATAGACGGATACTTAGCCTCTATAAACGGATTGAGCTCAGACTCAAAGCGACCCAAATCTTTAACTTCCATATCATCAAGAAAACCTCTTGATCCTGCAAAAATGATAAGAATTTGATTTTCTACTGGAAGTGGTGAGTATGGAGGTTGTTTCAATAACTCAACCATTCTCTGACCTCTTTCAAGCTGCTTTCGGCTTGATTCATCAAGATCACTTGCAAACTGTGCAAAAGCTTGAAGTTCACGATATTGAGCAAGGTCAAGTCTTAGTGTTCCAGCAACTTGTTTAATTGCTTTAACTTGTGCTGCACCACCAACCCTAGAAACGGAAAGACCAACGTTAATCGCTGGACGAATACCAGAGTTAAATAGGTCTGATTCCAAGAAAATTTGACCATCAGTAATAGAAATTACGTTTGTTGGAATATAAGCAGAAACATCTCCCGCTTGTGTTTCAATAATAGGAAGTGCAGTTAAAGAGCCTGCTCCTAGTTCATCATTTACCTTAGCAGCTCGCTCAAGTAGTCTTGAGTGTAGATAGAAAACGTCACCTGGGTATGCCTCACGGCCTGGAGGACGTCTTAAAATCAATGACATCTCACGGTAAGCAACAGCGTGTTTCGACAAGTCATCATATACAATTAATGCATGACGACCACTATCTCTAAAATACTCACCCATGGAAACGCCCGCATAAGGAGCCAAAAATTGCATAGCAGCTGACTCTGATGCACCAGCATTTACGATAATCGTATAGTCCATAGCACCGTGTTCTTCTAGTTTTTTAACAACTTGTGCTACGGTTGATTGTTTTTGTCCGATTGCTACATAGATACAAACAACATCTTGACCTTTTTGGTTGATGATAGTATCTAGGGCAACCGTTGTTTTTCCTGTTTGTCTATCGCCAATAATCAACTCTCTTTGTCCTCTTCCGATTGGAACAAGAGCATCGATTGCTTTTAGACCTGTTTGAAGTGGTTCATGAACTGACTTTCTAGCCATAATACCATGTGCTTTTTCTTCTACAAAACGTGTTTGTGTTGTCTCAATAGGTCCTTTTCCATCTATTGGATCACCCAAGGAGTTTACAACACGACCGACTATTGCCTCGCCGACCGGAACACTCAATAATTTGCCAAGTCTTTTAACCGAAGTTCCTTCTTGAATATTACTACTAATACCCAAAACAACGATACCAACACTTGACTCTTCAAGGTTAAGTGCCATACCTCTCTCGCCACCTTCAAACTCAACCATTTCACCAGCCATAACATTTTTCAAACCGTAAACATTGGCAACACCATCTGCCACAGAGATAACCTTGCCGGTCTCTTCTATATCTACATTGAGTTCGAAGTTTTCAATACGCTCTTTAATGATTGAACTGATTTCATCAGCTTTCATTTTTGCTCCCACAAACTACTCCTTAACATTTTTCTTTTATATTTTCTTTTTATATTGCTCTTAAAATATGCTCACTCATTTGAGTCTTCAATCTATCAAGAGAAAAACTTACTTCAACACCCAAATCATCCAAATTAATTTTAATACCTGGATAATCAGTAATTTTATTATTTAGCTTGATTTGTGCATTAAACTTTTTACTAAAATTTTGCTCAAGTATTGCTATTTGCTCTTTTTCGAGCTTGAAATTACTAACAATTTCACCCTCAAAAGAGTTGTTTTTTAGCGATATCTGATATTTTAGCTCTTTAACAATATTTGGGATTTCATTAAGTCTGTCATTGTGGTTTAGTAATTTTATAAAATTTACAAACTTACTACCACCCTCCTCTGTCAGCGACAAAACAAAATTTTCTTTGCTTTTTGAATCAATATCTGGAGATAAAACAATCGTATTAAATTTGTCCGATTCAAATGCCACAACAATCTTTCCCAATGAGGCATAAATCGAAACAACCTCATCTTGATCGCAACTTTTCACTAAAGCATTCACATATTTTTTGGCAATTGAACTACTCATTACGCCACCTTCTTTGTGACAATCTTAACAAATTCTTCTTTGCCCAAAGAGATAGAACCCTCTTTAAATAGCTCTTCCAAAACTTCAGAAACCGATGTTCGGATCATCTTCCTCTTCTCTATGGCAACTTTATCGCCAAAAGATTTCTCCAAGTTTTCGACTTCAGCATGAAAATCTTTTTCTATTTTTTCAACAAGAATCTTAGACTCTTTCTTAGCTGTCTCGACAATAACTTTTGCACTCACTTTTGCCTCTTCAACTTTTTGTAAAGCCATCTCTTTTTTTGCGTTAGACTCTTTAAGCTTCAGCTGAATAGAATCAAGTTTTTTGGCTATATCGCCTTTTCTGCCAAAATAAAACTCCTTTGCTGGCTCTGCAATCATGTAATACAAAATGGCTGCAAAAATAACAAAGTTGATTGTTCTTGGTACGATATCAGTCTCTCCAGAGCCACCACCAGATGCCAAAGCCAAAACAGGAAGCAACATAAGCAGTAAATATCTTATTTTCATCCTATCTCCTTATATTTGATTTAATTTGGCTTTAATGCTTTCGCTATAAAGAGGCATTTGTGCCAATAAACCTTCCTTAAATTCAACTCTTTCCGCTTCAAGCTCTTTCATGAAAACAGCATTTTGCGATTCAAGTTCACTCTTTCTTTGCTCTATTTTTTTGGCAACAAGCTCTCTTGCTTGAGAGATAGCAGCATCTCTTATCTTTGCGGCTTCAGCCTTTGCCTCCAAAATAATGCTATCGGCTTTTTGGTAGTAAGCCGTAACATCGCTGGCGTTCTTTCCCGCATTTTCCAAATCACTCTTAATGGAATTATTTCGATTGTCGATAAACTCCAAAAGTGGCTTATATAGAGTCTTGTTGAGAACAATCAATAAGACCAAAAACACGGTTCCCGTTACCAGCAAAAGTGCCGGGACAATATCCAACATACTTTGCTCCTTTATCTCGGTTTAACACTAACTTTACAATTTCTTATTGGCAATAGCACTTAAGCATTACTATAAAAACGTGCGAAATTTTATCATAGCTAAGGAAAATAGTTTATTAAACAAAAAAAATATTAGTCAAGTTGTTTCAAAAATGCACTCACAGAGGCATCATCATCAAAACAAATAGTAATAGTGTTGGGTTTTAGTTTTGCAGTAAATCCTAACTGTTTTAGCTTTTCTTTCAGGCTATTGAGTTCTGAAGATATTTTTTTTATCTCTTTTGCCTGATTTTTGACTTCTGGATTTTTAACTCTCTTAAGCAATGCCTCTGTATCTCTTACACTAAGCTTCTGTCCTAAAATCGTATTTACAACCATCTCCTCTTCTTCAGAAGATAGCCCAACTAGTACTTTTGCATGACCTTGCGAAATAGCTCCATCTGCTAAATATTCTTTGGTCTTATCGCTCAAGCTTAACAATCTCATTGTATTTGTTATTTGCGTTCTGCTTTTATGTATGATTTCCGAGAGACCCTCTTGTGTTATCTTATACTCTTCAATAAGTTCCTTGTAAGCAATCGCCAACTCTATCGGGTTTAAATCTTCGCGCTGAACATTTTCAATAAGAGCCAATTCTCTTAAATTTTTTGACTCAATATCTGCAACAATCGCTCTAATGGTTTTAAAACCTGCTATCTTGCTAGCCCTAAGTCTTCTCTCTCCTGCCAAAAGCATAAAGCCATCATTTTTCGCAACGACAATAATCGGCTGTATCAAACCATGACGCTTGATTGACTCACTAAGTTCTGCTAGTGCGGATTCACTAAAATATGTTCTAGGCTGATACGGATTTGGTGCAATAGCGTCAATAAAAATCTCTCTTACAAGCTCTCTTGATTGCTGAATATCTTGTTTATACGCCTCTTCAACATCCTCAATAATAGCACTCAATCCTCTTCCCAAAGCTTTTTTTGCACTCATACTCAACTCACCAAAATAGAATTTGCTAGATTTTGATATGCAATGGAACCGGGCGATTGAACATCATATAAAATAATAGGCTTGCCAAAACTCGGAGACTCTGCAAGTTTAACATTTCGAGGAATTACAACATACGAAGATGTCTCTTTATCAACAAATAGCTTGTTTTTAAAATGCTGTTTCAAGTCCGCAAAAACCTGTTTTGAGAGATTGTTTTGAGTGCTGTACATAGTAGGCAAGAAACCTTTAATATCAAGTGTAGGATTAATCGTTTTTTTGATTAATTTAACAGTATTTAGCAACTGAGCCAAACCCTCCAATGCAAAAAATTCACACTGTATAGGAATAATCACAGAGTTTGAGGCACTTAGGGCATTTATTGTGATGCCACCTAATGCTGGGGGGGAATCAATAATAATATAATCGTATTGGTGCCTTATCTCTTCTATTTTTGTCTTTAAGATAAGCTCTCTACCCTTTGTTTCGGCGTCGTAAAACTCTTTTTCCACACCAACCAAACCGATATTTGAGGGAGCTACATGTAGCGTTGGAAGTGATGTCTCAAGAATGATTTGCGATAGTTTTTTTCGACCAATCAAAACGTGGTAGATATTAAATTCATAATCATTTCGATGAAAACCAAGTCCTGTCGTAGCATTGGCCTGAGGGTCAATGTCTATCAATAAAACCTTTTTTTCAGCCACAGCCAAAGAAGCAGCAAGATTTATTGCTGTCGTTGTTTTGCCGACCCCGCCTTTTTGATTTGCTATCGCTATAATTTCACTCATCGTAAACTATACACCCTTTTGTTTTCTATCGCTACTGAACCATCTTCGCACAATGTTGCATGCCCCAAAGAGACCAACTTACCATCCAAATGAAAAGAGAAATCTTTGCTTTTGGCAAATTCTATCTCATATTTACTAAAAACTTTCTTCCATGTAATTTTTTTTTCTAAGCTTTTCAAAAACAAAGCAACGATTTTTTTAGGCTCAACACAAATGTCCAAAGAAGCGAAATTATCGGGGCCCACGCCAATATTTATACCAATAGAGCCTATAATATATTGCTTGACTTTAGTAGTAATAACTCCCCCTACCTTTGACTCTTTTAGATAAAAATCATTAGGCCATTTAAGCCATACTTTCGAGCCCAAAGCCTCCAAGCACTCTTTCATAATAAAAGAAAAATATATAGATATTGAAGCCAGTGGTAAATCCTCTGGCAACTGTTTCTCTTCTACACAAAAGGAGAAAAACAAGTTACCCTCTTCACCATGCCACGCATTACCCCTGCTACCAACACCTTCACTTTGAACATCAACCCCTATAGTAAAAGGTGGTGTCAAGCTGGCGTTTTTAATGCCATCAATCGCATATAGATGGGTAGAGGGCAAATGCTTATACCAATATATCTCCAACACTTAGCCTTTTGCCGTTAATATAATCCAAAGAACATATAAATTTTTTAGACACAGGTTGGAGTTCATTTATTAAAACTGTGCCTTGCTTGCATGCCACTTCAATACCGCTCTTGTGAATAGATAGTATCTTTAAAGGCTCTTCTTGTTTGTGCTTGTTAAAAACGCTAACACCTCTTAGCTTAAGACCTGAGTCCAAAAAAATTCCTGGCCAATCTTTGTAAGCCAATGATTTTACATACAAAGTATATGCACTCTCGTCTGTAAAATTTATAAGTCCGTCTTCTTTTTTGATTTTTTTACAGTGCGTAGCATTAGTATCCACTTGGGATAATGGGGAAATGCTATTAAAATTTCTAAGTGTTGCGAGCGTTAAAGTTGCAGCACATTCTGACATTTCATCAAAAAGAGCATCCACGCATTTATCTCTTGTTTGAATATAGCTCATCGATAAAATCTTTCCCGTATCAAGCCCCTCATTCATAAGCATAGCAGTAACACCAGAATAAATCTCTTGATTTAAAATTGCTGATTGGATAGGACTTGCTCCTCTGTATTTTGGCAATAAAGAGGCGTGAAGATTTATGCAAGGCGCTATATCTAAAATTGCTTTTGGGAGGATTTGTCCATATGCCGCCACCACGATAAAATCTGGTGCAAATGAGGCGATATGGGCTTGAGTTTCTTCATTTTTAAGTGTTTTGGGCTGATAAATCTCAATATCAAGCAAATGCTCATTTGCCCACTGTTTGATATTAGGAGGTGTTAAAACCTGTTTTCTTCCAACAGGCTTATCTTGTTGAGTTACCAGCAAAACAACTTCAAAATCAGCCTGTTCTACAAGTTTTGCAAAAATTTTTGTCGCATACTCTGGAGTGCCCATAAACACGATTTTCAATTTGTCATTCCTTCGCATATGTTCATTCTTCACATACATGCTTCGGTTCCAAACCTATCAAAGTGAAGCAGTTCACTTTGATAGGTTTTCACATGTAAAGAGTGTTCCACCTTTGTGCACACCTTGAAGCATATAGCTTTCAATATCGCTTAAGTCAAAACCACTTGCAATAAACATAGAGCGTCCTTTTTTTAAAAGAAAGTCTGCGGCTTTGAGCTTTGTTACAATACCGCCAGTTGCAAACATATAGTTTGGGTTTTTCTCTGTGATTAAATCATCTTCTTCTATAGCAAACACAACCTTTCGTGCAACTGCATCACTATTTTTGTTCGGGTCTTTATCGTAATAAGCATCTATATCAGATAGTAAAATCAACATATCCGCATCAAAATAGTATGCCACTCTTGAGGACAACTGGTCGTTATCTCCAAATACCAACTCCTCTGTTGCGGTTGCATCATTTTCATTAATAATAGGCAAAATACCATTTTGTATCAGAGTATCAATAGTGCATTTAGCGTAACGAGTGCGTTTTCTAGAGTCAAAGTCATCGGCAGTTAGCAATAGCTGTGCACCACTTTTACCAAATTTTTCAAGTTTTTTATTGTACATGGCTATAAGTTGAGGCTGACCAACAGCGGCAATGGCTTGACGGTTATTTAGAACACTTTTGTCAAGCTTTAGAGTTGAATACCCCGCTGCAACAGCACCAGAGCTAACCAAAATAACCTCGTATTTTTCCATTAAGTTTACTAAAAACTCTACAAGATTTAAAATCCTCTCCTTGCAAAGTCTATTTTGCTCACTTAAAACGTGTGTTCCAACCTTAACAACGACTCTTTTCATCTCTTACCCTTGAAACTACGTCCGACAAAGCATATTTTATCGGATCAATATTGATTTTTGAAACAGAAGATATAGGCAAAACAAAAAATGGCAAACTCACATCACGCTCATATACATCTTGACCATAAGATTCAATATCTTCTCGCACTTTATATTTTGACATAATCCTATTTGGCTTTAATCCAATAAGCTCCATAAAAGAGACTGCCTTTTCATTCACATCTTCAACGCTCATCGTATCGCAACGTGTAAGTGCGATAGCAAACTCTCTCGCAAAAAGCTCTTTTGAGAATTTTTTTAGCTCCTCTTTAAGAGTATTATACTGCAATGCCATATCTCTATAATTTGCCATATCACACATAAAAAGTAAAAAATTGGTTCTCTCGATATGCTTTAAAAACTCCAAGCCCAAGCCCTTGCCTTCGCTTGCACCCTCAATAATGCCAGGAATATCCGCCATCACATAAGAGCGATAATCGTCGGTTTGCACCACGCCTAGCTTTGGAGTTAAAGTTGTAAATTCATAATTTGCTATCTCTGGTTCAGCATTGGATATAACCGAGATAAGAGTTGATTTTCCAACATTTGGAAATCCCACCAACCCGACATCGGCAATCAATTTTAGCTCAAGTCTTACTGACTTTGATTTGCCCTTTCTGCCTGGCTGTGCATATTCTGGACGTTGATTGGTGGAGCTTTTAAAGTGAGTATTTCCAAGACCCCCTTGTCCGCCCTCTAAAAAAAGTTTGCGCTCTTGATCATCAATCAAATCAAGCAAAACCTCGCCTGTCTCTTTGTCTATCACTTGAGTGCCAGGAGGAACAATAACCTCTAGAGATTCGCCAGATTTTCCGTACATTTTACGACCCATTCCCGGCTGTCCGTTTTTGGCCTTAAGATGCTGTGCTCCTCGAAAATGAGATAAGGTGTGAGTATTTTTATCAACTTTAAAGTATACACTGCCACCACGCCCGCCATCCCCGCCATCAGGACCACCTTGAACAACGTGTTTCTCTCTTCTAAATGAAACGCATCCTGGACCACCATTGCCAGAACTAAGCGTTAACTCTACATTGTCTATAAACATTTAAAGCCTTTTAATACGGAAAATTGGAATTTGTAGCATCTACAATAACTAAAAAATAACTACTGGAGATGCTAAAAGCGAAGTAAAAGAGCGGTCTTAAAAACCGCTCTGCGGTAAAATTATGCGGGGATAACAGAAACTTTGTTTCTTGTTTTGTCTTTGCGTTGAAACTGCACAAAACCGTCAACAAGAGCATAAATAGTATGATCTACACCTATACCTACATTGTTTCCTACATGTACTTTTGTTCCACGCTGACGAATGATAATATTTCCAGCACGTACAAATTCGCCACCAAATTTTTTAACACCCAGTCTACGTCCAGCTGAGTCTCTATTATTCTGGGTACTTCCTTGACCTTTCTTGTGAGCCATTGATTACTCCTAATGCTTTATTATGTTGTTTGAAGGTTAAGCTTTAATGCTTAAAACTTTAACTCTAGTGTACTGTCTTCTGAAGCCACGCTTGACTTTTGAGTCTTTACGTCTGCGCTTTTTAAAGCTAATAACTTTTTTATCTTTGCCTTCGACAACTACTTCGAGTTCTACTACAGCACCATTGACGAAAGGTGTTCCCACTTTAAGTTCGCCATCGTTGATAGCTAGAACTTCCGTCACTTCTATTTTCTCTTTTGGCTGAGCGTCAAGTCTATCGACATTTACATAGTCGCCTACTTGAACTTTATACTGCTTCCCGCCATTTTTAATAATTGCATACATCCGTATGTCCTTCTGGGAGAGATTTTTGTTTAAGGAAGGGATTTTATCGAAATCTTCTTTAAGGTAAGATAAAGACAAAACAAAAGAGTGTAAACCAAAAAGAGTAACCATTTTAGTTAAATTGGAGTAAAATTGCGTTGATTTTTGCCATCATATCAAAATCGGCAAACTATCAACCAAAGGAGACATTTATGAAAAATGGTATTTTAGTATCAATTTTGGCAATTTTGTTGCTTGCGGGCTGTACGGATAAGGAAAAATCAAACAGCAAGCCAGAAGAAGGCGTTAAGCCTCAAGTCGTAGTGGAGCAAAAATCTCCAGCTACAGAAGTGGCAAAGCCTGTCGAGCCAGCTCCAAAAGAAGAGACGCTCAAAGAAGAGGCAAAAGCAGAAGAGCCAGCTCCAAAAGAAGAGACGCTCAAAGAAGAGGCAAAAGCAGAAGAGCCTGTTTCAAAAGAGCAAGAGGCAAAAGAAACTGCCGTAACAACACCTCAAGAGAAGTTTACAGACAACATTCAGCAAGGCACTATCGATTTAATCGGAACAACAAAATCCCTTGCTGAAAAAACGGTCGCTCAAGAAGAACCAGCAAAATAGAAATAGCGTCGCAATAGCATCAAAGCTGTTGCGACGCTACGCCACACTCCAAAGCTCATAGAGTTTTTTATCAATAAAAATTTTCACAACATCTGGGTTAAACTGCTTGCCTGCACAATTTTTTAGCTCATCAAGTGCGTCTTGTGTACTTTTTGATTTTGCATAAACCCTTTTGCCAACCATCGCATCATACGCATCTACAACGGATAACACTTTAGACAAAAACGGTATATCAGCCCCCTTAAGCCCTCTAGGATAGCCGTTTCCATCATGCCTCTCGTGGTGAGTTAATGATATCTCTGCAATATATGCTAGACGCGCAACTGAACGCAATATGTTATACCCTGTCTCGCAATGTTTTGAAACTTTTTGAATATCATCTTTTGTAAGCTTTCTTTTTTTGGTCAAGATGGACTTGTCAATAACAATATTTCCTACGTCATAGTAGGATAAAATATCTTTAAATTTTTCTATCTCCTCTATACCATAAGCGTTTGCAATAGGCTCAGCCAAATCCTTAAGGCCTCTTTTTCTATAGCCTATATTGTCGATATCTTCAACCATTTGGTCTATTAGGGCTTGCTTAAAAGCGTTACCTTTTAAAAGTTTGTCTTCATACATCTTCTCCTCTGCAGCCACAAACAAATCGCCTATATTTTGCTTTATATCAACTTTTGTTGCACATCCACAAGCTATGGACATTTGAATTTTGAGATTATGTTTTTTGGTAGATTTTTCAAGAACTCTAAGACAAAACGCCTCAGCATCTTTTTGTGAAGATTTGGGCAATAAAACCATAAATTCATCGCCACCCCACCTAGAGACATTGTCATCCTCTCTACATGTAGACTTTAAAACATCGGCGAAAGCCTTAAGCAAAACATCACCTTCCATATGACCAAAAGCATCATTTGTAAGCTTAAGACCATTTACGTCAAACATAACAACACTTAAAGGCAAATTTCGTTTGCAATCCATTTTTTTAACTTGCTCTTCAAAAAACCTACGATTGTGAAGCCCTGTAAGTGCGTCATAATAGCTCAATTTCTCTATGGCTTTGTGCTGATTTTTAATCTCAGATATATCAAAAAAGATGGTAGCAAATCTATTTTTTTCAGGGCTGAAGACTTTTACCAAAAAATATTTCCCAATATCTTGAGAAAAATTTTCAATCATACGAGCCTCGCCACCAAGCGCCACCTCACCATAAGTTTTTATCCAATGCTTCTCAAGCTTAGGCAAAACCTCCAAAGCTCTTCTGTAAACAATATCCTCTTTTTTAAGCCCCGTAAAATCTTCAAATGCCCTGTTTACATATAAAAATCTATAATCTATCGCCTTTCCTAAGTCATCACAAATAATCTCATGCGAAGCAAATCCCTCTTGCATATTTTCCAATAATGCCCTTATCTCATCGTTGCTTTTTTGGAGTGATTTTCTAGCTTTTCTTAGCTCTGATGTCTTGCTAAACAAAAGATAGATGGCTAAAAATTGAGCCAAAACAAACGCAATCAAAACAATAAAAAATAGTCTTTTTCTCTGCTCAAGTTGCTCTTCTAGCTGTTTTTGAGAGGTTATGTCCTGAATAATTGAAAATAAAAATGTCTTACCATCACTCAAAATAGGATAAGAGTAAACATCAACTGTTTTTATCTCGCCTGATTTTATTTTATGTTTAAAGATAAAATGATTTTTGCCTTGCTCTAGTGCCTCTTGACGCTCGTTTTCTACTTTTTCGTGGGACAATATATTGATATCTTGAATGTGCATTGATGTTATCTCGTCAAGCGAATATCCATAAAACGACAAAGCCGCTTTGTTAGCATGCTTAATCAATCCACCGTTTGGCTCAATCACTAACATAATAGAGCCGTGGTTTTGAAAAAGGTCGTTATAATCTATCTTTTTTTCAGAAAAAGAGCTAGATGCAAACAAAAAAAGGGTGGAAAATAAAAATACAACAAAAATTTTGCTTATACTTTTCACATCCTCCCCTATGATTTTTTTTGAACTTTAGAGCAATTCTACGATATTTTTCGTCTATTTTTGCTAAAAATCTAAATAGCAAAATCAGTATAATACTCTATCTGCTCTTTTGTCATAATGCGGATAAAGTTGGTGCTTCCTTCAACCCCAGCAGGAAAGCCCGCCGTGACGATATATTTTTTCTCTTTATCGACATATCCACCACTTACTCCTCTTTGAAGAGTGTCGGCTAGCATAATGTTTAGATTGTTTTTTTCGATACTAAATATGGGCTCTATACCCCACGCTATCGTTAAAAAACGGGCTGTTTTCTCATCATGTGTAACCGCATAAATATCTGGCTTGATTCTATATCTGCCCAATTTTTGAGAAGATTTTCCTGAGCCTGTTAGAGAAATAATGCCCGTAACATCAAGGTCTACCGCCAACTTTGCCGTAGCTGAAGAGATAATATCCGTATCGTCCATAAATACATATCTGTCAAATTTGTTATAAGGGTATATAGACTCTGTCTCTTTTATTGTATTTGCCATAACTTCGACTACATGTACAGGATTTTTGCCGATCGCACTCTCTTCTGAAAGCATTACCGCATCGGTTCCATCAAGAACTGCATTTGCAACGTCACTTATCTCTGCGCGCGTTGCCATCTCATTTTCAGCCATCGATAAAAGCATCTGCGTTGCGGTAATAACAGGCTTTGAGGCTATGTTTGCTTTGCGAATAATCTTCTTTTGAATACTTGGCACCTTATAGTAAGGTACCTCAATACCCAAATCCCCACGAGCAACCATAATGCCGTCACTTACAGAAATAATCTCGTCAATATTTTCAACAGCATCAAATTTTTCGATTTTTGCGAAAATATGTGACTTTGAGCCATGTGACGTCAAAATATCCCTAACTTGCAAAACATCTTTTGCGCTTTGTACAAACGAGACTGCTACAAAATCAATATCATTTTGTGCGCCCCACAACAAATCTTTTTTGTCTTTTTCGGTAATAACATCAATATTGATAACTGTATTTGGAAAATTTACACCTTTGTTTGATGACAACTTTCCACTGTTTTCTATTTGCGTTACAATCTCATTTTTGGCACTTATGACTTTTGCTCGGATGTTTCCATCGTACAGATAGATATACTCGCCCTCTTTCATCATTTCTAAGATTTCTGGCTGATTTATACATAAAACATATTCGCTTTCGCCTATTTTTTTGCCAACAATAATCTCTTTAACAAATCTCACAGTATCGCCGGACTTAAGATAAAAATCCTCCTCAAGCTTGCCAACACGAATTTTTGGTCCGCAGATATCTTGCAATACGCCAACTTTTCTACCCGATATCTTTTCCGCTTCTCGAATTTTTTTAAGAGTAGAGAGATGATACTCATGAGTACCGTGGCTAAAATTTAAACGAAACACGTTTACGCCAGCATTTATAAGTCCCTCTAAAATTTCAATACTATCACTTGCTGGTCCAACAGTTGCTAAAATTTTTGTTTTCTTCTCCATATATTTCTCCTTTTTTGGAACATTATAGCTTGGAGTTATTACCAAATTAAAACTATAAACACTTCCTCATTAGTATAGCTTTTTGTTCATTCAACTAAAGTAAATTGTAGATAATGTAAAATACCAAAATTTTATATATCTTAGGTTGCAAGCTTAAACATGCATACTATCCGCAATGAATTTCTAATTATCTCTGCCGAAAGTAGGCTAGGTGCAGATAAAATTTTTAAGCTCTCCAATCTCATTATGAGCTTTAAAGATACTATCGAAGCAAGAAAGCTCAAAGGCGTTTTTGTCTCTTTAAAATCAATTTCACTCAAGGATAAAACCTTAGAATTATCTAAACTAACATCTACGCTTGATAAAATCTCCCTTGACTTAAACACCCAGATAATAATTGGAGATTATTCAAAAGAGGTATTTGAGATCCTAAAATCACTAACAAAAAAGACTCAACTAAAACTTTTTCAAAACATCGACTCAGCAACACTTTTTTTAAATCCAAAATCTTTTAAAACGGTTCAGAAAGTTTTGCTTTTTGACGAAGACAACGAAAACTGCGACAAGATATCTTCAGAACTCCGCAAAATAAATTGTATCATTGTTTACGCTAAAAATTTAGAGGATTTCAAGCAAAAAGCTCAAGACAAAAGCCACACGATAACACTTACTCAAAATGCTATCAACCTAAAAAAAAGCGAGTTTCAAGAGACACACAAAAGCTTGTCGCTAACCAAGGAAGTTATCCTTAATTTGCCTATTTTTGTCGATATCGCTGTAGAAACACTAACCATGGTCACATCAAAAAATGCCAGCAAACTTAACCATGAAATCAGAAAATTTAATGAGAACCTGCCACAAGACTGCGTAAGCTCCATAATGTGTTTCAAGGGCGATTTGCAGGGGTGTTTTATACTATTATTTCCAAGGCAAAGTGCTCTTTTTGCAACATCTGCAATGTTAAATGAGAAGGTTGACAATGCAAGCATCAACAGTGCAATGGACGCAATTGGAGAACTTTGCAATATTATTACCGGCAGTGTTAAGGCAAAACTTTCAGATAAAAATATCAAAGTTATTTTTGAGTTACCAAAAACCTTTGCTTCGCTTCAAAGTGCAATGCTAAATATTCCGCAAAACAACGGTATTTGGATAACTATGAATCTTGAAAACAATCCATTTTATATATTTATAGCCAAATAAACATCTGCTACTTGATTGTGCGAACACAACGATTTTGATTTTTTAGCTCTTTGGATAATGGCATAACGATACCCATTGACAAATTTACTGCGTCAATGTACTCTTTTTTTTGTGAATTTTCAGTAGATGACCAATAAAATCCCTCATGAGAGTAGGCTAAGTATTGGTTCTGAAGATTTAAACCTCTTAGCTCTTCAACTGTTGGCAATCTCCAGTCTTTAAATCCTGCCAATTTTAGACCTTCGCAATATTTTTTTGCACCTTCCCATGATACTCTTGCCTCTTCAGCATAAGCATTGTCTTGCCATAACAAAGGTGCTTTTCTATCTTTAAACACACCAGAGTTGACATCTTTTTTTGCCGATGGAGCCGCTTGAGACACACTCGCCAAAAGAGCTACCACGCAAATCAAATAAGAAAACTTCATACTTCCCCTTTTGCTAAAATAAATTGACGAGATTGTATCACATCAAAAGAAACAAAAATTAAATAAACTTTATATTTTTTGCATAACTAAAATAATTTTGTCTGCTTTTTGTGAAAAAAGAGAGAAAGGAATAGTCTTAATAAGTTTAAAATGTGGTGTTTTTTTAAATACTGACGTGTCGTGAAAATACTGCAAAATAGTACCCTCCTCTTTGCGATACAAAGAGCCTTCCTGTTCAAAAAAAGTTATATCCGTTTTCAAAATCTTTTTTTCATAATTTGCATCGATGCATAAAAAATTCTCCGAAGAATTGTGGCACATCACGCCTTGTGCCACCTCTTCAAAACCATATTGGCTGTTTATATCTGCTAAAAAATATCCATTTTTGCGAACTCTTTGTCCAACTTGTGAAAAAAAATCATCCAACTCTTCTGGCAAAATATAATTTAAAACATCAGCAACTGCACAAGCTACATCAAAGTTTTGCGAGACTTCACAAAGCTCTTGAGCCCTAGCATTCACGCCAAGCTCGCATGCTCTTTTAACCATCTGAACACTTCTGTCAACTCCAAAGGCTTCATAGCCCTCCTCGCTCAAATGTTTCAAGAAAACACCATTTCCGCAACCAATATCCAAAATAGTCTTTACATGTAAAGGTTTTAAAAGTTTTAAATATCTCTCATAAAGCGTTTCATATGCTTCGTAAAAACCTATTAGAGGCTCTATTTTGGCATACAGATCAAGCGAACTCATCTTTTTACTCCCTATTCAACCAAATCCTCATCAAATGCTTTATGGTCAAATGTTTTTTGTAACTTTTCGCACACCAAAAGAGCATCTCTTTTTGCATTACCCAAACAACTCGTAGCTCCAGGGCTTGGTGTCATATTGAACAATATGCCAGTTTGCGGATTAATACTTGCTTCTCCTAGCATAAGTTTTTGATTTTTTTTGTCAATAACTTGCGGTCTAACACCGCCGAAACCATCAGCATATCTTATTTCGTCAAGTTGCAAAGAAGGTACAATTTTTCGTGCATCTTCTAGGAAAAACTTCTTGTTAAAGTATGGAATTTCAAACAAAAAGTTACGCAAAGTATAGTTGCGAATATCACTATCGGTAAGCATATCATAAAAGACTTTCGCAACATTTTTATCAAAACTAAGTGTTTTTATAAAATCCACAACCGTACTATTTCCGTGATATCTCTCAAGTTTTGGCAACGCCAATGCTGTTGGCCCAAACCTAGTATAACCATTTACCAAAATATCTGGATCGCCGTGAAGTGCTGCAAATGGAAGTTTTGGGTTTTGCACCATGTAGACTTTGCCATTGAGTATTTTTTTTGTAGTTAGGTAGAAACTTCCCGCTATTGGCAAACATCCATAATCCAATCCATGCCCCATCTGATGAGCCAAATACAAAGAGTGTGCACCAGCATTGACCACAACGAAGTCCGCCGTAAACGTATCTTTGGAAGTTTGAACTATATGCATATCTCCAAGCTGCTGTATGCTGAGAACTTGTGAGCTTAAAAATACATCTGTGTCTTTATCTTTGATTTTAATAGCATTTTCAATTAGACTTTGAGCCATTGCACCAAAATCAACTGTTGTATATTGACCTTTTTCTACACCAACACCGATGATAGGCTCAGCTCGCTCATTGCCATTTTCATCAAATACAACCTTTGGCTCAATCTGCGCCAATTTGTCTTTTTCAAACACTTCTAAGTACGGATAAAGCTCTTTAAACTCTTCGTATCTAGCCCTCATGTAAGCCACTTCTTTCTCGCCAACACCAATAGCCATTTTTTGATGAGAAAACATAAATTTGTCTTGATATCCATACTGCAAACAATACTTCACAATCATATCAGCAGTATGTTTTACTTTTTTCGCCTTATCTAGTGTGTAGTTAGTTTCTATGTCTCCAAAATGGATTGTTTGAGAGTTACATGTACCGTTAGAGTTTAGCGTTGCGATGCCGTCATATTTCTCGACAAGGGCGATTTTTTTAATATCTGTATACTTTGCGAGCTCATAAAAAAGAGCTGCTCCAGATATTCCGCCACCAATTACCAAAACATCATAATGATTTTTTGTCATACGCTTCTTCCTTGTTGGATTTAGAGCGCATATTTTACCTTATTAACACAAATGCGTGATGTAAAAATTATGTAACAGCTATCGCCTCAATCTCTATCAATGCATTTTTTGGAAGTGTCTTTACAGCAACTGTGCTACGTGCTGGTTTGTGCGTGGCAAAAAAAGTACCGTAAACTTCATTAACCACTGCAAAATCATTCATATCAGCCAGAAACAGTGTTGTTTTTACAACATTTTCAAGTCCAGCGCCAGCCTCTTTTAAGACTTGTGTTAGATTTTCAAGGACTTGAGCTGTCTGTTCTCTTATTCCTTTTTCTACAAAACCTCCATTTGGAGTTAATGCTATCTGTCCAGAAGTAAAGATGAAATTTCCAACTTTGATAGCTTGTGAATAAGGTCCGATGGCACTAGGTGCTTTGTTTGTTGCGATATATTGCATTGTTTATCCTTTTTGTGGTCTAAAATGAGTGAATAACTGCTTTAAAAACATCACTCAACTGCTCAACTTCTTTTATGGGGCATCTTTCGTTTCTTGCGTGAATAGTATCATTTACAACACCAAACTCCACTGTTCTAACTCCAAATTCCGCCAAAAATCGTGCATCACTAGTGCCTCCAGCAGTAGATGGCTGTGGCTCTTCACCTACTATCTGGCTTATTGCACTTGATAAAATTTTAACAACCTTGGAGTCTTTTTGCGTCACAAAAGGCTGAGCTGTTTGAGAGAGGATAAGCTTAAATTCCAAACCCTCCAGCATCCCCTCAAGATACTTTTGAACATCTGCTTGAGCCGTCTTGGTCGAATTTCTTACATTGAACATCATCTTAAGATATCCTGGTGTTACATTGGTAACTTCCATACCACTTCTAATATCCGTTACAATCAATTTACTAGGTGCAAAATTGTCATCACCTTTATCAAAACAGTGAGTTGTAAGCTCTCCCAAAAAAGGAGCTATCATATTTATACTATTGTGTGATTTTTCTGGATAAGCAGCATGCCCTTGCACACCAAATATTTCTAAAGTTCCATTGATGGAGCCTCTTCTTCCAATTTTAAAAACATCACCAAATCTCTTTTCGCTTGTAGGTTCAGCAACGATACAAAAATCTGGTAAAAAGTTCTTTTTTTTCAAGTAATGCAAAACCTCGATAGTCCCATGTTTTGCATCCCCCTCCTCATCGCTAGTTAGCAAAATAGAAAGTGTTCCTCTAAACTCTTTTGCCTCTTTGCACGCATTTAAAAAAGCACATACTCCGCTTTTCATATCTTGTGCCCCTCTAGCAAAAACTATCCCATCTTTAACAACTGGTTCAAAAGGATTGCTATCCCATCCATCTCCAGCAGGAACAACATCAATATGTCCAGCAAAACATAGATGCTCGCCTTGCGAAAATGTTTTATACAAAAAAATATTTTTTGTGTTTTGCACATCCACTCTAATCGCACTAAAGCCAGCCATATACTCTTGAATAAACTCAAAAGCTCCATCATCATCAGGCGTGATGGACTTAAATCGCAAAAGTTTTAAAAAAAGCTCTTCACATGTTATTTTATTCATTAAAAATCTCTCAATTTTGAATTTGGCTCGCCGAGATAAAATCCTTGAAACTCATCCACGCCTAAAGCCTTGCATTTACTATAAACGCTTTCATTACAAACATACTCTGCAATTGTTTTAATATCTAGTTTTTTTGCAAATATAACTATAGCACTAACAATCGCTTCGGATTTCTTATCCTTGTCTATTTCTCGAATCAAGGAGCCGTCTATTTTGATGTAGTCAGGTTGCAACTTTAGCAAATACGAAAAATTGCTATATCCTGTTCCAAAATCATCAATCGCAATTTTTACTCCCATACGCTTAACTCTATTAATAAAAATCTCCACCCTATCAAGACTCTCTATACTCTCATCTTCCAAAATCTCAAAGATAACCTGCTTGGCAACGCCATACTCTTTTAGCTTTGATACTACATAATTGCTAATATTGCTATCGGTCATATCTCTAGCGAGCAGATTTAATGAAATAATTTTTTCCGTACCAGAAATCTCTTTAAAACTTTTATCAATAAGCATTTTTTCTATCTCGGCATAACGCTTTACTTTTTTGGATATGTTTAAAAAAAGACTAGGTGCAATAGCCTCTTCGTGATCATTTAAAATCCTAACCAAACACTCATGCTTAACAACTCTTTGCATATTGTCAAAAATAGGCTGATAGTATGGAACGATAAGCTCTTTATCCAAGGCTCTTTTTATAGAATTTGACCACTTTATCTGCTCTGCATACAAAGTTGTTTTTTCTATCTTTTGGAAATAACAAAGATAGTCAATTTCACGCTTTTTTGCTTCAAAAAGAGCCATCTCTGCCTTTTCAAAAACGTCTTCTTTTTCAAGCGAAAACCCTATGGCAACATTAAGCTCTATTGGGTTTTGAATACTGGGAACACGAATCATCTTGCCCTTGAGAAGTTGCGTAAGCTCAATAGCCATCTGCTCATAACGCTCCACATCTAACAGAGCATCCTCTAAAAAACCAAACTCATCAGAGCCGACTCTGTATAGTTTTATCTTTTTTTTGGTAGCAAACTCTTTAAGTAAATTGGAGACTTCAATCAATACAAAATCCGCAACAGAGCGACCATAGTACTCATTTATATCTCTAAAACCATCAATGTCAAGCAACACAAGTTTTGGCTCACTCATATTTTCCAAATCACGCTCAAGTGCTTTTCGGTTGTCTAGTCTTGTAAGGGAATCAACATAAAGCTGATGAGCAAGTTTTTCACTAGAAACATCAAGCAGATGCTCCAATTCTTCAATCTGCTGCCCCTCTTTGCTCAACTTCTTTACAACAATACTCACATTTGAGATGATTTTGCGAGATACAAAAAAGACGCATATGCCCATCACAATAGCTAAAAATAATGAAGCATAAACTAGATGAACTTGATGCTTTTTAACGCTTGATTGAATTAATAAACGTGTTGCCTCGTCAACTTGGCTAGCAACTTCACGAAAACAGTAGTGATTTGTTATCAAAAATATCAAAAAAAATAGTATCACGGAGAGAACTACAAAGACAACTGGAGAAAAAACAAAAAAATTTGATAAACCAGACTTATGATTAGACACTAAACCTCTTTTGTATTGATTTGGTTTATTCTATACTATTTTTGATAGATTTTTAATTAATGAAGATTTTACACTTTAAAGCTTGATTACGGTTGCACCATACCCGCCCATATTTATAGGTGCATCATCAAAGGAGACTATTGAAGGATAGGTAACTAAAAACTCTCTTACTGCATATGCCAGTTTGCCCGTTCCTATGCCGTGATATACTATTACCTCATCAAATCCAGCAATCAAGGCATCTGATAAAAATTTATCCAATTTCTCAAGTGCCTCCTCTGCTCTTAGTCCATGCAAATCAAGCATCATAGACGCACTAGGAGTCTCTTTGGAAATATGAATATTTTTAGGAGGATTTTTAATGCTTTGAGTGGTACTTTTTTTCAATGCACTCAAAGGCACCCTTAGTGTTAAACCATCACAATCTACTGTTGCAATATCTTTGCGAATGGATACAATTTTTCCTTTTGAGTTGCCATATTTTATACTCTGCCCAACCTCAAAATTTTCAACACTCTTTGGAAGTGCTATCTTTTGTGTCTCTTTTTTAAAAGTATTGGCTTTGTTAAGCAGACGATGCGACTCTTTAACATCTTGTGACTTAATCGCCTTTTTCGCTTCATTTATAGCACCGTGAAACTCTTTGAGCATCTTAGCTTGAGCGTCTTCATAATCTTTTATAACATTTTCCCTCTCATCTTTAAGAGAGTTTTTAAGTTTTTGCACTTCATCTAGCTTGTCTTGAAGTTCACGAGATTGTCTTTTCATCTCAAGCTCAAGGTCGATATTTTTCTGAATCAGCTCATTGAGTTTTTCCTTGTCTTCTCCGTAAAGCTCTCTAGCTTCACTTATCAAAGAGTGGGGAACACCATATCGGATGGCGGTTTCAAAAGCATAACTCTTGCCAATCGTTCCTTTGAGAAAACCGTAGGTAGGGCGTTGATTTTTCTCATCATAAACTGCCGCCAAAAGCTCGACTTCATCGTGTGTTGCAAGCAAAGAAGCAAGACGTTTATGATGTGTTGTTATGACGATTTTCATCTCTTTTTCGACTAATTTTTCTATCATAACTTTAAAAAGACTTGCCGCCTCATCCGCATCTGTTCCTAGCTCTATCTCATCCACGCCAATAAGTGAAAACTTTTTTGCAAACAATTTGCTAAACTCACTCATACGTCCAGCAAAGGTTGATATATCATTTTTGACATTTTGAGGGTCATCCACGATAGCAAGTATCTCTTTAAAAGAGCCGATTTCAGACTTTTGAGAATCTATCTTCATAGGCAAAAGGTATTTTGCTAGCAAAGTCGCACTTAGGATGGATTTTAAAAGCATCGTTTTTCCGCCAGCATTTACGCCTGTTATCATCAGCACTCTTTTGGAAAAATCAATATCAATAGGCTTAGGCTCTTTGATGGCAGGATGGCAAAAACGGTGCAATTTTATAGCGTGATTGCGCTTAGGCAATACAAATTCCATATCGTTTGCCTTAGCAAAAGAGACTCTTGCAAAGTAGGCATCGAAACGGTCAAATTCTCTGTTTATGTATGTAAGAAATTTTAAAAATTTTAAAAATTGAGTCGAAATCTCTTTGGCATATTTGTAAATCAACTCCTCTTTTTTGTCCACAAGCTCACTCTCTTTGGATATGAGTTTTGAAAGTGCTTCTGGCACAACATAGAAAAATCCACCGCTACTTCTGCCAATAACATTGCCCTTTAAAGCGTGGTTAAATCCACCTCTAAGCAAAAGTGCTTCTTGATCATTTACATAGTGTATCTGCCTATCTACAAGATACATCGCCACTTTAGCACTTGATATAATGCGTCTAAGCGTTGTGCTTTTTTCCTCTTTGATGACTTTTAAGGCTCGCTCAATATGCAAAAACTGCTCATCCACAGAGGATTTTAACTCGCCTTTTTCATCAAAATAGTCACAAATACGCATAATTTCAACTGGGATAAGGATTTTTTCCATCCACTCGCCAAGATGATTCTCTTTTAAAATCGTCTTAAGATAAGCAAAATAGTTAATGATACGCACAAAAGCAAAAATCTCTTGAATTCGCAAAACTCCTTGCTTTCCAAGATGTATTAGAGGTGTATCTAGGGCTTGAACTTTTGGAAGAGGCTTTAAAGTAGTGGCTTGAAACAACTCCTCTATCAATCTATAATGAATAGCGGAGTCGCCCTCTATAAAAAACGGTTTTTCACGTGCCAAAAAAAGCTTAAACGACTCAGCATAGTCGCCAAGATCAAGTTTTAAAAAGAGATTTTCCATTATTGGTCTATTTTACAATCCAAAACATCTATAACTACGCCTTTAAAGTGCGTAACGTGACCTAACGGTACAAACACCGATGTTCCGCTGGAAAAAAGAAACTCTTTTGAAGTCACATTAATATCTTTACATGTAAGGATTTTTCCTTGCTCAAAAGCACTTACGATAGCTCTTTTTCTCTCTTGTGTATTCAAAAGGCTCGCTTCGTAAAACCAGCCAGCTAAAACAACAATACCGATGCCTAAAAGCAAAAATATTTTCGCTTTTTTTGACAAAGTTTCACTATCTAATGAAAAAATAAAAACTATTAAAACAGTAACAAGTAAAAAAAGAATGATTTGCATTAAATGATACCCCTTAGTTGATAGCTCAAATCTCCTGCGCCAAAGCCGATAACCAAACCATCATCTAGTTTTGCGCACGATTTGGCATCTTTGATTGCCTCAATAGAAGATTCACTCCTTTTGACGCAATCCACCAACATCAAATTATACCGTGCAAACTCTTTTTTAAAGTCTATTTCTATCTCTTTTTCTCCAACTTTCCAAACCGGCAAAATAATCAATCTATCAACTCCCTCGAAACAGCTCACAAAAGCCTCCAGATTGTCGATGGTTCTTGAGTATTTGTGCGGTTGCCAAATAGCAGTAATCTTTGAAAATCCCATCAACTGCGAGTATTTTTTGACCGATTCGATAGTTGCTCTAATCTCTGTTGGATGGTGCCCATAGTCATCTATGAGAGCAAAATTTTTCTCTACATGTAGGATATCAAACCGCTTCTTAATGCCTTTAAAATTTTTTAGCTTTTCTCTTATAAGCTCAACATCCATCTCATTTAGTGCTGCCAAAATCGCCAAAGAAGCGTCTATCGCCATATGTTCTCCGATGCCCCAAACCTCAAAACGCCCCAAATCCTTCAACACAAAAGAGGTAAAAGGCTCATTGTCTCGCATAACTGTTTGGATATCTTTTATATCACGGCTTGGATAAAGACGGATTGCCTCAAGACTCTCCAGCGTGCCTAAAAACTCATCTTCTGCATTTATAACTCGAAGTGTTGCACTTTGCAAAAAATGCTTATAAGCCCCATAAAAACGCTCATAGTCGTAGTTATAATACTCCATATGTTCTGGCTCAGCATTGGTCACGATGGCGATATATGGATTTGAATTTAAAAAACTCTCGTCACTCTCATCGGCTTCAAAAATAACATTGTCGCCATCTCGAAAATACATATTTGTTCCAAACTGTTTGCTCTCTGCTCCGATGATGACCGTACCGTCTATCAATGACGCCAACATCGCACTTGTGGTACTTTTGCCATGTGCTCCGCAAACCGAAAAAACACGCTTGTCTTTTAGTATAAATAGCAAAGCCTCTTTTCTAGAAAATGTTGCTATGCCCTTTTTCTTAGCCTCAAGCAATTCGACATTTTCGCCTTTAATCGCAGCAGAATAAACCACCAAATCTTGATCTTTGATACACTGCGAACTATGTGGAATCTGTATCTCAATACCCTCTTGCTCAAGCGCAGAAGTAATCTTTGTAGCTCTTATGTCTGAGCCAGTAACCGTGTATCCTTTTTCTTTTAAAAAACGTGCCAATGCCGAAAGACCAATACCACCAATACCTACAAAATGAACTTTTTTCAATGGTTTCCTTTTATAAAATCACTCAAATTTTTCAAAACGCCTGTCATCGTAGAGTTTTTCTCAACCAAGGCTATTCGCACATAAGCATCTGCTATTCCGCCCCTACCAAGGAAACTTCCTGGTAAAACTTTGATATTTTTTTCCCTATACAAAGCCTTTGTAAAAGCCAAATCATTCTCTACATGTAGCCATACATAAAACGTCGCCTCGGGCATCGCAACGCCCAATATCTCTTGTGCTGATTTTGCATTAAGAGCGTACTCTTTACGAATAATCTCTACATGTACATCATCACTCCACGCCGCAGCGGAGGCGTATTGTAAAGGAAGCGGAATGGCAACCCCGACATAGGTTCGATACTGCAAATAGGACTTTAGTATCGCCTCATCTCCTGCGATAAAACCTGAACGAAGAGCTGGAGCAGAACTTCGTTTTGATATCGAGTTAATAACAAGCACATTTTTAAATGTATCATTTCCTACATGTAGGCTCGCTTCAAGGAGTGAAGGCGGTTTTTTGTCGACATATATCTCGCTGTAACACTCATCATTGAGCAAGACAATATCGTGCTTTAACGCAAACTTAACCCACTCGCCAAGCTCTTCAAGACTCAATGTTGCCGTAGTCGGGTTATTTGGAAAATTTAAAATAATCAAATCCGCCCCCAGCAACTCTGGCAAACTCATATCTGGTTTAAAATCGTTCTTACATGTAAGGTTGATATGCAAAACTTTGGCTCTACTTGCGATAGCCGCACCCTCATAAATCTGATAAAAAGGGTTTGTGTATGCCATAACTGGATTTGGTTTGTCGTGAAGCAAAAACTGCGGGAAGTTAAAAAGCACCTCACGTGTTCCAAATGTCGGAATCAGCTCGCTCTCTTTTAGATTCACACCAAAACGACGCTTTACAAATCCCAACTGTGCCTCTTTAAGAAAAGGCTCTCCTGCGGTTTTTGGGTATTTGTTGAGCCATTTTGTGTTTTGTCTTAACGCCTCTTGAATAAAATCTGGCGTCTCAAACTGTGGCTCTCCGATGGTTAGAGATATGGGCTTGTAGCTAGGATTTGGTACGATATCTTTGAGTAAATCTGTTAGTTTTTCAAATGGATAGGGTTCAAAATGCAATGGTTTTCCTTTTTTATATTTTGGATTTTTGGACAATTTTCATAAAATACTTGCAATTCCTCTTTGTCAACATAACTGAGCTTAAAAATATCATCATCAACTCTTTTAAATTCAAAAATACAATCTCCTAAAGCTCCATCATTATATGCTTCAACACTTATCATATTTTCATCTTTTAAACAATCTACGGTTATCAAGTCATACTTATTGCAAATGTATATAATTTCCTCTAACGAATACTGTTTGTTTTTTGTAAAAATTTTTATCATAAAATAGAAGCATTCCAATTAATCTGCATAACAGTATTTTCAACTCGTTTGAAATTCATATTTACCAATGGATCTTGGTAAATATTGTGAGATGGATTTTCTTTGAGATTTTTTACAACAAAAATAAAATATCTATCTTTTAAAAAATTTGCAGCCATGTGCTCTTTATTTGTTAAAATGATATTGCCTCTTATTTCACTAAGCCCTTTTACCTCAACACCAAAATAACATTTTTTTTCTTCTGAAGCCAACTTAAAATCAAAACCACATCCCATTTTGGTTGTATCTTGAATATCATACCCCTTAAACACATCAATAGCTGAAAAATTGTCTCTAAAATATTGTTCTGCTGCTTGTCCCGTAATAAGTCGCTTAGCAAATGAACTTTCTTCCTCTTCTTCACTTTTGGCAATCTCTTCCATTAAGATACCTAAATCATGGTCTTCATAAATATTTTTTTAAGTAACAATGAAAAATCTATTAAATTCAATGTATGAAAAACGTCATAAATATTTTTACAATATTGTCTAATTTCTCTTTTATGCCGACCTTTTCGTAAATTTGGGAAAAAAGGGTCAAATTCATCTCTATAATTTTTTATTGATGCTGGTTTAATTGCCAATGCTAAACCGATAATATTAAAGGCTTCCGTAAAATTCTCAAACCCCAAAAATTTCAAACCTTCAACATCAAACTTTGATAAGTATAAACCAGCTAATATTGCTTTCTCTCTAGCTGTAAGTTTTTTAATATTTTTACTCAACTCAAACCCTTCATGGCTTTGGCATTCCAAACTTCTGGGTTATCAACTCGCCTTCGTCATTAAAATATAGATAATAAAGCCAATCTTTTTTGACACTGAGTCCCGCAAGATAACGCAGTGCTAGATTTGCTTGAAGTGAAGCGATGTGCATAACTATTGGAGCTGCGATGCCTGCTGGTTTTTTATCCGTCACTTTAAACGCACTGAAACTACTTTTGTCAAAAAAACAAACTTGCCCATTGAACGCCTCAACCGAGCCATAAACCCAAGGCGTATTTTTTGCCTTTGCATACTCATCTATCAACGCTCTTGTTGGAAGATTGTCCGTAGCATCAAGTATCAAATCAACCTCGATATCCTTACATGTAAAGGCTTCAAGTCGTCCGATATGGGAACTTACCTTCACAAAAGGGCAACGATTTTCTATGACTTCTTTGACGATATCGGCTTTGTATTTTCCCTCATCGCCTACTTTAAAAGCGATTTGACGGTGGATATTGTGCACGCTCACTGTGTCAAAATCCACCACATGTATCTCGCCTATGCCGGAGCTTCCAAGTGCAAATGCAAGCGAACTGCCTAGTCCGCCACATCCGATGATAACAACTCTTTTGCTTTGCAGGTTTTGCTGCGTCTTTTCACCCCAAAGCTCTATTTGTCTATGAAAATACTCTTTCACAAAAGCTCTCTTTTGAGAACTTGTTTTTTCCATCCCCACATTTTTCGTGCCTCTGCAAGGACATCTTTATCGACACTTGCAACCAAAATCTCCTCTTTATCGCCCAAACAAAGCTCAATATCGCCAAAAGGGGAAGTCAAACTGCTATGCCCATAAAATCTCCACGCCTCCGCACCCTCTTTGTATGAGCCGATACGATTGGCTCTTAAGATATATACATTATTTAAAAACGCTCTGCTTTTGATAAGCTCCTGCCATCTTTGCAAAGAATCAAACGTCGAAGAGCTAGACATCAAAACGACATCTATATTTTTACGCATAACCTCTTGCCATACAGTATCAAAATGAAGCTCATAGCCATTGACGATAGCAAAACGAAATCCATCCAATACAAAAATAGGTAAGGAAAATTTTTCTAGCACATTGTCGAAAAATCGCTCCTCGTTCCAATGCTTGTAGTTTATTAAAAATTGCTGGTCGTAAAAATGTACCGATCTTGGAGAAAAGCGTGCTGTGCTTTTATATAAATGCTCTCCTTTTATCGTAACTATAGGTGCTACAACATTTATGTCATACTCTATGCAGAGGCTTTTCAAAATCTCTATTTTATGATTAGATTGCTCTTTTATCATGCTTTTTGGCATCTGCTCTAGCTCTTTGAAAAAGCTATTGAGTGCATATTCGCTCAAAAGCAATAAATTCACACCCTGTTTTTTACAAATCTTAAAATAATAATCCAACTTCACATCACTCATAGGAAGTGTTGAGAGTTGTAACGCAGCTATCTTCATGACTTCTCTCCTTGTTGCAACCTTTCGTACTCAAGTTTTGCACTTTCTATCATCTGTGTCGCCTCTTGAAGTACTCTAATGCCCTCTTGATACTTTTTCATCCCATCTTCAAGAGACAACTCTGGATTGGATAGGGTATTTAAAATATCTTTTGCGGTTTCCAACTTTTGCTCAAAACTCACTGTTTTATCTGTATTTTTAGCCATAAAAAACCTTACTGTTTTGCCTCTAGTGCTTTTTTTATGTAGAAGTCGAACTTGTCATACTCCACCAAAAAAGCATCGTGACCATAGTTGCTATCAATGCAAAAATAGTCTACTTTGTCGCCTCTTCCCATATCTTCCAGTGTCGCTCGTATAAACTCCATCTCTTCTGGCATAAACAGATAATCCCCTTTAAATGAGATGAGGGTCAGTTTTGCCTTGATGTGTTTTAGCGAATCCGCAAGTGAATCATAGTTTCTAGTAGCATCAAAAATATTCATCGCTTTGATGATATACAGATAACTTAACGGGTCAAACCGCTTTGCAAAACTGTGTCCGTTATACTCTAGGTATTTTTCTATCTGAAAACGACCAAAAAGCTCATACAAACCATCTGTTTCGACATAGTTTCTGCCAAATTTTTTATCCATAGAATATGGACTTAAAAAGCTGATATGTCCTGCCATACGTCCTATCGCAAAACTGTCCATGCCCTCTTCTTCAAAGTCCTTAATATCATAGTTACCATTTTTAAAACGATGGTCTCGCATAACCCCTTCCATCGCTATTTTATTGAACGCAATAGCCCACGGACTTGTAGCATAAGTAGAGGCAAGGCAGATGGCACGCTTGGTAAACTCTGGATGTTCAACCGCCAAACAAAGTGCCTGCATACCGCCCATAGAGCCTCCGATAACAGCGTACGCACTTTTAATACCTATCTTTTTAAATAGATTAATTTGTGCGGTAACCATATCGCTGATGGTTATAACGGGAAAATTTAGACGCATTGGCTCTTTTTCTTTACCCTCAAAACTCATAGGACCAGTGGAGCCAAAACAGCTTCCCAAAACATTGACACACAAAACGCAATATTTTGTAGTGTCTAAAGTCTTTCCATCGCCTATCAAAGGATCCCACCAGCCGACTTTGGTATCGTTTTCATAACGACCAGCAGCGTGATGGCTACCTGTAAGTGCGTGAAAAACTACGATAACATTTGATGCATCTTGGTTTGTCTCGCCATAAGTCTCATACTTAAGATGGTACGACTCTAAAATACGACCACTCTCAAGATATAAAGGTTCGTCAAAATACTCTACAAAAGTTTGAATTTTCACAATTTGCCTTAATTGACCCTATAATTAGGTGCTTCGTGCGTAATGATAACATCGTGAACATGGCTCTCTTTAAGCCCAGCACTTGTAATCTCCACAAATTCTGCTTTTTCTTGATAATCAGAAATATCTCTAGCACCCACATACCCCATAGATGAGCGAAGTCCTCCTAGGAGCTGAAAAACTACATCTTTTATGGAGCCTGAGTGTGGCACTCGACCCTCGATACCCTCTGGCACAAGTTTATCAGCAGCGGTTCCTTCTTGAAAATATCTATCACTACTTCCTTTTGTCATCGCTCCGATGCTTCCCATGCCTCGATAAGCCTTATATTGTCTTCCTTGATATGTTATAACATCACCGGGACTCTCATCTGTTCCAGCCAGCAAACTTCCTATCATGACACATTGGGCACCTGCGGCTAAAGCCTTCGCAAAATCACCAGAGTATTTAATCCCACCATCAGCTATAACAGGCACGCCATGTTTTTTGCCAACTTCGGAACACTCTTCGATAGCTGACATTTGAGGCACGCCCACACCAGATACGATACGAGTTGTACAGATACTACCTGGTCCAATTCCCACCTTGACGCCATCCGCACCCGCATCAATCAATGCTTGAGCAGCCTCACATGTAGCGATATTGCCAGCGATAATCTCTACATCTAAACTCTTTTTAATCGCCTTAACAGTATCAATAATTCCGCGAGAATGTCCATGCGCAGAGTCCAACACTAACACATCAACTCCCGCATTTACCAAAGCCTCAGCCCTATCCATCTGACCTACGCCGATAGCCGCACCAACTCTTAAACGTCCATAACTATCTTTGTTAGCATTTGGATACTCTTGTCTTTTTTTCAAATCTTTAATCGTAATCAAACCCTCAAGGTGGTTATTTTCATCAACAACAGGAAGTTTTTCAACCTTATTTGTTCTAAAAATCCTCTCCGCATCATCCAAAGTAGTGCCTTTAGCAACGGTTATCAAAGGCATCTTAGTCATAATCTCTTCTACTTTTCTGTCATATCGAGTCTCAAAACGCATATCTCTATTGGTTAAAATACCTATTAAAATATTGTTATCATCCACAACAGGGACACCAGAAATTCGGTATTCTGACATAATTACCAAAGCCTCTTTGATGGTCGCATTAGGATGAACAGACACTGGGTCGATGATAATGCCACTTTCGCTCTTTTTTACACGCTTGATTTCACGTACTTGTGATTCAATATCCATATTTTTATGAATAATGCCAATCCCACCAAGTCTTGCCATCATGATAGCCGCTCTATGTTCCGTAACAGTATCCATAGCCGCAGAAATTAACGGGATATTCAACTCTATTTTTTTTGTTAATTGTGTCTTAATGCTTACCTCTTTTGGAAGCACTTCTGAATATTTTGGTACCAATAACACATCTTCAAATGTTAAAGCTCTTTTTCGCATTTTCATAATTATCTATCCTTTTTTACTTCGATGTTCCAACACATTAAAACCTATCTCAATGCACGCTCTAAACTCATAGCACCATCAAATAGATCTTGCTCCGCATACGCCTTGCTTATCAACTGTCCACCTATCGGAAGTCCTTTTGAGTCTTTGCCGATAGGCACTGAGATACCTGGAAGTCCTGCTAAGTTTAACGATATGGTGTAAATATCGCTCAAATACATCTCCAATGGGTCACTTTTACTACCAAACTCAAACGCAGTTGTCGGAGTAACTGGCATAAAAATAAGCTCCGCCTCTTTGAAAATCTCTTCATATTGGGCTTTGATAAAGTGTCTCGCTTTTTGCGCCTTGATATAATACGCATCATAATAACCGCTACTAAGAACAAAAGTTCCCAACAAAATGCGCCTTTTTACCTCTTCGCCAAAACCATCACTTCTGCTTTTTCTAAACATCTCTTTAAGGTTATCACTAGGTGCTCTATTGCCATATCTTACGCCATCATATCGGCTTAGATTTGCGCTAGCTTCGGCAGTTGCGATAACATAATAGGTCGCAATGTCATATTTTGAGTTGATAAAATTACGATAGATTATCTTGTGTCCCTCTTTTTCTAGCACTTTAATAGCATCTATCATTTTGGCTTTAACCTCTAAACTCGCATCTTCTAGGTAGTTTTCAATAACTGCGATAGTCATCTTTCTATCAGGATTTAAGGACTCGCCTACCTTTACATGTACGATATTTGCACTTGTCGAATCTCTGCATTCATGCCCAGCGATAATGTCATACAAAATCGCCGCATCTTCAACATTTTGAGTGATGGGTCCTATCTGGTCGAGCGAGCTTGAATACGCACCAAGTCCGTATCTGCTGACCTTTCCATAAGTTGGCTTCATACCAACACAACCGCAAAACGCCGCTGGCTGACGGATACTTCCGCCCGTGTCACTTCCCAAAGCTGCTATTGCCATACCGCCAGCTACTGCTGCTGCACTGCCACCACTACTACCTCCAGGGACGCATTTAAGATTGTGAGGGTTTAGTGTTTTTCCATAAAACGAGGACTCGGTTGAGCTTCCCATAGCAAATTCATCCATATTTGTGCGACCAAATGGAGCAAGTCCGTTTTTTAGGATATTGTCGATAACGGTTGCATTGTACGGTGCGATGTATCCTTGCAATATATTTGAACCGCTTGTTACTTCCCATCCCGTAACTTGAATGTTATCCTTGATAGCAACAGGAATCCCTTCGCCGTACTCAGAAATTGGCTTACATGTAAGCTGTTCAACGTATGCGCCGATATTTTTTTTCTCTTGTATAACTCGCTTTAAGTCTGCTCTTAAATTGGATATCTCCTCTTTTGGAAGCTTTAACGCCTCTTTTAACGTTATCAAAACAGCTCTCCTTTTTCTTTTTTCCTTTTTGTCTCTTTATTTATCAACCAAATGCACACACCAATAACTATAAAAATAACGCCTATGGTTGCAAATATCATACTCAATTCTGCTGGTTTAGAAAAATCAAACATTTAATGCCTTTGAACATCGCTCACACACCTCTTCTTCGCTTTTGGCTCTATATTTCCAACAGCGAGGACATTTGCATTTTGAAGCCTTTAGGATTTTAAACGTGTCATTATCGACCATAAATTCGCCCAAAGCACCATCTTCGTCATGCGTTATAACTTTACTTACCGTGAACCAATCTTCAGCATCAACTTTCTCAAGTGCGCCTATTTTTGGCGATGTTGTTTGCACGACTAACTCAAGCGTTGATTTGATAACTTTGTCTTTCTTGAGTCCATCAACAATCTCAAAAAATTTCTCTCTAGCTTGAATCATATAAGCTTCATCAAAATCCACCGCAACACTTGGAAGCGGAGCATAAACCAAATCAAAAACGTCATTGCAATCTTGTTTTATAACCTTAGGAGCATATTCCATAATCTCATCTATTGTGTAAGTCAAAACTGGTGCCATTAACTCCATCAAACCTCTTGCTATCAATGCCATTGCACTTTGTGAAGAGAGTCTTAGTGTGTCATTTTTTGCGTTACAGTAGAGTCTGTCTTTGGATATGTCAAGGTAAATTCCACTTAATTCTACGGCGATAAAGTGGTTTAAAAGTGCAAAGCCTTTTGAAAAATCATACTCTTTAAAATATCCCTGCGCCTCATCAAAAACCGCTTTTGCGTGAGAAAGTATCCATCTCTCAAGTGTGCCCATCTGCTCACAAGGAACAATCTGCTCCAAATCATTTACGTTTGCTAAAAGGAAACGGAAAGTATTGCGTATTTTTCGGTACTGCTCGCCGATTTGCTTTAAGATGTTTTCGCTGATTTTCAAATCAGTCGTATATTCGCTCGTGCCAACCCACAAACGCAAAATCTCCACGCCATGTTGCTTAGCTATATCCGAAGGTGCTACAACATTGCCTTTTGATTTGCTCATCTTTTCGCCCTTCTCATCGACTGTAAAGCCGTGTGTTAGGATTTTTTTGTATGGTGCTATTGAGTTATTTGCAACACTCACAAGTAAAGAGCTTTGAAACCATCCACGATGTTGGTCGCTACCTTCAAGATACATACTCGCAGGATAATCCCCAGCATCATAGTCCTCGGATTCTAAAACAGCCTTCCATGTACTGCCGCTATCAAACCAAACATCCAAAATATCCATTACTTTTTCTAGATTTTCCAAATCATATCCACTATTTGGCACCAAAAGCTCTTCAACGCTCAAATCCCACCACGCATCAGCACCTTTTTCTTCAAAAATCATTGCAATATGCGCTACCACTTTTTCATCAAATATGGGCTTGCCTGTGTTTTTATCCCTAAAAAACGCTATTGGCACGCCCCAATCACGCTGACGAGATATGCACCAGTCTGGTCTATTTTCAATCATACTTCCTAGTCTGTTGATGCCAGATTTTGGATAAAATCTAACATTTTCCAACTCTTTTAACGCCATATTTCTAAGTGTGTCTCTGCCATTTGTCTTCTCATCCATAGCCACAAACCACTGCTTAGTCGCTCTGTAAATAACAGGCTGATGAGTTCTCCAACAAAACGGATAAGAGTGCTTAAACTTACTACACTTCAAAAGTGATGTACCCAAAAGCTCTAAAATTTTCTCATTGGCTTTAAAGATATGCTCTCCAACAAAAGTTTGAGCATCTGGCAAAAGCCCTTCTCTTACCAATGTTTCATCAAAACAACCACGCTCATCAACAGGCATCAAAACTTCAAGATTGTACTTTAAGCCGACACGATAGTCATCCTCGCCGTGCCCTGGAGCTGTATGCACACATCCGCTACCGCCATCCATCGTTACATGTTCGCCTAAAATAAGTCTTGATTTTCTACCATTTAAGGGATTGGTAGCGTAAAGATTTTCCAATGATTTTGCACTCAATGTTTGTGCGATTTCGCCCTTCACAACGCCTTGCTCAAGCAGGTTCTCGTGCAACGCTTTAGCAACAATATAGCCATCTTTTGTGAGAACATAAACCTCTTCAGGATTGAAAGAAATCGCCACGTTAGCAGGAAGTGTCCACGGAGTTGTTGTCCAAATGATGACCGATACATCACTGCCAAATCCAAGTTTTTGAATGGCATCTGATTCTAATTTAAAAGCTACAAATATAGAGTAATCCTCTTTTTCGCCATACTCAACTTCCGCCTCCGCCAAAGCCGTACGAGCTGCCCACGACCAAAAAACTGGTTTGCTTCGCTCTATTAAAAGATTTTGTTTTGCGACTTGACACAATGCTCGATAGATATCTGCTTCAAATTTAAACTTCATTGTCATATAAGGATTTTCCCAATCCCCAACAACACCCAAAGATTTAAACTCCTCTTTTTGAATATCTATAAACTTTTTAGCGTGCTCTCTGCAAAGCTCTCTTATCTTGCTTTTAGGCAAAGACTCTTTTTTCTCTTTGCCGATATTTTTCTCGACCTGTTGCTCAATCGGCAATCCATGACAATCCCAGCCAGGAACGTAACGCACATTTTCTCCTAAAAAATAGTGCGTTTTTACGATAACATCTTTGAGAACTTTATTTAGTGCATGACCGATATGGATATGTCCGTTGGCATAAGGTGGTCCATCGTGCAAGATAAAAGTTTTACTAGCATCTGCCCTGTTTTTTTTCATTTTTTCGTATGCATTGGCATCACTTGAGAACCATCTAGCATATCGTTTTGGTTCATTTTCGAGCAGGCTTCCTCTCATTGGAAAAGCAGTCTGAGGAAGAAGCAAAGTATCCTTATAATCCATCGTATCAATCTCCTTAAAAATCGAGAAAATATGCATATCGCTATTCTCTAAAATTACGCAAGTTTATCCAAAAACGATTTAAGGCGTACTTATGATAACGCCCAAATCGAAATAGCAACAATGCGAACCTTTTGATATAATGCGACAATACAATATTTTAATTTAAGGCAACATCTTGAAAAATGCACTTATTGTTGTTGGCAAAACACTCAAGCATAACACCCCTTTTTTGAACTATATCTACTCTGTGGTATCCTTACATGTAGGAATAATGGATCAAACTATTTTTCTAGACAAAAGCGACAAAGATATGTTTTTTACGCTTGAAGAGACGCTAAATAATTGCGAACAAGCACTTATTTTTGCCTCTGAAGACAACTTTAATCTTATTGGAAAAACTATATCCACTCTCAACAAAGATGCTCTAGAGCTAAAAGAAGATACCCTTATGCCCTCTCAAGCGAGCATATATGAAAAAAATAGCTACGTCATAAGCAATGAAAAATATACAATCAATGTCATAAAAGCAATCGAAAATAAGACGTTGCCACCTATTCTTCTTCAAAAAAAAGGAGAGTCTTTTATCTTTTCCATGATAGGGCTTGACCAAGATTCAACAAAGATTTTACTAGAGCCATTGGCACAAAACTATGAAATAAAAATAAATGTTACATCAATTATTGAGGGATGGGCAAGTGTCGAGGCTGTCTCATGCAAATATGGCAATATGGAAAATTTTTTAAAATCCGTAAAATCTCTTTTCCCTACAAAATTTATACAAAGTGATAACATAGTAAAACACATTGTTGAGTCGCTTAACTTTTACGCAAAAACACTCACAGTTGCTGAGAGTTGCACTGGAGGACTTATCTGTTCCATGCTGACAAGAACCTCTGGAGCATCAAATGTTTTCTCAGGTGGCTTAGTAACATATGCAAACGAAATAAAAGAGTCGTGGCTAGGAGTTTCTAAAGAGACGATAGAAAGGCATGGTGCCGTGAGTGAGCTTTGCGTAAAAGAGATGCTTGAAGGCTCTCTAAATACAGGAAAAGCCGATTTTGCAATAGCCACAAGTGGTATAGCGGGACCAGACGGAGGAACTGCTGAAAAGCCAATTGGAACAGTTTTTATAGGAGTTCAGGCTAAAAATTCTCAAGCCGTTGTTGAAAGGTTACTTCTTCAAGGAGATAGACACTATATCCAGTCACAAAGTGCTTATCATGCTCTAAAATTATTACTACAAGTTGGCGAAAAAATATTTTTTGTTAGTTAAAAAACTGTATAAGTTCAGAAACATATGGCACTCTTTAGAGGAGCAATAAAGAGTGCGAGATGCAAATAGATTATTTGTTTAATGGGATAAAAGGGTATGCACAATTAAAAAGATTTAGCTATCTTTTTG